>NZ_JBHSMU010000024.1:0-564 GCF_042655085.1 Massilia niabensis | reverse complement strand
GGTACGGTCGGACATCGTGCTAATAGTGCAATGGCATAAGCGTGCTTAACTGCGAGACCGACAAGTCGAGCAGGTACGAAAGTAGGACATAGTGATCCGGTGGTTCTGTATGGAAGGGCCATCGCTCAACGGATAAAAGGTACTCTGGGGATAACAGGCTGATTCCTCCCAAGAGTTCATATCGACGGGGGAGTTTGGCACCTCGATGTCGGCTCATCACATCCTGGGGCTGTAGCCGGTCCCAAGGGTATGGCTGTTCGCCATTTAAAGTGGTACGTGAGCTGGGTTTAAAACGTCGTGAGACAGTTTGGTCCCTATCTGCCGTGGGCGTTGGAAATTTGAAGGGGGCTGCTCCTAGTACGAGAGGACCGGAGTGGACGAACCTCTGGTGTACCGGTTGTCACGCCAGTGGCATTGCCGGGTAGCTAAGTTCGGAAGAGATAACCGCTGAAAGCATCTAAGCGGGAAACTTGCCTTGAGATGAGATTTCCCGGAGCCTTGAGCTCCTTGAAGGGTCGTTCGAGACCAGGACGTTGATAGGCTGGGTGTGGAAGTGCAGTAATG
>NZ_JBHSMU010000023.1:0-1145 GCF_042655085.1 Massilia niabensis | reverse complement strand
GGTTGCATTGGCCCCCTCCTCCATCAACTGGCCCATCGCCTGTTTACCCGCTGTAAGCGATGCGTTAAGGATGCGTTCGGACTTTTCCTTGGCGTCCAGACTCCAGCGCTGGGCGAGCGCTTCCAGCTCTTCCCTTAACTTTTCGAGCTGGACCTGCTGTGATTTCGCGCTGTCCGCCATCAGCCGGTTATTAATCGTGTGAAGCATCAAGATCGGATCGTCTCGTCCGACGACGATGCCATGCTTTTGGGCGATCTCACGGATCAGCGCCTCGACTTGATCATCTTGCCGGTCGCTCATGTCCTCTCCCTTAGATCACGGCCGCGCTGGCGATCTGTCCGAACACCTGGTCACGGATGATTTTGAGGCGCTGCCGGGTCATGATCGTCAGCGCGCCGCTTGCCAGCGCCTCGTCGAACGTTAGCCTGGCCTGCAGGATGTCCGCCAGGTCGCGGCCGTAGGTCTCCTTCTTCAGAGCAGGAAGCCTGACGATGGCGGACACCCGATCCTTGTTGGCGACGTAGGCCTTCATCTGCTCGAAGCTCTTGCCTTCGTGTTCGATCGGGCCGTAATAGGGGTTGAGCCAGACGACGAAGGCTGCATCCAGCGGGAACTGTTTCGCCAGCTGGGCAAAGCCATGGATCGTATCGAGCAGCGACTGCGCCCCTGCAATGACGACATGCACCACCAGCTGATGGCCCATTTCCGTGAGCAGCGAAGGCACCCTGTTACTGATCAGGAAGTGCGACAGTGGGACGAAGGAACTGGCGCCGTTGTCGACAACGACATCGCCCTTGGCCGCGTCGATCATTTCGACCAGGCGGTCGAAACTGCGCGGATTGATCTCGTCATCCTCCATGATCTCGAGGCGTTGCACGTCAAGCGCGGCGTAGCCCGAGAAGGTGGCGTTGACCGGGTCGGTGTCGATGCTGGTTGGCGCGCGCCCCATGCTGGCGAGCGCTTGCGCCAGCATCACTGCCACCAGCGTCTTGCCGACACCGCCCCTGCCCTGCAGGATGAAATGTGCCTTTGCCATTATATTAACTCCTCTCGGTTCGGTGCCGCTTTGAAGGAAAAGCCCGACATTGGTTCTGGTCCGTGTGACGCCTCGTCCGGCTTGCATGGCATGGCCTCCGCTATTGGCT
>NZ_JBHSMU010000022.1:0-807 GCF_042655085.1 Massilia niabensis | reverse complement strand
CAGCTGACGCTCGGTGCTTCGGCAGCGCAGTGCCATGTTCCATGCTTTTAGCACCCCGTCCGTATGAAGGTTGGGGTGCAAGTGGTAGCCCATGATTCGGCGCGAGTACGCATCGGTTATCAGGCTGAGATAGCCGGTCGTTTCCCGTGTTTCGATATAAGTGATGTCGGCCACCCACAGCTGTTCAGCCATCGCTGGCTTGGGTTGCGCCTTCACCAGGTTCGGATGTTTGTGCATCCAGTGCTTCGAGTTCGTCGTCTTCCGGTAGCAGCGCTTCGGGTGCACCAGCATCCTGGCGCGCCGCAGTGCATCGAACAACCCGTCGCGTCCGAGCTTCAACCCGGCATTGGCAAACTGGGCTTTGAGCAAAAAGTAGAGCTTGCGCGTACCCACCTTGGGCTGACGCAGCCGTACCTGTTGCACCATTGTCTCGGCAACACGGTAGCGTGCCGCCCGTCCGATTTCCGCATGCAGGCGCTTGTAGTGCGCCTGCCGGCTAATCCCGAACAACTGACAGACCCGGCTGACGCTCAGGCCTTCCTCTTGCGCGAGGATTTGCGTTGTTCGGGCGAAGGCTTTTTTACGACCGTTACCCCATGTTCCTTGGCCAGGACGTCGAGCATGGTCTTGTAGACGAGCGACTGCTGCCGGGATTTATCCAGTTCGGCTTCCAGCTCTTTGATCCGTTGCTCAGGGGTGAGAGGCTGCGTCATGTCCGGTTGGGCCCGTACGAGTTGCAAAGCCAACGGACTCCAGTCCTGCTGCCCGTAGCGCCGTAACCATACTAGCACCGTACTTCGGCCCTGG
>NZ_JBHSMU010000021.1:0-540 GCF_042655085.1 Massilia niabensis | reverse complement strand
CGTAGGGTGCAAGCGTTAATCGGAATTACTGGGCGTAAAGCGTGCGCAGGCGGTTTTGTAAGTCTGTCGTGAAAGCCCCGGGCTCAACCTGGGAATTGCGATGGAGACTGCAAGGCTTGAATCTGGCAGAGGGGGGTAGAATTCCACGTGTAGCAGTGAAATGCGTAGAGATGTGGAGGAACACCGATGGCGAAGGCAGCCCCCTGGGTCAAGATTGACGCTCATGCACGAAAGCGTGGGGAGCAAACAGGATTAGATACCCTGGTAGTCCACGCCCTAAACGATGTCTACTAGTTGTCGGGTTTTAATTAACTTGGTAACGCAGCTAACGCGTGAAGTAGACCGCCTGGGGAGTACGGTCGCAAGATTAAAACTCAAAGGAATTGACGGGGACCCGCACAAGCGGTGGATGATGTGGATTAATTCGATGCAACGCGAAAAACCTTACCTACCCTTGACATGTCAGGAAGTCTTGAGAGATCAGGATGTGCCCGAAAGGGAACCTGAACACAGGTGCTGCATGGCTGTCGTCAGCTCGTG
>NZ_JBHSMU010000020.1:0-874 GCF_042655085.1 Massilia niabensis | reverse complement strand
AGATTCCCAAAGTAGTGGCGAGCGAAATGGGATGAGCCTGTACGTGATAGTCGGACTGATAGTGGAACAACCTGGAAATGTTGGCCATAGCGGGTGATAGCCCCGTACACGAAATCAGACCGGTGGTACTAAGCGTACGACAAGTAGGGCGGGACACGAGAAATCCTGTCTGAACATGGGGGGACCATCCTCCAAGGCTAAATACTCGTAATCGACCGATAGTGAACCAGTACCGTGAGGGAAAGGCGAAAAGAACCCCGGGAGGGGAGTGAAATAGATCCTGAAACCGTGTGCATACAAACAGTCGGAGCGGACTTGTTCCGTGACGGCGTACCTTTTGTATAATGGGTCAGCGACTTACATTCAGTGGCGAGGTTAACCGAATAGGGGAGCCGTAGAGAAATCGAGTCCGAACAGGGCGACAGTCGCTGGGTGTAGACCCGAAACCAAGTGATCTACCCATGGCCAGGATGAAGGTGCGGTAACACGCCCTGGAGGTCCGAACCCACTAATGTTGAAAAATTAGGGGATGAGCTGTGGGTAGGGGTGAAAGGCTAAACAAACTTGGAAATAGCTGGTTCTCTCCGAAAACTATTTAGGTAGTGCCTCAAGTATCACCATCGGGGGTAGAGCACTGTTATGGCTAGGGGCTCATTGCGAGTTACCAAACCATTGCAAACTCCGAATACCGATGAGTGCGAGCTTGGGAGACAGACGTCGGGTGCTAACGTCCGGCGTCAAGAGGGAAACAACCCAGACCGCCAGCTAAGGTCCCAAAGATTGGCTAAGTGGAAAACGAAGTGGGAAGGCTAAAACAGTCAGGATGTTGGCTTAGAAGCAGCCATCATTTAAAGAAAGCGTAATAGCTCACTGA
>NZ_JBHSMU010000019.1:0-440973 GCF_042655085.1 Massilia niabensis | reverse complement strand
GCTATCCGGTCGAAATCCTGGGTTGTTCTGGCTGCGGGGTTGTGCCGGGTCCTCGTCGATGAGCTCGATGTCGACCATCAAGGGGCCGCCGCTATGTGCGGGCGGGGAAGGTGCAGCCACGCCAGCTGCAGCCCCATTGGGTGTGCCTGCCGTACGCCGGGTAGATCCTTCGTTGGCCTTCATCGCTTGGTCACCCTTTCGACAAGTTAGTTTTTCACTGCAGGTTTGCGTTATCAGACCAGTTCTGCAGACCAGGCGTTTCGGTGAAAACGACGAGACGGCCTTGGACTACTGCTAATGTAGTTTAGACGGAAGCGCCCGCATAACTTTCGATATATCGATCAAATTTGAGCTACCTTCGACCGCTAACCCGACTTTTAGGTGCTCATCAGTTATCGGGAGCGGTATCCCGAGCATTGCAACAGGGAATCGTCGTGAACGGCCTCTTCTAGCCATGCCTAGCGCTAACTATTCATTCCGATGAAGCTCTTCGCGAGACCGATAGCTTACCCGCGCCATTCGCGTTGCCGGTGTGGCCTTCCAGGCCCTGCGCGCGCTTGCCTTGGTACAGAGCTTCGAGGCCGGTGTAATGTGGCGTCAGGCCGCATTTGGAGGCGACGTTGACGACGAGCAGCACCTGCCCTTATGGGCGGCGAGGGTGTCGTCGCTGCTATCGATGCGTTCCAATGGAATGTCCTGGATGGAGGCCATCTAGTTCTTTTGTTGGGTGAATAAACATTTTAGCGACTCGGTGGAAAACGCGTTGGGGATGCGCTGATCAGGCAATGCTCTAGGTGAACGCGGCTACTTCCGCTAGCGCGAAGTGCTGCGAAAGCGGTGATCAAAGCAAGAAAACAATGCTGTCTTTAAGAGCTCAGCTAGTTGGGCTAACAGATCTTTTGTTATTCGATTCGCAGGCGATTGAGAACATCCATGATAATCATAGTCCCCGTGTCCATGAGCGAGAAAGATGTCGGGTTGAACATCCAGGTGCGCATTAGCCCGTCCATCGTGGACCAGAGGTTTAGCGCAAGTATGCCCGGCTGAATGCCATTACGAATTTGCCCGCACTCGACCGCGAGTTTCAACAGCGTTTCTACCTGAGCCAACCAGTCTTCTTGAGCTTTACGCAGTCGAGCGCGCACAGCGCCGAGTTCGTCAACAAATTCAACTTTCACGGTGACAACCGCGAATACCCGCCGGGTCCGGGGATTGTGCTCGATAATACGAAATACCTCGAGAATGACGAGGAAGAGGCAGGATATAGGGTCAAGCCCATCTGACTCCGACAGTCGTCCGCGCGCGCACTCGAAAGGTAAAGTGGCCCGCTCAAGCATGGCATTGAACAGCGCGCTTTTATCGTCGAAATGCCAATAAATCGCACCCCGGGTTACGCCCGCAGCGCTTGCGACATGTTGCAAGGTCGTCCGTGACACGCCTTGCTTTACAAACAATTTCTCTGCAGTATCTAAAATAGTATTGCGCGTAACAAGCGCGTCTGCTTTGGTTCTCCTGACCGTGTTCCCCGTCCCTCGGGTGCTTTTTTTGGTTACTGCAATCTTGAGTACATGGGGCCATCAACTCGATGGAGAAACACGATCAGTGCGCTCTGCGCAGATGCTAGGACGGGGCGCCCCGATCGACGGCCAGCTGCTCTTTCAGTAGCTTCCGATGGGCTTCCCGAATCGCGATAACCTCAGCATTCGGACCGTTCCCGGTCCCATTCAACAAGTGAACCATCAAAGCATGAACCAAAGGCGACAAGGTCAGCTCATTGTGTTCCGTCAGGGTGCAACGCTGCACGTTACCCTTGGAAATCAACGCATCCGCAATCCGCTGCTGCTCGGCACGCTGTGGAGCGAGTACATCACGGCGCCAGTCGCCTACAAGATGGCGAATGCGATTACTTTCGGCAATCAATATGCGGAATACAGACTGAAACACCGGATCTGCGATCCGCGTGTAGCTGAGATCGATCCACGCGTCGATCGCCGTGCCAAGCACGCGTTCGTCTTCGCGCATCAGCAGATCCCATTTCGGCACCAGCGTTTCCTCCAGTAAGGCGGCGAGGATTGCATCCTTGCTGTCGAAGTGTGCATACAGTCCCGCCTGGGACAGGCCAGCGCGTTGGGCAATCTTTTCGGTGCTTGTTGCTCCGAAGCCGTTCGCGGCAAACTCGGCAAGCGCCGCATCAAGTATGAGGCGTTTGCGCGCAGCAGGCGCGAGCCGCACCCGCTTTCGGGTCGGCGAAGTCTCGGCAGGGTCTGACATCGTGTGGTTCCAAATTGTAAAGAGACATAGTTGAGCGCCGGCTTGTTTCCAACAAGCTCCGCGGCCTCACCGGATTATAACGTTAGACCTATCGTTAGTGTGTTACAGTGTGAAGCTCTAACGATAGAGCTATCATTAAAGGATGGGCTAGCAGGTGGTCGCGATACCCCCAAGGCTGGCATGAACGCTGTGCGCGATGACCGCCGCAGTCACAGGAGCAACGAATGGCAACGCCGCAGTACCTGAAACCGAATCCGAACTGGGATGAGCACGAAAAACCCTCGTTTCCTGGCTCGGCGTCGATGCCGTGGCATCTGCCTCATACCCGCTTGGCCTATGCCTTTATTGCTGTGCTTGTTGGTATCACGGGTGGACTCGGCAATGCCTTAGTATCGGTCAACCTCCCAGCCATCCAGGGCTCGCTCGGCCTGACCCCGGCCGAAGGCGCCTGGTTGCCGGCGGCTTACATCATGGCTAACGTCACCGCGAACTTGTTGGTTTACAAATTCCGTCAGCAATTCGGGATGCGAGCATTCGCCGAGATCGGTCTTTCCCTGTATACGCTGCTGACCTTGCTGCACCTGGTGGTAGGGGGCTTTGAAATGGCTGTGCTCGTGCGGGCGGCCAGCGGCCTGGCCGGTGCGGCCACCAGCACGCTGGCCATCTTGTACATGCTCCAGGCGGCGCCCAAGCAGTACACCGGAAAAATGCTGGTGTTAGGAGTCGGCATTGCCCAACTCGCTACGCCGCTGGCCTGGCTGATATCGCCGTCGCTGCTCGAACTCGGCCGTTGGCACAATCTTTACCTGTTCGAAGCAGGCCTCGCATTGCTTTCGCTTGCCGCGGTCGTCGTACTCAAGCTTCCCCCTGGCGAGCACGTGAAGGTGTTCGAAAAACTCGATTTCCTGACCTTCGCGCTGATGGCGCCGGCAGTAGCAATGATCGTCGCTGTGCTTGCACAGGGTTACATGCACTGGTGGTTTGACACGCGTTGGCTGGGGTATTTGCTCGTGGCGGCCGTCGTGCTGCTGAGCGTGGCCCTCTTCATCGAACACCACCGCTCAAACCCGCTAGTGCAGACTCGCTGGCTGATGATGGCGCCGACCTTGCGCTTCCTGATTGGCGCCCTGATCATTCGTTTCCTTACCGCCGAACAGTCTTACGGCGTGGTCGGCATGCTGCGCAGCCTTGGGATGGGGCCGGACCAGATGCAGCCCTTATTCGCCATCATCCTGGCCGGCATACTCTGCGGCATTGCCGCCAGTGCGCTCGCGTTCGGACCAAAAACACTGATTCCGCAGCTGTTGCTGTCGATCGTGCTGCTCGGTCTTGCTGCTGGCCTCGACTACGGCCGCACCAGTCTCGACCGTCCGCAAGATTTCATGGTCAGTCAGTTCATGGCGGCCGCCGGCGCGGGAATGTTCATGGGGCCGCTCATCATGATCGGCGCGATGCAGGCGCTGAAATATGGGGCGGACCACCTTGTCACGTTCAGCGTCATGCTGGCGGTCACGCAGAGCATGGGCGGCTTCATGGGCAGCGCCTTGCTGAGTACCTACCAGCTACACCGCGAACATACCTATTCGACCGACATGGTTGCGCACATCAACCCGGCCGATGCGGTCGTAGGAGCGCGCCTGCGCCAGCAGCAACAGATCTACCAATCGACCCTCACCGATCCGGTGCTGCGATCTGCTACCGGCCTGGCCCAGATGGCGCAGCTCAGCCGGCGCGAGGCCAATGTACGCGCATTCAATGATGTCTTCGCGCTCTGCAGCGCTGCGGCTTTGCTCTTCCTGATCTGGAGCCTGGCACTCGCCATCCGTGCCGCCTCGCTTGCTAAGAAAGCTTCCACTCCTTCAACTCAGGCACCTTCCGGCGCCGCACTTTAATTCCATGAACAGCTCTACCAACCCATCCCGCGCAGACCTGCCCCAGGAAAACCTCAATCCGCCAGCCCCGGACGATTCGAGCAACAGCGCACCGAAATCTTCTGAAGCACCACCGAAGTACATTAAACCCAAACGGTCGACGGTCATCCTCATGGCCGGGGTCGCGTTGGTAGCAATCTTCCTGATTTTGTTTGCATGGAAGCTTGGACCCTTCAAGACCTCGGTGGTGGAAACTGATAACGCCTATGTACGCGGCGCAATCACGGTGCTGGCGCCGCAAGTGAACGGCTATGTAGCGGAAGTGTTGGTCAAGGATTTCGAGCGTGTCAAAGCAGGGCAGGTACTGGCCCGGATCGATGCGCGCATTTACCGGCAACGGGTTGAACAGGCGGTGGCGCAGCGCGAAACGGCATCCGCGCAACTGGACAACGCGGCCCAGACGCAAGCCCAGAACGCCGCCTCGCTCGCCGCGGCGCGCGCCGACCTCGTGGCTGTGCGTGCTGAGGAGGCCCGCGCCAAGGCCGAACTGGCGCGGGTGGAGGAACTCGCGAGCCGCGGCTCGGTGTCGCTCAACGAGCGCGACAAAGTGCGCACGACCGCGCGCCTGGCCACCGCCAACGTGCTGAAGGCGCAAGCCCAGATCGACATCGCGAGCCAGGCCGTCAAGGCGACCCAGGTATCGCGTAGCGCCCTGGAAGCGCAAGTAAAGACGGCGCAGGCCCAGCTGGCCCTGGCGCAGATCGACCTTGATAACACGGTCATCAAGGCGCCGCGCGATGGTCAGGTCAGCGAAGCATCGGTGCGCCTTGGGCAATACGTAACGGCCGGTTCGCAGCTGTTGTTCCTGGTGCCAGACAACTTGTGGATCGTTGCCAATTTCAAGGAAAACCAGACCTGGAATATGCGCATTGGCCAGAAGGCCACCTTCGCGGTCGACGCCTTCGAAGGTGCGCCGCTGACTGGCCGCATCGAACAGGTCGCGCCAGCCACCGGTTCGGAATTCAGCGTGCTGCGTCCCGACAATGCGAGCGGCAATTTCACCAAGGTTGTGCAGCGTTTGCCAATGCGGATCGCAATCGACCCCGGGCAGGGGCTGGCCGAGCGCCTGCGGCCCGGCATGTCCGTGGTGGTCAAGGTCGACACTGCGACCGGCCGCGGGAGCGCGCAATGAAGACCCGTCTCCACAGCACTGGTCCGTTCCAACGTATGGCAGTAGCAGCACTGGTGGCCGGCACGCTGGCAGCCTGCTCGCCGGCCCAGCGTCCGGAGCCCCTGTTGTCGCAGGTTACCGCGCCGTCCGGCTGGCGCGACGGCATCACCGGGGAGCAGACAATCGATGCGCAGTGGTGGCATGGCTTCGGCGACCCAGCCCTGAACACCCTGGTGGGGGCAGCCTTGAGCCGCAACACCGATATCCTGGAGGCGACGACGCGGGTAGATGAAGCGCGCGCGCTCTTGCAGGCAGCGCACGCGGCGCGCCAACCAGCCATCAACGCAGTGCTTGGTGCGCAGGCGGGACACGCGTTGGGTGCCACCGGGCCTACAACGACGCGCGCGGTACAGCCCGAACTGCAGGCAAGCTGGGAAGTCGATTTGTGGGGCCGCCTGCGCCAGCAGGAGCGCGTAAGCACCTTGCAGTATCAGGCAAGTCAAGTTGAGCGCGACGGCGCCATGCTGGGCGTCGCGGCGGCCACCGTGCAGGCCTATGTGGGCCTGCTGGCGCTGGACGCGCAACTGGCCATCACGCGCGACACCGTCAAGTCGCGCGAAGAGGCGCTACGGCTTGCCAAAGACCAGGCCCGGCTGGGTTATACCTCCCAGCTGCAACTGACGCAGGCGCAGGCCGAATACCAGGCCGTGCTGGGAGCCATCCCGCAACTCGAACTCGCGCTGCGGCGCCAGGAAAACGGCTTGCGGCTGCTGGTCGGGGAGATGCCCGGTGCCGTGACGCGCACGGGCCGCCTGCAGCAGTTTCGGACGCCACCATTCGCAGTGGCGCTACCATCGGAACTGCTGGGGCGACGGCCCGATATCGTGCAGGCCGAGTTACTCCTGGCGGCGAGCAACGCCAGCCTCGCATCGCGCCGAGCGGAGTTCCTGCCGCAGGTGGCACTCAAAGCCAGCCTCGGCAGCCTGTTTGTTAACGGACTGGATTACGATCCGGTTTCACTATGGAGCATCGGCGGCAGCGTGCTGGCACCGATCTTCTCGGCCGGGCGCATCACGGCCCAGGTGGACGCGGCCACGGCACGGCGTGACCGTGCTGCGTTTGCCTACCGCCGTACGGTACTGGCGGCATTCGGCGAAGTCGAGAACGCGCTCACCGCTGTCAGCCGGCTGGAGGAACAGATGGTACATGTCCGCCAGCGGCGCGACATCCTGGCTCGTACGCTCGGGTTTGCCCGTGACCGCTACGAATCCGGCTATGCCGCCTACCTGGAAGTCCTGGACGCGCAGCGCAACCTGTACCAGACCGAGCTTGACGAGATCGCACTGCGCCAGAGCCAGGCCAACAACATGGTTGCTCTGTACCGGGCGCTCGGCGGCGGCTGGTCCGCGTCAGGATTTGCAGCAGCACCGCCCGGCGTCATACGGTAAAGATGTCATACCAGCATATTGTGAGGGCCTCGACGACACCGCGCGGCGGGCATTATCCTGCAACACGCTGCTCGCGTATCACCGAACGGAACCGATGCTTCCTGTCGAAACACGCATTTTCCTCACGCAGTCAAGTCAGGGGTTGCCTTGGCAACGGACGGGCACTTCGATGCTCAGGATTCAGGTGCTTTCCTTCCTGAAGCATCTGCTTCATCGCTGCCGCCGTGACGGGTCTGCTGAAGTGGTTGCCCTGGATCTCGTCGCATCCGTGACGGTGCAGGAAGGCAAGCTGTTCAGCGGACTCAACCCCTTCCGCAATCACCTGAAGCCGAAGACTGTGGGCCAGAGCAATAATCGAAACGACGATGTTCGCGTCGTCCGGGTCGGTGGCGATATCCCTGACAAAGGATTGATCGATCTTCAACACATCGACTGGAAAGCGCTTCAGGTAAGCCAAGCTTGAGTAGCCGGTGCCAAAATCGTCGACCGACAGGTGGACGCCGAGGGTCTTAAGCGCGTGCAAGGTGCTGACTGTACGTTCCACGTCATGCATGACAACGCTTTCGGTCAGCTCGATTTCAAGGCATGCAGGGTCAAGTTCCGTTTCCTGTAACGCAGCAGCGACGGTCTGCACGAAATTGGGGTGAGCGAACTGGATGCCTGACACATTGACGGCGATCCGCAGTTTGCCAAGTCCCGCCCGCTGCCACGCCTGATTCTGTGCACATGCAGTGCGCAGAACCCATGCGCCGATTGGAACGATCAGGCCTGTTTCTTCTGTCAAGAAGATGAATTCGATGGGGGAGACCATGCCGAGTTCGGGGTGCTGCCATCGAATGAGTGCCTCGGCTCCGACGATCCTGCCCGTTTTCAGGTCGACTTGCGGCTGGTAGTTCAACAGGAACTCATCACGATCGAGGGCCTTGCGCAAGCCGCCTTCAATCCTCAGCCGGGCTTGCGTCCTGATGTTCAAGGCCGGTTCAAAGAACTGGAAATTGTTCCGCCCCATTTCCTTGGCGCGGTACATGGCGATATCGGCATGGATCAGCAAGGCCTCTGGAGTCGACCCGTCGTGCGGATAGACCGCAATGCCGACGCTGCATGTGACGAAAAATTCTTTTCCACCAATGGGAATGGGCTTTGCAACCTGGACCATGAGTTCCTCGATGGTGTCGATCGACATAGGTCCTGTGTCGTACTGCGGCAGCACCAGGACGAACTCGTCGCCGCCGAGGCGGCTTGCCGTATCTCCTTCGCGCACGGCGGCATTTAAACGCCCGGCGACGACCTTGAGCAGCATATCGCCATAATTGTGCCCGGCGCTGTCATTCACGAACTTGAACCGGTCGAGATCGATGAATGCGACCCAGACTGTCCTGTCAAGGCGGGATGCATAGGAAATTGCCTGCTGCAGGCGGTCGTGCAACAGGTTGCGGTTGGCCAGTCCCGTCACCGGATCGAAGTGGGCCCGGTATTCGAGCTGTTCCTGATAACGTTTTGTATCGGTCACGTCATAATGGACATGAACGAAGTGGTGCACTTCGCCATTCTCGTCGCGCACCGGCGCGACATAGACATCACTCCAGTACATTGTCCCGTTCATGCGATAGCTGCGAACGGTTGTATGGGCCTCTCGCCGGGCTTCCATTGCTGCCATGAGTTCAGCGACACCGGGCTGCTCCGCTCCGGGCCCCTGCAACAGCAGTGCGGAGTGGCCGACGATATCCGCGGATTGGTAGCCGGTGGTGCGTTCGAAGGCCGGATTGACATACTCGATAACATAGTCGGGACCCAGCACACTCGTGATGAAAATAGGATTGACGCAGGCTTCAATCGCCCGATTTCGCAGCTGAAGTTCACCTGCCGTCGCCCGCAGCTCTGTCGTGCGTTGCTGAACGGCTTGTTCAATAACGCGCGAACGCGATGCGGTGGTGGTGAGGTAGGCCGCACTCAGCAAGCTCAACAGGATTCCGGCCGCCAGCACAAGAAATGCGCCTGCATAGGTGTCCTCGCCGGGGCGATCGCGGGAGACGACGATGGACCACGGCGTGCCTGCGATATCGATCACGCTCGATACGCGGACCAGCGCATCCGTTCCGAGCAGGCGCAATACGAGCGAACTGGCGTGTGCGGCCGCGGGCGGCGCGGCCCCGTGCCGAAAGACCAGTTCCGACTCGACAGGTGCAGCCGACGCGTAGACGCTGATGTGCGTGTCAGGCCGGTCCAGCAAGCCCGCGTGGCCAAATATTTGTCGCACGAACCTGGATGAATCGAACACGACCATGGTGTCGCCGATAAATGCCCTTCGCCTCGTATCTATATCGTTGAGCGGGGCGCCGCGCCGGTATAGCGGCTGAGCGATCGCGAGTAATTTCGTCGGCTCACGCATGGTGGGCAGAATGGTTGGCCTGAGCCTTGCCGCCGAAACCAGCCCCGTGTCCATCGCACGTTGCCGGGCAAGCGCTTGCACCGGGTCCGACAGGGAATCGTAGCCCAGTCCCGATTCGTTTCCTTTCAATGGCGCGATATATTCGACAACCAGGAATGGCCCGTTGCCAGTTGCCGGGACTATTTTTCCGGCCTGCACGCGCTTGATGGTGAAACCGGGGTAGGTGTGGCGCATCGCAGCTTCGTATGCGGGCCGCTCCGGACCTGTGACATAGCGGTGGAAAACGAAGTTTCGCACATAAGGTTGCTCGGTCAGCAGCGGCAGCGTGAATTCGCGAAATTGTTCGCGGCTGATGGGCGTAGGACTCGTCGCGAACAGCTGGTTGACGCTTCGGAGTCCCGCCAACGATTCGTGGAGACGTTGACGGAATATCCGGACCCGCGAATCGGCACCTCTGGAAAACTCAATATTGTCGTTCGTCGTTTCCAGCCGGTAGACCTGGGCAAACAGAGACGCGGTTAAGACCAGCCCGAGCAGCAATGCAAGGAGCGCGCTTTTGGGTATGGCACACTTGTTTACGCCCGCCCTGAACAATCTGGATTTCGGCTTGGCCACTCTGGGTTCTCGTTCGATGCAGGGCGGTTACGGTCGGCCTGCGACACGGCAGCTATTGTTCACGTCTCGTAACTCGAAGACGCTGGTGTCAGCAGCCGCAGCATGCCTGACCGCATTTTGAGGATGAGCTTGCGAGGCTCGTCGATGTCGACATACAGCTTGTAGCCCAATGATTTTGCCATACTTCCGGTTCCTCTAGGTGCGGACATCCTGCCACGCTCGCGTTGACTGTACGAGGGGCTCTCGGCACCAAATCCAGGAAGTCCTGTGCGAAACGCTGCAGCACCCCGCCGGCTCCGTCCACACATTCCATCAGCTGCACGGTTGTGACGCCATAAGTCAATACAGCTTCGGTTCTCCCGGCAATACTTCGGGATCTGCTTTTGGCACTCACAATTCAAGTCTTCAAGGTCAAACATGGAATTCAATACTATCGGGATTATCGGCGCCGGCATCATGGGCAGCGGAATTGTGCAAGTCTGCGCCGCTGCCGGGCATGAAGTCGTACTGGTCGATGTCACGGACGCTGCAGTGAGAAAGGGCATTGCTGCCATCGGCAGCTCGCTTGATCGTGCGGTCAGCAAAGGGAAACTCAGCGCTGTCGACGCGGCCTCGACACTTGAACGGATCAGGGGCACGACCGACTACGCCAGCCTTTCGCGGTGCGGACTGGTGATTGAGGCCGCTACCGAGAATCCGGAAATCAAGCGCCGCATCCTGGAGCAGGTCGATGCAATTGTTGGCCCCGATGCGATTATTGCCACCAACACCTCATCGTTATCGATTACGAAACTTGCAGCGGAAATTTCTCGTCCAGACCGGTTTATCGGCATGCATTTCTTCAACCCTGTGCCGGCGATGGCGCTGGTGGAAGTTATCCGTGGGCTGCAGACCTCGGATATCACACATGAGCGCGTGAAGGCGCTGGCAATCCGCTTGGGCAAGACGTCGGTGGCGGTCAAGAATAGTCCCGGCTTTGCCGTGAACCGGATCCTGTGCCCGATGCTGAACGAAGCCATTTTCGTGCTCCAGGAAGGGCTGACGTCGGCAGAAGAGATCGATGCCGGCATGAAGCTCGGCTGCAATCACCCGATCGGGCCCCTGGCACTGGCTGACATGATCGGCCTCGATACCCTCTTGTCCGTGCTCGAGACGTTTTACGAAGGGTTCAGCGATCCGAAATACCGCCCAGCGCCCTTGTTAAAGGAAATGGTCGATGCCGGACGGCTTGGCCGAAAGACTGGACGGGGATTCTATGAATACACCGAAACCTGAGTGGCATGCCGATCTCATTGCGCATGGTGCTGGCGCTGAGCGGAATGCGATCTCGCCACGGTGAAGTAAACATTTTGAAGGAATAATCATGAAAATCCTGGTCGCAGTAAAGCGCGTTGTCGATTACAACGTCAAGGTGCGCGTCAAATCCGATGGCAGCGGCGTCGAGCTCGCCAACGTCAAGATGTCGATGAATCCGTTCGACGAGATCGCAGTCGAAGAAGCAGTGCGGCTGAAGGAATCCGGCACGGCAAGTGAAGTGATCGCAGTCTCGTGCGGCGTACCGCAATGCCAGGAAACCCTGCGCACCGCGATGGCCATTGGCGCCGACCGCGGCATCTTGGTCGAAACCGGCGAGGAGCTGCAGCCGCTGGCGGTGGCAAAGCTCATCAAGGCGCTGGCCGACAAGGAGCAGCCGCAACTGATCATCCTCGGCAAGCAGGCGATCGACGACGACGCCAACCAGACTGGGCAAATGCTCGCCTCAATGCTTGGCTGGCCGCAAGCAACTTTCGCTTCTCGGCTCACATCCGAAGAAGGCAGGGCTACGGTCACCCGGGAAGTCGATGGCGGCCTGGAAACGCTGACACTGAACTTGCCAGCGGTGGTGACCACTGACCTGCGCCTGAACGAGCCACGCTATGTGACTTTGCCCAGCATCATGAAGGCGAAGAAAAAGACGCTGGAGGTGGTCAAGCCGGCCGACCTTGGCGTGGACGTGGCGCCTCGCCTCAAGACGCTGAAAGTGGTCGAGCCAACCAAGCGCAGTGCCGGCATCGTCGTTCCCGATGTCGCCACTCTTGTGCGCAAACTGCGAGACGAGGCGAAGGCGATTTGACGCCGAGTCCGTGCGTCCAGGAAAGGTCGAGTATGAAAAAAACTTACCCCGCCAGCAAGGAGAGAGTCCGTGCATGGCTGATGGAGCGGCAGGCCGCCCCCCGCCCTTTACCTGATGGGGAACAGATACGGCGAGAACTGGGGTGGCATCTGGATGGAGATGAGCGTCGAACCGGATCACATTCCAGCCAAACCAGCCGGTCCGCCAAATGCAAGATGTGAACTTAAGGAAACCAACATGACTGTACTCGTGATTGCCGAACACGATAATGCTTCGCTGAAGGGAAGTACCTGCCATACCGTGACCGCTGCTGCGCAGTGTGGCGGCGACGTCCACATCCTCATTGCCGGCGCCAGCTGCGATGGCGCCGTCGAAGCGGCTTCAAAGTTGGCCGGCGTTGCCAAGGTGTTGGTCGCCGACGCCCTGCAGTTTCGCGACGGGCTGGCGGAAAACATCGCCGAGCAGGCGCTGGCGCTGGCCAAGGACTATTCGCACATCCTTGCGCCTGCCACCGCCTACGGCAAGAACATCCTCCCGCGCGTGGCGGCGAGGCTCGACGTTGCCCAAGTGTCCGAAATCACCAAAGTCATTTCCCAGGACACCTTCGAGCGGCCGATTTACGCAGGCAACGCGATCGCCACAGTGCAATCGACTGATCCGGTCAAAGTTATCACGGTGCGCACTACCGGCTTTGACCCCGTCGGCCTGGGCGGCAGCGCCACAGTGGAAAGCGTCACTCCGGTGAATGACTTCGGCAAATCGGCATTCGTGGGCCGCGAAGTTGGGAAATCCGACCGGCCTGAATTGACGGCGGCAAAGGTGATCGTGTCGGGCGGGCGCGGCATGGGCAGCTCGGAGAATTTCAGGGTGCTGGAGCCGCTTGCCGACAAGCTCGGCGCGGCAATGGGCGCGTCCCGGGCCGCGGTGGATGCCGGGTTCGTGCCGAACGATTTGCAGGTCGGGCAGACCGGCAAGATTGTCGCGCCGCAGTTATATCTGGCAGTGGGCATTTCCGGTGCAATCCAGCATTTGGCCGGGATGAAGGATTCGAAGACGATTGTCGCGATCAACAAGGATGCGGAAGCGCCGATTTTCTCGGTGGCCGATTACGGAATCGTTGGTGATCTGTTCACCATTGTGCCGGAGCTGGTGAGAGAACTCGGCTAAGCGATCGCACAGGCATCCCGCTGCGATGCAACGCATACGGTTGAACCGCGCTACCTGTTCCAGTGTGGGCAGTCCGGCGGCGTTACGTGCCTCCAGCAGCGGTCGTGGATCAGCTGGCATTAGTAACCGCCGCTGATTCATTCTCCCGTTTTCGTCAAGTGTCGAGCCGCGCCGAGCGAGCGCTCGCATTCATTCAGCTCGCGTCCTTCCGTTCCAGCGAAACCTTTCATGCCGGCGGCTCACGCAGGACGCATGTCGTCTCAGCGGCATAGCCACCTTCGCTTTCCTGGACGCCGGAACGAATCGGTTTGCAGTCCTCATCGGCAGCGGCAACACTGCCCGCGTCATGTCGCACCACGTCAAGATCAACTGCAGTCATATCCCTATCCTGTTTCAAGGACGCAGGTACGGGCGCAACGGCGCCACGAGGATGCATTGTCCGCCGCTTTTTAATTGGGAGCCTACATTGAATGACAGGACAACATTAATCGAAATGTTCCGGAAGATGGCGCTGTTGAAGCAGAACGACGAGAAATTGCGTTCTGTGATTAAGTCCGGTCGTCTCGTAATGCCGTATTACTCGACACGCGGCCAGGAGTGCATCCCGGCCGCGATTTCGGTCAATCTGACCAAGGAAGACTATATCTGCACCATTTACCGGGGCACCCATGACTCGCTGGCCAAGGGCGTGCCGGTCAAGCTGCTCTGGGCGGAGCTTGGGGGCCGCAGCACCGGCACCTGCAAGGGCAAAGGCGGGCCGATGCACATTACCCACCCTGAAAGCGGTGTCATGGTCACGACCGGCATCGTCGGTTCGACCATGCCGATCGCGAACGGTCTGGCCCTGGCGTCGCAGCTGTCCGGTGACGGACGGGTGACGATCGCTTATTTCGGCGACGGTGCAAGCAATATCGGCGCCTTCCACGAATCGCTGAACCTGGCCTCGCTCTGGAAACTGCCGGTCGTGTTTGTCTGTTCGAACAACCAGTATGCCGAGCACACCCGCTTCGATGTCGGCACCGCCATCGACCAGGTGTCCAAGCGCGCCGCCAGCTATTCGATGCCGGGCGTGACGGTCGACGGCAACGATCCCGTGAAGATGTGCGAGGTCGCCCGTGAGGCCATCGAGCGCGCTCGCCGCGGAGAAGGACCCACCCTGATCGAGGCGATGACCTTCCGCTTCCATGGCCACATTTTCGGCGACGACGATTCGTATATGGGCCAGGGGGAACGCGCCCAGCGTATGGACGAAGATCCGTATCCGCGCTACCGCAACTGGCTGATCGAGCAGGGCCACGCCAGCGAAGCCGACTTGGCCGCCATCGAAGCGGCAGAGCTGGCCGACATCGACGAGGCATTGAAATTCACGCTCGAGAGCCCGTTCCCGGAAGTGGAAGAAATTTATCGTGACGTTTATCAGGATGAGGTCGAACCGACATGAGCACCGAAAACAAGAAAATGAACCTGCTTCAGGCGGTCAATCTTGCGCTGCACGACGCGATGGAGGGCGACTCCAAGGTGCTGGTGTTCGGCGAAGATGTCGCCGACCGTGAGGGTGGTGGCGTGATCGGAGCCACCAAGGGGCTGTCCAAGCAGTTCGGCGACCAGCGCGTGCGATCCACGCCGATCGCCGAGCAGGCGATCATTGGGGCCGCCATTGGCGCCGCGATAGTCGGCTACAAGACTGTGCCCGAAATCATGCTCATGAACTTCACCACAGTGGCCATGGACATGATCGTCAACCATGCCGCGAAACTGCGCTTCATGTCGGGTGGCCAGACCAGCGTGCCGATGACGATCCGCACCATGACTGGCGCGGGCATGGCCAATGGCGGCCAGCACAGCGACTTTCTGGAAGCGTGGTTCGCACACACTGCCGGCCTGAAGGTGGTGGTGCCGGCAACGCCGGCCGATGCCTACGGTCTGCTGTTGTCGTGTATCGACGATCCCGATCCATGCATCTTCGTCGAGACGCTGCCGCTCTACTGGACGCAAGGCGAGGCGCCCGTCCGCGGCCAGCGTATCCCGCTGGGCAAGGCAAACGTGGCGCGTGAAGGGACTGACGTTTCCGTGATCACCTATGGCCGCCAGCTTCACGATGCGCTTGCAGTCGCGAAAAAGCTGGAAGGCGAGGGGCTGTCGGTCGAGGTCGTTGACCTGCGCACCATCTCGCCGCTCGACACGGCGACCATCCTCGCTTCGGTGCGCAAGACCAAACGTGCCGTCGTCGTGCACGAGGCGACAAAGAAGTTCGGCCCTGGCGCCGAAGTCGCTTCCATCATCCATGAAGGCTTGTTCAGCGAGCTGAAGGCACCGGTCCAGCGCATCGGCGCAGCGTTTTCGCCGGTACCGTTTTCCAAGCCTCTGGAAACCGCCTTCATGCCGTCGCAGGCGCAGATCGAGGCCGCGGTTCGCAAGCTCGTTGCCATTGCCTAGGATCGGGGCCGGGCGCTGTTCCAGCAGAAGTGGAATAGATGGCTACAGTTGAGGAGACCGAAGTTTATGCCGATTCGGCCGGACAGCAACCGTCGTCCTAGCCAGCCCTTCTGCGGATAGCGACACGCTGCGTGCCGAGCGAAGTCCTTGCGGGCCGTCGAACCGTGTCCCTGTCGCCGCTCGGCTTCCGGGTTCCCGGCAACGGCTGTCCGATCGCATCGGTGGATTGCCGCTCGCGTGTCCGCTGGGACCATGGCAGCACCAGAGGTCCTGAACAGGTGCGAGCAAGGCGTCGGGTATCTTCGCGGGTCAGCGCTGGGACGAGTTCACGCTCCCCCTATCCATATAGAGCTGGTATCAGCAAATCAAGGAGACAACAAATGAGCATCAAGAATACTGGAAACGCCGGAGACAAGATCGATCTGGCAACAGCTACAATTGCCGACCCCGAATTGTCGAAGTGCCCGTTCGCGTATTACGCAAAATTGCGCCAGGAAGAGCCGGTCCGTCAGGACCCATCCACAGGGCATCATTGGATCGTCAAGAACGACGATGTCATGAAGGCCTTCCTCGACAGCGAGCACTTCTCATCGCACCACCAACTTCAGTTCCGGGATAAGTTTCAGCCAAAGGCACAAAAGCTGTTCGAAGCAGCCGGACTACAAGTTCCGCCGACGATTCTCACCTCGGATCCGCCCGAACATGCCGAATTGCGATCCTTCGGCATGACGCTGTTCCCGGTAAAGCGCGTTGCCGAGCTTGCGCCGGGAATTGAGACCATTGTTAACGAACTCATCGATGATTTCATCGACCAGGGACATGTAGAGTTCTCGAAGAAATTTGCTGCACTTCTTCCGGCAACCATTGTCGCCGACGAATATGGTTTTCCACGCGCTGACCGGGACCAGTTCAAGACGTGGGCGGACGCGAACCTGGTCCTGCAAACGCCCGGCATTACCGAGGACGAAGAGGTCGAGCTAATCGGGCAACTGATAGAGCTCATCAGATACATCGAGAAATACCTGGTCAATCCGCCCGACCGTTCCCAAGGCAGGGTTATGTATGATCTGGCCACCAGGAATCGAAGTGACGGCACGCCGTTCACGCTCATGGAGCGAATCTACACTGGGCTGACGATTTTCATTGGCGGAGTCGATACTACAGCTGGCGCCCTGACCGCAATGCTCAACCACCTGTGTCATCACCCGGAAATGCAAGATCAGCTGCGCGGCAACACAGAGTTGATCTCTCACTTTGTCGAAGAGATTCTGAGGTTGGAAGCGCCTGTGCAGGCAACACCCCGGCGCATTACCAAGGATATCGAATTTGCCGGCAGGCAGCTTAACGAAGGTGAGTTTGCCATGATTTGCAACGGTTCCGCCAACCGTGACGAAGCGGTCTGGGGGGCCGATGCGGACGAATTCAAGCTCGTCAGGTCCAACCATAACCAGCACCGGACTTTTGGCTACGGCCGTCATGTCTGCGTCGGGATGCACCTGGCAAGGGTCGAGTTGAACATTGCTATTCGGGTGATTCTCGACCGCATCGAAGATATCCGTTTCCAGAATCCGGACAACCCGCCCCAGCGCGTTCCGATGGCGATTTTTAACGCATACGATTCGATGCCCATCACGTTCAAGGCGCGGACAGTGCACACTGCGTGAGCAGTCGCTGATGGCCGTCCGGACCCGGCATCCGGGAGCAGTCACCATGACCTGCGGGCGCCATCAGCTTGAACGATAAAGGCCCAGTCCTATGTAACATGGAACTCAGCCTTGGGGTGCCGCGATCCTGACTGTCCGCCTGGACGGCTTGACCCCAGGATCCGCTAGACAGGCGAAGGCTGTGCTCGAGCGGACATCAGAACGTCCACCGGCGTAGTCCTTTCATCAACAAAGTACATCACCATGGCCTTTCGGTCGAGGAAATTTTCCTCGTCATCCGCAATCTGCTTGCCAATGACAGGGTCTTTCAGCGCCGCCAACATGCCCTCGTAGTCTGCACGGTTGCCAAACGAGATCTCGGTGATGACATCGAAAACAGGAACCGGAGGCAGTTCCTCATTCAGATGCCCAGGTTTGTATTCTTTATCCTTGATCACATACTTTCGCTCATACGAAGAAAAGAAGGGCAGGAGTTTGGTCGCAAGTGGCGCATGATTACTTTCATAGTAATTCATGAACTGCTCGGAACTCAGTCCGTCTTTTTTCTTGAGAAAACAGATTATTTTCATTAAGCGCTCCTTGTCGTGAAAAAATGGCGCCCAAAAGGGCTGCCCGTGCCACCCGTACTCACTGGTTTGCTCAACCACTCTAGCTCTTTCCCCTCACTTGAAATTGACTGGAAACGACAACCCAAAGCCACGATGTTTGTCGATTTGGTGGTGTCGCATTTGGTCAATACCGCCGGAAGTCGGGGGCCTAGACTCGCTCCACCAGTCCGCTGTCGCTTCCTTCAACCATGCCGATTCGGAAGGTCTGATGGCAGGCAAAACAGTCGGACGCGAGCCAATCATCGATGTGGAAGAGGGAATATTTTGTCGCGACATATTCTGGGAAGCATTTGCATTTTTTGCGTGATAGCAGTCACGCGGCCGGCAGCTGCCGCGCCATTTGTTCCGCCACTTGAAACGCCTGCCAAACACCACGTCAGGCCTGCGCACGCGCCATTGGTCGCCGTGGCGTCGGCAGGTCAGCGAATTCTGGCTGTAGGGCTGAGAGGAACGATCGTGTACTCCGATAACCGTGGTGCAAGCTGGAGCCAGGCGACCGTTCCGGCGAGCTCCGATCTCGTGTCGGTCGACTTTCCCACTCCGCAAAAGGGGTGGGCCGTTGGCCACGACGGCCTGATATTGCATAGCACGGATGGCGGCAAGACCTGGATTCGCCGATTGGACGGTCGACAAGCGTCGAAACGCGCCGTAGAGCATTACAGCAAGCACAAAGACGAGGCCGGACAGGCAGTCGTCCTCAAACAGGAAGAAAGAATCATGGCCGATGCCGAACAGGGCGGGGCGCCACCTTTCCTGGACGTGATGTTCGAGAACGAGCGCAGTGGATTTGTCGTCGGCGCATTCAACCGCATTTTTCGTACCGAGGATGGCGGACAGAGCTGGGTGCCTTGGATGGACCGCGTAGAGAACCCTCAGGAACTGCACATTTACGCCATCCGACGCGCCGGAAGCCAGATCTATATGGCAGGCGAGCAAGGCGCGGTGTGGATCTTTGATGCAACGGCACAGCGCTTCGTCCGGGCATCCATACCTACCAAGGCCACATTCTTCGGGCTGCTTGTCGCGCCAGACATCGTGCTCGCCTACGGGATGAGGGGGGCAGTGTTTCGCTCCACGGATCAGGGGCGTACCTGGGGCAAGGTGGACGTCGGCAGCTTGGCGGGAATCACGAGCGGCGGCGTGACCGGAGATGGCCGGCTGGTGCTGGTGGGCTCTTCGGGAGAGGTGTGGCAAAGCAGTGAAAAGGGCGCGCGCTTTTCGAGAGTCGGCGTTGCGACCGGCATTCCGTCCTACTTTGCGGTGACCGGCCTTGGCAAGCAGGGCCTCGCATTCGCCGGCAGCACCGGAGTTCGCGTGGCGAGCCTGCCCAACAAATAGCGATTGATGAGTAATTCTGGAAAAGTGGCCGACTATGTTTAGTGAAAAAGAGAGCAGCGCCCCGGAGATGGCGGTAATCAAGGACCTGAAGGATTTCGACCGGTACTCGGGGAACTGGCTGGAACGTCTTGTTTTCAACAACCGGCTCTGGATGGTGCTTGCATGCGCCTTGTTGACCGTATTTTTTGCGCTCCAGATACCGAAGCTGCAGGTGAGCGCGAGCTTTGAAAAATCCTTGCCGACCAGCCATCCCTACATCGTCAATTATCAGGAGAACCGCAGCGCGCTGCGTGGCCTTGGCGATTCGGTGCGTGTTGTCGTCGAGAATACCGAAGGCGATATTTTCAATGCAGCCTATCTGGACTCATTGGCGAAGATCAACGACGAGATCGTACTGCTGCCGGGCGTGGACCGTTCATGGTTGAAGTCGATCTGGACGCCGGTCGTGCGCTGGACCGAGTACACCGAGGAAGGTTTCGTCGGCGGTCCGGTCATGCCGCAGAACTACAACGGGTCGCCGGAAACGATCCAGGCATTGAAGCTCAACATCAATCGTGCGGGTGTGGTTGGGAGCCTGGTCGCGAACGACTTCAAGTCCAGCATGATCGTCGTGCCCCTGATGAGCCGCGATGCCGAAGGCCGCCCGGCCGACTACCACGCACTGTCGAAGTCGCTGGAAGATATCCGTTCCCGATACGAGTCGGCCGGGAAGCCCGGGTCGCCAAAACTGAAGGTTCACGTGGTCGGCTATGCCAAGCTGGTTGGCGATCTCATCGATGGCCTTCAGAAGGTCATGACTTTCTTTGTCGCGTCGGCCGTGATTGCTGCCTTCATTATCTTCATGTTCACCCGGTGCGTGCGCAGCACGCTGACGGTACTCGCGTGCTCGATCATAGCCGTCACGTGGCAACTCGGCCTGCTCGTCACGATGGGCTTTGCCCTCGATCCTTTCTCCGCGCTGGTCCCGTTCCTGATTTTCGCCATCGGGGTGAGCCATGGTGCGCAGAAGATGAACGGCATCATGCAGGACGTCGGCCGGGGCACGCACACGCTAGTGGCGGCACGGTATACCTTCCGCCGCCTGTTCATCGCCGGCGTGACCGCACTGCTCGCGGACGCAGTCGGCTTTGCCGTACTCATGCTGATCGATATCCCGGCCATCCGCGACCTGGCGCTCGCTGCCAGCATGGGAGTGGCGGTGCTGATTTTCACCAACCTGCTCTTGCTGCCGGTGATGCTGTCCTTTACCGGCGTCAGCCGCAAAGCCGCGCTGCGCAGCCTGCGCGACGAAGAGGAGCAAGAAAGTGGCAAGGGCCTGGGTGCGGTGTGGCGCTTGCTGGACCGTTTTACCGAGCGCCGCTGGGCGACCGCCGCAGTGCTGGTCAGCCTGGGACTGGCGGTGGGTGGCTACATCGTGGCGTTGAACCTGCAAACCGGTGACCTTGATCCCGGTGCGCCGGAATTGCGCCCGGAGGCGCGCTATAACCTCGATGACGCGTACATTTCCGCAAACTATGGCTTGTCGAGTGAAGTTTTCGCCGTCATGGTGAAAACACCGCCGGACGACTGCCGCAAGTTTGACACCCTGGTCGAGATCGATCGCCTGGCGTTCGCGCTGTCGCAAGTCCCGGGCGTACAAAAGACGGCATCCCTGGCAGACACGGTGCGCAACTACACCTCCGGCGGCTTCGAAGGCAACCCGAAATGGCTGACGATCAGCGGCAACCAGGGCCTTATCGACCCGCAGATCAGTAACGCGCTGGCCTGGAATTCCGAATTCATCACCGACGCTTGTGCGCTCACGCCAGTTGTCGCCTACCTGTCCGACCACAAGGCCGACACGCTCAATCGCGTCATGGCGGCAGCGGAAAAATTTGCTGCCGAGCACTCGACTCCGGATCGACAGTTCCTGCTTGCCGCCGGCAATGCAGGTATCCAGGCCATTACGAATATCGTCGTCAAGAAGGCCAATGTCAGCATGCTGATTTATGTCTACGCCGCGGTGATTGTGCTGTGCGCGATCGCGTTTCGCAGCTGGCGCGCAGTCCTGGTCGCAGTCCTGCCGCTGATGCTCACGTCCATTCTTGCGGAAGCACTGATGGTGATGTTGGGCATCGGCGTGAAGGTCGCTACTTTGCCCGTGATCGCGCTCGGTGTAGGTATCGGCGTCGATTACTCGCTGTATCTGCTGAGCGTGCAAATGGCATTGATGAGGAAGGGTGAGTCGCTCAGCGACGCCTATCGGCATGCAGTCCAATTTACTGGAAAGGTCGTGGCACTGGTGGGTGTCACGCTTGGTGCCGGCGTCGTGACCTGGGCCTGGTCGCCGATCCGCTTCCAGGCCGATATGGGCATCCTGCTGACCTTCATGTTCATCGTGAACATGATCGGTTCGCTGATCCTGGTTCCGGCGCTGTCCTACTTCCTGTTCAAGGAACCGCGGGCGAAGGATCGCCAGGCGGTTCCTGCTGCCGCAGGCGACGCGGTGGCTGGATCCGGGCGCCGCGGCGCCGGGGCCCCAAGCGCCGTTGCCCGCTAATCGAACCCGGAGCCAACATGGAAAATACGAGAGAAACAATTGCCCCGGGGAGCGAGGTGGCCATTATCGTCGGCTGCGGACATGCCGCCGGCGAACTGGCGACGAGGCTGCGCGAACAGGGCTGGGCTGGCAGGGTGATCATGATCGGCGAAGAACCCCATCTTCCCTACCAGCGCCCCCCTTTGTCAAAGGGCTTCCTCGAAGGTAAGACCGGTTTGAGCGACCTGTTTCTCAAACCACAGGCGACCTACGACCTGGCGCAGATCGAGGTCATCCTGAACACGCGGGTGGAGGCGATCGACCGCACGAACAGGACGGTTACCTTGTCGGATGGTAGCAGCCTGCAATACACGAAGCTGGCGATCGCCACCGGCGGGCGCCAGCGCCCGCTGCCTGGCGCCGACACGGCCCGGGCCGAGGCCTGCGATAACTTCCATTACCTGCGCACGCTCGACGACGCATTGAAGATCCGCGAACTGCTGAAGGCAGGCAAGCGCATGGTCGTGGTCGGGGGCGGCTACGTGGGCCTCGAAGTCGCGGCCACCGCGATCAAGCATGGCCTGCAGGTCACCGTCGTTGAGGCAGGGCCGCGCCTGCTCGGACGCGTGACGTCGCCAGCGATGTCGGCCTTCTTCGAACAGGTCCATTGCCAGGCCGGCGTCGACATACGGACCGGCACGCTGGTTGAGGGACTTGAGTTCGACGGCCTGCGGGTCGTCGCGGTTCGCAGCCACGCCGGGGAACGCATTCCTGCCGACGTCGTTGTCGTTGGCGTCGGCCTGTTGCCGAATACCGGACTGGCCGAGGCGGCCGGTCTCGCAGTCGATAACGGCATTCTCGTCGATGCATTTTGCGTGACGTCGGATCCCGACATCCTGGCGCTCGGCGATTGCTGCAACCATCCGAATCCCGTGGTGGGCAGGAACATTCGCCTCGAGTCGGTGCCGAATGCCGTCGAACAGGCTCGTTCGGCCGCGTCAACCATGTGCGGACAGGGCGAGCCGTACCGCATGGTGCCTTGGTTCTGGTCGGACCAATACGATCTCAAGCTCAAGTCGGTCGGGCTGTGCGAGGGCCATGAACGTATCGTCATGCGCGGGACGATGGAGGGACGTGCGTTCTCGCTGTTTTACCTGAAGGGGAAACGGATCCTGGCAATCGATACGATCAATCGGCCGCAGGATTTTGTGATGGGAAAACGCCTGGTGGGCGAAAGAATCGAGGTCGATGACGATGCGCTCATCGACGAATCGACACCGCTGAACAAATTTTTTACAGCGTCTTTGTGACGTGGACAGAAGAGAGGAAATGCAAATGGCTACTTTGAAGTTTATTGATCTCGGCGGGAAAGAGCACCTTGTGCAAGCGGAGACGGGAGAATCGGTCATCCACGCCGGCATGAGCAACCTGGTCCCAGGCCTTGTGTCCGATTGCGGCGGCAATTGCGCCTGCGCGAGTTGTCATGTTTATGTCGATCCGGAGTGGGTCGATCGGCTGGCTCCGGCGCAACCTGTCGAGGTTGACATGCTGACCTGTGTCCTCGAGCAGAAAGCCACCAGCCGCCTGTCCTGCCAGATCAAAATGAGGCCCGAGCTCGATGGCCTGGTCGTACATGTAGTCAAGAACCAGTTCTGAAGAAGGTCGGCGTCTTTGCGGCGCCGGCGAGGTCCCAAAGCAAAACGCCACCAGGACAAACCCGGTGGCGTTTTCTATTTCTGCACCTGGGGACTAGGCGATCGCCTTGTCCTTCACCGGAGACTTTTGACGGGCTGCGTCCTGCGCCGCGCGGCGGCCCGAAAACACGGTGTCGGCGATCGACATGCCACTCATGTACGCCGTGGAGCACAGACCAACGGCGGAGCGGCCTGCTGCGTAGAGGCCGCGAATGGCGGTGCCGTCCGGACGGGTCACGTTGCCGGTCTGCTCATTCACGGTCAGACCGCCCAGCGAAAACAGCATGCTGATGGTGAATTTATTGCTGAGGTCCATGTTGATGGCGAAATAGGGGCCCTGGGTAAGCGCACGGATATTGTCCGGCGATTTTCCGAAAGGGTCCACCCCGGAGGCTGCAGCCTGGTTATTGGCCTGGATCGAGCGCTGTAGCGACAAGGGCTGCAGCTTGCATCGTTTGGCCAGTCCGTTCAGTCTGAACGCGAAGCGCGTGCCGCCAAACAGAATGTTGAGCAAGCTCGGCAGCGTATAGAGATACATTCCCTTGCCCGGAAACAGGCATTGCTTGAGCGACGCGAAAAAGGCCTTCCGGTCCAGGATGAGCCATGCCTTGCCGTCGCCGGGCAAGTCGCCGATGGCCTTGCCGAGAAAGCCGTTGTACGCATCCTCGTTGAGGAAGCGGTTGCCGTCCTGGTCCACCATGACGCCGCGCACGAATCCGACAGGAGGGGCGATCGAGCGGCCGATATAGAAGTTGTCCATCAAGGCGGTGGCGCCGCCGGCCGACCGGCCCAGGTCGATCCCGCTGCCATCGCAACCCATCGAGCCAAGGCGCATGATCGAACGGAACACCTTGGCATACACCGGACGATGCTTTCGCACCATCTCCAGGTTGAAAACGAAGCCACCCGCGCTCAAGATGACGCCTCCACGTGCGCTCACGAGCTTGCGTTCCGAGTGTTCGCGTTCGAAAATGGCGCAGCGCTTGATTGCCTCTTCCTGTTTAGCGCCGGCGAACGGCTTCATAGGCGTCACACCGCTATACAGCGCGTCATGCTGCGGCCGGGCGCTTTCCGGAACCTGGCTGATCTCGACTCCGATGACAGTGCCATCCTGCGCTGTTACAAGCCTGCGTACCGGCGAATGCGGAATCAACCGTGTACCCTTGGACAGCGCGGCATTGCGCAAGGCATGGAAATGCACCGCGCCAGTGAACCCGGGGCCGACCGCGCGGTGGCCACGCGGTGCCGGAGCAGCATTCTTCTTGTAGCTCGGTACCTTTTCGTTGCCGGAAAAATACAGGAAAAAGCCTTCCGGCGGATAGGTGGTTTTTTCCGGGTAGGCCTTGCCGTTGAAAGGTACGCCCTGCGCCTCAAGCCACTCCAGGTCACCATTGCTGCCTTCGCAGAAGCGGCGCAGGGTTTCCGGGCTGACAGGCGCACCCTCCTGGCTCAGGTAGCGGTACATGTTATCGGCGCTGTCTTCGTAGCCCGCTTCCTTCTGGTAGCGGGTGGCGCCCGCATAGGTCACGCCGCCACTGTAGGCTGTCGCGCCTCCGCCGTTGAACCGGTCCAGCGCGATGACGTCAGCGCCAAGCTCGCGTGCCTGGATGGCCGCTGCCGCCCCGGCGCCACCAAAGCCGACGATCACAACGTCAGCTGTGTCATCCCAATGCACTTTGGATGGATCGAAAACCACAAGCGGGGGCTCGACGTCCGAAAGAAACTCGGTTGAAGCCAGATTAGCCATTCCTGGGTCCTTGATAAAAAAAGTGCGGCCCTGCCAGCCGCCGGAACGAAACTTAGCTCCAACATCATGTTGGCGTCAGGCCACGTGGTCTTGACGTTGAACGACATGGCCGCAGGCAAGGCCACCGTTGTTTCATGTGGAGTGGCTGATCCGGTTCGAGTGTGTCGTACGGAATCAAGACCGGCGCGTGCGGCCCTCCTAACATCTAGTCCACACCCGCAAGCAGATTGCCCAGACAAGAGGACAGAGGACGAGACATGGCGAGTTCACTCAAGGATTTTTCCCCGGATAAGATCCGGGATGACTTCATTCCCAACGATTCTTACATCGACCCGGATTTCGCGCGTCTCGAAGAGGAGCGCCTTTGGCCCAAGGTCTGGCAGCTTGCCTGCCGGCTAGAGGAAATACCGAATGTCGGCGACTACTGTACCTACGACATCGTCGACGATTCGATCATCGTTGTCCACGCGGAGAAGGATGTCATCAAGGCCTTCCACAACGCGTGTTCCCACCGCGGCCTGCCGCTGACCCAGGGCTGCGGCCGGGCGGAACGCTTCCATTGCCGCTTTCACGGCTGGAAATACAGCCTCAAGGGCGAATGCATCGAAATCGTCGACAGCAAGGACTGGAATGGCTGCCTGAAATCGAAGGATGTCGACCTGCGAGAGGTAAATGTGGCTACCTGGGGTGGTGCGGTCTTCATCAACATGGACCCGGAGTGCCAGCCGTTCGAGGAATTCCTGCGCCCGGTGGACGACTTCATGGGCAAGTTCGAGTTCGACAAGCTGCGTTACCGCTGGTACAAGACGGTGATCATGCCCGTTAACTGGAAACGCGTGCTGGAAGCCTTCAACGAGTTCTATCACGTGCAGCAGGCGCACGCGCAATTGCTCGCCTTTACCGACGACTATTCCACAAGCCGTGGCTTCGGCCGCCATGGCAACGTGCGCTTCGCCGCCGAGGGCACGGTACCCTTCAAGCGTTCGCCGCGCCTGCCGCCCAAGGAAGTGCCGGATTACCGCGACTATATCCTCGATTTTGTCGAGCAGTACAACCGTGACCTGCAGGCAATCGTCACGCCGCGCATGCACCGCGCCACCCAGCGCCTGCGCACCGAGGTGGAGGCCACCGCTGAACCCGCTGAAGTGTTGGCAAAGTGGATGCAATTCCTCGGCGAGGCGGCGGCTGAAGACGGCGTCGAGTTCCCGTCCGAACTCACGCCGGAGTATATCGAGGCTTCCGGGTTCGACTGGCATGTGTTCCCGAACACCATTTTCCTGCACAGCGTCGACGGCGTCCTGTGGTATCGGGCACGCCCGAATGGGCAAGACCCGAATTCATGCATTTTCGACGTCTGGGCGCTGGAACGCTACGCGCCCGGCAAGGAGCCGCCGCTCAAGCGTGAGTTCTACGCCAACTGGCGCGAGGGCGAATGGCCGCTCATTTACAAGCAGGACTTCGTGAACCTGGACCAGCTGCAGCGCGGCATGAAATCGCGTGGTTTTCCCGGACAGCTCGTCAGCCCGCTCCAGGAGCGCACAATCAGTAATTTCCATCGTGCCTTGCGGCGCTTTATGCAGGACCCGCACGACCATCCGGATCCGGCCCAGGAAGCAATGAGCTCGGCTCCTGAATAAACAAGCCATTGTGCCGCCGCGCAGGAAAGTGCGGCGGCTGGTAATGCGGCGCTATCGGATCGTCATGAAGGCGCAAGACAAGCAAAGAGGATTCAAGCAATGTACGAGAAATATGAGTTCCTGAAGTTCGAATATCGCGGCAAGTGCCTGCTGGTCACGATGGACAATCCGCCGGTGAATGCCGCCCACGTTGCCCTGCATAACGAACTATCGGAGGTGTTCTACGAGGTCGAGCGCGACGAACGCTGCGAACTCGTGGTGCTGACAGGGGCGGGCAAGGCCTTTTCGGCCGGAGGCGACCTGGCAGGCATGCTCAAATCGAATGAAGACCCCAAGCACGCGGCGTCGATGATCGTTCGCACCCCCCACATCGTGCGCTCGATGCTGGCCATGTCCAAACCTGTGATTGCGCGTGTCAACGGACATGCGATGGGCATGGGCGCGACGCTGGCGCTGTTGTCCGACGTCGTATTCATGGCCGAGGGCGCGAAGTTCGCGGATCCTCACGTCAACGTCGGCCTGTCGGCGGGCGATGGCGGGGCCTTGCTGTGGCCCCTCATGATCGGGTACGCCCGCGCCCGCCATTACCTGTTGACGGGAGAGGCGATCGATGCGGCCGAGGCAGCGGCAATGGGCCTGATCCACAAGGCCGTTCCGGCCGAGCAGCTCGACGAAGCCGTATGGGCCTATGCCGATCGGCTTCTTGCCTTGCCCGGCATGGCGCTGCGCATTACCAAGCGCTCGATCAACATGGAGCTGCGCAAGCTTGCCGAGGCAACCATCGATGCGCACGCCGGGCTGGAGCACCTGACCCTGGCCTCCAGCGACCACCGGGAGGCTGTCCTGGCTTTCATGGAAAAACGTCCGCCCGTCTTTCGCGGCGAATGATCAAACGCGGCGCCCATGGCGGCGTCGCATCCTGATAGAGGTTACGCAATGCCCCAAGCACGTTACGACATGCCTGCCTTGTTCGGCCCGAGCCTGATGCCCGACCAGACGCAGGTACCGCATGCCGAGGTCATCGTTGTGTCGTATGAGACCGCGCGCGACGCGGCTGCCCGGCTCCTTCCGCGCTTTTTCGAGCTGCCCGACACCGCAGTCATCTCGGTGTCGCACATCGATTACCACGATATCGATTACCTGGGCGGGCGCGGCTATCGTGAAGTGGTCATCAGCGTCGGCGCCGTCTACGATGGACCGGAAGGGCCGCTGCAGGCAGGGTTCGCGCCGGTCATGTGGGTGTCCGAGGCCGGGGCGCTGACCGCGGGCCGCGAGTACATGGGGTTCGCCAAGCTGCTCGGCGAGATCGGACCGGTCACCGCCGAGCCCGAGCGCCGCCGCTTCCAGTGTGCCGAGTACGGCAATGTGTTACTCGAAGGCGAAGCAAGCCGCTTGCGCCCCTTGTCGGACGAGGCACTCGAGCGGGTACGCCGCAATTCGGCGCAAGTGCGCACCTTCGGCTGGAAAGTCATTCCAGGGCCCCAGGGCGAGGCGCCAGACGCCGATTATCCGCTGGAAAACCTGATGCGCTGGTCTTACCAGCACGCCTGGGCCGGCGAGGGGCGGATCGACTGGCGTGCGCCCGAGCGGAAGGCGGCCCCGATCTCGGCGCGCGTGATCGCGGCGATGAAGTCCATTCCGGTCAAGGAATACCGGCGCGCCTTCGTGGGCGAGGGGAGTGCGGTAATCGATCGCGCTGCGACCAGGCGCTTGGGCGCAGGCGCCTGACTCTGGCGGCATGCATGGGGTAAATGGAGATTGGAAAACTATGGATGTGACTGAGTACCGGCGCGATGCCGGAGGCTGGCTCGTACGCTGGAATCCGGTGCTGGCTGAGAAGGCCGTGCGTGAAGGGGACTGGACGAACAAGACGATAGCCGAGTATGCGCGGGACCGTGTTGCCGCGCATCCTGAGCAGGTCTTGATCGTCGAAGGCGAGCGGACAATCACGGCGAGAACCCTGTATGAGAAGGCCCAAAGGCTTGCCGGCTGGTTCATCCGGCAAGGCCTGCAGCCCGGTGACGTCGTCTCCTTCCAGCTGCCAAACTGGTGGGAGGCCGCAGTCATCGACCTGGCCGCCTGCATGACTGGCGTGGTGGTCAATCCCATCGTGACCATCAATCGAGATACCGAAGTCACCTACATGCTCAACGAATCGGGCACCAAGATCATGTTCGTGCCGGAGGCGTTTCGCAAATTCGACTATGCCGAGATGATGCGGCGCATTGCGCCTGCGCTGACAGCTGCGCCCAGGGTTGTTGTGCTGCGCGGCTCGTTCGGCACGCAGCTCGTATTTGACGACATCATCGCTGCGGAAGCGCCGCTGGAAACACTGGTGGAGGTCGATCCAAACGCAGTCAAGCTGCTGATGTATACCTCCGGCACAACCGGCAGGCCGAAGGGCGTGCTGCACTCGCACAACAGCATCCTGGCCGACTGCGTGAAGATGAAGCCGGTCATGCAGCTCAAAGAACCGGATCATGTTTTTTGTCCTTCGCCGCTGACCCATGTTACTGGTTACCTCTGGATCCTGACCATGCCCTGGTATGGGGGCCTGACCGCGGTGACTATCGATACGTGGGACCCAAAGCGCGCGTTTGAACTGCTCAAGCGCTATCAATGTGCGCTCATGCTTGGCGCGACCCCGTTTTTGCAAGACCTGTTGGGCGTGGTGCGCGATCGGGGCGAAACGCTGCCTGCGCTGCGTTATTACCTGTGCGGTGGCGCTGCAGTCCCGCCGAGCTTGATCTACGAGGCGGCGGAGTGCTTCTCCAACTGCATTCCGTGGCGTAATTTTGGTGCCACCGAGGCGACGACCATGACAGCGCCGCCCCGTTCCCGGGCTGACGTTCGTTATGGCGCCGAAACTGACGGTCGCCTGCACCATGCAGAAGTCAAGATCCTGGATGTCGGCACCGGCCTCCCGTCGCTGCCCGGGGCCGAAGGTGAGATCCTGGTGCGCGAGCCGAGCATGGCCCTCGGCTATGCGCGCCGCGAAGACAATGAAGGTAACTATGACGACGAAGGGTATTTCCGGATGGGTGACCTCGGCCACTTGCTTGAAAACGAATATGTGGTTTGTACAGGGCGCAGGAAAGACCTGATCATTCGCTCCGGCGAAAACATCAGCGCCAAGGAAATCGAGGATGTGCTGCTGCGTTCGCCCTTGATCCGTGAGGCTGCGGTGGTATCGATGCCGAGCCGGAAAACCGGCGAAGCGATCTGTGCTTTTCTCGTTCCTGATACTGACGCCAGCTTTGGGATGGCGGAGGTAAGCAGCATGATCCAATCTGCCGGCCTTGCCAAACAAAAAACGCCGGAGCATGTCCAGCTCGTCGCTGCCCTGCCCAAGACGGCATCGGGAAAGGTGCGCAAGGACGTGCTGAGGGAAATTGCCAAGGATTATTCTCCTACCTGATTCCCACGCCTGAGAATTGATAACACCGGCCACTTAAAAGGGAAAACCTATTATGAAACAGCAACGCTTTCGTGTTGGGATTATTGGACTGCAACCTGGAGCGAGTTGGGCCGCGTTAGCGCACTTGCCAGCGCTTCAGGCTTTGCCGGATGACTATCAGGTCGTCGGCGTCGCCAACACCAGCCTTGCAAGTGCTGTATCGGCGGCGCTTGCATGCGGGGTTCCCCGGGCATTTTCCAGTGCTGCGGAACTGATTGGGTCGCCCGACATCGATGTCGTGGTCGTCGCAGTCAAAATTCCCCATCACTTCGACATCGTCAAGATGGCAATCGAAGCAGGAAAGCCTGTGTACTGTGAATGGGCGCTGGGAAATGGCTTGGCCGAGGCCAGCGCGCTTGCCGACCTCGCCCGTGCAAGAGGTGTACTCGGCGTGATTGGAACCCAGGCACTGGTTGCACCTGAATTCGAATACGCGCGCCAGTTGGTTTCCGAAGGCTATGTCGGCGAGGTTCTTTCGTCTACGCTGATAGCAAGTGGCCTCGCCTGGGGCGCCCAGGTTGACCAGAGGAACACTTACCTGCTCGACCCATCAAACGGCGCGACCATGCTGACGATTCCGTTCGGCCACACCATTGCTGCCGTCCAGAACATACTCGGTAACATTATCGAGGTGTCGGCACGGCTCGTGAACCGTCGCAAGTCGGTACAGGTAGTAGAAACCAACGAAGTCTTGCCGATGACAGCACCCGACCAGCTGATTGTCGATGGATTGTTGACAAATGGAGCGCCTATTGCGGTGCATTATCGAGGCGGAGTGTCACGGGGCACTGGCTTTCTGTTAGAGATCAATGGAACCGACGGCGACCTGCAAATTTCTGGTGATCATGGGCATGCCCAGTTCGCACAACTGTCGATCAGCGGTGGCCGGGGTGAGGACCGAGAAGTCCGCCCTCTTGACGTTCCCACGAGTATTGATCCTGAGTGGCCACAGCATCCCGTACCACGCAATGTCGCGCGCCTGTATGCCATGATGGCGCAAGACTTGCGTAGCGGTACATCGACGGCGCCGACCTTCGATTATGCTGTCGGGTTGCATCGTCTGATCGCGGCGGTGGAAGAATCGGCCAAGGCCGGCGGGCGTGTGTCGATTGATAGCCTTTGATTCAGTCGACATACTGACCATTCGGGCACCACATATTTCCGGACGCATCTGGCGCCTGTCGCGTGCCGTGGTCCAGGCATGCGTCGGCACCGTGTCCAGGGCGGGCACGGCTGCGGATCAGTAAGCGGGCTATGACTATCAGCGCAAACGCAACGCTCGTCAGTGCCGCAACCCCATCCTTCAATCCTTTTGTTTCGGCATCCTTCATTTCGTTCGTCCTAACAGCGGACTGCACGCGAGTCGCCAGCAGATGGAAAATAATTTATTGCGCTTCTGGCACGATGACCGAAATTTGTCGCGATGGATCAATCTTACCTTAATGAACGATATTAGAGTGGGTACGCCAACACGAAAAGGCTAACTGTGACACTGGCTTCGTTTGTGACCTCAAACATAAAAACGCGCAGAATAAATTTAGAAATCATTCGGAAGCACGCGTTGCCGCAAGGACTGCGTTGTCACAGGTGATCACGCTTTATTTTTTATTGCGCCAGTACTCGCATACGCCACTGAAATGATACGTGCACTGTAACCGGTACTTAGTACGCTGTGCTGTTTGTTCGCGAGAGCTGTCGTTAGGACTTAATACGAATGCGGATGACGAATCCTATGCTCCGCCGAAACTACCAGCTTTCGAAGCCTGAACTGCCAGTAAGGTCTTTGCCGGGAGGCGAATTAATAAAAAGATGATCCGGGCAATTCTATGGTGTCCGCTGAGGTTAAAACACTGTTTCCTTACCGTTGCATGGAAGACGATCCAGCATAGCATTCGCATGGAGTCGCGCCGTGACGAGTACGCATGCAGTTCTGGATTTGGTGGTATCGCAAGACCATGGGAATCGTGGCAACGTTACTTCGTCGTTCCAACTATAATCTAAGTGGAGACATATATGAATCATCGAATTCGAGTCTTGGCCGGAGCAGTGGCCTTGAGCATTTCCTCTACGGTGAATGCCGCGCAGAAACCGGAGGAAATCAGGCAACTTGGCACATCGCTGCTGCCTTGGGGCGCAGAGAAGGCGGGAAACGCTGCGGGAACGGTTCCGGCTTATACAGGCCAGGTCAAGGTGCCCGCCGCTTACGACCCGAAAAAGCCAGGTATTCGTCCTGACCCGTTTGCGGATGAGAAGCCGCTTCTCTTGATTGATGCCAAGAACATGGAGCAGCATGCTGGCAGGTTAAGCCCTGGTGTAATGGCAATGATGCGAAAATATCCAAGTTTTCGGATCGACGTATATCCTAGTCATCGCACGATGGTTTATCCGAAATGGGTGCAGGATAATTCCATTAAGAACGCGACATCGTGCCAAGCCGTCAACAACAACCTGACTTTGAAGGGTTGCTATGGTGGAGTGCCGTTCCCGATTCCGAAGTCGGGCAGCGAGGTAATGTGGAATCATGTGGTGAAATACTCCGCTCCCGAAAGCTGGACCGGCCGCTTTCAGACATGGGTAGTTGGCGGGTCGAACGCGCCGACTCTCCAGGCAGACCAAGTCGCCGCCTACAATTCGCCTTTCTTCGATGAAAAACGGGAGGGCCCGAATCCTGAAGGTACGGACTTTTTCCAGTTTCGTGCCGATATGACCGGCCCCGCGCGCAGGGCGGGAGAGAAGCTGCTCATTCTCGAATCCACGGCAATGGGCCCAGGCGGAACCCGCGTCTGGCAATATCTCCCTGGGCAGCGCCGCGTAAAATTGTCCCCCGACCTGGCCTATGATACGCCCAACCCTCAGTCGGGGGGCGCCTCGACGATGGATGATGCGCGTGCGTTCGCAGGTGCACTCGACCGTTTCGACTTCAAGCTGATTGGCAAGAAGGAAATGTACATTCCGTACAATACCTTCAAAATGCAGGCCGGAGGGCAGTGTTCGAATGCGCAATTGATGACCCCGAAGCATTTGAACCCTGATTGCGTGCGCTGGGAATTGCACCGTGTCTGGGTAGTGGAGGGCGTGCCGAAGCAAGGCGTACGCCATATTTACTCCAAGCGCATCATGTACTTCGACGAGGATGCGCCGGGCGCAGGCATCAGCGACGGCTACGATGCCGTAGGCAAGCCATACCGGGTCAACATGGTATTCCCTTATCCGTTCTACGAAGCGCCAGCGCAGGCGACCGACCGATTTGCCAGTTTCGATCTGGCAACTGGAACATATAACGAGGCAGTCGGTGCAACCGAAACTGGTGGTTGGTACCTGATTGGGCGAAAACCTTCCAGTTACTACACCTCAGACTCGCTTGCTGCTTCCGGAGTTCGCTAAGTATTTCCTGAAAGCCGCCTAGCGGCGGCTCATTACATGCTGTTACCCATAATCAATAAAAGGGTGATCCATTATGGACACAAGCATCGAGAACGCTGCGCTCGCAACGCGCCCTGATCATGTACCGCCGCATTTGGTCCTTGACTTTGACTGCTACAACATTGGCGGGTCGTTTGACGATCTCCAGGTGGCATGGCTTGCACTGAAAGAAAAGGCCCCATCAGGAATTTTCTGGACGCCGCGCAACCGTGGACATTGGGTCGTGCTGAACGGTGCCGACATTGAGAAAGTGTATTCCGATTACTCCCGCTTTTCCAGCGAGGACATCTTCATTCCTCCTAACGGGTCCCGTGGCAACGCGCTGATTCCGCAGGAAATGAATCCGCCGGCGTCACTCGCATATCGCAGCGTCATGCTACGCCCACTTATGCCGGCGAACCTTGGCCATCTTGAAGGACAAGTCAGAAAGCGGGCGGCACATTTAGTGGAAAAGCTTCTTCCACAAGGCGAGTGCGAGTTTGTGGAGGATTTCGCGACCGTGTTACCTGTCGAGATTTTTCTCGACCTCATGGGACTCCCACCGGAAGATCGAAGCACACTAATGCCCTTGGGGAAAATGTCGACACGCCCTGAGTCACCCGAACAACGTGCGTGGGCGCACGGTGAGATCCGGCAGTACCTCAGCACGTGGATAGACAAGCGGCGGGCGGAACCAGGGGAAGATCTTCTTTCCCGATTGGCACTTGCCAGCATCAGCGGTCAGGAAATTACGAAGGACGAAGCACTGCGGTTTTCTCTCAATATCCTGCTGGGGGGACTCGATACAGTCGCCAACCTGCTGGCTTTCTGCGCACTGTTTCTGGCACGTCATCCTGCGCAGCGGCGGCAGCTCATCGAGCGGCCGGAACTGTTAAAACCTGCCACTGAGGAGTTAATCAGGCGCTACGGTATGGTCGCTGTTGGAAGGCGTGTTGCGACCGACACCGAACTGTGCGGAGTACAGCTTCGTCATGGCGACATGGTCCAGGGCCCGACGATGCTCTACGGGATGGACGATTCGATCGTTTCGGATCCCCTCATGGTCGACTTTGAGCGCAAGAGCTGTCCGCATATGACTTTCGGTAGCGGGCCGCATATCTGCCCAGGTCAACATTTGGCGCGGAAAGAAGTTCAGATTTTCATGGAGGAGTGGCTGAAAAGCATACCGGACTTCAGCGTTCGCCCAGGCGCCAGTCTGGAGATCGAGACCGGCCTGGTCGGCGGACTGATATCGCTCAATCTCATCTGGAACACAAATGGCGCTTGATGAGTATTACCCGACGTATCCATATACATTCAATCACGGAAAGAAAAATGAAAATAACGGGACAACGTGTTGCCGGTAAGGTAGCGATCATTACAGGAGCCGCAGTTGGAATGGGAGCGGCACATGCACGATTGCTCGCTGCGGAAGGCGCCAAGGTCGTCATCTGCGATATTAGCGATAAAGAAGGACGGGCCACTGCGAAAGAGATTGGCGAAAACGCTCTGTTCGTTCATCTCGACGTCGCCAACGAAGAGCAATGGAAGAACGCAGTAGCCGCGGCCGAGGCAGCTTTCGGTCCCATCAATGTTCTCGTCAATAATGCGGGAATCGTTGCCTTGGCGAACATTGATCAAATGACGGAAACTGAGTATCGAAGACTGATCGACGTGAACCAGATTGGACCATTTCTGGGAATGCGGTCTGTTGTCGGTTCAATGCGAAAGGCAAGGGGAGGATCGATCATCAATATATCGAGTGTTGCCGGCTTCGCCGGTCTGGAGAAACTTTCCGGCTATACCGCCACCAAATTTGCGATCAGAGGTATGGACGAAGGCCGCATCGATCGACTTGGCATCGGACAACATCCGGGTTAATTCAGTACACCCCGGGATGATTGACACGCCGATGAACGTGGGCGCTACTTCTGCTCCGAAGCTGCAGGCCATCAAGCGCATGGGCCTTCCGCGGGAGGTCGCAGCAATGGTTCTTTTCCTGGCATCTGATGACGCTTCATTTTGCACAGGGAGCGAATATGTGGTCGACGGCGGCTATCTGAATGTCGTAGGCGAAGTGTTGATCTGATAGCGGAACTGGCGAAAATTATGCGAAAACTTACAGGACACTAAACGGTCCCTTGAAGATCGAAGATATATTCGTTCATTGGCAGCGCGTGCGGCGACGATCGTGGCGTCGCGCAGCTGCCGTTCACCTTACCCATCCACCGACTCGCGCTCGATGAAGGCACCCCGGCCGGCTCGCACTGATGCGCCAGCGGCCGCTTTGCGTTCTCAGGTTCGATCCAGCCAAGCCGCGCCTCACGGCTCATATCCCAGCTTTCTTTCGCCAGCAAAGTTAGCTTGCCAGCCTCATGCTCAAGCATCGCCAGGTAATGTTCGGTCGTTTATGGAGGCAGCACCGCTGTCGGCGCGCTGATTTTTCGCGATGTAGTTCAGCGCACCGTGCGCGCTAGCCGTCATGGCTGACTCTGGCGAGCATTTGCACGGTTACCGATGTGACACGGATGCCAACACCGTTTTCCCTACGTTACAACCTGCGTCGTCGTGCTTGCTCTGGACTGGACGATTCCGATCTGCTACCGAAATTTGTCGTGATCGGTCAATTTTACTTTTGCGAGCAATATTAGACTGAGCATATCGGTGCAAAGCAGCCCGCTGTGACACTGGCTTTGTTCGTGATGCGCAGTAAAAACTAGGAGAATACTTTGAGACACGTATCCGCAAAAAAAGTGACGGTTAAGAACACGCTGGCGCAGGCCATTATGCTTTGTTTTATAGTGCCCGCACCGGCTTATGCGATTGAAATAAAGACAGGAAATCCTGATCTGAGTATCCGCTGGGATAACTCCATCCGCTATAACCTGGGATTCCGGACCAAGGATCCAGACTCGGCAATCGCGAATACTCCAGGAATGTCCAATTCGACCTTGAAATTCGATAAAGGCGATGTCATTACCAACCGACTCGATCTGCTGTCGGAATTCGATGTCGTCTACAAGGAAGACTTCGGCTTCCGCCTCAGCGCCCAGGCCTGGAACGACTCGGCATATGACAGGCGCGAAAAAGTCGGCACAATCGCAGCTTATCCGAATGCGCGTTACACCGACTATACCACGCGCTGGAATCGTGGCCCTTCCGGGGAACTCCTCGACGTTTTTGTATTCGGTAAGTTCACGGTTGGGAGTGTCACAACCAACGTCAAGGCCGGTCAGCACAATCTTTATTGGGGTGAATCCTTATTCACACCAATTCACGGTGTCAGTTACTCCCAAGGCCCAGTCGACACGCGCAAATCCCAAGCAACGCCTGGTATCGAGGCCAAGGAACTGTTCAAACCTTTGAATCAGATTTCCTTCACTACCCAATTGTCCGACACGCTTGCGATCTCGGGTCAATATCTGCTCGATTGGCGCGGATCACCTTTGGCGGACGGCGGGACCTATTGGGGAAACTATGACTGGTTGACCATGGGTGGCGGGACGGTCATTGGGGGCGCGTTGCCCTTTGTGGGGACTATTGCCAAACCGCGTGACGACCGCGGGGACTGGGGCTTGATGGCACGCTGGAGTCCGGCCGCTGCAAAAGGCACCCTCGGCTTCTACTATCGGGAATACACCGACAAGTTCCCAGTTTTCGCGTTAGCGCAGGACTTTAGCAGTCTGGGGCTGGACTATTCAGCAAAGCGGACGACCTTAACTGGCATCAGCTATGCAACGCAGATCGCAGGTATTTCTGTCGGGTCCGAGCTCGTTCATCGCAAGAATACCGCGCTCCTTGCCACCGGGGCGACAACAGTGGGAAACGCGCCGATTGGCGATACCTGGCACGCCCTTGTGAACGTGCTGGGATATGCAGGCGAAACGCCGCTGTTCGATTCCATGGCCTGGATGGGGGAAGTCACCTATAGCCGCCTGGACAAGGTACGGGCGAATAGTCAAAACTACAATTCAGTGGATTTTGCCTGCAGTGGCTTGCCTAACCAACTTGCATGCGCCACCAAGGACTCCTGGACCCTTAGTGCCAAGGTTGAGCCAAAGTGGACCCAGGCACTCAACGGTGTTGATTTGTCTGTGCCGATCTTCTTTACAAAGACGTTGAAGGGTACTGCGCCAGTTTTCTTCGGCGGCTACGAGGGGAATGGATCGGTTAGCCTGGGCGTGACGGCAGAGTACAACAACGCACACACCTTCTCGCTGGTTTTTGCCCACTACATGGACAAGAAAACCATCAGGAATAACATGGTCCTGGATTCTACTTCCAACCTTTGGGATCGCGACAACGTTACTTTTACCTATAAGACAAGCTTTTAAAGATTGTAAGGCTTATTAAAGGGCGTTTTTCAGTCTTACCTGTCGGACGTGGCCGGGCCGCCTTGTTCAGGTAAGCGATACAGCGACCGGCGCGCATCGGCCAGCGGTTCCTGGGCGCCTTTCTTGTAAGTGGTGAAAGCAAATTCAAACGAAGGCCGCTACGAGGCCGTAACACTGGAGTCAGTATGTCCGAGATCGCTCTGCAGTCATTATTCTCGTCATTTGAGTACAAAAAGCTAAAACTGCGCAACCGCATCGTCATGTCGCCGATGACGCGCTATTTCTCGCCGAACGGAAAGGCTACCGATGAGGTCGCTGCCTATTACGCCCGGCGTGCCCAAGGCGAAGTCGGCCTGATTATTTCAGAAGGTGTCTATATCGATCGGCCAGTTGCCCGGAATGTAGATACTGTTCCATCGTTTTATGGGGACGCGCTCGAGCCCTGGAAAAAGGTTATCGCTGACGTCCACGCCGCGGGGGCGGCGATGGCGCCTCAGCTCTGGCACGTCGGCGGTAACGCGGACTTCAATTTCCCGGATTCGCCTCACTGCAGGGAGCTTGAAAGCCCGTCGGGATTGATTGGACCAGGGCTCGATGGTGGCCGGATTATGACGGAAGAAGACATTGCTGACGTGGTGGCTGCGTTTGTCAAAGCTGCTGTCGACGCGCAGCGCCTTGGCTTTGACGCTATTGAGTTCCATGGCGGCCACGGTTATCTGTTCGACTCCTTTTTCTGGGAGGCAACAAACAAGCGTACGGACCGCTACGGCGGATCCACACTTCGCGAACGTACCCGGTTCGCTACGGAAGTGATCAGCGCGACCCGCCGCGCTGTCGGTGACGACTTCACCCTCATGTTCCGTCTCTCCCAATGGAAGAATGGATTCTTTGACGTGAGGTTGGCGCAAACTCCGGACGCGCTGGAACAATGGCTCGCACCGCTTACGGATGCGGGTGTTGATATCTTCGACTGCTCGCAGCGCCGCTTCTACGAGCGCGAGTTCGAAGGCAGCGAGCTTAATCTTGCAGGCTGGGTCAAGAAGCTTACTGGTCAGCCGACCATCACGGTCGGCTCTGTTGGCCTGTCAACCGACTTGTTCATGGACATTGAAAGCGGCGCGGTGTCCGAGGCCACGTCCAGAACAATTCGCGAAGTCGCAGAACGCCTGGATCGGGGCGAATTTGATCTGGTGGCGGTAGGACGGGGGATGTTGGCCGATGCGCACTGGGCGCGCAAAGTCAAGGAGGGTCGGTTCGGCGAACTCCGGGGATATTCGACAGAGCTGATGAAAACGCTGGATTGATTCCGATGAACGCGTATCTGGCAGCCTGAGCGGCAATTCTTTAATTGAAATCGGAAGGAATGCGTAATGACCGTTAGCGAAGGTAGGCTGGTTGGGAAAGTTGCATTGATCAGTGGCGCGTCGCGCGGCCTGGGTGCCGCCTGCGCACGGCGCTTTGTTGCGGAAGGCGCGAAGGTGGTGATTGGCGACATCGACACTGGACAGGGGACGGCCTTGGCCGTCGAACTTGGACCTAACGCGGTCTTTGTCCAGCTTGACGTCACCAGTTCGCAAGACTGGAACGCGGCTGTTGCAAAGGCGGAGGCCGAGTATGGTCCCGTGACCGTGCTGGTCAACAATGCAGGAATCGTCGCGATGATGTCCCTCGATGAAATGACCGATGAGGCTTATCGGCGCATGATTGAGGTCAACCAATTTGGTTCGATGTTTGGAACGAGGGCGGTGATCGGTTCCATGCGTAAATCGGGCGGCGGCTCGATCGTCAATATCGCCAGTACCGCAGGACTGGTCGGACTTCCAAAGTTGTCCCACTATGTCTCGAGCAAGTTTGCCGTACGTGGCTTTACGCGCGCAGCCTCCCTTGACCTGGCCGATGACAATATCCGGGTCAACGCGGTGTTGCCGGGCACGATGGATACATCGATGACTGCTGGTGCGCCAGCGCCGAGACTTCAGGCGATCAAGCGTTTCGGCCGGCCGGAAGAGGTCGCCAACATGGTTCTGTTCCTTGCATCAGACGAGGCATCCTACTGCACCGGCCAAGACTATGTCGTGGATGGGGGCTTCCTGAATCTTGTCGGTGAAATAGTCATCTGATCTTTCGCTGCTCTATATTTCTTTCGAAAGTCGCGCGGCCGCCGGTCCACGGCCGCCTTTCCAACGTTACGGTTCAAAAAGGCAAGTATCTGGTGTACCGTTCTTGCATTTCATCCCTTCCCAAGTAATATGTTCTGCACCGTAGCTTTGGATTTGAGCGTTAAATGTTAAGACCGAAAATTTCGATTCGCGATGCAGGAAAGCAGCTGACCCGCGAGCGTCTGATGGACTCCGCTTATGCCTTGTTTGCAGAGTTTGGATTCAAGGAAGTAAGTATCCAGCAAATAATGAAGCATGCGCAGGCCAACCGTGCCACGTTTTACCTGCACTTTAATGACAAGCTCGACATCGCATGGGCAATTACTAAGCGCGAGGCCGGTAGGCAAGACGTGCATCGATTCAAAGAACTGGACGCGTTCCAGTCCCCATCCTTGGAAATTATCCAGCACTGGGTGCAGTGCCGGGTCGACAGTGTTTCCGCCAATCCTTCGCTCGCTTGCGTATTCCAGGAGGCAATCACCACGGAAGCTCGCTTTGCGGCAGAATACGCGTCCTACCTTGCACGTGTCTACGATCGTGTGCTCGTAAACATTGCAGGCAACCAGGAAGTGCGAGTACGCCCGGTAGCCCGCTCCAAGTTTGTTCTCATCGTGACGATGATGGATCGCTTCATCCTGCACTCCTGCTACCACAAACTCAACTTCTCTGGCGACGCGTCGATCGAAGCAATGGCTGAAATGCTGTGGGAGGCGCTTTTCTCGAACCATCCGCGCATCAGCGAATTCACAGCTTGGTGCGCAGAACGGAATGAGCAGAAAGAATTGCCTGTAGGATAACACTGCACGAGTTCGTTCAGCTCGGCGGCGAATGGTGCGTTTGCGCTAGCTGCACTTTCATCCACATTGCTGCGTTAGCCTTCTCCCGTTGAGAACCATATTTTTGCCAGTTCGTCGCGACGACGAATTGATGCGGTCTGACACGGCCCAGAGCTGCCGTATAGTGCAAGCCGGGATGAACTCAACGGAGCAAGGACCCGCCGTTCGAGAGAAACATTGCTTTTCCACCAGGTGACGCCAGACTGTTCGACCCGCTTTCACAGCCGCTCGGCACTGGACGACTGGCTCGTTGTGCATGGCAAACTTCAGTCGGAACGAACGGCGCGTACTCCTTGTGACCGGCTTGCACCGTGCAAGGCCATTGAACAAAGGCGACCAGACGAGCAAAGGCTGGCTTTCCATTTCTATTCTGGCCTATCGGCCATGCCGTTCTTGACGCACACGGTCAATACGGCGCCAGGTCTCCCCGCAATACTTCACATGGCTCAGGTTCACGTTCGGCCGCTGCCGAAGTTCGGCGTGGGCTGCTTTCAACTCTCACCATACAGGAGACTACCAATGCGTATTCATATACCAGAAACCCATGCGGCCACGCCGATGGCTTACCTAATGTCAGCGCATGCGGTCGAGATTGCCCGCGCGGGCGCGGATTTCTCCAAGTCGGTCTACGTTCACTCGACGTTTTCTCTGCGTGAGTTCGAAGCTGCCAGAGTCAGGACGGCGCAGATCAACGGCTGCGCAATGTGCAAGACATGGCGCTCGGCTCGTGATGTACCCGGCTATCTGGAGTCGATCGGCGCTGCAGGCCACACCTCGGTCGTCGGCAATGGACCGGCGCCCGACGAAGCGTTCTACCTCAACGTGGCGAAATGGCGCGACAGCGATATTTTTACTGAACGCGAGCGGGTTGTAATCGAATACGCCGAACTCATGGGACTTGACCCCGACGGTATGGCTTTCAACGATGATTTTTGGAGCCGTGCAAAGGCGGTACTGAGTGACAGCGAGGTGGTGGAAATGGGGTTTTCCATCGGATCCTGGATTGGCTTTGGACGCCTGATCCATGTGCTGGGCCTTGATGGCGCAACCGCCTGCCAGATTGAGCGAGGTAGCGCGCCCGCGTAATCGATCGCGATGTCGCCACCCTCCTGGGCGAGCCGAACGGCAAAGCGAGGGTGGACGCAACGCCGGACGTTAGATGAAGTGAGGATTAACAATGAACAGGCATCGATCTTCCGGCTGGGCGGTTCCAACAATTTGGTTTCAATACAAAAACAGTTCGATACACCCGTCGGGCAGCCACACGGTTGCTACGTGCCAGGAAGTTGTCGCAACCGGTCAATACCGAAGCAATGACTCGATCCATCCTGTAGTCCTGAATATAGCTTGTCGCCCCGTCCAGCAAACAGACGGACCAACGGCGATGTAAGTCAATGTTTATAACTACATTCTGACAGAAGAGGAGACTTTGCATGAATCACCGGAATCGATTAATGGCCGCTGCGGTGGCTATGAGCTTCACCGCTACGGCTTATGCCGCGCCAAGCGCTGAAGAGGTCAAGCAGTTGGGCGCGAGTTTGCTGCCATGGGGGGCAGAGAAAGCTGGCAACAAGGATGGGACGATACCGGCGTACACCGGGCAGATCAAGGTTCCGGCAAGCTACGATCCGAAAAAACCCGGCGTGCGTCCAGACCCGTTCGCAGATGAAAAGCCGATGTTTTCGATTGATGCCAAGAACATGGACAAGTATGCTGACCAACTGAGCGACGGCGTAAAAGCCATGCTGCGTAAATACCAGACGTTCCGGCTGGATGTTTATCCCAGCCACAGGACGATGGTATATCCGAAATGGGTGCAGGATAACTCGATAAAAAACGCGACATCGTGCAAGGCTGTCGACGATGAACTTGCCCTGGAGGGCTGCTTTAGCGGAGTTCCCTTCCCGATACCGAAAAAAGGTATTGAAGTCATGTGGAACCACGTCGTCAAGTATTCGGCACCAGAAAGCTGGACGGCGCGCTTCGAGGCTTGGGTCGTTGACGCCGGCGGGAATCCTATCCTCCAGGGAAGCCAGATTGCAGCGTATTCTTCACCCTTCTACAACGCAAAGCTGACAGGGCCGGTGCCGAAGGGAACCGACTTCTTCAACTATCGACACGACTCAACGGCGCCAGCGCGCAAGGCAGGGGAAAAGTTGCTGATACTTGAGTCCACTAAAATGGGATCCGGCAGTACGCGTGTCTGGCAATATCTGCCCGGGCAACGCCGCGTCAAGCTGTCTCCAGACTTGGCATACGATACTCCCAATCCCCAGGCGGGAGGTGCCTCGACGATGGACGACGCGCGTGCGTTCGCGGGGGCCCTGGACCGCTTCAACTTTACCCTGGTGGGCAAGCGGGAGATGTTTATTCCCTATAACACCTTCAAGATGCAGGCTGGCGGATCATGCACGAACAAAGTGCGGTTGAAGCCGAATCATCTCAACCCCGATTGCGTGCGCTGGGAGTTGCATCGTGTCTGGGTTGTCGAGGCGGTGCCGAAGAAAGGCGTGCGTCACATTTACGCCAAGCGGAGGATGTATTTCGACGAGGATGCTCCGGGTGCCGGGCTGAGTGACGGTTATGACGCCACAGGTAAGGTACACCGGGTCAACATGGTCTACCCTTACCCGATGTATGAAGTCGAAGCGCAAGGGACCGATATGTTCACGACATACGACTTGGGTACCGGAGCGTACGTCGAACAGGTCAGTGCAGCGGAGACAGGCGGGTGGCACACAATTCCGCGGAAGCCGTCGACTTACTACACTGCCGACGCAATGGCTGCGGACGGGATTCGCTGATTCGTTGTTATGGACCGCGCTTAGATACCTGGGCGCGGGCCTTTAGGCCGTTACGCACCTTCGTGCGCATTGGGCCAGCCACATCTTTTGAGTGCCGGAATGCATTAGACGCGACACGAAGAGAAGATCAGGAAGTGCGCTCTGCCGTTGCTGCCGTGCCTGCGGCAAACTTCATGGCGCACTGGTATACACGATTCCCACCTGCCATCTTGTACCGTCCGAAAATTGCGCGTACTTATACTTGTGGCGATGTTCGCGAGCCGTCGTTGCATCCGTCATCTTGCGTCAATGCTCATCCTTTGCGCGACGAAATCAGCAAGCAACCTTGTTCCACGACAGATAGTGCTCTGGCAAATCGAACCGCACGGTGACCGCACCGCTGGGCAGGAAAACTAATCGGAACTCGAGTGAAAGTGCGGCCGTCGGGGTTACCTTGACCCTGTGCCAGATAGATGCAAGAAATGACAGGGTATGTTTCTCCGCAATAGCGGCATGAATCGACGGTGTACTGCGGCTGCCATATTGCATGACACCCGCAATCGAAATTGGGTTTTAGAGGGGCAAGGCTGGCAATACGCTTGATGGACGCATTGCCAGTCCCGCGCCTTGACCTTAGGCTGCGCTCAGCTTGCCGACGCTTTGCGGATAGCAGTTGGCCGTCTGGCGATCAGGCAAGGACATCGCTGACAGACGCGACAGGATAGTGGGTTGGGCTGCTTTGCGAATCTGCCGAGGGGAGCGCGAAAACCAGCGCTGGCAGCTGCGTGTAAGGACGGACGATTCGCTGTAGCCAAGTTTTTCCGTAATCTGCGTTAACGACACCTGCTCGTCGGTCAGGTTGCGCAAGGCAATTTCCCTTCGTGCAGCATCGACTATTTCTTCGAAGGTCTTTCCCTCAGCACGCAAGCGACGCTGCAGTGTCCGCGAATGCATTCCCAGCATATCTGCCACCAGCACTTGGCTGCAGGATTCGCCTAGACGCAGTTTTGCCAGGACGACCCGGACCTGCCGGCTGACCGAGGACGCCATCGCCGGGAATTGTTCGTTGATGAGGCCGTCCGCCGTCTGGAACACTTGAGCGTTGCGATTTTCGATAGGCCTGTTGAGAACGCCGCAGCCGAGGTAGATGGCGTTATACGGCATGTTGAACTTCACTGACGTGCCAAAGAACTCGGCATGACTTGCGCAGGACTTTGGCGCACTGTGCGTGAACCAGACTTCTGTCGGCAGTATTTTCGCATCACAGAGAGAGAGGAAGGCGATGTAAGAAAGCCCGATCGCATGTTCGATGACTTGGCGCGGATGCTCTACGCCATTAAGCAAGACATCGACCAGCAGATAGTCGCGGCCGTTCCACTGATCGCGCTCACGGCTGGCGTGTATTGCCGTGCTGTACACATTGACATGGCTTGTGCAGTAATCGTAAGCCTCGCCTAGCGTCCTTGCATTGCGCATCGGGGTCTCGAGAGGGCCCAGAACGGCAAGGGCATTCTTCGTCTGGCGTGCCAGTCTGAGGCCGAAGTCCGGGCACCTGAGCGCGTGTGCTGCGTATTCAAACAAGTCAATCATTGCCCGATAGCTCAGCTTGCCTCCGGGCTGCTGGAGCACTGCTGGATCGATCTTGACGGCGGACATCAGTTGGACCGGGTCGCCTCCCAGGGACCGGACCGTATCGTAGAAAGAATATCTGAGAACGTCGACACGTACATATGAATCGTCGTGTTCGACAGGGCAGGCGTGGGTGTGATCACCCGGTGTTCCGTCCAATTGATACATTTTTTGTCTCCTGGCAACCAAAAATGAATACGGTTTTTAGGGCTGCGAGTCGTGCTTCAGATGCCGGTTCTTCCTGAGGAAGCCCTGAAAAAGTAAGGAACATAGTAGATTTCTTACAATTCCGGGCACGTTGCCCCAGCAGACCGGATGCACTTTTTTGTTTTACGCAAAACGATTTATCTCAATTTCGCCGCCATGTGTCAAGAGAGACGACGCGTGTTGTGTGAGTTTGCGATGTTTATGGTGTACTACGACACCTGTGTCGCACATTGTCAAGACCGGACGCGCCGTGAAGAGTCTATGCGCCGGAACTTCAGCGCCGAATCGTAATGTGTAATTCGGAATTCTTGACCGGCTTTTGGTCTTCAAGCCCATCGTGCGGCAACGGATCAGTCTGCTTTTCTCTGTCGTATTGAATCAAGACGGCGAACCCAGGCCACCATATGATCGTTTCATGGAAGTACCCTAAAAGAGGGTGTCTGATTTTTTTCCGTCCGGGATTCCAACAATCAATGGGATCTACATCGAGGTAATGATCCATATGAAAACGATATACAGGGATGCAACCACCGCGCTTGACGGTTTATTATTCGACGGCATGACTATTGCAGCAGGCGGGTTTGGATTATGTGGCATTCCAGAAAACCTGATTGCGGCCATCCGTGATAGTGGCGTGCGCAACTTGACGATTATCTCGAATAATGCTGGTGTCGATGATTTCGGCCTTGGAATGCTGCTCCAGACGCGCCAGGTTAGCAAGATGATCAGCTCCTACGTCGGCGAAAACAAGGAATTCGAACGCCAATACCTGAGCGGCGAAGTAGATATCGAATTCAATCCCCAGGGTACGCTAGCCGAACGCATCCGCGCCGGTGGTGCGGGAATAGCCGGCTTCTATACCCGTACCGGCGTCGGTACTGTCGTTGGCGAAGGAAAGAGGCGCCAGTATTTTAACGGCGAGGAATACCTCCTCGAGACTGGTCTTACCGCTGACCTGGCAATCGTCAAGGCATGGAAAGCTGATACGCGCGGCAATCTCGTCTATCGCAAGACTGCCCGTAACTTCAACCCCATCGTTGCAACGTGCGGCCGCGTTACGGTTGCGGAAGTCGAGGACATTGTCGAAGCAGGGGGCATCGATCCGGATCATGTTCACACCCCATCCGTCTACGTGCACCGACTGATTCAAGGTCGGAACTATGAAAAACGGATTGAACAACGTACGACAAGTGCAGGAGGAAGCATCCGTGTGGACGCGTGACCAGATGGCGGCGCGTGCCGCCCAAGAACTGCAAGACGGCTTCTACGTGAACCTTGGCATTGGGGTACCCACCTTGGTGGCGAACCATGTCCCGGTCGGTGTCGATATCACCTTTCAATCAGAAAACGGCATGTTGGGAATCGGTCCTTTTCCTACCGAAGACGAAATTGACCCTGACCTCATTAACGCGGGCAAGCAAACCGTTACCGAACTCGCGGGCACTGCTTTCGTGGACTCGGCCGCCAGCTTCGCCATGATCCGGGGCGGCCATATGAATCTGTCCATCCTGGGTGCCCTGCAAGTCTCGGAAAAAGGTGATATTGCCAATTGGATGATTCCTGGCAAAAAGGTTAAGGGCATGGGCGGCGGCATGGACTTGGTGGCCGGCGCCCGGCGCATCATTGTTCTGATGGAGCATGTGTCAAAGGGAGGTGCGCACAAGTTCATACCTGAATGCGGCCTCCCGTTAACCGGGTCCAACGTGGTCGATATGATCGTCACCGACCTGGCAGTGTTCGAAAGGTCCGACCGCAAGGGAGCATCTTTCCGACTGACGGAACTGGCACCCGGAGTCACTCTGGAAGAGCTGCGAGATAAGACGACAGCCAATTTCGTCGTGGATCTGTAGCAGGGTCGGGATGAGCAGCCGCGCCGCCGCAGGCGCTTACGCTTGTGCGCAATAACGGCCGGTACGCTGATATCCGTTCTCTGCACATTAAAACTCGGCTGTCGTATCGCATCAATACTTCGCATGATGAAGAACCTACCATTCTTCGTAACGATCGGTTCGAGAGCGTTACAAGCCGTAATTATTCAGGCGATATTGATGCTCCCGGTTAGCCGAACGCGGGGTCGTAACGATAATCCGCATTGAATTGATGGTCAATTAAATCAGCGAGGTATGCATGACAACTCAGGTATTTTTCCCCAAGATCGGCTTCTCCATGGAAGAGGGCACACTCGTTGAATGGATGGTCGCTGATGGCGCGAGCGTGAAAGAAGGTCAACCGCTTTATGCGCTGGAAAGCGACAAATCGGTGCAAGAGGTCGATGCGCCAGCAACTGGTACCGTGAAGATCATTGCGGTGGCAGGAGAGGTCTACAAAGTCGGCGATGTAATGTGCGAGATCGGCTAAGGGAGCGCACGTTATGAATGATTCTTCCCCTCGGTTCCTTCAATTAGATCTACCGCCATGGCCAAGCGCTGATTTTGCTGAATTCGGCGAAATAGAAGCGGTTCCACTTTCTCGAATTCAGGCGTTAACCTCTGGGTATCTGTCTCGCAACAGCGTTGTCATTCCACATGTGACACATCATGAGGAGATCGATATCACGGCGTTTGAGGCGTTTCGGAAGGAATTGGTTGAAAACACCGGCGTAAAGGTCACGCTGCTTCCGTTTCTGATCAAAGCAGTGGCCTCGCTGCTCGCACGCTTCCCGAAATTCAACGCGTCGCTTGATCAAAGCGGCAAGCGGCTGATCATGAAAAAGTATTTTCATATCGGAGTCGCAGTCGATACTCCTTCCGGCTTGCTGGTGCCTGTGTTGCGTGACTGTGATCGGAAGACTCCCATGCAGCTGGCTGACGAATTGGCAGGACTTTCAACACGTGCGCGCGAAAAGGGCTTGCCGATGAAAGATATGGTGGGCGGATGTATGTCGATCAGCTCGCTTGGGCATATCGGAGGCACTGCATTTACACCAATCATCAATGCGCCGGAAGTCGCGATTCTAGGGGTGACGCGGTCGCAGTGGAAGCCCCGCATGGGCGCCGGCGGAGAGGTCGACTGGCGCTTGATGCTTCCCGTCTCGCTGAGTTATGACCATCGCGTGATCAATGGCGTGGACGCGGCACGGTTCGCCGCCAGCATTGGCGCCGAGCTCGACGCATTGAAGTGACCACGTATACAGGGCACAGCGACTGGCAAGTCGCGCGTGCCCTGTACTACCTCGTTGTCGAAGGTCTCAGGCCCTGCACCCCGCTCAAAAATCCTCCTTATGCTAACTCGAGGTGCAGGCCCCTGATAATTTCTTCGCGGCTAAATTGCTGTCGACCTCTTCGACATACAGTCCCACCCTCATTCCTTGAAAGGAATGGTCATGAATTCCGCATCAAGCCTGCAGCGTGTATTCGAACCGATCACGATCGGCCGGGTTGTCATCCCCAACCGGGTGGTCCGTGCAGCCCATGATACCGGCTATGCCAAAGCGGGGATCGGCGAGGACTTCATTGCCTATCACGTGTCCCGCGCCAAGGGCGGTTGCGGCCTGACGATACTGGAAGCGGGCAGCGTGCATTCGTCGAGCCGGTTGGACCTGGCACTGTTCAGGGACGACATCGTTCCCGGTTTTCGCCAACTAATGGACGCTGTACGCCCTTACGGCATGCGGATCTTCCAGCAGCTGTGGCACGGCGGGAATTTGTATCCGGCCTACGACGGCGGGCCGCCGTTGGCGGTGTCGGACATCCCGGGCTATTGGGGCGTGGTAGGACGGCCGATGTCGCTTGCCGAAATTGCCGAAGTAAGACAGGCATTCGTGACCGCGGCGCTCGCATGCCAGCAGGGCGGTCTCGATGGCATTGAAATCCATGCCTGCCACGGCTATCTCTTCCACCAGTTCCTCTCTCCCTGCTATAACAACCGCAGCGATCAATATGGCGGCAGCTTCGACAATCGCTGCCGCTTCTTACTGGAAACGATGCGCGCGGTGCGTGCCGCTGTCGGGCCCGAGTTCGCGGTCGGCGTCCGGCTTGGCGCGAGCCAGGCGCCAGGCGGAATCGGCGAGGAAGAAAACAAGCTGATTCTGCGGCGCCTGGAAGACGAAGGACTGATCGATTTTGTCGACGTATCGAAAGGCGATTACTTCCGGATGGACACCATGGTCGGGTCGATGCAGAACCCGACCGGTTATGAGCTCCCGTCCACGGCCGATATCGCTTCGGTCGCCAAGGTCCCGCGTATCGTCTCGGGGCGGTTCCGTACCCTCGAGGAAGTGGACCAGGTGTTGCGGACCGGCGAGGCCGACCTCGTATCGATGGTACGGGCCCAGATTGCGGACCCCGACCTGGTGCGCAAGACGCGCGAGGGGCGGGCCGACCAGGTTCGGCCCTGTATCGCCTGCAACCAGGGCTGCATCGGCGGTTTGTTCCGAGCGGGCAGCATGGGATGCGCAGTCAATCCCGCGGTCGGGGTGGAAACCTCGATGAACGAAGACCTGATCGAGCGGTCCGCTTATCCGAAGAGGGTGCTCATCCTTGGTGGCGGCCCGGCCGGAATGGAAGCGGCCCGTATCGCAGCGCTGCAGGGGCATAAGGTGACGCTGGTTGAGGCGCAGCCGGTACTGGGCGGCGCGGTGAATATCGCCCGCCTCGCCCCATCGCTGCACACGCTGGGAGACATCACCTACTGGCTCGAAGCAGAGATCTATCGACTGGGCGTAGAGGTTCGCCTGTCGACCTATATGTCGGAAGATGATATTCTGGCAGAGGCGCCGGACGTATTCATTATCGCCACAGGCTCGACTCCGCGAATGGACGGCTTCCAGATCGCCAATCCTGGCGCTCCGATAGAAGGGGTCGATCAGCCGCATGTGCTGTCTTCCCACGATCTCCTGACCTGCGCCAAGCCCTTGCGACAGGGCTCCACTGCGCTCGTGCTCGACACCGTCGGCCACTATGAAGCACTTGCCGTGGTCGAGTTCCTGATGAAGCAGGGCGTGAGTGTTACTTACCTGACGTCGGCCCCAAGCATGACCCCCTATGTGCAGAGCACCTGGCGCGATGTTCCGGCGCTCGAACGATTTTATGCATTGGGGCAGTTCGAAGCGCTCGTCCGGCACCAGCTCGTCCGGATCGGCGCCGGCAGCTGTCATGTGCGGCCGCTTCAGGCCGGAGAGGGTCAGACACGGGAGATCGATGCCGACGCGGTGGTGCTGGTGACGCAAAATCAGTCGCTGCGCTCGTTGTACGATAGCCTGGCGGACCGGCGGGAGAGGCTGCTGCTGATCGGCGATGCCCTGTCCCCGCGCGACGTCCAGGTCGCGATTGCGGAAGGGCACTGGGCTGCGCGCAGCATCACCTGAACGCCATGCGAGGAGCTCGGAAGCCTGCGCCCGGCCTCCTCGCATTCATCAGGAGCGCATCATCGGACTGTCGCTCTTGATCGTTTGGTGGGGACCAGTCCCGAAGGTCACGCGGATTGAATCGGACGCGCGGCACCAAACAGCGTATAACTGGGGTCGTTTTCGATCCGGTTCGACTCGAAACGCAGCCCCAGTACCGGTTTGCTCCAATCCGACGAATCTTCGAATTCGCGGACCCAGTCATAGACGACACGACGCTCGCCGATACGCCATTCGCCGTTGCGGCACTCCATACGGTCGATGTAGCGGCCGGAGACGATGACGTCGTAAGGCTCGCCGCCGTGGCGGCGAATCCGGTGGTACGCCGTGAAATAGGTTTCAACGGCGGCCTTGTCGCCCTCCAGCTCGATCAGGATATTGCCGAGCAAGTGCATAGTCTGATCCATCGCGCGCAGCAACGGGATAACCCAGTCGATGAACGCTGCTGCAGTGCCCTCGAAGCTGCCGTGACTGTCCGTTGCTTCCGGCCAGTACACGGCGCCCAGGAGCTCGGGATCGCAGCGATCGATGGCGCGGGCATAGCGCATCAGACAGTGCCGGATATCTTCATGTGCAAGAAGCTTCTGAACTGCACTGTCGGAAGCATTCATCATGTCTTGCTCCTTAGATGCGTTCGAAGATTGCCGCGATTCCTTGGCCACCACCGATACACATCGTCACCAGAGCATAGCGGCCCTTGATGCGTTCGAGTTCGTGCAATGCCTTCACGGTGATGATGGCGCCGGTTGCACCGATCGGATGGCCGAGCGCGATGCCGGAGCCATTCGGGTTAACCCGGGCCGGATCGAAGCCAAGTTCCTGGGCAACTGCACACGCCTGTGCCGCGAAAGCTTCGTTCGCCTCGATGACATCGATGTCGCCGATGTTGAGGCCGGCTTTTTCCAGCGCCTTGCGGCTTGCGGGTACCGGGCCGATACCCATGTATTTCGGATCCACCCCGGCATGGGCATAGGAAACGAGTCTGGCGAGCGGCTTGAGGCCGCGTTGTTCAGCGATGCTGCGCTCAGCAAGGAGCAGGGCGGCGGCGCCGTCGTTGATGCCGGATGCATTACCGGCGGTAACAGTGCCGTTTTCCTTGATGAAGCCGGGACGCAGGCGGTCCAGGTCTTGCGCCTGCAAGTTCTCACGTACATGCTCGTCGGTATCGAACAGCGTATCGCCCTTGCGGCCCTTGATCGTCACGGGAACGATCTGGCTGCTGAAATAGCCGCTTTTCACCGCGTGGCTGGCACGGCGGTGGCTTTCGAGTGCCAGGGTATCCTGTTGCTCGCGGCTGATGCTCCATTTGGCGGCGACGTTCTCGGCCGTCACACCCATATGGACATTGTCGAAGGGATCGTGCAGCGCGCCCAGCATCAGGTCCTGGACCTTGCCGTCGCCCATGCGCAAGCCCCAGCGACCCGAGGGTAACAGCATGGCCCCGCGGGACATGCTTTCCGCGCCGCCGGCGATCGCCAGGTCGGTATCGCCCAGCAAGATGCTCTGGGCAGCACTGATGACTGCCTGCAGGCCCGAGCCACATAGGCGGTTGACGTTGAATGCTGGTGTCTCTTTCGAGCAGCCGCCGTCGATTGCAGCGATGCGCGACAGATACAGATCCCGGGGTTCGGTCAGGACCACCGTGCCAAAGCTGACGTGGCCAATGTCTTCACCGTCGACCTGGGTACGGGACAGTAGTGCGCGCACTACCTGGGATGCCAGCTCGGTGGGCGGTACATCCTTGAGGCCACCGCCAAAGCTGCCAATGGCGGTGCGTACGCCACCGACGATCACGACTTCACGTGTCATAATATTTTCCTGTATAAAAGGTGGAAACGACTGCAGGCTGCCTTTTGGCTAGCGCTTGAACATGGTGTTCCAGATGATGCTGCGTTGAATTTCATTGGTGCCGCCAAAAATCGTCGAGGCGCGCCAGTAGAGATAGCGTGACGACCGTCCCGGGGCATTCGCTGACGCCCTGGCGTGCAGAGGTTCGTGGTCATGCGGCGCGAAGCGCGGCAGCGTTTGCGGCCCGAGGATCTCGTTTTCCAGATCGCTAGCCCTCAGCAGGTACTCGGATCCGCGTACTTTCAGGCCGGAAGCGGCAGCGCCCAGGGCCGGCGAATCGTCGCTCGCGAGCGTGCGCAATACCGACCATTCGAGCGCATTCACATCCATTTCCAGACGTGCATGCTTGCGCATCAGGGCCTCGGCCGACGCCGGGGACAGGCCGTTATCTGCCTCAGCTTCGATCATCGCGGGAATCCTGGCGAGATAGCGTTTCAGGATTCCAATATAGGCGTTATGCGTGCGTTCGTTCCCGAGCAGGAATTTCGCTTGTGTCCATCCGCTGTTTTCCTCCCCGATCAGATGGTCGAAGGGAATTGCCACGTTGTCGAGGAACACTTCGTTGACGCTGTGGTCGCCGTCGATCGTCTCGATCGGGCGCACGGTGACGCCGGGTGCATCCATCGGCACGATGAACATCGACAGGCTTGCCTGTGGTTTCCCCTGTGGATTGGTGCGTGCAAGGCAGACCATGTAGTCGGCCATATGCGCCGCCGTGGTCCAGGTTTTCTGGCCGTTCAACACGTAGCCACTGTCGTTGCGGACGGCCTGGGTTTTCAGGCTGGCCAGGTCGGAGCCGGCTTGTGGCTCGGAAAAGCCCTGGCAGAACCACATCTCGCCCTTCAGGATCGGGTCGAGGTAACGCTCTCTCTGCTGCGCGGAACCAAAGCGGTAGAGTACTGGGCCAACCATGGACAGGGCGATCGGGTCGAGTTCGGGTGCGTTAGCAAGACCGTATTCAACTTCGAACAGGTAGCGCTGGGTAGGCGACCATCCGGATCCGCCGAATTCAACTGGCCAGTTCGGCGCAACCCAGCCTTTGTCGTAGAGGATGCGTTGCCATGCGCTGAGATCCTTGCGCTCCAGGTGGAAACCCTGCGCTTCGCGCCGTGCCAATTCCGAAGAAAGATTGTTTTTGAAAAATTCCCGGACCTCTTCCCGGAAAGCTTCTTCGCTACGGGTAAACGCCAGTTCCATAAATAGACTCCTTGCTGAATTGCTGCTGATTCTAGAAGGACGAATCTGATGGGTCTTGATGCGTTGCGACATGCACGAGGCTTCCGAAAAATGCGGCAGATTTCCAGGCAGCCCAGGGCGATACAACCCTGACGGGCGATATGGTAGGGCGGCAGGCTAAAAGGGAAGGCTGGCTTGTCGCAGCGCATCAAGATTATTGCGAATGCTTCTCCCACAATCCATTCCAGCATTAACTCTGGGGCGATCAATGGATTTTCGACTGAGTGGGGAACAGGAAATGTTGCGCGATTCCGCGCGACGTTATTTATTGGCTGAACAGTCCTTCGAGAACAGGCAGCAAGAGGCAAAGGACTACCGCGGCAACTGGGAGCAGCTGAGCGAACTCGGCTGGCTGGCCCTGGCGGTTCCTGAGGACCTCGGCGGACTAGGCAGCGGCGTTGAAGATCTGGCGATCCTGGGCGAGGAGATGGGGCGTGCCCTGAGCCTCGACCCATTTGTCGGGTGCGGCGTCTTGCCAACCCGGATCATCGACCGTATCGACAGGGCCGACAAGCGCGAACAAGTGCTGGCCCAGATCGCAGGCAACGAGACACGGATCGCTGTTGCCCTCTATGAGCCCGGTCGGCGCTATGACTTGTCTGCAGCCGGCATGCTGGCTGCGAGAACGGATGACGGTGCGTATCGCCTGCACGGGACCAAGATCCTGGTCAGCGGGGGCGCCGGTGCCAATCAACTCATCGTGTCCGCGCAGATACGGGACCGCGCTACGGAACCTGGCGGCCCGGCCCTGTTCCTGGTCGACGCCAAGCTGTCTGGTATCGCTTGTCACGCCTATCAGGCAATCGACGATTCCAGTGTTGCCGATTTCACGTTCGATGAGGTAGAGGTGCCGGCTGACGCCTTGCTGGCAGTGAGCGGGGGCGCGCTGCTCGAGGATGCGGTCGATGATGCGATCGTTTGCCTGTGTGCCGAAGCTCTCGGTGGCATGGAGAAAGCGATCGAAATGACTGCCGATTACCTGAAATTGCGCGCGCAGTTCGGCCGTCCGCTCGCTGAATTCCAGGTGCTGCAGCACACGGTGGCCGAAATGTTCATCGAGGCCTCGGACGCTCGATCGATGCTGTATCGGGCCCTTGCCACTCTGCCCGCTTCGGGCGCGGAACGGCGCAAGGCAGTGTCGGCATGCAAAGTCAAAATAATGGAAGCCGCCAAATGGGTCGCGGGTACGGCCGTGCATTTGCACGGGGGTATTGGCGTTACCTGTGAATACCCTGTCGGCCATTATCTGCGCCGGGTGCTGGTATCGGAACGCAGCTTTGGCGACAACGCCTATCACCTTGAACGTTATCTAAGTGAAAAAAATGACAAACGCTATCAATAATACCGGCGTGGGCGCGGTACGCGAAACGCTGCGATTCGATGAAATCCGCCTCGCTGAATGGATGCGGGAACACGTTGACGGGTTCTCGGGGCCGCTCACCATCGATCAGTTCCAGGGCGGACAATCCAATCCGACCTATCGGCTGACCACGCCTACCGGCAGCTACGTCATGCGGCGCAAGCCACCCGGCGACATCCTGAAAGGCGCTCACGCGGTGGACCGCGAGTACCGCGTGATTGCGGCCTTGCACTCGGCCGACTTCCCGGTGCCGCGCGTGTATGGCCTGTGCACGGATCCGTCCGTTATCGGTACCGAGTTTTATGTGATGGACATGGTCCACGGCCGGGTGATATGGGATCCACGTTTCGCCGAAGTCCCGTCATCGGAGCGCTCCCGCTATTTCGACGAAATGAATGCGACGATCGCGCGGCTGCACTCGGTTGACTACTCCGCCATCGGCCTAACCGATTACGGCCGCAGCGGAAACTACTTTGAGCGCCAGATTGCACGCTGGTCGCGCCAGTACCAGGAAGACGTGCTGGCCGGGCGTGACCGGAACATGGACAAACTGGTGGAGTGGCTGCCGGAAAACATCCCGCCAGGTGATGAAACCTCCATCGTGCATGGAGACTTCCGATGTGACAACATGATCTTCCACCCAACCGAGCCGCGCGTTCTGGCGGTTCTCGACTGGGAGCTGTCGACGCTCGGGCACCCGCTTGCCGACTTCGCTTACCACGCAATGATGTACCGCCTGCCGCCGACGATCATGTCCGGACTGGCGGGAGAGGACTTGGGTGCGCTCGGGATTCCATCGGAAGCCGAGTATGTGCAGGCATATTGCCGGCGCACCGGGCGCGATGCCATTCCGGGATATGAGTTCTACATCGCCTTCAACATGTTCCGCTTTGCCGCCATCTTGCATGGCATCAAAGGGCGTCAGCTCCGTGGCAATGCTTCGTCTGCGAAGGCAAGCGATCTGGCAAGCAAATTCGAACCGCTGACGCAACTGGCCTGGGAACAGGCTGAAATCGCGATGCGTCGCTAACATTGGTAAAGAGTTGATATGGATATTTCGAAAGCTAGTGCAAAGGCCCGTGAACTCGTCGAGCGGGTAGAGGCCTTCATTTGTGAGGAAGTCATTCCTTACGAAAAGGATCCCCGCAACCATGGACATGGTCCGTCGGAGGACCTGGTACGCGAGTTGCGCGCCCGGGCGCGGGCGGCTGGCCTTTTGGCACCACAGTTGCCGAAAGAGTGGGGCGGATATGGCCTGAGCCACACTGAAACTGCCGCAGTGTTTCGTGCATCCGGCTATTCGCCGCTCGGGCCGGTGGCGATGAATATCATGGCGCCGGACGAAGGCAACATGCATTTGTTGGAAAAAGTCGCCACCGTCGAACAGAAAGAGCGTTTCCTGCGCCCCCTGGCCGACGGCACGGCGCGCTCGGCTTTCCTGATGACCGAGCCGGACGGCGGTGCGGGGTCGGACCCGTCCATGATGAAGACCGTGGCGGTCGAGCGCGACGGAGAATGGATCATCTCCGGCCGAAAGTGGCTGATCACCGGGGCGGAAGGAGCAAGCGTCGGCATCATCATGGCGAAAACCGGGGATAAGGCGACGATGTTTCTGATTGATATGGAGACGCCGGGCATGCAAATCGAACGCATCCTCGACACGATCGACAACTCCATGCCGGGCGGCCATGCCGTCATCAACCTGGTAGATGTCAGGGTACCGGCCGATCAGGTGCTGGGCGCCGTGGACGAAGGTTTCAAGTACGCGCAGGTACGCCTTGCGCCTGCCCGCCTTACGCACTGCATGCGCTGGTGGGGTACAGCCAAGCGCTCGCACGATATCGCTTCACGCTACGCCTGCAACCGTCAGGCCTTCGGCAAGGCACTGGTGGAGCATGAAGGCGTCGGTTTCATGTTGGCCGACAATGAGATCGAGCTGAAACAGGCGGAATTGATGATCGACTGGTGCGCGTCAGTACTGGACGACGGCAAACTCGGCACGGTTGAATCGAGCATGGCGAAGGTGGCTGTGTCGGAGGCGCTGTTCCGGGTCGTGGACCGCTGCGTGCAGGTGCTCGGCGGCCTGGGAGTTACCCGGGATACGGTGGTCGAACAGGCATTCCGCGAAATTCGCGCCTTCCGTATCTACGACGGCCCGTCCGAAGTGCATCGCTGGTCGCTCGCGAAGGGCGTAAAGCATCGCTACAAGGACCGTACGGCTACAGCCGCCAATCCCGCCTGACCCTCGTTCATCGAAAGGAGCATCCATGCTGAGAGCTAATCTGGCAGGCCGCACTGCGCTCGTCACCGGCGCATCTAGCGGATTCGGCGCGCACTTTGCCCACGTTCTCGCCGGCGCCGGCGCCCACGTCGTCGTCGCAGCGCGCCGCGTTGACGCGCTTGAGCAACTGGTGGGAGAAATCCAAGACAAGGGGCAGACAGCGCAAGCCATGGCGCTCGACGTGACCGATTCCGCGAAGGTCGACGAAGCGATCGGGTCGCTCAAAGCGGTCGATATCCTGGTCAACAATGCCGGCGTTACGCTGAGCAAACCATTTGCCGCGCAGACCCCTGAAGACTGGGATTTCGTGATCGACACAAACTTGCGCGGCGCTGCACTGGTGGCAATGGCCGTCGCAAGGAAAATGAAGGGGAACGGGAGCGGAGGCACGATCATCAACATCGCCTCGATCCTGGGTGTGCGCCAGGGCGGCCAGCTTTCGGCCTACGCCGTATCGAAAGCCGGCGTGATTCAACTGACGAAGTCAATGGCGCTCGACCTGGCGCGCGACCGCATACGTGTCAACGCGCTTGCACCAGGATATTTCGATACCGAACTGAATCATGATTTCTTCCAGAGCGACGCCGGCCAGGCCCTCGTCAAGCGGGTGCCGTTCCGCCGCCTGGGGCAACTGGAAGACCTGGACGGGCCATTGCTCCTGCTTGCGACGGACGCATCGAGCTACATGACCGGGGCGGTGATCGCAGTCGACGGCGGCCACCTCGTCAGTTCGTTATGAGGCGCAAAGCGGCGGCGCACGCTCGCAAGATCACAGCTTCATCCGAATCGCTGATCACGCCGATCAGTTGACTAGTGCGTCTCCTCTCTTCTCAGGAAGGGTTTGCCCCCGCACGCGGTGCGGGGGATTTTTCTTCATTCCCTGCTGCGCCTGAAACTGCCGAAGCGGCGGAACGATACGCGCCATCCGAAATCAACGAAGGAATTACAGATGAGAATTGGCATTCCAGCGGAAACACGGCCGGGCGAGACCCGTGTCGCGGCAACTCCTGAAACAGTGAAAAAACTGGCCGGTAAACACCAGGTCGTGGTGCAGTCTGGAGCCGGCCTGCACGCGGCGGTGACGGACGAGGCGTACGCCGCCGCCGGTGCCACGGTCGGCAGCGCCGACGACGCGCTTGCCTGCGACATGGTCCTGAAAGTGCGCGCCCCCAACGAATCCGAGCGCGCCAGCATGCGCCCTGGCACGGTCGTGGTCGGCATGCTGAATCCTTTCGATACTGAGAATATCGCCGCCATGGCGAGCAGCCGCCTGACCGCCTTTGCGCTGGAAGCGGCACCCCGCATCACGCGCGCGCAGTCGATGGACGTGCTGTCCTCGCAGGCGAATATTGCCGGCTACAAGGCCGTGATGCTGGCCGCGAACACGTATCAACGCTTCATGCCGATGCTGATGACCGCTGCCGGCACGGTCAAAGCCGCGCGCGTGCTGATCATGGGTGTCGGCGTGGCCGGCCTGCAGGCAATCGCCACCGCCAAGCGCCTCGGCGCCGTGATCGAAGCTTCCGACGTGCGCCCGCCGGTCAAGGAGCAAGTCGAGTCGCTCGGCGCGAAATTCATCGACGTGCCTTTCCTCACCGACGAAGAGCGCGAGATTGCGCAGGGCGTGGGCGGCTACGCGCGCCAGATGCCGGCCGACTGGATGCGCCGCCAGGGCGAACTGGTGCACGAGCGCGCGAAACTGGCCGACATCATCATCACCACCGCCCTGATTCCCGGGCGCGCGGCCCCGACATTGATTGCTGAGGAAACCGTGCGCGCCATGAAGCCCGGCTCGGTGATCGTCGACATGGCGATCGAGCAGGGCGGCAACTGCCCGCTCACCGAACTGGGCAAGACCGTGGTCAAGCACGGCGTCTACATCATTGGCGAGCCGAACCTGGCGCCGATGGTCGCGGCCGACGCCTCGGCCCTGTACGCGCGCAACGTGCTCGACTTTTTAAAACTCGTCTTCGACAAGGAAGACAAATTTTTCATCGACCTGGAGGACGAGATCGTGCGCGCGACGCTGCTCTGCCACCAGGGCGAAGCAACGCGCAAATAGGGAGACGGACATGGAAATCAGCCACACCATCATCAACCTGATCATCTTCGTGCTGGCGATCTACGTCGGCTACCACGTCGTCTGGACCGTCACGCCGGCGCTGCACACGCCGCTGATGGCGGTGACGAACGCCATTTCCGCCATCATCATCGTCGGCGCCATGCTTGCCGCCGGCCTGACCGAAGGCGTGCTTGGGCAGACCATGGGCACGGTCGCCGTTGCGCTGGCCGCCGTGAACGTGTTCGGCGGCTTCCTCGTCACCCAGCGCATGCTCGAGATGTTCCGGAAAAAGGAACCGAAAGCGGTGGCGAAAGCAATCGACAAACTTGCGACGAAGGAGGCCGTATGAATTCCATCAGCATGAACCTTGTGACACTGCTGTATCTCGTCGCCTCGGTTTGCTTCATCCAGGCCTTGAAGGGCTTGTCCTCGCCGTCGTCGGCGCGCATGGGCAATACCTTCGGCATGGCCGGCATGGCGATTGCCGCGGTTACCACGGTCGCCCTGATCCTCAAGTTGCAAGCCGAGCTTGCCGCATCCTCCTCCGGGGGCAGCGGCATGGGTTTCCAGCTGGTGCTGCTCGGCGTGATTGTCGGCGGCGCGATCGGGGCCTACGCCGCGAAAAGGGTCGAGATGACCAAGATGCCGGAACTGGTGGCGGCGATGCACTCGCTGATCGGCCTGGCCGCCGTCTGCATCGCGGTGGCCGCCGTGTCCGAACCCTGGGCTTTCAACATCGCCGAGCGTGGCGGCGCGCTGCCGTTCGGGAACCGCCTGGAACTGTTCATCGGCACCTTTGTCGGTGCGGTGACCTTCTCCGGTTCGGTGATCGCCTTCGGCAAACTCTCGGGCAAATACAAATTCCGCCTGTTCCAGGGCGCGCCGGTGCGCTTTGGCGGCCAGCACATCCTGAACCTCGTCATCGCGATTGCCATCATCGCGCTCGGCTTGGTGTTCTGCTTCTCCGACGCGGTGGAGCCGGCCTGGACGCCGTTCGTCATCATGACCGCGCTCTCCTTTGTGCTGGGCGTGCTGATCATCATCCCGATCGGCGGCGCCGACATGCCGGTGGTGGTGTCGATGCTGAACTCGTACTCGGGCTGGGCGGCGGCCGGCATTGGCTTCTCGTTGAACAACTCGATGCTGATCATCGCCGGCTCGCTGGTGGGCTCGTCGGGCGCGATCCTCTCGTACATCATGTGCAAGGCGATGAACCGCTCGTTCTTCAACGTGATCCTGGGCGGCTTCGGCGGCGAAGCGGTGGCCGCCGTGGGCGGCGCCCAGGAACAGCGCCCGGTGAAATCCGGCTCCGCCGAAGACGCGGCCTTCATCCTGCAGAACGCGGAATCCGTCATCATCGTCCCGGGCTATGGCCTGGCGGTGGCGCGCGCCCAGCACTCGGTGAAGGAACTGGTCGACAAGCTGACCGAGCACGGGGTCAACGTGCGCTATGCGATCCACCCGGTGGCGGGACGCATGCCGGGCCACATGAACGTGCTGCTGGCCGAGGCCGAGGTGCCCTACGACCAGGTGGCCGAGATGGAAGACATCAACGGCGAATTCGGCCAGACCGACGTGGTGCTGGTGCTGGGCGCGAACGACGTCGTCAACCCGGCCGCGAAAGACCCGAAATCGCCGATCGCCGGCATGCCGATCCTCGAGGCCTACCGGGCGAAAAGCATCATCGTCAACAAGCGCTCGATGGCATCCGGGTACGCGGGCCTGGACAACGACCTGTTCTACATGCCGAACACGATGATGGTGTTCGGGGACGCGAAGAAGGTGATCGAGTCGATGGTGAAGGCGGTGGAGTAAGGGCTCGCGCCCTGCATGCCCTCGGGGTGTGCCGGCCGCTCTGCGACCGGCTCTGGCATGTGCCTCTCCACGGCAAAATGCGACGCCCGTGCGCAGGCCCGTAATCCTCGGCAATGTGAGCACCGCTATCAACACAATAAAAAAAGACAACCACCCAGGAGACAGCAATGAAAATTGGATCGCGACTCATGCAAGTGACGATTACCGCTGCCGTTTGCTATGTCTTTCTACAGGCGGCGGTGCGCATTGATGCACCGCCGCAGTGCGAACAGCAATGCCAGTGGGAGCAGCAGGCGAAGCGCTATTGCCCGCCCGTCGATTATCAAGTGATCGCTAACGCGCTGCACCGCTGACAGCGGTCGCGTCGGCGGGGTACTAGCGGCAGGGCTGCGCCTTCCGCCGTAGTGCGCAACTGCAAGCCGTCTGGGTTCACAGCCGAAAAGATTTTAATCACTCCGGAGCAACCTCAACATGAGCACCATGGCCTTATCTTTCCTCGACAAGCCAGCCTGTACTGATTACGTCAGTGCTTTGGACCAGTTACGCATGACCGACGTGGAGTCAGTCGGCGGCAAGAACGCCTCGCTGGGCGAACTGATCAGCCAACTTGCCAGTGCCGGCGTGCGCGTACCCGGTGGGTTCGCTACGACCGCGCAGGCGTTCCGCGATTTTCTCGAGCACTCGGTCGACGGCGCTGGTTCTTATATTCCCTCGCTGGCCGAGCGCATCGCTACCCGTCTCGAAGGCCTCGACATTGACGACGTGCGCTCGCTCGCCGCTGCTGGCGCGCAGATACGTCAATGGATCGTCGAGACGCCATTTCCACCGCGTCTGGAAGACGAGATCCGTACGTTCTACGCTTATCTGGTGGCCGATTCGACCGCCGAGATGTCGTTCGCCGTGCGCTCGTCGGCCACCGCCGAAGACTTGCCGGACGCTTCGTTTGCGGGCCAGCAGGAGACCTTCCTGAACGTGGTCGGCATCGACAACGTGCTCGAAGCCATGAAGCACGTCTTCGCCTCGCTGTACAACGACCGCGCGATTTCCTACCGCGTGCATAAAGGCTTCACGCACGCCGAAGTGGCGCTGTCGGCCGGCGTGCAGCGGATGGTGCGCTCCGACCTGGGCGCGGCCGGCGTCATGTTCACGATCGACACCGAATCGGGCTTCAAGGATGTGGTCTTCATCACCTCGAGCTACGGCCTGGGCGAAACCGTGGTGCAGGGTGCGGTCAACCCGGACGAGTTCTACGTCCACAAGCCGATGCTCCAGCAGGGCAAATCCCCGGTCATCCGCCGTAACATCGGCTCGAAACTGATCAAGATGGAATTCACCAGCGAGGCGAAAGCCGGCCGCTCCGTAAAAACCGTCGACGTGCCGATCGAGATGCGCAACCGCTATTCGCTGACCGACGCCGAAGTCGTCGAGCTGGCGAAGTACGCCGTCATCATCGAAAACCACTATGGCCGTCCGATGGACATCGAGTGGGGCAAGGATGGCCGCGACGGCAAGCTCTTCATCCTGCAGGCGCGTCCCGAAACGGTGAAGTCGCAGCAGAAGTCGACCGACGCCCAGCAGCGCTTTTCCCTGAAGGGCACCGGCACCATCCTGACCCAGGGCCGCGCAATCGGCCAGAAGATCGGCGCCGGTCCGGTGCGCGTCATCAAGGACCCGTCCGAGATGGAACGCGTGCAGCCGGGCGACGTGCTGGTTGCCGACATGACCGACCCGAACTGGGAACCGGTCATGAAGCGCGCCTCGGCCATCGTCACCAACCGCGGCGGCCGCACCTGCCACGCGGCGATCATCGCCCGTGAACTGGGCGTGCCGGCCGTCGTCGGCTGCGGCGACGCCACCGAGCTGCTGAAGGACGGCATCTTCGTGACCGTCTCCTGCGCCGAAGGCGACGAAGGCAAGATCTACAACGGCCTGCTGGAAACCGAGATCACTGAAGTGTTGCGCGGCGAACTGCCGCCGATCAAGACAAAGATCATGCTCAACGTCGGCAACCCGCAGCTGGCCTTTGATTTCCAGTCGGTGCCGAACAACGGCGTGGGCCTGGCCCGCCTCGAGTTCATCATCAACAACAACATCGGCGTGCACCCGAAGGCCATCCTCGAGTACCCGAACATCGACGCCGACCTGAAAAAGGCGGTCGAATCGGTGGCCCGTGGCCACGCTTCGCCGAAAGCCTTCTATGTCGACAAGCTGGCCGAAGGCGTGGCGACCATTGCCGCCGCCTTCTGGCCCAAGCCGGTCATCGTGCGCCTGTCCGATTTTAAATCGAACGAGTACAAGAAGCTGATCGGCGGTTCGCGCTACGAGCCGGACGAGGAAAACCCGATGCTGGGCTTCCGCGGCGCGGCGCGCTACCTGGCCGAGGACTTTGCCGAGTCCTTCGAGATGGAATGCCTCGCCATGAAACGCGTGCGCGAAGAGATGGGCCTGACCAACGTCGAGCTGATGATCCCGTTCGTGCGCACCCTTGGCCAGGCCGAGAAGGTCATCGACCTGCTGGCCAAATACGGCCTGAAACGCGGCGAGAACGGCCTGCGCGTGATCATGATGTGCGAAGTGCCATCGAACGCGATCCTGGCTGACCGCTTCCTCGAGTTCTTCGACGGCTTCTCGATCGGCTCGAACGACCTGACCCAGCTGACCCTGGGCCTGGACCGCGATTCCGGCATGCCGCTCTTGGCCGCCGACTTCGACGAACGCGACCCGGCCGTAAAAGCCATGCTGTCGATGGCGATCAAGGCCTGCCGCGCGCAGGGCAAGTACATCGGCATCTGCGGCCAGGGGCCGTCGGACAACCCGGACTTCGCCCAGTGGCTGGTGGAAGAGGGTATCGAGTCGATGTCGCTCAATCCGGATTCGGTGATCGAGACCTGGCAGAAGCTGGCCTCACGTTGAACTCTCGAGGGACATCACCGATGCGACTTTCGTACCTCTTCGCTTTGATAGCAGGAGTCCACCCGAATCTGCCACCTTCGGGATGGTTTACAAAAGCTGTAGCACACCAACAGGGGATGTCGAATGAATCGTGACGATCTGCAGAACTTCAAGGAAGAACTACTAGGCCGCGACATCCGGGAGCTCGGCCGGCAACTTGGCGAAACCATTCGTGCTCAGCACGGCGACCAGGTCTTCGATGAGATCGAATCGATCCGTAAAATGTCGATCGGATTCCGGCGCAGCCAGGACCAATCCACGCATGACGAACTGCGCGCTACCCTCAACGGCATGTCTTCCGACGATGCCATGCATCTCATCCGGGCGTTCAGTTACTTCTCCCTGCTGGCGAACATCGCCGAAGACCAGCATCATATCCGGCGCAGCCGCGCGCACCTGACCGCCGGTTCGCCGTCCAGGAAGGGTAGCATTGCCCACGCGGTCGACAGCATATGCGCAGCTGGCCGTATGGCGGAGTTGCCGGCCTTCTTCAGGGATGCGTGCGTCAGTCCCGTCTTTACAGCCCATCCCACCGAAGTTCAGCGCAAGAGCATCCTTAACTGTCAGATGGCGATTGCGCGCTTGCTCGACGAACGTGATCGCATGCAGCTCACGCCGGAGGAAGAACGTGAGAACTTCGACGCGATCGGGCGAGGCATCCTGACCTTGTGGCAGACCCGCCTGCTGCGTCCGGTAAAACTGTCCGTGATGGACGAAGTCGACAACGGCCTGTCCTTCTTCGAAAGCACGGTTTTCAGCAGCCTGCCGCGCTTGTACGCCGCTCTCGAGGACACGTTGGCCGAGAAGGAAGCCGGCTGGGCCGACATCGAACTGCCGTCCTTCATGAAGGTAGGCAGCTGGATTGGCGGGGACCGCGACGGCAACCCGTTCGTCACTGCGGATATCCTGCGAGAGACCCTGAAAGTCCAGGCTACGCAGGTGCTCGATTTTTATCTCGACGAACTGCTGAAGCTTGCGTCGCAGTTGTCCCTGGCTCAGTCCCTGTGCGCATGTTCGGATGAATTGCGCGCGATTGCGGACCGAGCTGTGGACAATTCTCCTCATCACCTGGACGAACCGTACCGCCGCGCCCTGTACGGCATCCACAACCGCCTGGCCCGTACCCGCGCATGGCTGGTTGAAGGCCAGATCCAGGCCGCCTCCGACCTCTACCTTAGCGCCGGCGAGTTCCAGGCCGACCTGGATGCGGTGCACCGGTCCCTGGTCTTCCATGGCGCCCGGCTGTTGGCGCGCGGTCGCCTGAGACAGCTGCGCCGGGCGGTCAAGGTGTTTGGCTTCAGCCTCGCCCCGGTCGATCTTCGACAGAATGCCGACGTGCACGAACGCGTGGTGGCCGAATTGCTGGCGCGCGCGCGGCGCGGCCTCAATTACCAGGCATTGGACGAGGCCGCACGCTGCACGTTCCTTCTGGAAGAGCTGTCCTCGCGGCGCCCACTGGTCTCACCCTTCGAGCGCTATTCGGAGGAGACCGAAGCGGAGCTCGCTATCCTGCGCGAAGTACAAATTGTCCAGGCAAGGTACGGACGCGAGGCCGTCACGAACTACATCATCTCGAAGGCTGCCAGCGTGTCCGACCTGCTCGAGGTGGCGCTGCTCCTGAAGGAGAGCGGCCTGATGCGCTTGGCGCCGGTTGCGCTCGACCTCAACATCATTCCGCTGTTCGAGACAATCGACGATCTGCGCAAGGGCGCGGCGGTCATGGCGCAAGCTTTCGAACTCCCGCTTTACATGGCCATGCTGGAGTCGTGCAACAAAGTGCAGGAGGTCATGCTAGGCTACTCCGACAGCAACAAGGATGGCGGCTACGTGACCTCCGGCTGGGAGTTGCACAAGGCGGAGATTGATCTGGTCGAGGTGTTCAGGCGGCATGGCGTCCAGCTGCAGCTGTTCCATGGCCGCGGCGGTTCAGTGGGCCGTGGCGGCGGTCCGAGCTATGAAGCGATCCTGGCCCAACCGGCCGGTGCGGTGCAGGGCAGGATTCGATTGACCGAACAAGGCGAAGTCATCACCGCCAAATACGCGAACCCCGAAGTTGGGCGGCGCAACCTCGAAGTCCTGGTTGCCGCCACCCTGGAGGCGACGCTGCTGTCGGCCGACAAGGCGGAGCCACGCAGGGTTCATGTGGAGGCCATGGAATTCATCTCGGCGCAGGCGCTGCGCACCTATCGCGCGCTGGTTTACGAGACCCCAGGCTTCGAGACCTATTTCTGGGAGTCGACGGTCATCTTCGAAATCGCCGCGCTGAACGTCGGCAGCCGTCCCGCCTCCCGTGGGAAGTCGCGTTCCATCGAAGACTTGCGCGCGATCCCCTGGGTGCTGAGCTGGGCGCAGTGCCGCCTGATGCTGCCGGGCTGGTATGGTTTCGGCACCGCGGTAGAGCGCTTCATGCACGACGCCCCTGCGGAGCGCCTGGCCATGCTGCGTGGGATGGTGCGCGAGTGGCCGTTCTTTGCGACGCTGCTGTCGAACATGGACATGGTCCTGGCCAAAAGCGACCTTGCGATTGCCGGCCGCTACGCCGCCCTGGTGGCGGACGAAGCCTTGCGCACGCATATCTTTGACACCATCTGCGCCGAGCACGCACGCGCTGTCGCGGCCCTCAAGCAGATCACCAGTCATGACCAGCTGCTCGATGCCAACCCGCTAATGCAGCGGTCGCTGCGCAACCGCCTTCCTTACATCGATCCCCTCAACCACTTGCAGGTGGAGCTGCTGCGACGCTACCGTCATGGCGCGAGCGACGAATCCACACGCAGCGGTCTCCACATGTCGATCAATGGTATCGCGGCTGGTCTCAGGAACAGCGGCTGAGCGAAGCAACTAGGTTGAAGGCGCGTTATGCGCTGACTTGGAAAGGGATACGTCGTATGGCACTTACCCATCTATTGCGCGGTGCCGACTGCCTACCCCTACGTCTCATGGTGATATTTTGTGGAGATTTTATGCACTGCCAACCTGCCTCGCGCCGGCGCATCTACATTATGCGTCATGGTAGCGTCAGCTACTTCGACACGGCTGGCCGCCCCGTTCTGCCCGAAAAGGTCCCGCTGAACGAGACCGGCCGCATGCAAGCCGACGCCGCTGGGGCCGCCTTCAGCGCCGTCGGCGTCTCTTTCGACCGCGTCATCATTTCCGGCTTGCCTCGCACCGCCGAAACCGCTGCCCGCGTCCTTGCTATCACAGGGCAACAGATCGCACCCGAAATATGGCCCGAGCTCCACGAAATCCGTGGCGGGCGGCTTTCAATCATTCCGGAAGACGAACTCAAGCGGGCCTTTACTGCCGCTTTCGACGGCTTGGTCGATCCTGGTCAACGCTTCCTCGGAGGTGAGTCGGTCAGCGAGCTGATGGATAGGGTGCATCCGGCGCTCGACCGTCTGCGCGCCGACTCCAGTTGGAACACAGTCTTGCTCGTTTTGCATAGCGGCGTGAATTGCGCGATCCTGTCCTTGGCTCTGACTGGTCAGCGTCTCTTTCTAGGTGGGCTGGCCCAAGAAGCCGGGTGCATCAATGCGCTCGACGTAGGCAGGGATTCGCTCGATTGGGTGGTACGTTTTGTGAACCATGTGCCCCCATGTCCCCTGCAGCCGGACGTGCGCAGCACAACCATGGAACAATTGTTCCACCAGTATCGCCGCGCTAGTCAAAGTTCTCCCTAAGTTCGAAAGTGGATTTGACAGATTAATCGTTCGGTCGTTTGCTTTATTGACTCCTTGCCGATCCTTGCGTTGCTGCCTGCTATGACCTGATCGGAATCTTATAGCCAGCCGGATAATCAGAAGGCAAGCGCTTGAGATCCTCAGGAGTAAGGGTTTATCTGAACGCGCTGCCTGCCGATTTGCCGGGGTAAGTCGGCGCGTGGCGAATTACGAGCTTTGGGTCGGGCGCATCGCCGTAGTGACGGATACGAAGGTGAGCCGGGTCTGGCGCGTCTGGAGCAAGCTCGGGCTGAACCTGCCGAAGCGTCGCCCAAAGAAGCGTCGCAGTGGGAGCGACAGCCGCATACTCGGTTCGACTGCGCACAACTCAGTGTGGACGGATGACTTCGTGCATGAACAGCTGGCCAACGGCGGGCCAATCAAGCTGCTCTGCGTCCTGGATGAGAACACGCGCGAATGCCTGGCCATCGAAGTATCAAGCCAGGCAGTCCATGGCAGAACGGATTTGTCGAAAGGCTCAACGGCAAACTGCGCGAATGCCTGAACGGGGAATGGTTTGTGAGCCGGCAGTGGGCCAAGCTGATCATTGAGAAGTGGCGGCATTTTTATAACAATGAGCGGCAGCATTCCGCACTTGGCAACCGCACCCCGGCTTCGGTCTAACGTGATCGGCGCCAGAAGCAGGTAGCTTGAAGTCGACGATTAACATTTGCCGTGGCCTCAAATTGGCCGATCAGGTCACATTTGAGAAGCCGGTTTCATGCGCTCGGACTTCCAGAGCTTGAGCTCCATGCAACACAGCCGTGATTTGCGCAACAATGCCGAGTGGGACGTACTTCTAAATGTTTCGATTATGACGCCACAGAAGTAAGGGGCGGAACGAAAGTTCAGGGCAGCGCAATAGAAGCTCATATTTCATCGTGGTTCATAAATTCCAGATGTTGCATTGCGAAACATTGTTTGAAACTGTGTTAGCAGCATGGCTTGCCGCTGAACAAAGACAGTCTTCAATAACTTATTGATTTAAAAATGAAATCTAGTTAGCAACGACAGCGTGGGCAGCGATCAGGTAGCGCAAATCCTCATGGCGCACCCCTTGCAAGACAGAGCCCTATCAATGCAAATCGCAGATGCGGAAGCATTCAGACCGCATGCGCATGCATTAATAACTATTGAACCAAGCCTCTTAGGAAACTTACGATGCGTCTTATTATGTTAGGTGCTCCCGACGCCCGCAAAGGCACTCAAGCCAATTTCATCAAGGAAAAATAAAACATCCCCCAGATATTCCGAGCGAAGATTATCATTGAGATATTTCTATGCAACATTCAACAAGCCCTTCAGCGGCAAGTACAGTGCCTGACGCGAGACAGGACGGTCGCCTTCTAGAAAGCGCTTAACTAAACAATTAGCAGATATCTCTCGGAACTAAAAGAGAAGGCAAGGAAAATGGCAGTTTTCGGGTATGGAATCTCAACTACGAAAGAGGTGCATAGCGAGCACGAACGCATCCAAATTGAGCGTGCCGGATATCAGATTGATCACTGGTACGCAGACGACGAGGCAAGCTACTTGCTATCGTCTTCGCACCGTGCAAAGTTTAGCGTTCTTCTCAATAATATTAGCAGCGGCGAAACGCTGGCAGTAGCCACACTCGACCGGCTTGGCCGGGATCTTCAGGACGTTGGCGCAACGATCAGGATGTTGGCGGCGCGCAAGGTCGAACTCATTATTCTTCAAATTGGAGAGCTCAATCTGACTTCATCGTCAGGTGAGCTGGTACTCGCGATGCTAGCCGCGTTGGCTGAGATGGATGGCGGTGCACCGGCTAAGCGCACTGCATCTCTTATATCGGGCCCGAAGACCGCTGGAAGGACTCTCGGTCGCCCGCGTAGCACAACCGAAGAGCAGCGCGTGGAAATGGTGAGGCAACATCGCGAAGGGAAAGGAGTATCAATTAGCGCCCTGGCCCGTGCGCACGGAATTTCCCGAGCCAGCGTGATGCGCATCGTGAGGCCGGCAGTTGCCTCGCACTGACAAAATAAATGAAAAAACTTTTGATCGCATTGGGCTTGATTGCATAAACTAGGCAGGAGACCCTGGTGTTAGGGCTTCAGATTGGTTTGAGCGCTTGAGTCCCATGGTAAAGGTAACTGGGGGCATTCCGAAGGTACATGTATCCGTCAATATTCATCGATCGGTGATGCGCCGGCCGGATCTTGGGTGTCACCGACGCGAATGTTCATGGAAGGTCGTCATGCACATCACGGCTTCAGTGTCGAGTTGGCTGGTAGGCGATGCCAAAACGCTGTGCCAGCTGCAGGAGGCGCCTGTCTTGCGTCCACAGCTGCGAGCCTGGGGTCAGCAACGCCGAGGCCAAGAGAGCCAGGTCGACCAGGCCGCACCCGAGCCCGTACAACTGTTCGCGCTCGATCAGCTCTCTTACTTCGTTGGGGCTAGCTTGCCGTGTCTGCGATAGCGCTGCGACGTCACTCAGCGTGCGCGCCCGCGGTGCCGGCGGCGTACCACACGCGAGCTCCGTCACCACCATCGGATGCGTTAACGTCAGATCCAGCGTCAGCAGATGAACAAGCGCCTCGTTGCGTTGTCGAAAATGATCGACCCATACCGAGGTATCGACCAAGACACCGCCCGTCATGCCAGGTCAGTGCCCCGACGCGGCACCTCAGGCATCGCCGGGGACACGCCGCCGAGTGCTGCGAGACGTTTTGCCGCTTGCACCCGAACGAAAGTTTTGATTGCCTCCCGAAACAGATCTCCCCGATCCATTTCCGGGTCGGCCATGTCGAGGGCTTTCGCATACAGCTCATCGTCAATGGTGACAGTTGTTCGCATCATCCCTCCGCATCAAAGATGATCCGATTGTGCATCAAATACAGCATCTTCACAAGCGTGTCTGTAGCACATAGTGGGAATGCCGCACCCGCGTCGTACGAGTGAGAGTAGCGTTCGAACGTTAATAGGAATCCTTGGGTGAATGTACTGCCTTTGTCGAGGCCGTCATCGACGTGAATGCCTTCAAGGAAACCAGCACAGCGGTGTGAAAACTGCAGCATATTAATTCGCAGCAGTAGCACAGAATAATTCGACTTAATACCAGCTATGTCCAAAGATGAGTTTTGACACTGCTTTCAATTCCTTTTGGGTTACATTTTACCAACACGTCAGTTGACGAGGAGCCTTGGCTGACGCTCAAATATCGCTGAGTGACCCTATGCCCGAATCACCGTAGGGTAACTTGTACGACGGTAGATATTTCGCCTGCCGATGACTCAATTCGGCGGCTGATCCTGCGCCAGATTTTCCTCTGCGTTACATTGCAAGCGCCTAGTAATGCCGACAGCGTGTGGGTAGCCGCGGGGGTAAATCGGAAAAACCGGCATTCTTCATAGGAGAGATGGCGGACACCGTCGGATTCGAACTGCACCCAGGCCTCGGATTTGTCTCGGCTAGCGGCATACTGGCTATCGCGCGGCATTAACCACTAAATCGCTAATTTAGACATTGCGCTTGCGGCAACTTCGCTTCTTAAGTGACCGTAATGCTTCTCGATCATTGCGACCGACGTGCCGCTAATTTGCGCAACGGTTAGCAGGTCCAAGCCACCGTGCACAAGGTCGCTTATAACGCTGTGACGCAAGGTGTACGCCGTTGTCTCTGTAGGCAGGCCTGCGCGCCGCACTGCGTCCTTGATCGGGCCTTTCCATGCATCCTTGTTCCAGGCATTACTGTCCGAACGCGCAAGTAGTGGCATGGTTTCGTGGCGATTTCGAGCAGCTTCAAGGAACAATACGGCAGTTTCTGCAGGTAATTTTATCTTGCGGTCTTGGCCGCTCTTGTCTTTACCGATGGTGAGCACACTCAAGCGTGAATCAAAATCCCTGACGGTCAACGCTGCCAAGGCGCCTGGACGCAGGGGAATCATTGAAAGCCCTCGCAAGAAGGCAGCTAGATCCGGCGGCGCGAATCGTATCAGCTCGCGACGCTGGAGAATGTCTAGATATAGGCTACGTCGCTTGCTGACGTTCTCAAAAGCTTTGAGCGGGGCCCTCCATGAGAAATCGGTCGCCACCATTCCGTTTTCATGAGCGTGATTAAGTGCTGCCCGCAGTGGGGCCATGTCACGGTTGACCGTGTCTTTTGAGCGCTGGCGTGCGTCGCCTGCCTTGTTGATCTTCACAGGTACCGCGACCATACGCCGGCGAAATGCGTTCAGATGTTCCCGTGTCAATTTTGATAGCTCGATCTTGCAAATCGGATCTGGAAGAATCCACCTCGTATATCGGGATGCGAGATCTTCCGCCGGCTTGACACCCTTCTGTTCCCTAATGAACTGAACATAAGCGTTGCATGCTTCCTCTACGGTACTTTGATGCTGAGGCGCCCCTTCAGCGCCGGTGCTTTCGCTTGCAAGCCATTCACGGGCTAGCGCAACGGCACGGTCAAACCGCTCACCAGGCTGAACTTCGTCAAGAGTCCCCAAGCCGCGTTCGACCTGTTTGCCTTTTTTATCGCGATAGCGAACGCGCCATATTCCGCTTGTGTCAGCCGACATTTTCCTAAAGCCAACATAGAAGCCTTTGCTGAGTCTGTGCCAATATGACTCTCGTTGAGGTCGTAGCTTGTTACGAGCCGTAACGGTATCGATTCTGATGGCCATTCTGCGCACCTCCCTGATCGGTTAGACCTTCGTGGAAGCGGATGGGGTATCGATCCAATGTACGAAAAAAGTACGAAAAACTGTAGCAGACTCCCTCGGACGACCATGGACAAAAATCAAAGGCTCTCCTATGAGGATTCGATCCAATGACGTCCAGCGAAGGCCGGATCACCACCATTCACACTGCAGGGGTCGCAAGTTCGAAACTTGCACTTCCCACCAGAATTCGTCATTAAGCCCATCAGCTTCGGTTGATGGGCTTTTTGCATTGTGGGCCGAGCGAATCGAAAGCAAGCGGAGGAAGCGTTGCGCGCAAAAGCGGAGCAGCGCTTTTTGCTTTTTATGGGCCGATTTTTGGCTGGATGGGCACCTGCTGGCTTGCTGGCGCAGTGCGCTGCCGAGAGCGTCCGCTCCAGCCAAAGCTCGGGCTGATATTCACCGGCTGTATGGCTGTGATTCCAAATCAAAATTAGACACATATGCCGTCGCGCAGCATACTGCACATGTCTCCTCCAACTCTTCTCAACAGAATTGGATTCAACCCGCCGTGATGGCGGGTTTTTTTTCGCCTGCTCCTCGCAAGGATGTTCATGCGCCCGGCCCACGCGGCTGTGGGTATGGTGCCCTTGCACCGTCACACCCCGTGCGCCAAACCCAGGCGCGAGCCCCCGGGTCATTGACAGTGCCGCCGCATCATTTCCATGTGATGCTGACGCATTTCCGGTGTCATGCCTTTCATTTTTTCGTCCATCATCGCCCGGTGCTGTTCCGGCGACATTTTCTGCATGTCGCGGTGCATGGGGCACATCGCGCCCATGTTCGTCTGTCCGGGCGCCATCTGGCCGGACGGTGCGCCGGACATCGTCGCCGCTCCTGACTGTCCGCCCGACATGCCGCCCATCGTCGTGGCATCGCCCTGCGCAGGGGCCCGTGCGGCCCGGTCGGGATGGTGGGCGGCGTGGCCTGTCGTGCCGTCGGTTGTCGTACAGGCGGCCAGTGCCAGGATTGCCAACGGCATGGCCATGCTGCGGGCCGGTGAGTGAAATACTGTAGCCATGCCGGACCTCCTTCTCGTGCGTCGTGCCTACGCCGCTGTTCAAGCGCTCGGGCATCGGCGAGGGCAGCGCAAACAGCAGGTTCTGTTTCATGTTGTGCACGGTGCGCTCCTGTTTCAGGCGCGCTGCGGCGATACCCCGCAAATATCCTTTGACCAGCGTGACCGGCGCGCCGTTCATGGCGACATCGGCTCCTGTCAGAAATTGTGGCGCGCACCGACGTTGAACGCACGGTCGCCGGAACCGGCCTCGGTATTATTGCTGACCCTCCATCCGGAACCGGAAGCGTTATTCGATGGCAGCTGTTTTTAGATCCAGCCGGGCCCGGTCAGTCTGGACTATGCGATGCACATGCCAGGCCATTACAGGAGCGGGCAGGCAGGCAGGTAGCCGCGCTATTCAATAACGCGAGACGCGTTGCTCGGCACCGTCCCGCCAGGAGCAGGCTTTTTGGTCTTCCAGAGCCGCGTTACGCGGAGCGGTCCACGACTGGCCGTGTGTTACGTGCACGGGGTTTTTCGAACAACTGGTGCTCGCGACGGATGCTCTCAACGATGAGTTGAACATGATCGGCAAGCAGGATGTTGGCGCGAGGAAATGAGTCGGGCGTCGCCATCAGCGCGTTTTAGCGGGAGCAGGCCTGGCGAAAATCCGCTTCGCGTTGCTCACCGGCTTTGCGGGCCTGATCGGCGGCGTGATCCGAAAGTGTCAGGATGTGCATTGTTATCTCGGTAGTTTCCATCTTCGATTGCCGAGACCGCCAAGGGTTCTGACTGGATGTGCATTCTCTGTGGCTGCTCAAGCGAGCGTTGACCGCCCCGACGGGCCATGGTTTGCCCTGCAGTGCCTAGGCCGAGCGGTAACGGTTGATCACCTCGGCAGTTGAGATAATCCGCTTAAAATGCGGGGTGTCGTTCCAGCCGGAGAAATAATGGACAGGTTCCTCGAAATGAAAGTGTTTGCGGCCGTTGTCGAGGCCGGCAGCTTTACCGGTGCGACCGAGCCACTCGGCATGTCGAAGGCGGCCGTGTCGCGCTATGTCGCCGAGCTCGAGGAGCGCCTGGGCGTGCGCCTGCTGCACCGAACCACGCGCAGGCTCTCCCCGACGACCGAAGGCGAGATCTTCCATGCACGCTGCCGCGAGTTGCTGGGCAACCTGGACGAAGCCGAAGCCGAGATCAGCTCGCGTAGCGGCGAGGCAAGCGGGCTGCTGAAGCTGAATGTGCCGGTGACCTTCGGCCTCATGCACCTGGCCTCGCTGTGGCCCGCCTTCCTCGCCAGGCACCCGAAGCTGGCGCTCGACATCACGCTTTCCGACCGCGTCGCCGACCTGGTCGAGGAGGGCTTCGATGTTGCGGTGCGTATCGGCCAGCTGGCGCCGTCCTCGCTCATCAGCCGCAAGCTGGCGTCCACGCGCATCGTCCTGTGCGCCTCGCCGGCTTACCTGCGCAAGCACGGCGAGCCGGCCACCCCAGGCGACCTGCTGCGGCACGCGGTGATTTCATACAGCCTGTTCGCGAGCGGCGAGAACTGGAGTTTCACCGGACCGGAAGGCGAGGACACCGTCAAGGTCGCGCCGCGCGTGCGTACCAACAGCGGCGATACCTGCCGCGCGGCGGCGCTCCAGGACCAGGGCATCATCCTCCAGCCGACCTTCATCGTCGGGGCGGACCTGGCCCAAGGCACGCTGCGTGAAATCATGCCGGGCTACCGTTCGATCACGCTGGGCATCTACGCCGTCTACCCGTCGCGCAAATTCGTGTCGCCCAAATTGCGCCTGCTAATCGATTACCTGGTAGAGGCTTTCTCCGACCCAAGCTGGGAGTAGAGGGTATTTGATCGACTGTTCCTGAAAGTGGAACAGTATGCCCCGTCGCAGGCTATTTATCTGTAAAAGCCAAAGGAATAAGATGATCCTATTCATGCGGCAGTGGCCGCGCTGACGAACAGGAGTTCGGCATGACCCGGTTTCCATCCATTTTTCTTTCGCATGGTTCTCCCATGCTGGCATTGCAGGACAGCCCTGCGCGCCGCTTCCTGCAAGGGCTCGGCGCATCGCTCGGCAAGCCCAGTGCCATCGTCGTTGTCTCGGCCCACTGGGAAACCCGGGGTGGCCCGGCCGTGAGCCTGGCGCAGCGACCGGAGACGATCCACGACTTCGGCGGCTTTCCCCGCGCACTGTTTGAAATGCAGTATCCGGCCCCGGGCGCGCCGGCCGCGACTGAACGCACGGCGGCGCTGCTCGAAGCACAGGGCATCCCGGTCGGCCGCAGCACCGATCGCGGGCTCGACCATGGCGCATGGGTACCGCTGAGCCTGATGTACCCGGACGCGGACATCCCCGTGACGCAGCTGTCGATAGTGCGTGGCGCCAGCCCGGCCGAACACGAGCGCCTTGGCCGCGCCCTGGCGGCGCTGCGCAGCGAGGGCGTGCTGGTGATCGGTTCTGGCTCGCTGACGCACAACCTGTACGAAATCAGGGGGCAGGGCCCGGACGCGCCGGTGCAGGACTGGGTCAGCCTATTCGGGGACTGGGTCAAGGCGCGGCTGGAGGACAGCGATCGCGACGCCCTGCTGGACTACCGGCGCGCCGCGCCGTTCGCGGCGCAGAACCATCCGACCGATGAGCACCTGCTGCCGCTGTTCGTCGCCATGGGCGCGGGCGGCGAGGGCGCGCGGGCGACGCGGCTGCACGCCAGCGTGGAGCACGGCGTGCTCGCGATGGATGCCTATGCTTTCCAATAAGGCCGCGCGGCCACCTTATCCAAATCTCCCGATTCACCCATTTTTCAAAGAGAAAACCATGAACCAACTGAGCAAACTGATTTCCGCAACCGTCCTGGCGCTGGCCGTTTCCGCCCCGGCACTGGCGGCCCCTGAATCCTACACGCTCGACCCGGCGCACACCTTCCCGCGCTTCTCGTACAACCACATGGGCTTCTCCACCCAGCTGTCGCGCTTCGACAAGACCAGCGGCAAGGTGGTGTTCGACAAGGCGGCGAAGACGGGCAGCGTCGATATCGTGATCGACATGAAGTCGGTAAACACGGGCTTCCCGCTGTTTAACGAGCACATCCAGGCGGAAGACTTCCTGGACACCGGCAAGTATCCGACCGCGACCTTCAAGTCGACGAAAGTCAATTTCAAAGGCGGCAAACCGGCTTCGATCGTGGGCGACCTGACCATCAAGGGCGTCACCAAGCCGGTCACCCTGACGGTGACCTCGTTCCAGGCGATGCCGCATCCGATGCTCAAGAAGGACGCGATCGGTGCCAACGCCACGACCACGATCAAGCGCTCCGAGTTCAATGCCGGCAAGTACGCACCGGACGTCGGCGATGAGGTTCGCATCGACATCGCCCTCGAAGCGATCAAGGAATAAGTTCTTTTCCAGCGTCCTGCAGCGCCTTCAGTATCCATCCCCGCCCGGCGCTTCAGGCGCTCTCAGTCGCGGGGCGGCATGCCGTAGTAGTGCGGGGCGCCGTCCATCACCACGTCGACCCGGTCCAGCACCACGCCGGGGTCGAGCGCATACACGCGCAGCCTGTGCACCCCGGGCTTCATCTGCGCCACGGCCGTGGTGCGCACCGCCATGTTCGACAGCACGTTCTGCTTCCATTCGTCGCTGCGGCCGAACGTCGTGTAGTCGAGGATGTCGAGCGGCCCGTCGTCGAGCTGCACGGCGATACGCAGGCGGTTGGCCGAGGTCAGCGCATGCACCGGCACGGCAACGAAGCGCAGGGTGGCGCCGCCTTCGCTGCGGGTATGGAAACGGTACTCGAGCGGCGCGCTGCCATTTTGCGCCGCAGCCTTGCGCGACGGCAGGCCGAGGCGGGCGCGCATGGCCTGGCCGGAGCTGCCCAGGCCCGGCTGGGCTTCCCAGTCCGCTCCCGGGTTTGCGGACCCCGCCGGCAGCACGACGATCCGTTCGCGTTCGCCCGGCAATCCGGCGCCGGCACTGTCCTTTGCCGGCGCCTGCACCTGCAGGTTCAGTTTGAACACGTTCCCGCCGCATTGCAGCGACATGGCCGGACTGGCCGCGCCGTCGTAGTCGAGCGTGATGCGCTGCTCGTAGCCGTTGCGCGCGTCCAGTGCGCCTGACGCGAGCTGCGCGCGCACACCCTGCGCTCCGGGCGCGACGGACCAGGTGGCCGCCTGCTCGCCGTAGCTGACCAGCGTGACGATACGGCTGGCCTTGCGCCCGGCGGGCAACACCAGCGCGTTCGCTTCGACCGAGTGCGGCGCCGGGTAGGTCACGCCGCAGCCGCGCTTTTGCGAAGTGCCCCAGGTCGGATAGGCCGGTTCGGCGAACACCGGCAGGCGGCGCGGCGCGATGTCCATGAAGTGCGCCCACCTGCCGCCGCCGAGCGTGTTGTAACTGGCTGCGTCGGCCACCAGCGCCGCGTGCGCCTCCCTGGCCTGGCGCGTGTACAGGTTGGGGGAAGGGCGCTGCTGGCGCGCGTATTCCGCTGCCAGGTCCAGCTTCAGGATGCGGGTATTGAGGTTGGCGCTGGAGCGCACCGGGTACAGCACCAGCTGGAAGTAGGCATCGCGCAGCTCGGCGGGCAGGCGCGCAGCAAGCGACTCGGCGCGCCCCACCAGCGCCGCATAGCGCGCCAGGCGCCCCTCGGCTTCTTCGCCGCCGGTACGGATGTAGTCGGTACTGCGCACCTGCCTGGTCGGCTCGGTCTGGCTCCAGCCCATGAATTCGGGGCGGCGCTCCCATGCCAGGCGGTAGTACTCCAGCTGGATGGCGGCGACTTCCTCGCCGTGCTCGCGGCCGAACTGTTCGCCGCCCCAGGCGGCCAGGTGCTGCGCCGGGTCCTGCTTCAGGACATTGGCGTCGAAGGCGGCATCCAGGAAGTACTGCGTCAGGTATTCGTTGGGCTTGATGTCGCCCACGTTCACCACCCACAGGCGGCGCGTCTGCGTGGCCCAGGCGCGCTGGAGCTGGTCGCGGATCAGGGCCGGATGGGTGGTCCCCAGCCACAGGTAGTCGTGCGGACGGCCCCAGTAAGAGATGTGGTAATACAGGCCATTGCCGCCGCTGCGCGCGCCTTCCTTCGGCGTGCCGAGTTGGTGCAGGTAGCCGTAGTTATCGTCGGGCCAGGCCAGGGTGACATCCTCGGGCACCTTCAGGCCGAGGTTGTAGTAGTCCAGCACTTCCTTGTACATCGTGAAGACCTGGGGAATGCGTGCGGCAGGTTTGCCCAGGCTGCGGCTGAGGATCGCGCGCTGCTGCTTGATCACTTCCTCGACAGTCCCGCGCGCATGCTCGGGGCTGGTTGCGCCTTCCATGGCCGAATCGTGCACGCCGCGCAGGCCCAGCGTATACACGTTCTCGAAGCCCTTGACCTCGTCGACGCGCTCCTGCCAGTAGCCGAGCAGGCGGTTCCGGTTCGTGAAAAAGTTGAACGGGCCGTAAGACTTCTTCCATTCGCCGACGTTATTGCGCATCATCGGCTCGGCGTGGGAGCTGCCCACCAGGATCGCGTGGTCATCGGCCGCCTGGGCATTGCCCGGCACCGTGTAGAAGGCGCGGGTTGAGTCGTGCATCGCGGGCCAGATCAGGTTCGCCTTCAGGCGCCACATCAGCTCGAACACGCGCGAATAGGTGCGCGGGCCGATGTCCTTGACCGGGTCGTAGTTCCTGGCCGCCCAGGGCTGCAGGCCCCAGTCTTCGTCGTTGATGAAGATGCCGCGGTAGGCCACCGAGGGCGCGGCCGACAGTCGGTAGGCGCCATCCAGCGTGAGACCGGCGCGGCGCCGCGGTTTCACGTCCGCCCACCATTCCCAGGGCGAGATCCCGAGTTCGCGCGACGTGTCCACTACGCCATACACGCTGCCGCGGCGGTCGGAGCCGGCGATCAGCAGGATGTTGCGCCCGTTCGCCCGGCCGGCTACCCGGATGTAGCGTTCCTGCTGGCCGGCCAGCGGGGCCAGGTCGACGCCCATGGCACGCGCCACCTCCGTAACAAGCGGCGACTGCGCGCTGCCGATCACGATGCAGTGCGCGCGGCAGTCGGCCAGCGTCTCCACGCGCGCGGACTCGAGCCCGGTCAGCTGCTGCAGGTCGCGGCGCAGCAGGTCCCCGGCGAGCTGGAAGGTGACCGGCGAATCGCTGACGATGGTGGGCAACTGCGTCTCGGTGCCGAGCGTGAAAGGCGCGGCACCTACGATGCCGCTTGCCAGCACGAGGCCGAGGGCCGGGAGCCATACTGCAAGGCGTAATGTCATGATGATCGCGATAGGGGTGGGCGCCACATGCCGCATCTCGCAACGGGAGTTGTCATCAAGGGGCGGCTTATGTACTACTCATTTATTAATATATCAGCGCATTGTATGGACTTAATTTGCCTGGCGAAGGCCCCGGACCGACATCAATCAGGATCTTGATTGAAGGCGCCGGAGCGTAACGGTCCGTCCTGCCGGCGCCTCGCGGGTACGCTTTGGGTGCGCCTTCTTTAGCGGCCCAGGTTCTCGTCCAGAAAGCCGACGGTGGCATCCACCGTCGGCTGCAGCCAGGGGTCGAACAGCCAGAAGCTGTGCGGGGTATCCGGCAGCAGCACGACGCGTGCCACCGCTCCGCGTGCCGCCATCCTGGTCACCATCTCGTCGCGCCCGGACTGGAAGCGCGCCTGGCTACTTCCGATGAAGAGGATGGGCGGCATGCCGCGCCGGACATAATTGATCGGCGAGGCCGCATGCCACACCGCCCGTTTCTCCGCATAGCGTCCTCCCAGCCAGACTGCCGCCGGCGAGGGAGGCTTGCCTGGCTCGTTGTCGTGGCGGCGCGACTCCTCCGTGGTGAAGTCAACGGTGCCATCCACGTTGACGATGGCCTGCACCGCGCTCGATACGGTTCCGTCCCGCGCATGCGGGTCGAACCCATGCAGGTCCGCCGTCAAAGCGGCCAGGCCGGCGACCTGCGCGCCCGCCGAACCGCCGGCAAGTGCGATCCGCTGCGGGTCGATACCGTGGCGCTCTGCGTGCCTGCGCACCCAGCGCACGGCGGCGCGCGTGTCGTCGACCGCGGCCGGATAGCCTGCCTCGCCTGCCAGCCGGTAGCTGATGGTGGCGGCCGCGTAGCCGCGCTGCGCCAGACGCAGCGCCATCGGCACGAACTCGGAGCGATAGCCCGCATTCCAGCCGCCGCCGTGCACCAGCACCACCACCGGCGTTCCGCCCCGGGGCGCCTGGGCGGGAAGATACAGGTCAAGCTTCAGGCAACGGCTGCCGTAGCGCACATAGGTCTGGTCGCGTACCACGCGCACATTCGACGGCACGGCCGCGCTGGCGATGTGGATGAACGGATAGCGGCGCACCTGCTTGGAATAGGTGCGTTCGGCATCGTAGGTGTTGTTCGGGTCGGGTGCCGGCTCCACGCAGCCGGCGGCCTGGACCGCCAGCGGCGCGGCCAGGCCAAGGGCCAGCAGCACGCCCGTGAGTGAAGGCAGCTGCGCCCTCATCCAAAGGCGCGGTAGCGGAAGCCGCGGAAGCGCACCTCGCCCTTGCCGGCCGCGTAGATGGCGGGTTTCAGCGACATGAAGCCGCCACGCACATTCTGGTGGTAGCCCGACACCTCGTAACCGCGCGGGCCGCGCTTCCAGGTCTTGCCGTCGGCCGACATGTGGATGCTGACGATATGCCGGCGGTTGCGGATCCGCAGGAACAGGCGCCTGCCATACGGATTGGCGAACTGGCCGTGTTCGGTGCCGTAGCGATGCATCACGAATTGCTCGGCACCGAAGCCGAGACCGCAATACAGCTTGTGGTCGTAGAACAGCAGCAGGCCGGCCCGTGCTTCCGGATCGACCTCGATCTCGCATTCGAACTCGTAATCCTGGTCGGGGGCGATGAACACGAGCGGCGAAGAATTCGAGGGCATGTCCCCGCTGGCCTTCAGGTGCAGGACCTTGTCGCGGCGTGCGAGCCGGCTGGCTTCATCTGGCGCCGGGCTGAAGAAGTTCCACTGGATCCCGTATTTGTCCGTCGAAAAATCGTCGGACAGGGCCAGGCCGTGGGGCACGGGCTTGCCGCCGGTCGGCATCGGGATCGGCCTGGACAGGTCGCCGCCGCCGAAGTCCGGCCAGCCGTCGCGCGACCAGGTGACGGGCGCCAGCAGCGCCTGCCTGCCGAGCGTCCAGTAGCCGTTCTCATAGCCGTGGTAGACCCCCCACCAGTCGCCGCCCGGACCTTCCACCAGCGTGGCGTGTCCGCGCGACCACCACTTTTCTTCGACCCGGGTGGTGCGCACCAGCGGGTTGCGCGGGTGGTGTTCCCAGGGGCCGTGGATCGATTTCGAGCGCGCCGCGATGACCATGTGGCCGGTCGGCGGGCCCGATGTGCCGCCGACGGCCAGGACGAGGTAATAATAGTCGCCGCGGTGCAGCACTTTGGGCCCTTCCGGCGAAAATGCCTCGACTTCCCAGTCGTCCGGATAGCGCCACGGGTCGTAGACCTTCTCCGGCTGGCCGACGGTAGACAGGCCGTCATCGGACAGGCGCACACGGTCGACGCCGGAGAGGAACAGCCAGCGCGAGCCGTCTTCGCCGACGGCATGGCCGGGGTCGATGTGGCGCGGGAGGTTCAGGTCGATCGGCTCCGACCAGGGGCCGCGGACGTCGTCGGCCCAGATCACCCAGGAAGTCGTGCGCGAGCCGGCGACCGCCGTCTTCTTGGTCGGAATGTACAGGTAGTAGCGGCCCTTGTGCTTGCACAGCTCGGGCGCCCAGACCGACCCGATGTTTCTTTTCAGGGCCGAGACCAGCGGCTGCCAGTTGACCAGGTCGCGCGAATGCCAGATCGTCAGGCCAGGGTAGGCGTCGAAGGTGGAGAAGGTCATGTAGTAATCTTCGCCATCGCGCAGGATCGACGGGTCCGGGTGGTCGCCGGCGAGGATCGGATTGAGATAGGTGCCGTTGCCCAGGTCGGCCTTGCGCTGGCCCTCGACGCCCCGTGCCCAGGTGGCGGGCAGGGTGGGGGGACGCTTGGCGGCGGCCGCGGCGCCGGGCGCGCCGCCGGCCAGGAGCGTGCCCAGCCCGGCGGACTTGATGGCGTTTCGTCGTGAGACCATGTCGATTCCTCGTGTGATGGACTAGTTGTCGTTTTCGGCCTTGGGTGCCTGCGCCAGCACCCAGATGAAATACAGTGCCTTGGCGGCCTTGGCGCGGGTGACGAGCACCCGCGGCTGGAACAGGTCGCCGTTGACCATGCGGCCGCGCGCAATGCCCGCTTCCGAGCGCAGCAGGCCGAGTTCATATGCCGTTTTGACCTTCGCGGCGTAGCGAGCCGACACCTCGCCCGTATCTACCAGCTGCTGCCATCCGAGCAGCGGGAAGTACATTGCGCCGCGCGCCCCGCTGTCGAGGTTGGGGTCATAGCCCGGTGTGCCCGGTACCACGGTCTTGCCGTTGTAGTCGGTCATGTACCTGGGCGGCGCGGTGAATTTCGCGCCATAGGCGTCCGCAAGGATGGCGCCCATGACTTCGCGCGACAAGGGTCCGTCGGCGTAAGCGGCCAGGGGGGCGGCGGGCAGGTTCATTACGACCCGCAGCGCGCCGATGAATTCCCGCGCCTCCATCGTTTCCTGCGGCCTGAAGTTGCCCCGGGCGTCCTTGCGCAAGGCCCCCAGCTGCAGCAGCTTCTCTATCTGGTCGCGGTAGTAGGCGTTGTCCCCTTTGAGGATGTCGCGCGCGATTTCCGGATGGACCGCAGCCCAGTCATCCGCGGCGATCGCGGCCCGCACGTCACCCTTGAGCTGCGCGGCAATGGCGGCCGCCACCTTGTCGCCCTGTTTCGCAAGCTGCGCGAGTTCGGTGGCGACGATGCGCGCGTATTGCTTCGACAGCGACTCCCTGAAATGGGTGCCGTCGATCTTGTTGGCAGGGTGGCCGTTGGCATAGCTGCCGTCGTTGGTCTTGCCGGGTGTCTCGCCGGCCTCGATCGCCATCACCATCGCGGTCGTGGCCGCGACGCCATTGCGGTTGTAGAAGTCGACGCTGCGGGCATTCAGGTCGACCACCGTGACGCCGTTCGCCGCGCCCAGCTTTTTTATGAGGTCGGGGAAGCGCCGCTTGGAAAACGAGTTCACGTACACCTCATCTCGCCCGGCGTTGCCCTTCACGCGCGACATCGGCGTGACCAGTACCGGCACCATGCCACGCGCGCGGATCGCGGGCAGGTAGAACTGCGTGATGAAGGTTTCGTACATGGCCTCGGTCGAGCCGCGTCCGAAGCGGCGCGTTTCGTCTTCGCTCTCGTCGTTGTGGCCGAACTGGATCATCACGATGTCGCCGACATGGCCGGCGAACAGCAGGTCGTTCAGGCGACCTTCGGCATAGGCGTTGCGGAAGGAGCGGCCGCCCATCGAATAATTCAGCACCCGTACTTTCTTCGGGTCGAACAGCTTGTCGAACACCTGGCCCCAGCCGCTCATCGGTGCTTCGTCGAAGGTGTAGGATTTGACGGTCGAATCGCCCAGGGTATAGATGGCCGGCAGCACGCCCGCGGGGCGCGGCTGCGGCGCGATCGGCGTGAGGACGATTTCCTCGACCCCGACGGGAACGCCTGGCTGCTTGGGCTCGATTTCGATGTCGATAAAATCGCGCCCGTTGACGTAGCGGTAGGCCCACTCCCTGCCTTGCGCGGACACGGTCGTCCGGTTCGGCAGCAGGCTGGCGGCGTCCCAGAACACGCCCGGCGCCAGGCGGCTGGCCTGCATGCCGGTGATTGAGACGATGGTGTCATCGAGACTGGAGGTGGTCCTGACCCGGATCGCATAAGCGCCTGGCGCGGCCTTGATGCGGAAGGCCATGCCATAGTTGTTGTAATGGTCTTTCTCGAAACCCTTCTCGGCTTCGAAGGCCGGTTCGCTGATCGTGAAACCCTTGCCGTCGCTGCGGATCGAGGCCGTATGCACGGGCCGCGCGGGCAGGGCGCCGGTGCGGTCGACAAAGCCGAAGCCGGTGGCGGCGTCGTACAGTGGCGCGCCGCTGCGCTCGTTCCATTTGACCTGCACCGCGCCTGCCTGCGGCTGCTGCGTGAAGTTGAAATGCAGGGCGGGCCGCACCTGGGCCCGCATCTGGGCGGGCGCCTGTGCGGCCGCCAGCGCCGGCAGGCAGAATAGCAGGGTGGCCGCGGCGTTGCGCCAGCCCGTCATTTTGCCGCTCATTTGCCACTAACCCTGAAATAATCGACGTCGAGGTGCGATGCCGGCGCACCAAGCTTGTCGCCGACGCTGAACAGGCCTACCTGGGCGCCGACCCAGCGCCCCTTGCTGATCTCGAGCGGCTGACCGGCCGGGGTAAAGGTGACGTTGTCGAGACTGTACGAGAAGCTGGCCATCGCCCCTGGCGCCATGGTCATCCGCAGGTAGAGGCTGGACGGCGCCGACGGCAGCACCACGCCCGTTTTTTCAGTGCAGCGCTCCTTGGCCGGCGTGCAGCTGGTGTACACCAGCTCAGTGGCGCCCGCCGTCTTGCGCAGGCCAAGCCAGGCGTACTGCATGGCGTTGACGATCAGACCGGCGCGGTCGCCCTCGACGGCGTTATTCAGCGCCACGTGGGTGTTCACCACGAAGCTCGGGGCCGGCAGCTTTTGCGCCAGCAGCGAAGGCGTGGCGCGCACATAGCCGGCGGCGGCGGGGGCCACCTGGGTATGCAGGCGCAGCATGCCGGGCCGCTCGACGAGCGAGGCCCAGCGCGGGTCGTGATTGGCGTTCCACTGCCATTGCAGGCCCAGTGCCGGGGCGTTGAATTCGTCGGAAGTGGGCGGCACCTTGATGGTGGAGCCGGCGACCGGTTTCGCGTGCGTCAGCACCGGCTGGCCCGTGCCCGCGCGCGGGCCGTCCTCGCCGATGACCGGCCAGCCGTCCGCCCAGCGCATCGGGTTCAGGTGCACCACGCGCCCATAGGCTTTCTTGTCCTGGAAGTGCAGGAACCAGTCCCGTCCGTCCTGCGCGCGCACCCATGCCCCCTGATGCGGGCCGTTGATCGCAGTGTTGCCCTGGTCCATGACGATGCGGTCCTCGTAGGGCCCGGCGATGCTGCGCGAGCGGAACACCGACTGCCAGCCTTCCTCGACCCCGCCCGCCGGTGCGAACACATAATAGTAGCCATTGGCCTTGTAGAACTTCGGTCCTTCCAGGGTGCGGTAATTCGGCAGCTTGTTGCCGTCGATGACGGTCTTGCCCTCGGTGTCGAGCAGGCGGCTGCCGTCCGGCGCCATGCTGCGCAGGGTCAGGATGTTGTTGAAGCCGGCGCGGCTCTTGGCCCAGGCGTGCAGCAGGTAAGCCTTGCCGTCCTCGTCCCACAGCGGGGTCGGGTCGATGATGCCTTTGCCGGGCAGGAGCAGCCGCGGTTCGGTCCACGGGCCGGTGAAACTGGTGGCAGTGGTGACGAAAATGCCGACGTCCGGGTCGGGATAGAAAATCCAGAACTTGCCGTCGTGGTGGCGCAGCGACGGCGCCCACACGCCTTCGCCATGGCGCGCCTGGACGTAGCGCTCGGCCGGGAGCAAACGCGGCAGCGCATGCCCGACCAGCTCCCAGTTGACCATGTCGGTCGAGGTGAGCAGCGGCAGGCCGGGCACGGCATTGAAGCTCGACGAGGTCATGTAATACCGGTCGCCCACGCGGATCGCATCCGGGTCGGAATAATCGGCGTGCAGCACCGGGTTCTGGTAGCGCCCGTCGCCGAGGTCCGAGACCCAGGGAGCGGCACCCGGGGCGGTCGGGGTCGACTGGCAGGCGGCCAGTGTCATGGCCAGTGCCGTCGGCAGGAGGACGGCGCCGGCGAGGCGGAGCGATTTCGAGCGAGCTGTTTTCATTCGTGTGCCTTCAACTTGATAAGTGAATCTGGTGTCATTGGTTGTCCTGGAGCTGCGGGTTCCAGCCGCGGCCGTTGTCGAATCCTGCGAAAACCTGGGCGCGGTTGGCAAAGCCGGCTGCAACCTGCGCCGCCGTCAAGGTCCGCCCGCCAACCCGGCCCGACAGGTCGAGCGGGGCGCCATGCATGTCCATGCTGCCGTACTCGCGCCACCCGGCGCCGGCGCCCGCGTGGGCCGACTTCGGCAGCGACCAGCCGGCCGGCGCAATGTGCGCATCCATCCGGCAGTTGATGTAGATGACCTTGTCGTGGCTCTGGGGCGTGCCGGGGCGCGCCAGCCAGGTGGTGCCGGGCGGGACGTCGTTCTGCGCCGGACCCGGTCCGTGCGTCAGGCGGCTGTTCAGGAAAACGAATCCCGGGTCACTCGCGCCCAGGGTGCGGGCCTGGACGACATAGCCGCCGCTTTGGGCGTTGGCGCTGTCGCCGAGCGAGCGGATTTCGCTCTCCTCGAACAGCGCGGCGCGGTTGCCGCCCCAGATGAAGTCGACGTTGCCGGCGATGAGCGAGCGATAGAACCAGGAGTAGCCTTTCACCTGGATCGTGTCCTGCTCGCTCCAGAAACTGGCGTTCCTGGCGACCAGGCGCCCGCCGCTGTTGAAGTTGAGCGCCTCCGCCTGCGCGCCCAGGCTGCCGGCGCGCCGTGCCGTGTTCACCAGCGTGAGCGTGTCGAGCGTGAGCAGGTCGGCATCCTCGACCAGGAACACTGCGCGCCCGCCGCTCGCGCCCGGGGAGACCGGCCCCTGGCCGCTGCCGGAGCCGGCATTGGTACCGTCGTCGTTGCTGGTGCCGATAACGACGCCGTCGCGGCTTTCGCCGAGCAGGGTGACGCGGTCCTTGCCATTCAGGTACAGCAGTTCGTCGTAGCGGCCGTTGGCCACCCGGATGGTCACCGGCGCCGCGCGCGGCAGCTGGCCCATTGCATGGTTCAGCGCCCCCTGCACGGTGCGGAAGTCCGCCGGGCCGTCGCCGTCCACGGACAGCACCGCGCCTTGCGGCAGGGCGGCGCGGGTGCGGAAGCTCCAGTGGCGGCGCCCGCCGAGTCCCGTGAACGGCACGCCGCCCAGCACAGCATCTTTCAACACGCCCGGATCGACCTGCACGTAGTAGCCGCTATCGTAGACGAGGCGCGACGAGTGCGGGCGAATGACGACGCTGTCGCCCTCGATCTTGACCAGCTTGCGGCGCACCACGCGCTTGAACGCCTGGCGGCGCGCACCCATGACATCGAGCTCGTCGCCGACGTTGATGACGTCGACCAGCGCATCGTCGGCTGCGCGGAAGATCCGGACCGAGCCGCCGGCGCCGAGGACCGGCGGACGGTCGAAACGGATGCGCAGGACGGTGTCGACCGGCACCTGCGCGGCCCCGGCCGCGGGGCTGAATCGCTCCGCCGCGGGATAAGCGCGGACCGGCGGGGCGAACCTGGGGCCGACGCTCACGCCCAGCCAGGCGGCCACGTTCCGGTCCGCGCTGCTGGCGACGCCGACCGTGGCCTGCCCGGCCCGATGCGCGGTCACCACCAGGGCGTCACCATCGATCACGGCGGAAGCCACCGAAGGATCGCTCGACATTGCGGCGACGGCCACGGGACGGCGGCCGTCGGCATTGACCAGCAGGCGCAGCGGCGCGTCGCCGGCCTGCAGGGCGACCCGGTTGTTCATGCGCGCCAGGCCGATCCGGCCAGGGAGCGCGTCCGGTGCGCCCAGCCGCACATCGTCCAGCTCGAAGGCCGCGCCCTGGGTCAGCAGGCCGATACGCCCGCTCGTCATAAGCGGCTCGGTGGCGCTGGTCAGGCGCTCGCCGTTCAGGTACAGGGTCAGTTCGTCGCCGGCGAGCGCCAGGCGTACGGTATAGAAAGCCTTTTCCGGCAGCGACTCCTTGCCCCATTGCTTCAGGCGGGTGAGCTTGCCGCCCTGCATTTTGGCGATGACGAGGTTGACCTTCGGGCTGCCGGGCGTGACATCGATGCCGGCGCCGATCCAGTTGCGCTCGTCCACATAGCGCGCCAGCAGGTAGGACTGGCCGGCGGCGCCGAGCGGACGCATGCGCGCCTCGACAAAGTAGGGCTGGGCGGCGGGGGCGACGCTGTCGCGGCTGGCCAGCGTGCTGTCCGGCTCCAGCCTGAGCACCTGGTCGCCCGTCCCCTCGCGCACGGGCGCGGCCCTGCCATTCGTCGCCGTCCAGCGCGCGGCGCCGTCGTCGAATCCGTCGCACCATACGGCCGCGCCCGGGCAGCCGGGGGCGGCGAGGGCATGGGTCCAGAGCGCCGTACCGAACAGCGCAGCAATCAGCTTCATCTTCATTGGTCGTGGTGTGTCCCTGTCGAATCGAAGCGGAGGTTAGCAGACAGAATTGAAACCGGCCACGTTTCCATGCCTGAATGAAAAGAATCGCACTGCCGGTTGGCGGATTTCACAATTGCCGGGCTCGCCCCGACATTGCAAAATGGAACCGAGTTCAGGCGCGCGGTGGTTACAATCACAGGAAGAAGGACCGCGCCGAACCGGAAGGAGACGATTCACCATGTTGACGCCAAAGACGCATCGTATTGCGCTGCTGTTCAACGCAAACAAGATATTCGACCGCGAGGTCATCACCGGCATCGCCGGCTTCCTCGCCAGCACCCGCACCTCCTGGGACCTGTTCCTGGAAGAGGATTTCCGCCTGCGCCTGTCCGGCATCGAGAAGTGGCAGGGCGACGGCATCATCGCCGATTTCGACGACCCGGCGGTGGCGGCGGCCCTCGCGCCCAGCCGCATCCCGCTCGTCGCTGTGGGTGGTTCCTACGAAAACGTCGACGACTATCCGGCCGGGGTGCCGTATGTGGCGACCGATAACTTCAAGCTGATCAAACTGGCCTACGAGCACCTGATCGACGCCGGCCTGCGCAACTTTGCCCTGTTCAGCCTGCCGGAGGCGCAGGAAAACCGCTGGGCGCAGGAGCGCGAAAAGGCATTCGGCACGCTCATGCGGGGCGACCGGCTGCATCCGGAAATCTTCCGCGGCCAGTCGACCCGCGCGCCATCGTGGGACGAGGCGATCGGTCAGCAGGTGGCCTGGCTGCACAGCCTGCCCAAGCCGGTCGGCGTCATCGCCGTCACCGACGCCAGGGCGCGCCAGCTGATGCAGGCCTGCGCGCTGGCCGGCATCGTGGTGCCGGAGCAGGTGGCGATCGTCGGCATCGACAACGATCCGCTGGCGCGCATGCTCACGCGCATTCCGATGAGCTCGGTGATGCAGGGCGCCCAGGAAATGGGACGCACCGCAGCCCACCTGCTCGACCAGATGCTGCACGGCATGCGCCTGGGCGATACCCGGATCCTGGTGCCGCCTGCCGGCATCAACGTGCTCGCGTCGTCGCGGCATGAAGCGGCCAAGCACCCGCACGTGATGCGGGCCCGGCACTTCATCCGCCAGTACGCCTGCCAGGGTATCCGCACCGGGCAGGTGGCCGATTACGTCGGGATCTCGCGTTCTTCGCTGGAGAGCTATTTCCGCCAGGAGCTCGGCTGCAGCGTGCACGACGCGATCCTGCGCTTCCGGCTCGACGCTGCGACCGCCATCCTGGCCTCGGGCGACTGCAATCTTTCCGAGGTCGCGCGCAAGTGCGGTTTCACCTCGAGCCAATACATGCATTCCGTTTTTAAAAGGGAACTTGGCTGCTCGCCGCGCGCCTACCAGGAGCGCATGGCGGGGCAGGCCAGGGCTTGCCCGGTACCCGATCCCCAAGAAGGATGACCATGACCACCACCCTCACCAACACCGCCCTCGGGCAGAGCGCGCCGGCCGGCACCGGGGAACCACGGCTGTTCACGCTGCGCAACGCGCACGGCATGCACCTGACGATCAGCGAGCGCGGGGCGGCGCTGGTGTCCTGGTGGGCGCCGGACCGCTACGGACGCAGCGCCGACGTGCTGCTCGGCTATCGCGAGCCGCAGGAGTATGCGGACGACACCTGCTATTTCGGCGCCATCGTCGGGCGCTGGGCCAACCGCATCGCGCGCGGCCAGTTCGCCCTCGACGGCAAGCCCGTGCAGGCGGCCGTCAACGACCGCGGCAACCACCTGCACGGCGGACCGCAGGGGTTTCATGCGGCGCGCTGGCACGGCGAAGCGAGCGGCCAGCGGGTGTCGCTGCGGCTCGACTCCCCAAGCGGGCAGGGCGGTTTCCCGGGCAATGTCGAGGTGCAGGTCGATTACACACTCGGCGACGACGGCAGCCTGTGCATCGAGTACCAGGCCGTCGCCGACGCCGCCACGCCCATCAACCTGACGTCGCACCCGTATTTCAACCTGAACGGCGGTCGCGGCGATGTGGGCGACCACATGCTCCAGATCGACGCCGACTATTTTTTCGAGACCGACGCCGGCGGCATTCCCACCTGCGTGGCCGCGGTCGAGGGCACGCCCTTCGACTTCCGCAGTCCGGCCGCCATTGGCCCGCGCCTGCGCTGGCCCGACCGACAAGTGGGCCTGGCGGGCGGCTTCGACCATTGCTATTGCGTCGGCAGCGCCCCCGACGGTCGCCACGGGCCGCTGCGCGAGGTGGCCAGGGCCTGGGACCCGCGCTCGGGCCGGCGCCTGCAGGTATCCACCACCGAAGCCGGCCTGCAGTTCTACAGCGGGAACGCGCTCGAGGGCGTGCGCGGGCGCTCGCCCCGGCCCTACGCGCGGCATGCCGGCTTTTGCCTGGAGGCCGGCGCCTATCCCGACCAGGTCAATGGCGAGCACGCCGGCGCGGTGATCCTGCGCCCGGGCGAGGTGTACCGCCAGACCACCGTCTACCGCCTCTCGCTGCAGGGCTGACAGGCCCGCTCATCGGCTGCCGTGGGCTGCAAGGAATCATGATTCGTGTTGGTGAGTTTCGCAATTGCAGGGCCGGGTGGCGTCGGGCACCATGCGACAACTGATGCAGCGATCCGAAAGGGAGTAATGAAAGATTCGAGGAATGCCATGTTGCCGGACGACGGCGAGCGCGCGCTGCTGGTGGGCCGGGTATGGCGCGACGGCCCGGATGCCGGGCCGTCGGTGGTGACGCTGCGCGGCGGCGAGCTGGTCGATATCAGCCGTCACGCGCCAACCGTGTCCGAGCTGTTCGAGCGCGCCGACCTGCACGCCATTGTGCGCGAGGCGCCAGGCGAATCGCTCGGCACGCTCGAAGCCGCCCTGGGCGGCGGCATCCGCCTGCTGGCCCCGTGCGACCTGCAGGCGATCAAGGCCTGCGGCGTCACCTTCGCCGTCAGCCTGCTCGAGCGCGTGATCGAGGAACAGGCCAAGGGCGATCCGGCACGCGCCGCCGCCCTGCGCGCCCAGATGCAGGAATGTATCGGCGCCGACCTGTCGGCGATCCGCCCGGGTTCGCCTTCCGCCGCGGCGCTGAAACAGGACCTGGTGGCGCGCGGTATCTGGTCGCCCTACATGGAAGTGGGCATCGGGCCGGACGCCGAAGTGTTCACCAAGGCCCAGCCGATGTCGGCGGTCGGAAACGGCGCCGCGGTCGGCCTGCATCCGGACTCGCACTGGAACAATCCCGAGCCGGAAATCGTGCTGGCCGTGAACAGCGCCGGCACCCCGGTCGGCGCCACCCTCGGCAATGACGTCAACCTGCGCGACATCGAAGGGCGCAGCGCCCTGTTGCTGGGCAAGGCCAAGGACAATAACGCGTCCTGCGCGATCGGGCCCTTCATCCGCCTGTTCGACGAGCACTTCACGATGGACACCATCCGCAATGCCGAGGTGAGCATGCTGGTCGAGGGCGTGGACGACGGCTTCACGCTGTCGGGCAGCAGCCGGATGCGCGAGATCAGCCGCGATCCGCTCGAGCTGGTCGGCCATACCTACGGCCGCCACCACCAGTATCCGGACGGTTTCATGCTCTTCCTCGGCACCATGTTCTCGCCCATCAAGGACCGTGACGCCGAAGGGGGCGGTTTCACCCACCACCTGGGCGACCGCGTCAGCATCTCCACCCCATCATTGGGCACGCTCACCAACGATGTCCAGCGCAGCGACCAGCTCGCCCCATGGACCTTCGGCGTGCGCGCCCTGTTCGACAACCTGGGAGGCCGCGGCCTCCTGAAGCGCACTCAATGACGATTATTTAATGAATCAAGCAAGAAAAGTCACGGCCTACGCCACTTACCCGGACCTGCCGGGCAAGCGCGTGGTCATCACCGGCGGCGGCAGCGGCATCGGGGCCGAAATGGTCAACGCCTTTGCGCGCCAGGGCGCGAGTGTGGTGTTCCTCGATATCGCCGCCGAGGCCTCCCAGGCGCTGGCCGCATCGCTCGCGCAGTTGCCCCAGCCGCCGGTGTTCCTCCACTGCGACCTGACCGACCTCGAGGCCGTGCGCGCCGCGTTCGTCCGCATCGCCGAGGCCGGCCCGGTCGACATCCTGATCAACAACGGCGCCAACGACGACCGCCACACGGTGGCGGACGTCACGCCCGGCTACTGGGACGGACGGATGGCGGTCAACCTGCGCCACCAGTTCTTCTGCGCCCAGGCGGTAGCGCCCGGCATGCAGGCCCGCGGCGCCGGCGTGATCCTGAACCTGGGATCGATTTCCTGGCACCTCGCGCTGCCGCAACTGAGTCTGTACATGACGGCCAAGGCCGCGATCGAAGGCATGACGCGCGGCCTGGCGCGCGACCTCGGCGCCCATGGCATCCGCGTCAACTGCATCGTGCCGGGCGCGGTGCGTACCGAGCGCCAGGAAGAACTCTGGACCGGCCCCGACGAAGAAGCGAAGATCCTTGCCGCGCAATGCCTCGCCCAGCGGGTCGAGGTCGAGGACGTGGCGGCGCTCGCGCTGTTCCTCGCCTCCGACAGCGCGGGCCGCTGCAGCGGCCGCGATTACTACGTCGATGCAGGGTGGTACGGGGCATGAGGATGGACACAAGCTTGCACCAGCCCGAATCGATCTGGGACGTCGGCGCCATGCTGGGCGAGGGCGCGCTGTGGCATGCGCCGACCCGCTCGGTGTATTTCGTCGACATCAAGGGCAAGCGCGTGCACCGCTGCGCCTTCGACGGCAGCGAGCGCCGCAGCTGGGACGCGCCGGGGCAGGTCGGCTTCGCGCTCCCGATCGAAGGTGGTGGGCTGGTCTGCGGCGTGCAGGGCGGCCTGTACCGCCTCGACGAAGCGAGCGGCGCCTTCACGCGCCTGCTGCCGGTCGAGGCGCAGCAGCCCGGCAACCGCCTGAACGACGGTTATGCCGATGCCGGCGGCGCCCTCTGGTTCGGCTCGATGGACGATGCCCAAGCCGCGCCTTCCGGCGCGCTGTACCGCCTCGGGCGGGACGGCCTGAAGCGGATGGACGAAGGCTACATCATCACCAACGGCCCCGCCGCCAGCCCGGACGGCACCACCCTGTACCATACCGACACCCTCGCCAAGCGCACCTGGGCCTTCGACCTGGCGCCGGATGGCAGCCTGAAGGAAAAGCGCCTGTTCGCCGAATTCAGCGGCCATGGCCATCCGGACGGCATGGCGGTCGACAGCGAGGGCCATGTGTGGATCGCGCTGTTCGGCGGCGCGCGCATTGATCGCTTCCGGCCGGACGGCAGCCTGGCCGGCAGCGTCGCCTTCCCGTGCTCGAACATCACCAAGCTCGCCTTTGGCGGCGACGACCTGCGCACCGCCTACGTCACCACCGCGCGCAAGGGCCTGACGCCCGCCCAGCTGGCGGAGCAGCCGCTGGCCGGCAACCTGTTCACCTTCCGTGTTGCGGTGCCGGGCCTGCCGCAACACCACGTATCGAAAGAGGTATTCGCTTGACCACGCAACAGCCACAGGCGCTCGAACCCCAGCGCCGTTTCCGCTCGCAGGACTGGTTCGACAATCCCGACCACATCGACATGACGGCGCTCTACCTCGAGCGCTTCATGAACTACGGGATCACGGCCGAGGAGCTGCGTTCGGGCCGCCCGATCATCGGCATCGCCCAGAGCGGCAGCGACATCAGCCCGTGCAACCGGATCCACCTGGAGCTGGCCAAGCGCGTGCGCGACGGCATCCGCGACGCCGGCGGCATCCCGATGGAATTCCCGCTGCACCCGATTTTTGAAAACTGCCGCCGCCCGACCGCGGCACTCGACCGCAACCTCGCCTACCTGGGCCTGGTCGAAATTTTGCATGGCTACCCGATCGACGCGGTCGTGCTCACCACCGGCTGCGACAAGACCACGCCGGCCCAGTTGATGGCGGCGGCCACCGTCGACATCCCGGCCATCGTCCTGTCCGGCGGACCGATGCTCGACGGCTGGTTCGAGGGCGAGCTGGCCGGCTCCGGCACCGCCATCTGGCACGGCCGCCGCAAGCTCGCCGCCGGCGAGATCGACAACGACAAGTTCCTGCAGATCGCGGCGGCCTCGGCACCCTCGGCAGGCCACTGCAACACCATGGGCACGGCCTCGACGATGAACGCGATGGCCGAGGCGCTGGGCATGTCGCTGACCGGCTGCTCGGCCATTCCCGCTCCCTACCGTGAGCGCGGCCAGATGGCCTACGAGACCGGGCGCCGGATCGTCGAGATGGCGCACCTGGACCTGCGTCCCTCGACCATCCTGACGCGCGACGCTTTCCTCGATGCGATCGTCGTCAACGCCGCCATCGGAGGCTCGAGCAACGCCCAGCCGCACCTGATGGCGATGGCGCGCCATGCGGGCGTCGAACTCGAACCGTCGGACTGGATGACCTATGGCCATGAAGTGCCGCTGCTGCTGAACATGCAGCCGGCCGGAAAATACCTGGGCGAGCGCTTCCACCGCGCCGGCGGCGTGCCGGCCGTGATGTGGGAGCTGCTGCAGGCGGGCAAGCTGCGCGCCGACCGCCCGACAGTGACAGGGCGGGCCATGGCGGCCAACCTCGAAGGACAGGCCAGCACGGACCGCGACATGATCGCGCCCTTCGCCGCGCCCCTCAAGGAGAACGCGGGCTTCGTGGTCCTGTCGGGAAATTTGTTCGATTTCGCCATCATGAAAACGAGCGTGATCGGCCCGGCCTTCCGGGCCCGCTACCTGAGCCGGCCCGGCATGGAAAACGTGTTCGAGTGCCGCGCGGTCGTGTTCGATGGTTCGGGCGATTACCACGCCCGCATCAACGACCCGGCGCTCGAGATCGACGAATCGTGCATGCTGGTGATGCGCGGCGCCGGCCCCGTGGGCTGGCCCGGCTCGGCCGAAGTTGTGAACATGCAGCCGCCGGACGCGCTGGTGAAACGGGGCGTGTTCACGCTGCCGACGCTGGGCGACGGGCGCCAGTCGGGCACCTCGGACAGCCCGTCGATCCTGAACGCCTCGCCCGAGAGCGCCGCCGGCGGCGGCCTGGCCTGGTTGCGCACCGGCGACACCATTCGCGTCGACCTGAATACCGGCCGCTGCGACGTCCTGCTCGCCGACGAGGTCCTGGCGCGGCGCAAGCAGGAACCGGCGCCGCCGGTGCCGGCCAGCCAGACACCGTGGCAGGAACTGTACCGCGCCACGGTCGGCCAGCTCGAAACCGGCGCCTGCATGGAGATGGCGCTCCCTTACCGAGGCGTTGGCCACGACATGCCGCGGCATAACCACTGACGTATGGCAAGATGAACATGACAGCCTGATCGTGCCGGCCGCGCCGGCGACTAGTAAGACAAGCCTATAAAACAGATGGAGACAGCATGAAAAAGCAATTGAGCATCGCACTGGCCGCGGCCATGATGGCATTGGGTAGCGGCCAGGCCAGCGCGGACGCCGCCAACCCGAAAATCGGTTTCTCGATCGACGACCTGCGCCTTGAACGCTGGGCGCGCGACCGCGACTATTTCGTCGCCGCGGCCGGACAGCTGGGCGCCAAGGTGTACGTGCAGTCGGCCGACGCCAGCGAGCAAAAGCAGATCGCCCAGATCGAGAACCTGATCGCGCGCGGGGTCGACGCGCTGGTGATCGTGCCCTACAACGCCACGGTGCTGGCGAACGCGATCCGCGAAGCGAAGAAGGCAAAGATCAAGGTCATTTCCTACGACCGCCTGATCCTGAATGCCGACGTCGATGCCTACGTCTCCTTCGACAACAAGGCGGTCGGGCAGATGCAGGCCCAGGCGCTGGTGACGGCCCGCCCGAAGGGCAATTACTACCTGCTGGGCGGCGCGCCGACCGACAACAACGCCAAGCTGCTGCGCGAAGGGCAGATGGCGGTGCTGCAGCCGCTGGTCGACAAGGGCGACATCAAGATCGTCGGCAAGCAGTGGGTCAAGGACTGGAGCCCGGCCGAGGCGATGTCGATCGTCGAGAACGCGCTGACGGCCAACGCCAACCGGATCGATGCGGTCGTCGCCTCGAACGACGCCACCGCCGGCGGCGCGATCCAGGCGCTGGCGGCGCAGAAGCTGGCCGGCAGGGTGCCGGTGTCGGGCCAGGATGCCGACATCGCCGCGGTGCGCCGCGTGACGGCCGGTTCGCAGGCGATGACGGTGTATAAACCGCTGAAAACCATCGCCGGTTCCGCCGCCAGGCTGGCGGTACAGCTGGTGCGCAACGAAAAACCGGCCTACAACGCCCAGTACCACAACGGCTACAAGCAGGTCAACGCGCTGCTGTTGAAACCCATCCTGCTGAACAAGTCGAACGTCGACCTGCTGGTCACGGACGGCTTCTACACCCGGGCCCAGCTGGCGGGGAAATAGGCGGCCATGTCCCAGTATCTGCTCCAGATGACGGGCATCGTCAAGGCCTTCGGCGGTATCCGGGCGCTGGATGGAATCGACATCAGGATCCGGGCCGGCGAATGCGTTGGCCTGTGCGGCGAGAACGGCGCCGGCAAGTCGACCCTGATGAAAGTGCTGTCGGCGGTCTACCCGCACGGCAGCTGGGAGGGCGACATCCGCTTCGACGGCAAGCCCTTGCAGGCGCAATCGATCCGCGAAACGGAAGCCGCCGGCATCGTCATCATCCACCAGGAACTGATGCTGGTGCCCGAGCTGTCGGTGACCGAGAACATCTTCCTCGGTAACGAGATCACGCTGCCGGGCGGGCGCATGGACTACCCGGCCATGCACCGTCGCGCCGCCGAGCTGCTGCGCGAACTCGGCCTGCCGGCGCTGAACGTGGCGCTGCCCGTGAAGAGCTACGGCGGCGGGCACCAGCAGATGATCGAGATCGCCAAGGCGCTGAATAAAAAGGCCCGGCTGCTGATCCTCGACGAACCGTCGGCCTCTCTGACGGCGTCCGAGATCGAGGTGCTGCTGCAGATCATCCGCGGCCTGAAGGCCAAGGGCGTGGCCTGCGTCTACATCTCGCACAAGCTCGACGAAGTGGCTGCGATCTGCGACACCATCTGCGTGATCCGCGATGGCCGCCACATCGCCACCACGCCGATGGCCGAACTCGATACCGGCCGCATCATCGCGCAGATGGTCGGGCGCGCGATGAATCAGCTCTACCCGCGCCAGGAACATCCGATCGGCGAGGTGGTCCTCGAGGTGCGCAACGTCACCTGTTACGACCTCGATGCGCCGCAAAGAAAGCGCGTCGACGACGTCTCGTTCAGCCTGCGCAAGGGAGAAATCCTGGGCATCGCCGGCCTGGTGGGGGCAGGCCGCACCGAGCTGGTGTCGACCCTGTTCGGCGCCTATCCCGGCCGCTCGCGCGCCGAAGTGCTGCTGGGCGGCCGGCCGGTCGATACCAGCACCCCAATCAAGGCCATTGCCGCCGGTTTTGCGATGGTGCCGGAAGACCGCAAGCAGCACGGCATCGTGCGCGACCTCGACGTCGGCCAGAACATCACCCTGTCCGTGCTGAGCAGTTTTGCGCGCTTTTCCCGCATCGACGAAGACGCCGAACTGGTGGCGGTGAACGCCCAGATCGAGCGCCTTGGCCTGAAGACCGCCAGCCCGGCGCTGTCGATCACCAGCCTGTCCGGCGGCAACCAGCAAAAGGCGGTGCTCGCGAAGATGCTCCTGACCCGGCCGCAGGTGCTGATCCTCGACGAGCCGACGCGCGGCGTCGACGTCGGCGCCAAGTACGAGATCTACAAGCTGATTTTTGAGCTGGCCATCCAGGGCGTCTCGATCATCATGGTCTCGTCCGAACTGCAGGAAGTGCTCGGCATTTCCGACCGCGTGCTGGTCATGGGCGAGGGCAGGCTGCGCGGGAATTTCATCAATGACGGGCTGACCCAGGAGCAGGTACTGGCGGCGGCCCTGGACCAGAATCAGGAGGCGCACGCATGAGTGCAAACTTGAACGCTGCGGTGCCGGCAAAGGCATCCGCACCAGTACGAGAACCACGATCCAGCATGAATTTCAAGAAGATCTTCACGCAGTACAAGATCCTCGCGCTGCTGTTTGCCATCGCCCTGATCTGGGCCTTCTTTTCGTGGCATACCGAAGGCGGCTTCATCTCGCCGCGCAACCTGTCGAACCTGATGCGCCAGATGGCCATCACCGGCATCCTGGCCTGCGCGATGGTGTTCGTGATCGTGGCCGGCGAAATAGACCTGTCGGTCGGCTCGCTCCTCGGCCTGATGGGCGGCGCGGCCGCGGTATTCGACGTCAGCCATGGGCTGCCGCTACCGGTTACCATCGTCGCGGTGCTTGCCTGCGGCCTGTTCCTGGGCCTGTTCAACGGCTACCTGGTCGCCTATGCGGGCATCCCCTCGTTCATCGTCGGCCTGGGCGGCATGCTGGCCTACCGCGGTGTGGTGCTCGGCATCACCGGCGGCACCACGATCGCGCCGGTGTCGCCCGAGATGGAATACCTGGCGCAGGGCTACCTGCCGCCGCAGCTGGGCATCGCGCTTGGCGTCGCACTATTCGCCCTGGCCGTCTTCCTGGCCTGGCGCGGACGCGTCAACCGCGCCCTGCACGGATTGCCGGTAGGGCCTGCGTGGCAGGCCGCCGCGCGCGTGCTGGCCATCGGCGTGGTGCTGGTTGCGTTTGTCCGCACCTTCAACAGCTACGAGGGCATTCCCCTGCCGGTCCTGCTGCTCTTGCTGCTTCTGGGCGTGTTCAGCTATGTCGCCACCCAGACCGTGTTCGGGCGGCGCATCTACGCCGTGGGCAGCAATGCCGAAGCCACCCGGCTGTCGGGCGTCAACGTGAAAGCGGTCAAGCTGTGGATCTTCGGGATCATGGGCACCATGTGCGCCCTGGCAGGCCTGATCAACACTGCGCGCCTGGCGGCCGGCTCGCCGTCGGCCGGCACCTCGGTCGAGCTGGACGTGATCGCCGCCTGCTTCATCGGCGGCACCTCCATGCGCGGCGGCTCGGGCACGGTCTACGGCGCCCTGATCGGGGCGCTGGTAATGGCCAGCCTGGATAACGGGATGTCGATGCTGGACGTGGACAGCTACTGGCAGATGATCGTCAAGGGGGCGATCCTGACGCTGGCGGTGTGGGGAGATGTGGCGACGAGGGCGGGAAGGCGGTGAGGGCGAAGGCCCGTTGATTCATTTCGGGGCTTCAAGGCCGGACGGCAATCAGGGCGGTCCGCGCCGCCCAAAAAGCTTGCGTTCGCGGTTCGGGGGCGGCGGCAGATTGCAGTACGTGAGCCAGGGTGGGCGGACGCAAGGCAAGGAGGAGTCCATATACGGATGTTCTAGGGTTCCGGATTGTGGCAGACGATGCAAAGCTTGTTGCCTTCAGGGTCGTTGAAGTAGCACGCGTAGTAGTGCTCGTGGTATTCCAGCCGCAAACCCGGGGCCCCTTCCGATGTTCCGCCGCTCTCGAGAGCCAGCCGATATGCGCTATCGACGGCTGCGCGGTGTTCTACCGCGAAAGCCACCATCTGCCCGTTACCGGCGTCATGCCCATTTCCATCATACGGCGCACCGATGAGAAACAGCGGGCGGGGTGCGGGATGCGATTGCCAGCCTGCCCATGGTCGTTGCCGGTCACAGAAACGAAGGGTGTTACCAAGGATCTCCATTAACTTCGCGTAAAAGTCAAACGCTCGCTCGAAGTCTTTGACACCTATGAAAATATGCGAAAACAAGACACGTCTCCTGTATTGATGATTCTGCGTCCTCGACAAAGTATTTTTAACGGACGTAAGCATATGATGGATAAGGGTCAAGAACTGGGGTCAGGTCCGATGTTCGGACACAGCCTCTACCTTAGTGGCCTGACTTCGTAGCCATCCATTGGTCAGGCCCGGATAATTGGTTGAGGTCGTGTCTGAATGTCAGACCTGACCCCATTCCTTTGACCCCATTCCTTGTTCATAGTGTAGTGCGGACGGCGCGCATTATCCGAGTACACCAGGTAGCCGTCCCGAAAACTGGTGACGTAGCCGCGCACGGCCGCCATCATCGAGTCGTAGTCCGTTACGCGGGCGACATCGCGCCGGGCCTCCTCGTAGGCGGCGGCCATCAGGCGGACGAAATCCGGGTTCTGTTTGTCGAGCGCGCCCGGATGGGCCGTACGAATCAGTTCATGTACCCCGTCCAGGTCGGCCTGGGCGAGGTCCTGCCATTCCTTCACGGTTTTCTGCGTGGCTTCCTGGGCCCCTGTGGCTCCTGTCGCGAGCAGCGCGCAGGCCGCCGCTACAAGCGTCATTGCCCACTTGTCTCGCTGTCCCATGACGTCTCCATAATATTGTGATTTTGAACAATATCACCATGCCGGAAGCCTTGACAATCGGCCATGCAAGATTGCTCACGCCGCTGCTTGTCCAGCCTTCGATAGTCAAATTTTTCAGGCCCAGTCCGTGCATGAGTAGCGGCATTCAACCTGAAGCGGAAATACGAGCGCCTGAGATTACACTGCTGAGATGCCCGTAAATCACGCATCACCTTCAGTGGTGTAGACGGTCACGCGGTAAGGCGGCCCGGCCCCGGGCGGCGAACTCGTCATGGCCAGCCTGGACAACGGCATGTCGATGCTGGACGTCGACAGCTACTGGCAGATGATCGTCAAGGGGGCGATCCTGACGCTGGCGGTGTGGGGGATGTAGCGACGCGGTCGGGGCGTTGCTGAGACGAACGGGTCTTCAGGATGAAGAGAAAAAGAAGTCCCATGTCTTGCGGCACGGGACTTCTTTTCACATGTCTTCCTGGATAAATACTTAACGGGAACGGTGCCCGGCGTCGATCGCAGGCGGGGCGATCGACACCTTGCCGGCTCCTGCGTGCGCCAGGTTATGCGCCTTCACCTGCTCGAACGAGTGTCCTGGCGTATAGCGATAGGTCGGGGCCCAGCCCAGCTCGTTGGTGTAGGGACCGATCGCAAAACCGCTCGCGGCGGCAGCGGCACTGGCGCTGGCCCAGTTCTTTTCCAGCGCGGCCCTGGCGGCGGCCTCGATGTCGGCTGACGCCGGCACGCCATTGATCCACGAACCGACATCCTTGAACTGGTAACCGTTCAGGTTCGACACCACTTTCGATGCATACGCGCCTGGTCCGGTGATCTCGAACGCGTTGGACTCGGACAGGATTTTCGATTCCGCGCCCATGCCGATCCAGTAGCTGAGCTTGTACTCCTGGGCAGCCGTATCGCCCTTGTAGTAATTGTTGTAGAGGTGGATGCGGCCGAAGCGGGCGCGGGGGGCTCGCTGCGTCGTGTTTTCCCAGATGTTGTTGCTGAACGTGAGGCGGTTGAAGGCACGCTCCTTGTGGCCGTTCTGGTCGCCCGAACCGCCAACCATGTTGGTCTTGTCGTGGTTCTTGAAGATGTTGTACGAGATCGTCACGTAATCCGTACTGTCTTCCATGTCGATCAGGCCGTCGTGGCGCTGGACCCGGCTGGTAACGCCGTTGATGGTTACGACTTCGGCCGAATCGGGATAGCTGCCGTCGCTCAGCGTGAGGTGGTCGAACCACAGCTGCTTGCCGGTGACGACCGAAATGGCCTTGTACCTTGCGTTCCACTCTTTCCCGTTCCAGTCGGCGGTCAGGTCGCGCGGCGCCTCCAGCTCGAGGTTGCGGATGATGATGTTCTTGCTGGCGTTGATCGAGAAGTAGCCGTCGATCAGTTTGGCATCGCGTCCCACGCCGACGATTGTCGTGTTGGACGGAACGATGGCCTGGATCTGCTCCTTCTGGATGTTACGCAGCGTGCTCTTCGCGGAGCTCAGGGCGGAGATCCTGGCCCTGGTGACGATGGCCGCCGCGTCGCCCGCGGCGACCCTGGCGTTCAGGTCGGCCATGAAGTCCCTGTCCAGGCTTTGCAGGTACAGGTACCAGTCCCATTTGGCTGCGGTGGCGTTGCGCGACTTGTAGTATGCCTCGTCGGCCAGGATGCCATTACCGATGTCCGTGCCGTAGATCGTGCCGCTCATCTGGATGATCTTCGGCTCCAGCTTGGCCGCGGCGGGACTAGTCGCGTAGGTCGGGCTGTTCACGTTCTTCAGGGCGTCCTTCAGCTCGGCCCAGTTGCGCACGACGTAGGTGTTGCTGGCCGGGGCGCCCGCGCCGCCGGTGGTGCCTTCGCCTTGCGATGCCCAGCCGCTGACCAGGTTTGCCTGCGCGGTAGGTGCAGCCGCAGGGGAAACCGATACCGCTACCGGCTGGGCGACGACCGTACTGGCCGTCGCGATTGCCGGACTGGCGCTTGGGGTGCCCGCATCGCCCCCTCCGCAGCCTTGCAAGAATACCGCCGCGGCCAGCATTCCCATGCTAGCCCTGCGCGGCCCAAGTGTTATGTTGAACCGGTGTGCCTGTGTCTCCATTTTCCGCCTCGTAAAGGTCATTTTGGTCGGGCCAGTGTAGATGTGGCTCGACCAAAAATGACGGGCGTGGCAAAAATTATAACGGCAGCTGGTGAATTTCACTATGTTGACACACAGGTTCTGATGCCTCGGCGCAACTAACTGTCTTTATTTAGGCAGCACGGCCTGGCCGGCCACGTGCAGCGTCGCCGCTGCCGATTTCACGAACGCCGGCTGGCCGCCGCCCAGGTAGAGCTTGTAGGCGCCGGGCCGCACCTTGCGCACGCCCTGGGGGTCGACCTGCGACTGCGCCCGGGCGTCGAGGCCGATCGTCACCGCCTGGCTGGCGCCTGCCTTCAGGTGGATGCGGCGGAAGCCCGCCAGCACCGGATTGGCCGTGTCCCCGGGCTTGCTCAGGTACAGCTGCACCACTTCGTCGCCATCGCGCGCGCCCGTATTGTGCACCGTGACCTTCGCCGTCAACGCTTGCCCGGCCTTGATGCGGCTGGCCGACAATGTTGGCTTGCCGTAGGCGAAGCTCGTGTAGCTCAGGCCGTGCCCGAACGGATGCAGCACCGGTCCCTTGAAGTAACGGTAGGTGCGGTTTGTCATCGCGTAGTCGGCGAAGGGCGGCAGGTCGGCTTCCGAGCGATAGACGGTATAAGGCAGGCGCCCGCCGGGGCTGACCTTGCCGGTCAACACGCGCGCCAGCGCGGTACCCGCGGCCTCGCCCGGATACCAGGCCTGGAGCAGGGCGTCGGCGTTGGCCTCGACCCAGGGATCGGAGATCGCGCCGCCGGTCAGGTAGACCACCACCAGCGGCTTGCCGGTGGCCTTCACCGCCTCGAGCATGCGGCGCTGGGCTTCCGGCAGGGCCAGGGTGATGCGGTCGCCTCCGCGGAAGCCCGGATAGTCGACCTTCATCGATTCGCCCTCGAGGTCGGGCGACAGGCCCACAAAAGCGACCACCACGTCGCTGCCCGTGGCGGCCGCCACGGCAGGCGCGACCAGCGCATCGGTCGGCGTCACCCATTCCAGCGCACTGGCGCGGTCGTCCATCGAGCGCACGTATTCGATGCGCACGCGGCGCGGCGTCGTATCGGCGAAGTTGAAGGTGATCTTGTTGCTCTTCTGCTCGCAGTTGCCGGCGGAGCAGACCGCCGTATTGGCGGCGTTGATGCCGGCCAGTTCCGGCGTCACCACCAGTTCGTCGTCGATCCAGACCTTGATGTTCGGGATGGGGCGGTCCTTGCGCGCGGTCATGCGAAAGCCAATCTCGTAGGTGCCGGGCGTGGGCGGCGTGATCAGGCCGCTCCAGCGCACCGAGAATTTCCCGGGCGTGAAACCGGGCGGGGCGCTGTGCTGGAAGTTGAAATTGATGACCGGATCGGTACGGGTCAGGCGCGGCGTGCCGGAAAAGGTGAGGTTGTCGAAGTATTCGCCGCGCAGGCCGCGTTCCTCGCTGCCGGGGGCCACCCGCAGGTAGGTTTCCGGAATCGGCATGCGCATGCCATCGGCCAGCGGCGCACCGGCCGCGTAGCTCACCTGCTGCGCGCCGAAGGCCGCGCGCAGGCCGTCGACCGGCAGCGAGGGGCTGACCATGGTGCCGTTGTAGTTGCCTTCCAGGCTCTGCAGCAGGGCCGCGTTCGGGCCGATGACGGCAATGCGCGCGCTGCCCGACAGGGGCAGCACGCCGCCTTTGTTCTTCAGCAGGACCATGGCTTTTTCCGCGGCGCTCAGGGCCAGCGCGCGGTGGGCGCTGGAGTTGATCGCATCCTGCGGCACGGCGTCGAGGGGGCTGCCGTCGATCAGGCCCATGCGGATGCGCGCGACCATCAGGCGCGTGAGCGCCGTGTCGATCTCGCTCTCCTTGATCAGGCCACGTTCGACCGCCGGCGGCAGCCCGAGATAGGTCCTGCCGCAATCGAGGTCGGTTCCGGCGCGCACGGCGGTGGCGGAGGCGTGGGCGATATCGGGCGAGGTCTTGTGGCCGGTGACCAGGTCGCCGACTGAATCGCAGTCCGACACGACGAAACCCTTGAAGCCCCAGTCGCCGCGCAGGCGGTCCCGCATCAGGGGGCTGGCGCACATCGGGATGCCGTCGACCGCGTTGTAGGCGCACATGAGCGAATGCGCCCTGGCGTCGACGATGGCGTTGCGGAAGGCCGGCAGGTAGGTGTCCTCGAGGTCGAAGGGCGAGACGTTCACGTTGAAGCTGTGGCGCTGCGGCTCGGGGCCGGAGTGGACCACGAAGTGCTTGGGCGTGGCAATGCCCTTGAACAGGCGCGGGTCGTCGCCCTGGATGCCGCGGATGAAGGCCACGCCCAACTGGCCGGCCAGCAGCGGGTCTTCGCCATAGGTTTCCTGGCCACGGCCCCAGCGGGGGTCGCGGAAGATGTTGATGTTCGGCGTCCAGTAGTTGACGCCGAAATAGCGGCTTGTGCCTTTCGAGTCGCGCTTCAATGCAGCATTGTAGTTGGCCCGGCCTTCGATGGCGATGGCGTCGGCAATTTGCTGCATCAGCACCGTGTCCCAGGTCGCCGCCAGTCCGATCGCCTGCGGGAACACGGTCGCGTTACCGGCGCGCGCCACGCCATGCAGGACTTCGTTCCACCAGCCGTAGCGTTTCAACCCGATCCGTTCGATGGCCGGCGCATTGTCCTGCATCTGCTCGGCTTTTTCCTGCAGCGTCATGCGCGATACGAGGTCGCGGGCGCGCTCTTCAGGTGCGAGCGCGGTATTGCGGAAGGCCGGCGGGGCGTCGGCGCGGCTGCCGGCCGACGCACACAGAAGGACGCAGGCCAGCGGGATGGTCAGTGAGGTGGAAGCGAAAAATGACATAGGGGTCCTGTAGGTCTCGAATGTTGGTCTTGTGTGGTGCCTGCGCCGCCGGTCGCAGGCCAGTCCTGGCAAATCAGGCGGTGGAATCCGGGAAGGGGCTGTTTCCGGCGAAGGCGCCCTTGCGATCGAGCGCCACGACAAACAGCTTGCCCTGGTAGCGAAGACGGACACGGGTCCAGGGCTGGCCCTGGATGCGCACTGAAGCGAGCCGGCCGGCACGCCAGTGCAGGTCGAGGGCCAGGCCGCCGCGCGCGCGGATACCGCGCACGCTCCCCGTGGGCCAGGCGGACGGCAGCGCCGGCAACAGCAGCACCTCGCCGCCCCAGGACTGCAGCAGCATCTCCATGATGCCGGCCGCGCCGCCGAAGTTGCCGTCGATCTGGAAGGGCGGGTGCGCGTCGAACATGTTGGGATAGGTGCGCATGGGTCCGGTCAATCCTTTCAGCACCGAGTACGCATGCTCGCCGTCGCCCATGCGCGCCCACAGGCACAGACGCCAGGCGGTACCCCAGCCGGTGGCAAAGTCGCCGCGCCGGGTGAGCGAGGCGCGTGCCGCCCGCACCAGGTCCGGCGTGTCGCGCACATTGACCTGGCTGCTCGGATAGACCGCGTACAGGTGCGACACGTGGCGGTGGTGCGGGTCGGGCGCACTCCCATCCCAGTCCTCCAGCCATTCCTGTAACTGGCCTTGGGCGCCGATGCGGTCCGGCGCCAGCCGCGCCCGGGCAGCGGCGACCTGTTCGAGCAGCGCGGTGTCCTGCCGCAGCAAGCGGCCCGCCGCCAGCGTATGGGCGAACAGGTCGCGCACGATCTGGCGGTCCATGGCCGGCCCGGCGGCGAGTGATGAGCCGAACCCATGGCTGTTTTCCGGCGACAGCGATGGCGATGTGACCAGGCCGCGTCCCTGCGGGTCCTCGACCAGGGTGTCGAGAAAGAACTGGGCGGCGCCGCGCATGAGCGGATACAGGCGGCGCAGGGTCGCCTCGTCGCGGCTGTAGTCGTAATGGTCCCACAGCGTGTTGCACAGCCAGGCCCCGCCGCAGGGCCAGAGGCCGAACTTGGCGCCGTCGATGGGCGCGGCGGCACGCCACAGGTCGGTGTTGTAGTGCGCTACCCAGCCGCGCGCGCCGTACATCGTGCGCGCGGTGCGCGCGCCGGTCTGCGCCAGGTCCTCGACCATGCGCAGCAGCGGCTCGACGCACTCGCCCAGGCCGGCCGCGTCGGCGGGCCAGTAGTTCATCTGGGTGTTGATATTGATTGTGTACTTGCCGCCCCAGGGCGGATTGGTGCTCTCGTTCCAGATGCCCTGCAGGTTGGCCGGCTGGGTGCCGCGCCGCGAGCAGGCGATCAGCAGGTAGCGTGCGTACTGCAGGTAGAGCGCGTCGAGTGCTGGATCGGCCTGCTTGCCGACAGCGGCGATGCGCTCGTCGGTCGGCAGCGCGGCGCCTGGGCTGCTGCCCAGGTCGATCGACATGCGTGAAAACAGGCGCGCGTGCTCGCGCACATGATCGCGCTTGAGCGCCGCATACGGTTTCGCGGCCGCGCGCGCCATCTGGCCCCGGACGATCGCCACCGGATCGGCGCTGACGTCGCGGTAACTGACATAGCTCGTCGCCGCGCCGATCAGCAGCCTGGCTTCGCTCGCTCCCAGCAGGCTGAGGCGGCCATCGGCGTACGCGAGGCGTCCGTCGCCGATCACCTGGACGCGCAGTGCAAAGCGCAGGCCCGCCGCGACGCCGTGCATGGCTTCGTTTTGGCCGGTGATCAGGATCGCGCCGGCGCCGTCGGGCTCAATGCTCGCCCCGGCGGGGAGCGCATTGACAGGCCGGACAGCGGCTTCCTCGCGCTGCAGCCAGTCGGCCGGCGCGGCCGCGGCCAGGTCGGTGGCAAGGCCCGGGTCGTTCGATGCCGCGTATTTCACTTGGCGCGGCGCGCGCCACGCGAGCTCGAAGCCCAGCATGCCCCTGGGGGCCTTCAGGTGCAGGACGATCACCTGGTCGGGAGTCGAGATGAAGCTCTCGCGCTGGAAGGCGCCCAGCGGCGTGCGGTAGCGCGTCTGCGCCACGGCGCTGGCCAGGTCGAGCGAGCGCTCGTAGTCGCTTGGAGCCTGCGCGTCCGTCATCGTCAGCAACAGGTCGCCCAGGGTGCCATACGACATCTGGCGCAGCGGCTTTGCCATGATGCTGGCGTTGGCAAGCTCGGTCGCCTCGGCATATTTGCCTTGCGCGAGCAGTGCGCGCGCCTTCGGCAGGGTAGCCAGCGCATCGGGATTGTCGGGGGAGTAGGGCGCGCCGGCCCACAGGGTGTCTTCATTGAGCTGCAGGCGTTCCTGGCCCACGCGGCCAAACACCATCGCGCCCAGCCGGCCATTGCCCAGCGGCAGAGCCTCCTCCCAGCGGGCGGCGCTCTGGCGGTACCACAGCAGGTTGGCAGGGCGGGGCGCTTGCGCGCCGGGCGCGCTATCCATGGCAAGCGCCCGCAGGGACGGCAGCGCCGCCAGGCTGCCCACGCCCAGCATCAGGCTGCGGCGTTTGTGGTTCGGTGGGACGGACCGGGTCATGGGAGTCTCCAGATCGCTTGTTGTGGGTTCCAGGTCACCACCTGGCCGGGCGCTCATTGCGGGCGCCAGCCGTCGGTCCCGCCCAGGATCCTGGCGGCGGTGAATTGCCCGGCCTCGCTTGCGCTCAACTGCCGCGACCAGGCGACCCGCGCGGACCGGTTGGCCCCGGGGCCGCGGCTCATGTATTCCGCATAGCGCGCCGTCTTCTCGTTGGCCGCATTGCGCCAAGTGTCCCAGCCGGCAGGATGGATGTGGGCGCCCATGTCGGTATTGACGAAGGTGACGCTGCCATATGGCCGCCATGGCCGGCCCAGATAGGCCTGTGGTGCGCTGGCTGGCGCTTTTGCCGGGATCTTGCCGGTCGGGTCGACCCACGGCGCCGGATCGCCGGTCAATCGGCTGTCGATGAAGACGAAGCCGTATTCGCGCTCTGGCGGCGTGCTGGCGGCGGTCACGTAGCCGCCGTTCTTGCTCCTGATTTCGCATCGCTCGAATACCGCCGTCGCGCTGCCGTAGATGAAGTCGACGCGCTCTTCGATATACGTGTCCCGGAAAAAGTGACGGCCGTTGTTGAGCATGACGGTGTCCTGCCAGCCGAGCAGGCGGCTGTTGGTGACCACCGCGCGGTCGGCGTCGATGCGCAGGGCCAGGGCCTGGCCGTGATCTCCGGAGGTGTTCTGGAAGGTCAGCTGCTCCGCCCGGAAGTCGTCCGCCAGCACCACCAGCGCGGTTCCCTTGTGGCGCGGATGGGTGCCGGGCGGCTGTTCTTCATTGGTGTTGATGTGCCAGGTGAGGATGGTGGTCGCCGCCTGTTCGCCGCGCAGCGTGACGTTGCGCTTCTCCCTTGCAAGGATCTTCTGGCCGTCGTAGGTGCCCGGCTTGATGTGGATGACGGTGCGCTCCGGACTATTGTCCGGCACCGCGGCAAATGCCTCCTGCACGGTGCGCACGTCGCCGCTGCCATCCGCGGCCACGACGATGATGCGCTCGGCGGCCACGGCGTGGGATAGCAGGAGGGCGAGCGCGCCAATCGATGCGGTAGATGCTTTCATGGGTGTCCTTGGAAGGTGGTTTGAAAGGGCAGTCGACCGTGCGCGCCGTGGGCATTCTGCGTGCAGTCGGGCCGCGCCGCAATTGCGAAAACCGCCAAGCGGGCGTGTGTTTTTTTCGGTTGTCGCAGGCCCCGCGCCCTTGTGAAAAATCGGTGTCCGGTTGGTTGTTTTCGCAATTGCCGCGCAAGAGTGCAACGAAGCACAATATTTACGAGGCTGGCCCGACGACGCTCGCCGATTCGACGAAAACAGAATTAAGAATAATTTTGGAGACAGACATGCGACATATGGCGGGGGGCCCACTGCGGCCAAATCGTTTGAGTTATTCGGTAGCGCTGGCCCTGGCATCGCTAGTGGCCGGCAACATGGCAGTCGCCCAGGAGAGGCCTGCCGAGGGAAAGGATGCCCCTGCGGCCGAGGAAGCCACGATCCAGACGGTGAAAGTGGTCGCGACCCGGGCTTCGCAGCAATCGGGCATTGACCGCAAGAAGAACGCAGCGACGGCGATGGATTCGATCGTCGCCGAGGACGTCGGCTCGCTGCCGGACCGGAATATCGGCGAAGCGATTTCGCGCATGTCCGGCGTGGCGCTGGACCGCGGTGAATACGGCGAAGGTGTCAGCGTTGCGGTACGCGGCAACTCCGCCGACCTGACGCGGGTCGAACTCGACGGGCAGGGCGTGCAGTCGGCCGGCGGCGCCGACATGGGCGCCACCAGCGGCGCCAGCGGCCGCGCGAGCGAATTTCGCCAGCTGTCGGCCGACCTGATCAAGAGCGTGGACGTGGTCAAGGGCTCGACCGCCGACATGACCGAGGGTTCGCTCGGCGGCGGCATCATCATCAAGACCCGTACCGGCCTCGATTTCAAGAAGCCCTATGCTTCGCTGCGCGTCGGTGCCGCGCAAGGTTCGCTCGACAAGAAGTGGACGCCCGACACCAACGTCGTATTGGCCGACAAGTTCCTCGACGGCCGTCTCGGCCTGATCCTGAACGCGTCGAGCACCACGCTCAGCAACCAGTCGCACTCGGTGCAGACGGCGTTCTCGGCGCTGCAGGGCTATTACCGGACGGCCGATTTCGACCATTCGCCCGAGAAGACCTTCACCTTCATGCCCGGCACGCTGAACATGGCCGATTCGAGCGTGAACCAGCCATTGCTGCAGACGCCGCTGAGCGCGGGCGGGATGTTCAACTTTGCCAGCCCGCTGGAAGTATTGACCCGTTCGGCCGCCGCGCAAACCAAGGCCGATTGCCGTGCCGCGTTCCCTGCGCTCACCACGGCCCAGATCAATGCGATGGCATCGGCTGGCCGCGCGAACGCCTACACCCAGCGCGGCAACGAACTGTCCACCTGCCTGAACCAGTGGAACGACTACACCCCGTCCGGCCCGCGCTACTTCGTCAAGCGCGAGCTCGACAAGCGCCAGAACCTGGACCTGCGCGCCGACTTCAAGGTCAACAACGACCTGAAGGTATTCGCCAAGGGCAGCTACAACCGGCGCAAGATCGACATGCACCAGCTGACCTACGCGCTGGGCAACATCGCGACCAACCCGGGCATCGTGATCAGCCCGGCCTACGTCGGCCGCGCGTTCGTCGACAACAACACGATCGGCACGCGCGAAGCGGTGCCGGGCTCGGGCTACTATACGTATGACACCCCGACCGTACGCAACAACGGTTATCCGTATCCGGGCATGGCGATCAACATCGATCCCGCCTCGGTGGTAGTCGACTCGAACCACCACCTGACCAAATACACCATCAGCGACGGCGCCGCCACCACCGACCAGTTGCGCGACCGCGGCCAGGTCAACGCCAAGTACCTGCAGCTGGGCGGCACCTACAAGCGCGATAACCTGACCGCCGACTTCTTCGTCGCCGATGCCCGTTCCGACTTCCGCCGCGCCCAGCGGCGCATCAGCTTCAGCAACTTCTACGGCCCGGCCACGATGGAAGTGCTGCCGAACGGCCTGTGGGGCTACTCGTTCCCGGGCTCGAGCTTCGACCAGTCCGACCCGGCGCAGTACGCACGCCTGTTCCCGGCTGCGTCGAACAGCAGCGCGGTGGCGGCTGGACCGCTGAACACGCGCGCGATCCCGGCCTACACGATCGCCCAGCAACCCTTGCTCACGCCCGGCAACCCGCGCACCGAGGCATTCTGGAATCCGCAGATTCGCGAAACCTTCGAGCAGACCGCCAAGCTCGATCTCGCTTACGCGATGCCGGAATCGGTGCCCTTCCTTTCGCGCGTCAAGGCCGGCTTCATCCTGCGCAAGAACGGGCTGGACAACTGGAACCCGGGTGACGGCAACAGCGCCGGCATCATCCGCAAGGCCGCCGTCGGCACCTTCGGCCAGCCGGGCTACCAGGCGCCGATCGTGATTCCGACACCGATCGCCCGCACCCTGGTGCAGGGGTGCGAGAATACGCCCGGTTCCCTGGCCACGGGGGGCAAGGCCTGCGAATACGGCTATGTGATCAGTCCCGATCCGCGCCTGGCCAACAACGGCACCGTGACGCTCAACGCCCAGCAGTGGCAGGACCTGGTGGCGGCAGGGCTGAACGGGCAGGCTACCTCGACCCGCTTCTTCGACGGCGCCAAGGGCCGTCCGGACGCACTGCTGAACAACTGGACCCAGCTCGATGTGGACAAACTGTTCGCGCTGGTCAACGCGCGCAATACCAATTATGACTGCGTCAAGGAATGCGTCGGCAACGATGGCGTGCTCTACGCCCAGCCGAAGCAGGAACTGCGCGAGCGCTCCGAAGCGTTCTACCTGATGGGAGACTTCTCCATCGATCGCTTCCCCTTCACCAACCGCGCCTTGCCGTTCAACTTCGCCCTGGACGGCAATATCGGCGTGCGCTACGTGCGCACCAAGGTCAGCGGCAGCGGCCTGATGACGCTCGTCTCGATTGCCAAAACGGCCGACTTCGATCCGCTCGTGCCGAATGCGGTCGGCGGCACGGTGACCAACACCTTCGTGCAGAACACGGCTGTCAACGCCAAGGCCGACGATATCCTGCCGAGCCTGAACCTGGCCGCGTGGCTGATGCCCGACCAGCTGGTGCTGCGCTACAGCGGCGCCAAGACGGTGGCGCGCCCGCCGGTAGCCAACTTGCTGCCGTCGGGAACCTGCACGTATGACGAGCGCACCGCCGACGGCGACCAGCCTGGCACGCAGCGCTGCTCGGGTACCCTCGGCAACCCGGCCCTGCAGGCGCAGCAGAACTTCAACCAGAACCTCAGCGTCGAGTATTACCCGAACCGCGACACCATGCTGACGGTTGCCGTGTTCAAGCAGCGGGGCAAGATCGGTCCCGGGATCAGCCAGGGCGTGAACAGCATCCCGCTGTTTGCGGGTTCGAGCCTGATCGATCCGGCCACTGGCGTCGACCTGGGCGCGCTGCCCTTCGATTATTCGATGTGGGTGAACGGCGCCGCCACCACCCGCAAGGGACTGGAACTGGGCGCGAAAACCGCATTCACCTTCCTGCCATGGCGCCTGCGCTATACCGGCTTCGATGCCAACGCCACCAAGTTGCGTTCGGTGACCACCACGCAGAACGCGGTCGACCTGCTGACCGGGGTGCCGCTGCCGCCGCAGCGCGAGTCCAAGTATTCATATAACTACGCCCTCTGGTACGACGATGGACGCCTCTCGGGTCGCGTGGCAGTGCAGGCGGTCGCCGCTTCCTTCAGCTGCATCGCCGGTTGCACCCAGCAAGGGGCAATCCAGAACTACCCGGCCCTGGGCGTGCAGTTGACGCGTTTCCCCTACAACCCGGGTTCGCCGAACTTCCGCGACACCACCCGCTTCATCGATGCGAAGGTGGCGTACAAGCTGATGCCGAACCTGGAGGTGTTTGTCGAGGGCCGTAACCTGGGTAACGCCACCACCACCAACAGCCAGGGTAGCTTCGCGCCGTTCGCGAACGGCACGCCCAACATCCTGGATTACGCCTACTCCGGGCGCCGCATCATGGTGGGCATGAACTTCCGCACCATGTAAGCATCGCATACCGCTTGCTGCAAACAACGCCCTCGCAAGAGGGCGTTTCCATTTGCGGGCCGGGTAGGTGGATGCGGGCAGACCATAAAAAAAGGGCAGCCGCCTGGCTGCCCGAAAACCCGCCCCCCGCGCCGCCCGGCGCGGGGCTCAGGGAGACAGTGTCCCGTTCACGAGCTTGCCGCCGATCTTCACGTTCCTTAGTACCAGGCCCTTGACGTTGTAGAGGTAGACCGGCTGCGCGGCGTTTACCGGCGTGCCGAAGTCGCAGTCGCTGATCGTCACGTTGCTGACCGGGAGGACCTGCGGCTTGCCTTCGCCGTTGTAGTTGGCCGCGACCGGCCCCATTATCACAATCGGCTGGTAGCAAGAGAAGCGGCCCTCCGGCGTCTGCACGTTGCCGACCGTGACGCGCGAGATGTGCACGTTGGTGACCACCGGTGGGCGCGTGCGCACGGCGTCGTTGGCTGCGTCGTAGTCGCAGTCGAAGGTGATGATCCCGCCGGCGCCGGTGGCGACAGTCCCGGCAGGGATACTGGAACCAGGCTGCGGCTTGTAGAAGGCCGGCGTGGTGCGGATCCCGTTCGGGATGCTGATGTCGCGCACATAGAAGTTGCGCAGGAAACCGCCGCGGTTCATGTTCGTCTTGAGGCGGATGGCGATGTTCAGCGGGTCGGTTTTCCAGTTGGCGTTCTCGAACACCAGCTTCTGGGCAAACACGTTCTGGATGCCGCCGGACATGATGCTGCCCAGGGTCAGGGCGCCGTGGCCGCTCTGCATGCGGCAGTTCTGGATCACGACGTTCTGGCACGGACCGAACTGGGTGTCGGTGCCCTTGCCGGAGTCGACCGCGATGCAGTCGTCGCCGGTATTGAACTGGCAGCCCTCGACCAGCACCCCGTTGCAGGATTCCGGGTCGAAGCCGTCGTTGTTCGGCCCCATGCTGTTGGCATAAATCCCCTTCGCGTGCAGGTTGCGGCAATTGACCGGGTTGTGCTGCCAGAACGGCGCGTTGGTGGTCTGGTAGCCCGCCACCAGCACATTGGTGCAGCTGATGAACTGCACCATGTTCGGGCGCAGGAAGTGGCCGATGCCGAAGATGCGCCTGGCCGCCGGCACCCGCGCTTCGGACAGCGAGCGCAGGAAGTGCGGGTCGCGCTGCAGCCATCCTTCCGGACCCTGCAGCTTTTTTGCCTCCGCCGGCGCCAGGTGCGGCGCGATCCCGGCCAGTGTGGGCGGGTTCAGCGGATTGACCGCGCGCTCGCTCTGGCCCAGCGCCGGGTCGTGCGGCACGCCGTCCGCGTTGGCCGGGGCGCGGCCCTTCCACGACCACCAGCAGTCGGTGCTACCCTCGAAGGGCACGCCGGCCTGGCCGTCGAGGATCGAGGTCCAGTCGTCGCCGGTCAGGGCGATGTTGTCCTGGCCATGGGCGTAGACCATCGACGAATAGTTCAGGCAGTCGTTGCCCTCCCAGCGGGTGAGCGTCAGCTTGCCGTTCTTGCCGCAATCATGGTCGCCGTACTTCGCATAGTCGAGCGGGTTGTTGCTGAAGTAGACGTGGGCGCCGGCGGCCAGGTGCACGTTCACGTTCGAGCGCAATACGATCGGGCCGGCGCACAGCCAGTTCCCGGTCGGGATCAGCACGCGGCCGCCGCCGGCCTTGTGGCAGGCCGCGATCGCCGCGGCAATCGCCGGATAGCAGTCGGGAGCGCCAGGAGCGGGAGTCTTGATGTGGGCCTTGGCCTTGAGGGACACGGAGGCGTGCACGGGCTTGAGCTCGCAGGGTCGGGCGCCGAAGGCGGTGATGACGAAGTCTTCCTTGCGGAAGGTCAGCGGCCTGGCGAAGCGGTCGATGATGGCCCGGGCCTCGTCCCACGGATCGGGCCTTGCTGCCAGCAGGCTGGCCGGGTATGCGCCGGCGAGCGCCATGCCGGTGCCGCCCACGGTCTTCATGAAGCGGCGCCGGCCCGTGCTGCCGGGTGTGTGGTCGGGTGTACTGGTGTGCCTGGCTGGCATGTCGTCTCCTGTGTGGTGTTCTGGTGGCCGTGCCGGCGGCAAGGGCTAGCCTGCCAGCATGGCGGTGACGGTTTTTCCGCCGGCGCGCACCCGCGTCAGGGTCACCCGCGTGGCGTTGTGGACTGCCCAGGGCATGGCACTGCGCGGCGTGCCGAAGTCGCAGTCGGTCAGCGTGATGTCGACCAGCGGCAGGACCGGCGTGCCGGGCTTGCCGTTGAAGCTGGACGCCACGGGCCCCAGCAGCACCAGCGCCTGGTAGCAGGAAAACTCGCCGTCCGGCGTTTTCACGTTCCCCACGCGCAGGCGCGAGATGTGCACATCGGACACCGCGGGCGGGCGCGTGCGCACGCTGTCATGCTTGAGCGCGTAGTCGCAGTCGAAGGTGATCACGGCGCCGCCGCCGACCGACATCGACTCCGGCATAATGGGCGAGCCCGGCAGGGGCTTGTAGAAGCCGGGGCGGGTCTGCACGCCGTTCGGTATGGTGACGTCGCTCACGTAGAAGTGGCGCAGGAAGCCGCCGCGGTTCATGTTGGTTTTCAGCCGGATGGCGGTGCTGAGCGGGTCGAGCGCCCAGTGGCTGTTGCGGAACTCGATGTTGCGGGCGTAGACGTGTTCGATCCCCGCCGACATTTCACTCCCCAGGGTGATGCCGCCGTGGCCGCTGTTCATGATGCAGTTCTGGATCAGTACATTGCGCGTCGGACCCGCCTCGATATCGCGCGCCTTGCCGGCCTTGATCGCGATGCAGTCGTCGCCGGTATTGAACGTGCAGCCGTCGACCAGTACGGTATCGCAGCACTCCGGATCGAAGCCGTCGCTGTTCGGCCCCAGGCTGTCCATGTTCACGTTCCTGATGTGGACGTTGCGGCAATTGAACGGGTTGTGCTGCCAGAACGGCGAGTCGTTCAGTTGGTAGCCCTGCATCAGCACGTCCGTGCAGCCGATGAACTGGACCATGCAGGGCCGCAGGTAGTGGCCGATGCCGAAAACGCGGCGCGCGACTGGCACCCCCGCCTCCGACAGGGTAGGAGGATAGCGGTGGTCGGCGCGCCAGGTGGCGTCCTCCCCTTCGATCAGCGCGCGTTCGGCGGCAGGCAGCTGCGGCGCGACCGCGGCCAGCGAAGAGGGGTTGGCCGGATTGATCATCCCGGCGGTAGGGCCTGGCCGTTTGCTTTTCCCGGCCCAGTCATGCCAGCACATGCCGCCCGGCTCGAACGCGACGCTGCCCTGGCCGTCGAGGATGCTGGTCCAGTCGGCACCGGTCAGCGCAATGTTCGACTGGTTGCGCGCGTAGACCATCGGCGAATAGTTCAGGACATCGTTGCCCTGCCAGCGCGACAGCACGAGTTTGCCGTGCTTGCCGCAATCGACATCGCCATACAGGGCGAAATGGGCGGGATTCGGGCTGAACACGAGCCGGGCGCCCGCGGCCAAGTGGACGTGGACGTTCGACAGCAGCACCATCGGCCCGGCGCAATACCAGCTGCCGCCCGGGATCAGCACCCGGCCGCCACCGGCCTTGTGGCAGGCGGCGATCGCCGCCTGAATCGCGCGATGGCAGTCGAAGGAGCCCGGCGCGGGCGTCATGCGCGCGTTCTTGCCGGGGCCGCGCGGCGCATCGGCCGCGACCATCCGGCAGGGCTGCGCGCCAAAGGCCGTGATCGGGAAATCCTCCTCGCGAAACGCCAGCGGCCTGGCGAAGCGGGCCTCGATCTGCCTGGCGCGTGCCCAGGGATCGGCCACCGGCGCAAGCGCCGCGCCGGGCAGGGTGCATGCGCTACCGGTGAGCAAAGCGCCGGCGGCGGAGGCGCCGCGCAGCAGGGTACGGCGTCGGTGATTGAAGATGGCGGTCATGCAGTCTCGGCGTATGGGCGTGTCGGCGTGGTGGAACGGATCGCAAGGATTCTGCATGGGGCGCGCCGAGGCGGCAATTGCGAAATTCGCGAACCCGCACTCCGTTTTCGCGCAGGACGGGCAGGCAGTGTGCGGCCCCGCACCGGCTGCATTTGCGAGAATCACCATTCCTGTTTATGAAATTGATCAAGGCCGCTGAAGTGTCTTGCAACTGCTTTACTTCACCGATCGCTGTCGCTAGCATCGCTGCACAATGGAGGAGATGGCATGCTCAGGAAGACTTCGATGGCCGTCGTGGTGGCGGCGCTGGCGCTTGGCGGCGGACAGGGCGTGCAGGCGTTCGCCGCCTCACCCCACGCCGAAGCGGCGCAGGCAACCCAGGGGAACCAGCCTGCCGCGCCCATGCTCCCGCAGGCAGGCAATCCGGCGAAGGAGGCGCTGGAGGACTACCGGCGCTGGCTCAGCAAGAACAGCGACCGTGCCGCCGCACTGGCCGAGGACAAGGCGCGGGCGGACAACATCATTACCTGGCAGATGCCGCATGGCGGCTTCTACAAGCTGCCGGCCAAGTATGCGGCGCCATGGGATGGCCGCGCGCCCCGTTCGGGTTGGATCGGCAATGGGGTCGAACTCGGCACCATCGACAACGACGCGACCGTGTCCGAGATCCTGGTGCTGGCCGATGTCTATGCGCGCTCCGGAAATGCGGCCTACCGCGACAGCGCGCGCAAGGCGATGGACTTCCTGCTGAACATGCAGTATCCGTCCGGCGGCTTTCCCCAGGTGTATCCGTCGCGCGGCCCGGCGAGTTACTCGAACCACGTCACCTTCAACGACAACGCGATGGTGCGCGTCCTGCTGCTGCTCGACGCCGCGGCGCGCCAGGAAGGGCCGCTCGCCGGCGACCTTTTCACGATCCAGCAGCGCGCCCGCCTGCAGCCCGCGCTCGACCGCGCGGTCGACTTCATCCTGAAGGCGCAGATCGTGCAGGACGGGCTCAAGACCGTATGGTGCGCCCAGCACGATCCGGTGACCTACGCGCCGGTCACGGGCCGCTCGTACGAGCTGCCGTCGAAAAGCGGCGCCGAATCGGCCCTCATCGTCGAGTTCCTGATGAGCCGCCCGCAAACGCCCGCAGTGGCCGAGGCGGTCAAGGCGGCCCTGGCCTGGTACCGGCGCAGCGCCGTGCAGATGAAGGACACGGCCTTCGAGCCGAGGGCGTCACGGGCGACGAATACCTCGCCCTTCGTGCACAGCCCCGGCACCACGACCTGGTACCGTTTTTACGATCTCGCGACCGACACCGGGTTTTTCAGCGGACGCTTGCCGACGGATACCCCGCCCGGCGTCGGCAAACAGTACGACATCATGAAGATCGGCCCGGAAAGCCGCTATACCTACCAGTGGGGCGGCAGCTACGGTACGCCTTTGCTGGCGTATGCGCAAAGCGTCGGCTATTAAATGGCCGCCTCCAGCATCGCGCCGGCGGCATCGTCCTGCCTCGCCTGCTGCTCGATTCCCCACTCGCGATACTCGACCAGCGACGGAATCCGCTCGATGGCGCCAAGCGGCTCGATCCCCATGCTGCCCAGCTGGGCAAGCAATTCGCCCAGCACTGCCTCGCGCCGCATCGACCAGGTCGAGGCGAAGCAGCGCCAGAAGGTCCAGCCGGCGCGTTCGAGCACGCGCTGGCGGCCCATGTCGGCCTGCCACCGGTCCGGTCCGTGGAATTCGTCGCCGTCGAGTTCGATCGCCAGGCGGCGGTCATCCGCGCCTTCGATCACCATGTCGATCCGGTAGCCGGCGGCCGGCACCTGCGGCACGACCCGGTAGCCGCGGTTGAACAGCTCCATGTAGACATCCCGCTCGAAGCCCGACTCGCACAGCTCGACCAGGCTGCCGGCTTCGTCGTTGTTGTCCATTGGTTTGGCGAAGTGCTCCACCAGGGTGCGCCGCAGGTCGAGGGTCGACAGCTCATCGAGCCGCACCGAGCGCACGAGGATCATGCGGTCGCGCGCGCGCGAGGCGGCAACGTTGAAGCGCTGGTCGTACATCACGCCGGACAGGGCATGGTGGTTCTTGCTGTCGGCGACCATGCTGAGGAAAATGATGTCGCGTTCGCTGCCCTGGAAGATGCGCGCGTCGCCACAGGCGAACTGGCGCCGCGCCAGTTCCACCGCGTCGCAGCGCGCTCGCACCCCCTTGTCGATCAGCTGCGCCTGTTCGGGGCCGAGCAGCGATACGACGCCGATGGTACGCCCGGCCAGCTTCGGGACGCGCAGGATCGCCCCGATCTCGGCAACGATGAAATCCGCCTCGGGAGGATTGTGGCCCTTGGCCGAGCGGTAACCGCTGGCGACGTACACGTCGACCAGGGGCGGGTCCAGCCGTTCGGAGGCCCTCGGGATGCGCACCGGCTGGATGAAGTCCTTGTAGAACACCCGGTTGCTGTAGGCGATGATCGGCTGCACGCAGCGGAAATGCTCGCGCAGCATGACCTTCGAGGCGGCGAACACGGTGGACGCGATGTCGTAGAGCGACATGTCGGCCGTGAGCACGGCCTCGAACGGCTGGCCGGCCAGGAAGCGCCGGCGCAGTTCGGTGATCTTCGCCGCCGACACGAAGCCGGCCTCCGGGGACACCTGTTTGTCGTCGCCGACCACCAGGATCTGCTTGCCGCGCAGGACGGCGGGCAGGGCCCACAGGTCGGATTGGCTCGCTTCGTCCACGATCACCAGGTCGAAGGCGCCCAGCGTTGCCGGCAAGGTTTCCGAAACCCTGGCATGGCTCATGATCCAGCACGGTACGGCAGCCTGTGCGTCGACCATCGCCTGTTGCGCGTCGCGCCGGTAGCGTGCTGCATTGACGCCGGTTCCCTTGCCAAACTTGCGGATCGCGGTGCGGTAGGTTTCGAGTGCGCTCAGGACGTTCTGGCCGGCGTTGCGTTTGGTCTGCAGCCAGGACGACTTCGACACCAGGTCCTGGTACAGGCGCGCGAGCGCCTTTTCCAGCTCACGCCGGCGCGCTGCCAAGCCGCGCATCTCGTCGCGGTCGTCGATCTCGTCGACGTGGGTGCGCAGGCGGGCCCAGGTCCAGGCGTCGCGCCAGCGGACCGGGAACACGGCGTCGTCGCCGGTCGCGCCCTGGGGCACCGTGGTGATCCGGGAAGCGAGCTGCGTGGCGCCTTGCCGCTTGACCTCGCCGGCGAGGCTGCGGACGGTCGCCAGGTCGTCGGTCAAGGCTTCGATGCGGCGCACTTCACCGAGCAGGGCGGCGTAGTCGCCGACGATCCGCTCGGACGACAGGTCGCTGCTGCCGAGCGCCTCCTCGACCAGCGCGCGCAGGCTGGCCGAGACCGGTCCCCCGGTCCCCGCCAGTTTTTCCTGGATTGACGTCAGGCCGGCCGTCGCCTGCGCCAGCTCGGCGCGGGTGAGGTGGCGGCGCAGGTGTTCGCGCACGTGCCCGAGGTCGGCCTGCCGTCCCAGCAGGTCGCCAGTTGGCACCCTGGCGAATACCCCCTCGGCCAGGAGCGGCAGCTGGACGTCGTGGGTCGTGGCGAGCCGGTGGGCGGCGCGCGCCGTTACGGCGATCGATTCGATCGCCCGCAACTGGGCCACGTCCGGCTGCAGCAGGGGCAGCGACAGCAGTTCGGCAAACGCATTCCAGCGCACGACGAAGGACAACAGGCGCGAATGCAGGGCGGCGAAGCGCTGCACGTGCGTCCAGTCGGCGCTGGAACCGGGCGCCAGGCCCGCCACGCGGATGGCATTGATATGGGGCTTGATGTCGCCGGCGCCGAAGGCGAACAAGCCGAAGGGCTTGCCGGTGTCGGCTGCGCGCGCGATCGCTTCCTGCGCCTTGGGATCTTCCAGCGCCTCGCGCGACGCCGTCACCGGCTTTTGCATGAATTCGGCGCGCGCCTGCAGCAGCGCATCCATTTCCGTGAACAGGGCCTCAAGCGAGGCGCGCTCGGTGGCGAACTGCGGCCGGCGGCACTTCTCGCGCAGCGCGAATGCCCATTCCAGGCCCGACTCCTCGAGCTCGCGCACCACCGCGAGCGCCAGGTCGAGCGCGGCCAGCAGCCGCCGGGCCTGTTCCAGCACCTCGGGGGTGGGTGCGCGCAGCGGCAGGAGCGCGCCGCTCGCTTCCTCGCGCTCGATATCGCGGATGGTCTGGAGCACCTCGTGCAGCTGCGCGATGTCGGCCGCCGCGGGCAGGGTGGCCGAGGCGGGAATCCGTGCCTGGAGGTAGACCAGGTCGCCCCCCAGGCGGCGCCTTGCCTCGCGCAGCTGCATGCCTCTCTCGTCGCTGAACGGCGGCGCGTGTTCGGGCGCCAGCGTCAGTGCGTCGTCGAACCAGCCGAACTGCTCGCTCCCGTGGATGACCAGTTCGGCCATTTTCTGCGCGCGCATCAAGACGCCGTCGACCTCGATTTCCGCCAGCTGCGTATGGGCGATCTCGTTGATGCGCGAGTCGATCTGCGCCATTTCCGCGTGCGCGCGGTCGAGCGCGACGCGACAGGTGGCGATCTTGTCCTCTTCCACCCCGCTGTTGAGGTGGGTCAGCGTATGGATGATGGCTTCGATCGACGCCTGGAACTGGCGCATGCCTTCCTTGTCGCCGGAGAGCAGGGCGACCGTCAGTGGCCGCACCGATTCCGGGATCTTCTCCTGCAAGACCTTCAGCGCCGGCTCGCCCTTGGAGGTGACGAGGATGCGCTTGCCCGAGGCCAGGTAGTGGCTGATGATGTTGGCGATCGTGTGCGTCTTGCCCGTGCCGGGCGGCCCCTGGACGGCGACGCCGGGCGAGCGTTCGAGCTGCTGGATGATCGTTTCCTGTTCCCGGTTGTAGGGCAGCGGGAAATAGAGTTCACGCGGTTCGCCCTCCACCGTCGGCCGACCCGACAGCCCGCGAAATGCGATCGGCTGGTGTTCGATGACGGCGTCGTCCGGCGGGGTGACGATGCGCATCGGCCCTTCCGGCAGGGTTTCCCCTTCGCCGCCTTCGTTCACCCGTTCCTTGAGGCGCGCGATGTCTTCAAGCAGGAAGTGGGTCGCGCGTGGGCGGGCAAACACGACCCACTGGTCCGTGACCACCAGGTCGTCCCCTGCGGCTGGGGCGCTTTTGGCCTCGCGGTCGTAACGCGCGGATGCCGCGATGTTACCGGCCACCAGTTTCAGGATCGGCTCGGTCGAAGCCGGTTCGAAGGGCGAGACCGGTATGGCGGCGCTCCCGGCAAGCAGGGCGCGGGCGGCGGTCTCGACCTCTCCGATGCCGGCCACGCCACAGGCGGCGAAGGCATCGAGCTCAAGCCGCGGCTCGGCCTGCCGGGGCCCTAGCGTGATCGCGTGCGAGGCGCTGTCGATATCGATTTCGAGGGCTTGCGTGATCAGCGGATAGTGAAACTCCACGGTTCCGGGCGATCCAGCCCGGTCCACCGCCGGAATGCGCCAGGACGAGACGCCAAGACCCCACACCAGCTCGAGCGGACGCACGGCTTCCTCGGACTCCAGGCGCGTCTTCAGTGAAAACAGGTCCGCGTACAGGGTGATGACCTGACGCCGCGGCTTTTCGCGCGCGGCCCAGTCGCGCCAGTGCGGCAGGTAGGCCTGCAGCAGGTGGCCTACGCGCTCGCGCCGCTCCGCATCGCGCTGCGCGGCTTCGTCCTCGACGACGACGCCGGCATCCCGGTCGCGCGCACTTGCCAGCGCGGCTTCCTTGAGCGCCGGGGGTTCCGCGCCCGGGTCGTCGCTGATCGCGAGAAAAGGCGCGAGCTCCGGTTCTGACAGCGCCGGGGCGCGGGTCGCCTCCAGGCGATGCACCCGCAGCCATGCGCTGTCCTCGTCGCCGGCGACATTGAAGTCGACCCAGGGCAGCGTCGCCAGATCGGCGTAGGTCTTCCTGAATTCCGTCAGCTTCGCGAGCGTGAAAGCGGCAGGGTCGATGTCTTTGGCTTGCTCGACGAGATAGTCGAGCAACCCGCTCATGAGCTGGGCAGGTGTTGGCATGGTGGTTTCCCGGCGGGGCAGATAGGGTAGGGCGTTGGATCGAAGGCAGTTGCAGCAGGCAAAGCGCCTGCGAGCGTGAAGTTCGGCTAATTATTGCTCAGGTACGTATATTTCCTCAGCGTACTGGCTTATTGATGAGTGATCAATGCCGAGGAGACATTCATTGAGTTTTCGCAATTTTACCTTGCGGCCACGCGTTTCGGCCCCGGAATTCAAACGAACTCGGGGGCCACTTGCGCTGTCTTTGCCTTCCTAGCTTCCTGCCCTCCTGCCCGGCGCAGGGCCCGCAGATCCTCAGCAAGCCGCCGCACTGTCCAGGAGCCGCGCAGCTTCAAGCGCTCGGCTCGCTTTTGCGCTGCAGGATCCTGTCCTTTGTCCACCGAAACGCGGTGCTCGCTTGCGAGTTTCCGTGCAGCTGACAAAGTGATGTCGGGATAGTTGCCGATCGTAAGTTCGCGGGCGCGGCCCTCTCTCATATAGCGCAACACCCACGACGCCGTGCCCGCCTTCGAGAAGGTAAATGTCAGCCCCCCGCCGTCCGATTTCGCGATCGGTTCCCCGGCCGCGATCCAGCGCCGAATTTGCATATCCCTGAGTAAGTTCGTTCCCCGCTTCCCCATTCCGATCCCTGTTTTGTAGGTAGAAGTCGCGGTCGGCGTTTTGTGGCTAGCAGCAAATCTGGCTACAAATTGGGAGTGCGCCAACGTGCGACATCAGCACAACAGAAGATACGTTAAACACTGGGCTTATAGGACAACCGGCGTCAAGAAGCGACATCGAGGAAACATCAGATCGAAGAATTCGGATTGAAGGTGGCGACACGCATGGGTTCTTCTATCGATGAGGTTGATTAGTTTGTAACCGGGTTTGCTCCGCGGGGCGCACGGCTGGGATTAAATATATCTTGTTAGAAATGTATCTTGAGCACCACAGTCACTGCTGAGTGTGCGCGGCGTTTTTTGCAAATTGGGTACGATTAAATTATTAACAACCCACCCTTCGGAGATTCACATGTTCAAAACCATCCTGCGCGCAGTTGCCCGTCCAGCGGCCGTTACCCTGTTGCTGGCGGCGTCGGCCACTGCATCGGCAGGTCAATGGGTTGTCGAGCCACTAGATGTCGAAGGCACGCTGGTGGAAGCCGTCGGTCCGGCTGAGCGCTGCCTGTCGAAATTCGGCGGCACCATCAGCGGCCATGGCAAGAGCGTCATGATGGGCGGCAATGTCGTGTTCATTGCCACCGATTGCATCACCCCGGTCGGCCCGCTGTTCAACTTCAGCGGCGGCAAGTTCATCGTCATGACCACCTCCGGCGACCAGATCTTCGCCAACTATAGCGGCCAGTTCGTGCCGACCGGCGAAGGCGCGAAATACGTGTTCTCCGGCGCGACCTTCCAGGTTACCGGCGGCACGGGCAAGTTCAAGATGGTCACCGGCGGCGGCAGCCTGACCGGCGGCGAAGACATGAGCACTGGTCACGGCAATATCAAGCTGACTGGCAACGTCCAGTATTTCAAGAAGTAATTTGCCTCGTTGCAGCCAGAACGGCGCCCGCCAGGGCGCTAATGAGATGGTCACCCTCCACCCTTCAAGTTACTAGACTTGTAGGGTGTTGTTCTTTCTGGACGGAGGCCATCATGCAAGACGTCACGCTCATCGGCATCGACCTCGGCAAGCACAGCTTCCATGTGCATGGCCAGGATCGCCAAGGCAAATCCCTGCTGCGCAGGAAATTCAGCCGCAAGCAGCTGATCGAATTCCTCGCCAATTTTCATCCCTGCACGATCGTGCTGGAAGCCTGCGCCGGCGCCCATCACATGGCCAGGCTGCTGGCTGGATACGGCCACGAGGTCAAACTGATCTCCCGCAATTCGTCCGTCCCTTCGTCAAGAGCAACAAGAACGACTTCATCGATGCTGAAACCATCTGCGAGGCAGCGTGCCGTCCATCGATGCGTTTCGTGACACCGAAAACCGAATCGCAAGGGTGCCTGTCGGCGCTGCACCGCGTGCGCGAGTCGCTGGTGCGCGAGCGTGTCAAGGCAAGCAACCAGATCCATGGATTCCTCCTCGAGTTCGGCGTCAGCCTGCCGGTTGGCCATGCGGTGATTCGACGTCTGCCTTCCGCGCTGGCAGAGCAAGCCCTGCCGGCACGGCTGGCGGCACTGCTCGAGCGGCTGCACAGCCACTTCAAATACCTCGACGAGCAAATCGTCGATATCGAAAAAGAGCTGGGCCGGCAGCTGCAGGACGACGACCTTGGACAGCGCCTGATGTCGATACCTGGAGTGTGGCCGATTACGGCCAGCGTGCTCGCTGCCGAGGTGGGCGATGGCAAGCAATCCCGCTGCGGCCGTGACTTCGCCGCGTCGATCGGACTGGTACCGTGGCAGTACAGCACGGGCGGGAAAAACAACCTGCTGGGCATCGGCAAGCGTGGTGACAAGAACATCCGGCGCCTGCCCGTGCAATGCGCCCGAGCGTACATGCAGCGCCTGGAGCGTCAGAACGACCGCCTGGCGCAGTGGGTACGCTCGATGCTGACGCGGCGGCACTCGAATATCGTTGCATGCGCCCTGGCCAACAAGCTGGCGCGCACGGCCTGGGCGATCGCTGCGTACCACACGCAATTTAAACGACAAGAGGCCGTCATGGCTGCATGACGGCCTCTTGCACCTGCTTCTGACGTCTACCTGGTTTTGCGACTGCTGAGATTGGATGACGTGAACGGCACACCGGCCTGACGGACAACCTGGCAAAAAAATCGGCTCCTGCAAGCCGAGGCGCTTTTAAGGACCGTCAGGCGCGACTCTCATCGTGGAGCGGAGCAAGCCTCCAACCAGACGCCGGATAGATTTGAGCAAGCCACTACATCATACGAAATCACGGTTGCAAAAAGGAGGGTGACCATAGATTTTTTCGCCCGTCTCCGTGCGGTAATTCCTACAGGCCTGGCTCCGGTGTACCTATTGCCGCCCTGCGCAGGGGGGCTATCATCTTCCGAGAACATTGACCAAGGAGATAGACATGTCCACTTCAACCGACAAGCAGGACGCGCAAGGGCGCTCGTGGGACCAGGTCACCAAGGATGGCAGCAGCAGCGCCGGCTCGATGGGCGTCGGCGGCACCGGCGACAGCGGCAAGCTGGACCGCCATGGCCAGGGCCAGCAATCGGATGCCGGCACGCCGGCCACGCGCACCGACGACCTGCTCACCGATGGCTGCGACCAGGACGCGGACGGCGACGCCTTCCACAGCTCGGGCGGACGGGTAGAGACGGGCCTGGAAGGCATCGGCAGCATGACCGGTGGCGGCGCGGGCAATCGCCAGTCGGCCGGGCAGTCTGGCGCGCAGGGCCGGCAGGGTGGTGCCTCCGACACCGAGGAAGGCGAAGCGGTGCGCAAGGACCAGCAGAACCGCTGAGGCCGGGCAGGGGGGGCGGCGGCGCCAGGGTCGGGCGTCGCTGTGTCCGTAGGGGGAAGGCGCAGGCACGGCCAGGCCCATCGATTACACTGCAATGCCGTGCGGCGATCAGCGCCCGCGCTTGCAACCACATCGAGGACCTTCACTTGACATTCTTGCCCCGCCTGTTCGCCAGCGCCTTCCTGGTACTCGCCAGCCTGCCCGCCATCGCCCAATCGGTCGCCGTCACCTTCGATGACGGGCCCTCGCTCGCAGCCACACCGCGCCTGACGGCGGCCGAGCGCAATGGCGCCTTGCTTGCCGCGCTGGCCCGCCACAGGGTGCAGGCCGCGCTCTTCGTCACCGCCAATAACGCCGCCGTGCGCCCGGAAGGCTTGCCGCTGGCGCGCGCCTGGGGCGCGGCCGGGCACGCGCTCGGCAACCACACGATGTCTCATCCGGACCTGGACAGCCCTAAAGTCACGCTGGCGCAGTACCAGGCCGACGTCTTTGCCGACCCGGTCTACCGCCTGATGCCCGACCGTGCCGCTCCCGGCCAGAGCGTGCTGTTGTCGATGGCGCGCAGCCGAGGTCTCGGCAGGTTCGAGGGCTGGCACCGGCTGGTGGACGACGGCGACTTCGAGATCGACGCCCTGCAGCCCCAGGGACTCTGACGCTGCGCGCGACTACTTCCGGGGGTTAGCCCTTGCCCGGCGCGCGCAAGGTCAGTTTCACGATCTCCCCTGGCTGCCACAGCCGCATGCGCGGACCCCAGCTGCCGGCGCCGCGGCTGATCACGAGCGACATGTCGCCGACCTTGTGCTCGCCCACCATGCGCGGGAACCGGTGCTGGACCAGGTAGCTGAACGGCCAGATCTGGCCGCCGTGCGTATGGCCCGAGAGCATCAGGTCGACACCGCGCTCGGCGGCGCCGGCAATGATCGGGGCGGCCGGGATGTGCGACAGCAGGATGGTCGCAACGTTCGTGCGCTGCGGCAGCGTGCTCTTCAGGCCGCCGGTATAGTCGCCGCCGCCGCGCATGAGGCGGCCGACGTCGTCGATGCCGGCCAGTACCAGGCCGGGCGCGAGCTCGACGCTGGAATCGATCAGCCAGCGCACGCCGCCCGCCTCGAACTCGGCGATCGTGGTGGCGGCGTCGCCGTAGTATTCGTGGTTGCCGGTGGCGGCCCAGACGCCCAGCGGCGCCTTCAAGCCGCGCAGCACCGTGGCCAGGCGCGCTTCGCCGATCGGATTATCCTCGACCTGGTCGCCCACCATCACCACGGCGCTGGGTGCGAGCGCGTTGATCTGCTCGACACGTTTTTCCATCCAGCCAGACCTGCGCTGGGCGCCCAGGTGCAGGTCGGTGACCATCACCAGCACGGTGCCGTCCAGCTTTGCCGGCAAGTCCTGCAGGACGATCTCGTAGTCGCTGACCGCCGGGGCGCGCACGGCCTGGAAGATGGCGAAGGCGCTCACCAGGGCGCCGGCCAGCGCGGCAATGCCGAGCACGCGCGGCGCGCGCTCGCGCCACCACAGCCCGAAGCCGGTGGCCAGGTCGGCCGCCAGCAGGAACAGCGTCATCACGAACAGGATGCCGAGCCAGGTCAGCGCGAACTGCCCGGGCCACCAGCGCCAGTCGAGCGCTTCGTCGCCGAGCTGCACGCCCCACAGGTAGACAATCCACAGCACCAGGGCGCCGAGCCACCACACTTTGGCACTGTGTTGCTCACTGAGTCGCGCGCGGATCGGCGTGACGCGGTACAGCCGGTGCACCACATAGAAGTGCATCAGCGAGCCGACGATGTTCAGGATAATCGAAAACATGCGCTGCCTACTCCAGCGCCGCCGCTTCTTCCACCGCGCGCAGCGCCTGCTGCGCCAGCACGCGGATGCCCTCGTACGACTTCGCCGCCGCGATGAAGCGGCCGTTGTGGCAGAAGGTCGCATCCGGCACGCCGGTCACCGCGGCCAGGTCTGAGTCGCGCAGGCCGGCCCACAGCTCGGGCAGGTCGGCCCGCGCATCGAAGGTCTCGGCGCTGACCGGCACCGTATGGATCAGGTAGCGTTGTTCGCCGATGCTGTGGCTGATCACGAACAGCACCTTCGGCATTTCCTTGCGCACCACGGCGGTCCAGGGCAACGCTGCATTTTTGAGGAACAGCACGCGGCCGTCTTCCAGCAGCTCGGCGCCGCGCACCTGTTCCAGGGCCAGCATGGCGCCGACGCGGTACCTCACCGAATTGACCATGATATCGGCCAGGAGTGCCATGGCCTTGCGGAACTGCGCGAGCCGGTGGGCTTCGGTGGCCTCGCCATAACCCATGCGCTGCTCGTCCAGCCAGTTCGGGTTGAAGCCCGACACCACCGCCGACAGGCCGTAGCCGCCCGGTGCGTTCTTGGCCGCGCCTACGTCCGACAGGTCGAGGTATTGCACGATGTCGGCGTCGATCGCATACGCGAGCTGCTGGGCGCTGTCCTCGCTCAGCTGGTGCCCGGTGTGGGCGAGTGCCAGGGCGGCGACGCAGCGCGCGCCGAACTCGCGCCAGACCAGGCCCGCGCTGGCGTAGGGCACGCCGGTCTGGCGCGCGCCGGAAAAGCCTTTCTGGTGGTGGTCGAAACGGCCGCTGGCCGGGTCCCAGATGCCGCCCACGTCGATCGCGAAGTCGGCCGCTTCGATGGTGGCCGGATCGCGCGTGCGCACGATCTCGCAGCCGGGATACAAAATGTCGAGGACGGCAACCGCCCACGCGTCATCCGCGTGGAATTTGCCGCTATGTGTCGCTACTACCTTTGCTGCCACCATACTTCACTCCAATGCTGAATGCTGCAGCCCGGCCGTGGACGGCCAGGTTGTGCTCGATTCAGGATGATACTGGCTTTGGCGCGCCGGCGTCGCCTGGCGGCGCCAACCTACGTTCGAGCGCCCTCGATCACCGCCGTCAGCGCGGCCAGATCCACCGGCTTTACAAAATGGTGGTCGAACCCCGCGCCCAGCGACAGCACCTTGTCGTGCGCCTGGCCATAGCCGGTGAGCGCCACGAACAGCGCCGGGCGCGCCTGCGGCAGCGCGCGCAGGCGGCGCACGAGTTCGTAGCCGTCGATGTCGGGCAGGCCGATGTCGAGGATGAAGACGTCCGGCCAGTCGCCGGCGGCAAATGCCAGTCCCCCGTACGGCGTGCTCGCCGTCGCCACGGCATGGCCGTAGGCTTGCATGATCTCGCCCAGCGACTCCGCGGCGTCGACATTGTCGTCCACGATCAGGATCCGCCTGCCGCCGCCGGCGCCGTGCTCGGGCTGCCCCGCAGCCGGCGCCGCCTCGGGCGCTACCCCAGCCACCACGTCGAGCGTGACACTGAAGGTACTGCCCTTGCCCAGGCCGGCGCTGGCAGCCTGGACCTGCCCGCCATGCAGCTGCACCAGGCTCTTGACGAGCGCCAGGCCCAGGCCCAGCCCGCCCTGGGAACGGTCCGGGGTGCGTTCGGCCTGGGTGAACAGGTCGAACACCAGCGGCAGGATGTCGGGGGCGATGCCGATGCCGCTGTCGGCGACGGCGATGGTCACCTCGCCGCCGCCATGGCTGGACACCGACAGCGCGATGCTGCCGCCCTGCGGCGTGTACTTGGCCGCGTTGTTGAGCAGGTTCGACACCACCTGCACCATCCGCGTGCGGTCGGCGTCGACGCGCAGGCCGGCCTCGCCCAGTTCGAGCGTGAGCTGCTGGCCGCGCGCCTCGACCAGGGGCCGCGCCTGCTCGACGGCACCGAGCACGATTGCGCGCACGTCGACGGGTTCCCGCTCGAGCGTGACCAGCCCGCGCGTGACGCGCGAGACGTCGAGCAGGTCGTCGACCAACTCCGTCATGTGGCGCACCTGGCGCGTGATCACGTCGCTCGAGTGGCGAATCCGCTTGTCCGGCGGATTGGCCATGGCGATCAGTTGCGCCGCGTTGCTGATCGGCGCGAGCGGATTGCGCAGCTCGTGCGCCAGCATCGCCAGGAATTCGTCCTTGCGCCGGCTTGCCGCGCGCAGCTCCTCTTCGCCCGCTTTCTGGTCGTGGATGTCGGTCAGCGTCCCCATCCAGTGCGTGACGCGTCCGACGCCATCGGTACAGGGCAGGGCGCGGTTCAGCACCCAGCGGTAGCCGCCCGCATGGTGCACCAGCCGGTGTTCGATCTCGAACGGGGTACCGGCGGCGAAGCTGCGCTTCCATGCAGCCAGGACCGGGGCCAGGTCGTCGGGGTGGAGCACCTTCTGCCAACCCTTGCGGGCCAGCTCGACGTGCGCGACGCCGGTGAACGCCTGCCAGCGCTCGTTCACGTAATCCTCGGTCCCCTCGACATTGATTGACCACACCATCTGCGGGATCATGTTGGTGATGTTGCGGAATTTCTGTTCGCTGTCCTTCAGTGCCCGCTCCGCCGCGACCTGCGCCGAGATGTCCATGTGTGCGGCGACTGCGCCATTGACGGCGCCATCCGCAGCCCGCAGGGCTTGGGCGCGCACCATGATCATCCTGCGTACACCCGGGTTGCCGAACGGCTCGATCTCAATGATCGCTTCGACGATGTCTTCGCCGCCCAGCACCCGTGCCAGCGGCCATTCCTGCGGCGCGAGCGGCTTGCCGTCCGGCCACCAGCCCGTCCACTTGGCGTATTTTTCGATGCCGCCGGACGCCGGATAGTCGCCCCAGAGGCTGCGCGTGGCCGCGTTCGACATCAGGAGCCGCCCTGAGGTGTCGACATAGAAGATGCCGACCGGCGCCGCTTCCAGCAGGCCATCGAGCCGGCGCCGGCTTTCCTCGGCGCGCAGCGAGGCCGCCGCCGCCTGGCGCTCGGTCACCAGCAGCGCCTGTTCCGCGCGCTTGCTCACGCTGATGTCGACCGCGATGCCGGCGAAGCGGCGCTTGCCGCTGGCCGGATCGGTGAACACCTTGCCGCGCGCGTTGACCCAGGCGTCGATGCCGGAGCGCTGAGGAATGCGGTATTCGGCGTCGTACAGCGTCCCGTCGCGGATGGCCGCCCCGATGGCGTCGGTCACCCCGGCGCGGTCGTCGGGATGGATCAGGTCGGTGAAGCGGGTCAGCTCGGTGCCCGTGCGCGCCAGCGCCGCGTCGACCTGGAACAGGCGCGCGAAACGCTCGTCGACGTGGGTGGTGTAGGTATCGAGGTCGACCGACCAGGTGCCGATGTTCCCGGACGCTTCGAGCGACATCGCCAGCCGCTCTTCGGCCTCCTTGTGGCGCGCCAGCGCCTGGACCTTGTCGGTCACTTCGATGACCGTGCAGATCAGGCCCTTGACTCCGCCCTGTTCGTCGCGCAGGGGGCTGTAGGAAAAGGTGAACCAGGCCGGCTCGGGATAGCCGTGGCGCTCCAGCGTGGTCGCGTAGTTCTCGAAAAAGAAGGATTCGCCGCCCTGGACGCGCGCGATGGTGGGCGCGAGTCTGTTCCAGACTTCGTGCCAGACCCCGGCATACGGCGCGCCCAGCGCCCAGTCCGACTTTTGACCCAAGACCGGTACATAGGCATCGTTGAAGAACAGGGCCAGGTCCTCGCCCCAGGCCAGGAAGCTCGGGAAGGACGAACTGAGCATGATGCCGAGGCTGGTGCGCAGCGCGGGCTCCCAGCTCTCGACCGGGCCCATCGGATGGGCAGACCAGTCCATGTCCCGGATGCGTTCGCCCATGCGGCCGCCGTTCGCCAGGAACGCGTATTGGCTGTCTCTTCTGTTCACGATGGGGTCACAACTTATTGACAACTTCGCCGTCCTGGAAACCTTGCATTGTACACAAACAGGCTGGTCGGCCGCGCCGTCAGTCCCAGCCGCCGTCGGCCTCGTCGTCGTAACGCTGCTGGTCGCGCGCGAACATCTGGTTCAACTCGTCGCGCGCGCGCTTGGCCATCGACACGTACTGTTCGCGGTCCTTGTAGAACGGGTAGACGGCGTCCACGCTGGCCCTGTTGTGCTCGCGGAACTTGAGGGTTGCCTCGCGCGCCCGGTAGGCGCCGTAGCCGAGCTGGCACAGCACGCGCCGGCCCAGATGCAGGGCCGATTCAAACGTTTCGCGCTCGATGATGGTCACGCCGCGGTCCATCAACTGGTAGTAATGGGTGACGTTGCGCGCCCGCGCCAGCACGGGCAGGTTCGGGAAATGTTCGCGCACGGCGTCGGCCAGGGCCAGGCTGTCTTCGATGTCGTCGATCGCCAGCACCAGCGCCCGCGCTTTCGCCGCGCCCGCCGCATGCAGCAGGTCGACGCGGGTGGCGTCGCCATAGAACACCTTCCAGCCGAAGCCGCGCAGCAGTTCGACCTGGTCCGGGTCGTGGTCGAGCACCGTCATCTTGAAGCGGTTGGCGTGCAGCAGGCGCCCGACGATCTGGCCGAAGCGCCCGAAGCCGGCGATGATGACATGCCCTTCGGCCCCGACGATGGCATCCGCCTCGCGCTTGTTCTGCCCGCGGTAGCGCGGCTCGAGCACCTTGTCGTGCAGCAGCAGCAGCAGGGGCGTGGCCACCATCGACAGCGCCACCACCGCCACCAGGATCGAGCCGACCTCCGGGGTGAAGACGCGGGCGCTGGCCGCGGCGCCGAACACCACGAAGGCGAATTCCCCGCCCTGCGCGAGCACGAAGGCGAACAGCCAGCGCTGGCCGCGCGCGATCCCGAACAGGAACGAGAGCGCAAACAGCACCGCCAGCTTGATGACGAGGAACGCCGTGACCAGGCCCAGGATCAGCCAGGGGTTGGCGGCGAACACGCCGAAGTCGACCGACATGCCGACCGCAATGAAGAACAGCCCGAGCAGCAGGCCCTTGAACGGCTCGAGGTCGGTCTCGAGTGCGTGGCGGTACTCGGAATCGGCAAGCAGCACGCCCGCCATGAAGGCGCCGAGCGCCATCGACATGCCGACCCATTGCATCAGCAGCGAGATGGCGATCACCAGCAGCAGCGCAAAAGCGGTGAAGATTTCGCGCATGCCCGATTTGGCGATGATGCGCAGGGCAGGGCGCACCAGGTAGCGCCCGCCCACCACCAGGCCAATCACGACGGCGGCGAAACGCCCGGCGCCGATCCAGCCCTCGCCGCCAGCACTTTCTGCCGCCGCCACACCCAGCACCGGCACCAGCGCGATCAACGGGATCGCGGCGATGTCCTGGAACAGCAGCAGGGCGAAGCCGGCCTGTCCGGCGGGCGTGCCCATCAGGTTGCGTTCGCCCAGCGTGGCCAGCGCGATCGCGGTCGATGACAGCGACAGCCCGAGGGAGGCGACCAGCGCCACCTTCCAGTCGATGCCGGCTACCAGCGCGGCCGCGAACAGGGCGGCGGTAACGCCCGCCACCTGCGCGCTGCCCCAGCCGAAGATCGGGCGCCGCATCGACCACAGGCGGTCGGGTTCGAGTTCGAGGCCGATCAGGAACAGCAGCAGCACCACGCCGAATTCCGAGAAGTGCAGGATGTCCTCGACCTCGCGGATCAGGCCCAGGCCCCAGGGACCGATCGCCATACCCGCCAGCAGGTAGCCGAGCACGGCGCCCAGGCCCAGGCGCTTGGCCAGCGGCACAGCGACCACGGCGGCGGCAAGGTAGACGACGGCGTTCGTCAGCAGGCTAGATTCCATGCGGGTCTTTCGGGGTGGTGTCGAGGAATTGTTCGAGCCGCGCGTGAAACGCCGCGACGTGGGTGTCGATCGCCTCGATCGAGGCACTGTTCGCCCCATGCAGGATGTGCGGCGCCAACCAATCCATCCCGCACAGGCGCGCGGTCTGCTCGAAGGGCGGCAGGAAGGCCTCGAAGGGCTGGCCGTGGCGCTCGCCGGGCTGGTAGCTGTCTTCCGGGCTGCCGGTGGTGACCACCAGCCAGTAGCCCTTGCCGCGCAGCGTTGTGACATCGGGTCCATAAGCCCAGCCTGGCAGCAGCACGCTGTCGACCCATTCCTTCAGCAGCGACGGCATGCTGTACCAGCGGATCGGATGCAGGAAGACCACCAGCTCGGCCTGCTCGAGAAGCGCCTGCTCGCGCGCCACATCGATGAAAAAGTCGGGGTAGGTCTCGTACAGGTCGTGCACCAGCACGCCGTCGAGCGAACGGGCGGCGTCGGCCAGCCGGCGGTTGATCCGCGAGCGGTGCGGCGCGGGATGGGCGTACAGGACCAGGATGCGTGGGTTCGGCATGGCTTGAGCGTGGCAATCGGCGTTGCACGCGGAATCGTTTGTTGTTCGATTGTACACGTGCAACGTAAACCGGAAGCGAAGACCCGCCGGGCATGGGCATCTGCGCGCGGCCCACCTCCTGTTGCGGCGAGTCAAAGCGAGCAGGACGATGGCCGATAGGCTGGAGTCTTTGCGCCGCCCAGCCCAGACCACAGGGATTACCATGCTGAAGCGATATCTCATCACCGTTGGCGCGACCACCACCGCGGGCGGCAAGGTCACCTCCGGCTGCGCCTTCATGTCGATCGGCGATGCGCCCGTGGCGCTCGAGGGCGATACGCTCTGGTGCCCGGCCTGCCTATCCGAGGGCGTGATTGCGCTCGACGGCCCGCGCCTGTCGAGCACCTTCGAGGGCCGGGAAGAAGCCCTCGGCGACGACCTGTGCATGTGCAAGTGCAGCCCGCCGCCGCGCCTGGTTGCCGCGCAAGGCTTCGAGTGGCAGGAAATCGATAGCGACTGGCATGCAGAGCAGTCCGCCGCCACCGCCAGCGCAGCTTAACGGCGGGGGGCAACGTGCCACGGCGGATGACGCCGTGCCGCTCCTGTTGCTGGACCCGGACACGCAAGCGCCCCTGCGGCATCGTCCATACCGCCTGCAACTGAGCGCAGGCGCGGTGATCGAGGGGAGCACCGACGGCGACGGTGCGACGCGGCCGCTGACCGCGGCGGAACGCGCAGCGGTGCTCGCGTGGCAGTTCGGCGGACCGACAACTTCAGCCTGAGTTGCCTCCCCCAAACCGAACGGAGCATGTCGATGCATCGAAAGTACGATCCCTGCGCGCCGAATCCGTACTTCGCCAGGCACAAGTATCTCGGCATCCCCATCGACCGCAGCATCGTGCTAGTCAACGAATGCAAGCTGCATCACTATGTCGGGCCGGCCGCAAAACTGGCCAAGGGCATTGCCGTCCACATCCTGACGCCGGAGCACTTGTGGCCGAGCTTCCAGGCCGAGGCGGAGGGGATCGTCACGATCGACGGCCAGCTTACGGGCAATGACGAGGAACGCAACAAGGTGCACCGAAGGCTGCGCGACACGGGAGCCGCCGTATCGGTTCCTGGTCGATGTCGGCGTTGGCCCCGATATTTATGTTCGGTGGGACGAGCAGCAGCGTGCCGCGAAGAGAGCTAAACAGCCCGAGGGCAGCACGCCGGGCCGGTTGGCAAGCGATTGACCGGCCCGGTGCACACCCGCCAGCCTTAAAATGCCGCGCGCACGCCCACCGTGATATTGCGTCCCGGCAGCGGGGCGATATCCTTCAACACCGAGGTCGAAATCCGGATCTCCTCGTCCAGCAGGTTCTTGCCCATGATGAACCAGGTCAGGTCCGTGTGCTCGAAGCGCTGGGTGTACGACAGGTTGGCGTCGAGCTGGGTGTAGGCCGGGGTCGGGGTCGACTCGAAGGCGGCCAGGCGCTCCTGCTTCAGGGCGCGCAGCAGCGACACGCCGCCACGCACCGCGCCGCGCTTGTAGCCGGCTTCCGCGCCCAGGCGCTTGGCGGGCTGCAGGGGCAGGCTGCCGGCGTCGTCGAGCCTGCCGCGCGACATATCGCCGAAGGCGCGCAGCGACAGGCCTTCGCGGTGCTGGTTGTAGCTGATCTCGGCCTCCATGCCGCGGATCGTCGCGTTGGCCTGGCGGAAGATGCGTTCGCGCAGCTCATCGCCTGGATTGCCCTCGTCGTCGAGCAGGGTGTCGCTCACTTCGCCATAGATGAAGTCGCGCACGCGGTTCTGGAACAGGTTCGCCTGCCAGCGTACCAGCCCCGTCGTTTTACGGAACGACAGCTCGATGTTGCGCGAGGTTTCCTTCCTGAAGTTCGGGTTGCCGATGTCGAAGGTCAGGGTCGACTCGTGCGGGCCGCCCGAATACAGCTCGTCGGCGCCCGGCGCGCGCTGGGCGACGGAGGCCGTCAGGCCGACGTTATAGCCCGGGCCCAGGGGGAAGATCGCGCCCGCCGAGTACGACAGCAGGTCGAATGTGCGGCGCGGGACGGCACCTTCGGGTTCGCGCTTGACGGACTCGACACGCACGCCGGCGTTCACGCGGGCGACGCCGAAATCGCGCTCCTCGACGAGGAAGGCGGCGTGGGTGTCCGAGACCGTCGTCGGCACCGTCGCCGGATCGCCGCTCTCGGCGGAGAGGCCCGAAAAGCGCGCGTGCTCGGTCTGGACGCCGAAGCTGCCCGACCAGCCGGCGACCGGCTTGTGCTTCATCTCGAGGCGCGTCTCCAGCGCGCGGTTCGAAAACACGGTTTCCGGGCCACCTTCGCTGTTCAATTCGACGTGGCCGTAGTCGCTGTAGCCCACCTTGAAGCGCAGCTGCTCGAAGCCGGGCAGGGGCGCGGCGAGCTGGCTGTCGATGTCGTAGCGGGTCTGGTCGAGGTCGATCTGCGCACCTTCGCCGCCGGGAATGCCGTACTTTTTCTTGAGCGCGCTGACCGAAGCGCCGACATGGCCGCGTTCGCCGATGTAGGAGGCGCCTGCACCGAGCGTGTGCTGGCGCAGCGCCGAGTTCGCCAGGGTGTCGCCCGTGGGAGCGCCGGGAATGTGATAGTCGCCGGCGTCACGGCCGCTGCCGTCGAGGTGGAGCGCGACCTTGCCGGCCGAGGTATCGCCCGAGAACGACAGCGCGCGGCCATGGTCGACGCTGTTGTAGCGGGTCTCGACGACGCCACTGGAATGGCCGTGATGCTCGGTCGGGATGCGTTCGTTCACCACGTTGACCAGGCCGCCGATGGCGCCTGAGCCGTAGAGCAAGGCCGCCGGGCCGCGCAGGATTTCGATCTGGCGCGCGGTGGCTGCTTCCCCGGTGACCGCATGGTCGTTCGACAGGCCGGACAGGTCGGAGACGGCCATGCCGTTTTCCAGCACTTTCACCCGGTTGCCTTCGAGGCCGCGGATGATCGGGCGCGAGGCGCCGGCACCAAAGGCCGAGGCGGAGACGCCGAGTTCGCCGGACAGGGTCTCGCCGAGGGAACTGCCGAGTTTGCTGCGCAGTTCGTCGCCGGCCAGCACTTTTGCCGGGGTCAGGATCTGGTCTCCTTCCGAGGCGTTGAATGGGGTGGCGGTGACGACGACGGTCGCGATCGGCGTGTCGGTAGCGGTTTGGGCAAATGCGAGTGGAGCGAAGGCGGTCAGGACCGCGCTCGCCAGGAGGGTGCGCTGGACGTGCATGATAATTCCTTGAAAAAATTGAACGGACGCGCGTGCGCGGCCGTGCCGGCGCAAGCGGTCAGGAAGTCAGGGCAGTCAGGCGAGGGGTGGAGCGCGGGACGAGAAATACGGCGTGAAGGGCGCATCCCAGGAGTCGAATGCAGCCCATTGGGCGAGCACCCGGCCGCCGGGCAGGATGCCGGCGCTGCATGCGGGCGTATGGAGCGCCGGCGCGACCGTGGCCGAGTCGTAGGCGAGACAGGAATGCTGCAGGGCCTTCTGGTGGGAGCCCGCCGGCGTGTTCGCAGCCAGGCTGTTCGAGGCATTCGGGTATTGCGACGCGTGCGCGATCCGGTGCGACAGCCCCTGCCAGTGCGCAAAGACCATCGCCATCGTCAGGATGCATACCATGACGAAACGGGTGGGTCGAATGCGGGAAAGCGGAACAGCCATCTGTAGGGTTTGCCGGATCGGTTTGGGCATGCTGCGAAGGACATTATTATAACTGGTTACTGTGCCAACCTGAAGCTGCTCAAGGTTCGGACAGTCTGCCACTTCGTGGAGGCGAAAAAAAACCGGGATGCGCTGCATCCCGGTTAGTCGGCTTTGGCCGGCCGGCGCCGGCCGCGGTGTGCCGCTTAGAACTTGTACGACACGCCGGCGACGATCTTGGTCGTGTCGCTGGCTGGCTTCTGCACTTCCAGGCGGCCATGGACGACCGGCGAGAAGGTGTAGCCCAGGCCCAGGCCGTACAGGGCATTCGAGTCATGTTCCTTGCCGGTGTAGCCGGCGATATCGGCTTCGGCTTCCAGGCGGGCGTAGCCCAGGCGGCCGTAGATGTCGAAACCGTTGGAGAGTGGCAGGGTGCCGATGACCGAGAGGTCGATCTGGTCGACGGTCACGTCGGCGCGCATGGCGCCGACACGGTATTCGGTGTCCGCGACGCGGTAGTAGCCGCCTTCGATGGCGATGCTCTGGTTGAACTTGTAGCCGAAGAAGGCGCCGTAGCCGCTTTCGCGGTCGAGGTTGTCGATTTCGGTGGAGGTACCGGCGATACCGGCGTAGAACGACGGCGCCTGCTGCTGGGCGAAGGGTTGGGCAAAGGCGCTGGTGGATGCTGCGACCAGGGCAACTGCGATGGCGATTTTTTTGAACATTATTAAAACCTTTTTGTTATGGGCAATGAAGGAGGCCGAAAACCGGGGTTTCGACCGGGGCGGATTATCGCATGCACGAAGGCACGCAGACTGGAACCCGCAATTGTGGCGCGAACCGAAGTGTACCCATGTTGATCTAGCGCAACAAACGTCGTAACATTCGGTTGCACTTTAACAAGGCCCGCTCAGTGAGGCCTGCTTAGGGGGGCCGCTTCAGGAAGGACCGCAGGGGAAGTCGAGCCGAGAAGGCTCGACGGTAGCGCGCACGGTCGCCGGCTGGATGCCGACGACCGTGCCGACGACTAGATATGGAGCGCGTGTCCGAGCGCCCGCAGCGCCGCTTCCTGCACCGCTTCACCCAGGGTCGGGTGCGCGTGGATGGTGCCGGCCACGTCTTCCAGGCGCGCGCCCAGTTCGATCGAGTGGCTGAACGCGGTGCTCAACTCCGAGACGCCGCGTCCCACGGCCTGCCAGCCGAGAATCAAGTGGTTGTCGCGCCGCGCCACGACCCGCACGAAACCGTCGGTCGATTCGATCGTCATCGCCCGGCCGTTCGCCGCGAACGGGAAGTTGGCGCTGATCACGTCGAGCCCGGCCGCCTGCGCCTCGGCTGGCGACATGCCGACCACGACCACTTCCGGATCGGTAAAGCAGACCGCCGGCATGGCCGCCGGGGTGAAGTGGCGGCGCTTGCCGGAGATGATCTCGGCCACCATTTCGCCCTGCGCCATCGCCCGGTGCGCCAGCATCGGTTCGCCGGCGATGTCGCCGATTGCCCAGATATTGCGCATCGACGTCCGGCACTGGTCGTCGATTTTGACTGCGCGGCCGTTCATGTCGAGCTGCAGGGACTCCAGGCCCCAGCCGGCGGTCCGCGGACGACGGCCAACGGCCACCAGCACATTGTCGGCTGCCAGAACGGTTTCGACGCCATCGGCGCCCTGGACGCGGACGCCGTCCCCGGCAGCGTTCAGCCCCAGCACTTTGGAACCGAGGCGCACGTCGATGCCGAGGCGTTTTAGCGCGGCGCCGACCGGCTTCGTCAACTCCGCGTCATATGCGGGCAGCAGGCGATCAAACGCTTCCACGACCGTCACTTCCGCGCCGAGCTTGCGATAGGCCGTGCCCAGCTCGAGGCCGATGTAGCCGGCGCCGACCACCACCAGTTTCTGTGGAACGGCTACCGGCGACAGCGCCTCGGTGGACGACACCACCTTGCCGCCGAAGGGCATGAAGGGCAGTTCGACCGCTTCTGAGCCGGCGGCCAGCAGCAGGTGCTCGCAGTGCACGCGCTGCAGTTCGCCGGACGCCGTCTTCACCTCGACCGTCTTGCCGTCCAAAATGCGGGCGAAGCCATTAATCACCTGCACGTCGTTCTTCTTGAGCAGGGCGCCGACGCCGCCGGTCAGGCGCTTGACGATGCCGTCCTTCCAGCCGACGGTGCGGGTGATGTCCATCGTCGGCGCGGCAGCCTTGATGCCGAGCGGCGAATCGCCCGCGTAGTGCCCGGCCTTCTCGAACTCTTCGGCTGCGTGGATCAGGGCCTTGGACGGGATGCAGCCGATGTTCAGGCAGGTGCCGCCCAGCTGGCCGGCTTCGACCAGGATGGTCTTGATGCCGAGCTGGCCGGCGCGGATCGCGGCAACATAGCCGCCGGGGCCGCCGCCGATGATGAGCAGGGTGGTGGTAATGTTCATCGGCTCACTCCACGAACAGGGTTGCAGGGCACTCGAGGTAGCCGCGGATGGTCTGGATGAACTGCGCCGCCACCATGCCGTCGATGACGCGGTGGTCGAAGCTCGAAGACAGGTTCATGATCTTGCGCGCCACCATGGCGCCATTCAGGATCACGGGTTTGTCGATGATGCGGTTCACGCCGACGATCGCCACTTCCGGACGGTTGATCACCGGGGTGGTGACGATGCCGCCCAGCGCGCCCAGGCTGGTGATGGTGATGGTAGACCCGGTCAGTTCTTCGCGCAGGGCCTTGCCGGTGCGCGCCGCTTCCGCCAGGCGAGACACTTCGGCGGCGGCCGACCACGGATCGCGTGCCTCGGCGTTGCGCACCACGGGCACCATCAGGCCGGCGTCGGTCTGCGCGGCGATGCCGAGGTGGACCGGGTTGTAGGTGGTGACGATGTTCGCTTCGTCGTCGAAACGCGCGTTCACCGACGGATACTGGCGGATCGCCAGCACCACGGCGCGCATGATCAGCGGCAGCAGGGTCAGCTTCGGGCGGCTGCCGGCATAGCGTGCGTTGAGCTGGACGCGCAGGGCTTCCAGTTCGGTGACGTCGATTTCCTCGACATAGGTGAAGTGCGGGATGCGCCGTTTGGCTTCCTGCATCTTCTCGGCGATCTTGCGGCGCATGCCGATCACCGGCATGGCCTGCTCGCCCTCGAGCGGGGCATAGCGGCGGTCGCCCTCGGCCGCCTTGGCCTGGCCGCGCGAGACGTAGGCATCCAGGTCCGCATGGGTGATGCGGCCGGCCGGCCCGGAGCCCGTCACGTACTGCAGCTCAACGCCCATGTCCCAGGCGCGCTGGCGCACGGCCGGGGCGGCCAGCGGCTTTTCGCCGGCGGCGCGGCCGTGGTGGGCCGGGGCCGAAGGGTGTGAAAGAGCGTGCGCATGCGATGGCGCCGATGGCGGCATCGGCGCGGCAGCCTTTGCCGGCGCGGCCGTCTCGGCGCTGGTCACCGCCGTGACGACGGTTTCCGGCTGGGCGACGGTGATCGGGATGAACTCTTCGGCGGTGCCGGCGGTCTCGCTGGACTGCGCAGGCTGGCTAGTGCCCTGCTGGCGCGCCGCCGAGCTCGTGGCGTCACCCTTGAACGCATCTCCTTTGAAATTGCCCGCGCCCTCGACCTCTAGGCGAATCAGCTCGCCGCCGACCGCCATCGCTTCGCCCAGCTTGCCGCCGAGCGAAGTGACGATGCCGTTCACAGGCGACGGGATTTCGACGGTGGCCTTGTCGGTCATGACGTCGGCCAGCACCTGGTCTTCCTTGACCGTGTCGCCCGGCTTGACGTGCCATGCGACGACTTCGACTTCCGCAATGCCTTCGCCGAGGTCCGGCATCTTAATGACGTGAATACCCATTCTTATTTTGCCTCCATCGCACGTTTGAACGCGGCGCCGACACGGTCGGGGCCGGGGAAGTACGCCCATTCCTGCGCGTGCGGATAGGGGGTGTCCCATCCCGTCACGCGCTCGATCGGCGCTTCCAGTTGATAGAAGCAGTGTTCCTGCACGAGTGCGGCGAGCTCCGCCCCAAAGCCGCTGGTGCGGGTCGCCTCGTGCACGACGACGCAGCGGCCGGTCTTCTTGACCGATTCGACGATGGTGTCGAGGTCGAGCGGCCATAGGGTGCGCAGGTCGATGATTTCGGCATCGATCCCGGTTTCCATGGCCGCCGCTTCCGAGACCCAGACCATGGTGCCGTAGGTGAGCACGGTCAGGTCGGAGCCGGGACGGAAGATCGCCGCCTTGTCGAGCGGAACCGTGTAGTAGCCTTCCGGTACCTGGCCCATCGGGTGCTTGCCCCAGGAGACGACCGGACGGTCGTGGTGACCGTCGAACGGGCCGTTGTAGAGGCGTTTCGGTTCCAGGAAGATGACCGGGTCGTCGTTTTCGATCGAGGCGATCAGCAAGCCTTTCGCGTCGTAGGGGTTCGACGGCATCACGGTGCGCACGCCGCAGACGTGGGTGAACAGCGCTTCCGGGCTCTGGCTGTGGGTCTGGCCGCCGTAGATGCCGCCGCCGCAAGGCATGCGGATCGTCAACGGGGCGGTGAAGTCGCCGGCCGAGCGGTAGCGCAGGCGCGCCGCTTCGGAGACGATCTGGTCGGACGCCGGGTAGAAATAATCGGCGAACTGGATTTCGATGACCGGCCGCAGGCCATAGGCGGCCATGCCGACCGCGGTGCCGACGATGCCGCCTTCGGAAATCGGCGCGTCGAACACGCGCGGCTTGCCGTACTTCGCCTGCAGGCCGTCGGTGGCGCGGAACACGCCGCCGAAGTAGCCGACGTCCTGGCCGTAAATCACGACATTGTCGTCACGCCCGAGCATGACATCCATGGCCGAACGCAGGGCCTGGATCATCGTCATCTGCGCCGTGCCCTGGTCCTTCTCGGTCGTGACCGATTCTTTATCGCTATCGCTATCGCGCGCCATGCTCACACTCCCAATTGTTGACGTTGGCGGCGCAGGTGCTCGGGCATGTCCTTGTAGACATCCTCGAACATCGACGCGGCACTCGGTACGCGGCCATCGGCCAGCGTTCCGTACTGTTCCGCTTCCTTTTGCGCGGCCAGGACTTCGGCCTCGAGCTCGGCCTGGACGCGGTCGTTCTCCGCGTCAGACCAGGCACCGAGTTTTGTCAGGTGCTGGCGCAGGCGGGCGATCGGGTCGCCAAGCGGGAAACGGGCCCAGTCGTCGGTCGGGCGGTAGCGCGACGGGTCGTCGGAAGTGGAGTGGGGGCCGGCGCGGTAGGTCACCCATTCGATCAGGGTCGGGCCCAGGTTGTTGCGGGCGCGCTCCGCGGCCCAGCAGGAGGCCGAGTACACGGCCAGGAAGTCGTTGCCGTCCACACGCAGGGACGCGATGCCCGAGCCGACGCCGCGCGCCGCGAAGGTCACGCTCTCGCCGCCGGCAATCGCCTGGAAGGTCGAGATGGCCCACTGGTTGTTGACGACGTTGATGATGCAGGGCGCGCGGTACACGTGCGCGAAGGTCAGCGCGGTGTGGAAGTCGCTTTCCGCGGTGGCGCCGTCGCCGATCCAGGCCGAAGCGATCTTGGTGTCGCCCTTGATCGCCGAGGCCATCGCCCAGCCGACCGCTTGCGGCATCTGGGTGGCCAGGTTGCCGGAGATCGAGAAGAAGCCCTTTTCCTTGACCGAGTACATGACCGGCAGCTGGCGGCCCTTCATCGGGTCACGCTCGTTCGAGAACAGCTGGCAGATCATGTCGACCATCGGGTACTCGCGCGCCATCAGGAGGCTTTGCTGGCGGTAGGTCGGGAAGCACATGTCGCCGTCCTTCAGCGCGAGCGATTGCCCGGTGCCGATGGCTTCCTCGCCGAGCGAGGTCATGTAGAAGGACATCTTCTTCTGGCGCTGGCCGATGACCATGCGCGCATCGAAAATGCGGGTCTTCATCATCGTGCGCAGGCCGAAGCGCATCTGGTCGAGGCTGATGTCGGGCGCCCACGGGCCGACGGCATTGCCGTCGTCGTCGAGCACCCGGATGAGAACCGACACGAGGTCGGCGGTGTCGCCGAACCCGACGTCGGTCGGCGGCCGGCGCACTTCACCGGCCTTGCTGATATGTAAATACGAAAAATCGGTCTTGCAACCCGGACGGCCGGTTGGCTCCGGGACATGCAGCGACAGAGGATTACCCTGGCTCATAATGCGCGTTTCCTTTGTGAGGTGATGTGCGGCAAGCTGAGATGATAAATCCTGCAGGAGCGCGCACGGGCCTTGCGGGAAAGTATTTTCGTGGTGCTATGCAGCATGCCGGAGGCGTCGGTACTGGCGCACACGAGCGGACGGCGCGTGCCAAGGCGTGGACGGGAAACCCGTCCACCCTGCAAATGCATATGTGAAGAATGTGGGTGAACGGCTTCGCCGCCCACCTGTCGATCGCTATCGTTTGACCAGCTGGAGGCGTTCCGGCACCACTACCCTAGCACCTTGCTCAACCGGCAATGTCGATCCCGGCCAAACTGGCGCGGCGAGGAGAGCGGCCTGTGTGCACCGCAGCGTAAGCGGCTTCGCGGATCAGGCCGTCTGTGCCCGCCGCTGGCGCACCACATAGCCCGCGCACAGCAAGAGCAGCCAGGCCGGGATGAGGTACACCGAAATGCGCAGCCCCGGGGTCTGGTACATCACCCACAGGATGCCGGCCAGGAAAGCCAGACACAGGTAATTCCCCAGCGGGTGGAGCGGGCTCGGGAACACGGTCTTGCGCCCGGCTTCGGCGGCGCGGAAGCGCAGGTGCACGATCGAAATCGTCGCCCAGTTGATGATCAGGCCCGCCACGGCCAGCCCCATCATCATCCCGAAGGCTTCGGCCGGCAGGAAATAGTTGACGCTGATGCAGATGCCGGTGGCCAGCGCCGACACGCCCAGCGCCGCCAGCGGCACGCCGTTCCTGGTCAGCTTCGTCAGCGCGCGCGGTGCGTTGCCTTGGGCCGCCAGGCCGTAGAGCATGCGGGTGTTGGCGTAGACGGCGCTGTTGTACACCGACAGGGCGGCGGTCAGCACCACGATGTTGAGCGCGGTGGCGACCGCGGGGCTGTCCAGCGCCGCGAAGATCAGCACGAAGGGGCTGCCACCGGTGACGACTTTGGTCCACGGGAACAGCGACAGCAGGATGAACAGGGCGCCGATATAAAAGATCAGCACGCGCCACAGGGCCTGGTTGGTGGCGCGCGGGATCGAGCGCGAGGGGTCGTCGGCTTCGGCGGCGGTGATGCCGATCAGTTCGAGGCCGCCGAACGAGAACATGATCACGGCCATCGCCATCACCAGGCCGGATACGCCGTTCGGGAAAAAGCCGCCGTGGCGCCACAGGTTGGCCACGCCCGCTTCCGGTCCGGCCGTGCCCGAGACCAGCAGCCAGGTGCCGAACAGGATCATGCCGCTCACGGCCACCACCTTGATCACCGCGAACCAGAATTCGAGCTCGCCGAAGGCCTTGACCTTGAGCAGGCTGAAGGAATTGATGACGGCGAAGAAGATCAGCGCGGACACCCAGGTCGGCACCTCGGGGAACCAGTACTGCACGTAGATGCCGACCGCCGACAGCTCGGCCATGCTGACCAGGATGTACATCACCCAGTAATTCCAGCCGGAGATGAAGCCGGCCATGTGGCCACCGTACTTGTCGGCGAAATGGCTGACCGAGCCGGCGACCGGCTCGTCGACCACCAGTTCGGCGAGCTGGCGCATGATCAGGAAGGCGACCAGGCCGGCCACGCCGTAGCCGAGCAGCACCGAAGGACCGGCCATCTGGATCGTCTGGGCAATACCCAGGAACAGGCCGGTGCCGATCGCGCCGCCGAGGGCGATGAGCTGGATGTGGCGGCTTTTCAGGCCGCGCGTCAGTTGTTGCGCCGATGGTTGCGCCGATGCGCGGGCCGATGCTTGCGCCGAAGCCAGGGTCGAAGGTGAGGTGGAATCGGTCATTGCCGCTGAGCCAGTGTGCAAAAGTCAATGATTCTAATGCATACCGGCCGGTGCAGCGCTGTAATCTGAGGGCGCGCGCCCCGGTTGAGCACATGCCCCGCGTTTATCGGCGCAGGCCCAGGGCGCCGAGCTGTTCGTTCAGCTGCGCGCGCGACAGCTCGCCCATGTGGCGCGCCACCAGCCGGCCCTCTGCGTCATAGAAGAGGGTGGTCGGATAGCCCACGGCCTGGGTCGCCCGCGCTACCTGGCGCGCGGGGTCGAGGGTGACGTTGTTCAGAGCGATCCGTTCGTCGTCGAGATAGCGCTGCACGACCGCGGCTTCCTCGCCCTGGTTGACGAAGACAAAGGCAACGCCCGGATTGGCCGCCTGCGCCGCGCCCAGCGCCGGCATTTCGCGCCGGCAGGGCGGGCACCAGGTGGCCCACAAATTCACCACGACCGGCTTGCCGCTTCCCCGCAGCGACAGCAGGCTGCCGTCGAGGCGGCGCAGGGCAAGGTCGGGCAGGGGCGCCGGTGCAGCCAGGCTGCCGAACGCGAGCGTGGCGCCGGCCCAGACGGCGATGCCGGCCAGCACGGACGTGGCAAGCGGACGCTGCAATGCGCGCTCGCGCCGGGCCGCGTCCGCGCCGATGGCGAGCGCCACCAGCAGGCCGGCAAAGGCCACGAAGCCGCCGTCGCGGATGTCGAGGATGTCCAGCGGGTCGGCGAGATAAGTGTCGAAGTGCTTGAGCACGAAGGCCGCGCGCGCCGCGAGCAGGCCCCAGAGCGCCATGTGCCAGAGCGTGTTCGACGGGTCGACGGCGCGGCGCCGCGTCCACCACGCGCCCGCGACGCTGGCAGCGGCCATGGCAAGCAGCGGTGCCACTACCCGCACCGGCAGCGCCAGCGGCCCAAGGTTGATTGCATCCATGTCGCAGTCCCGCCTTATACAAACTTATCTCATCAATAAGGCGACATCCTGGCATGGGAAAGTTAACGGAAGATTAAGAACCTGTTTCGGCTGCGGGTTTCGGGGTGCGCGCGCGCCTGTGCAGCCATTCGGCCACCTCGAACACCGCCATGCCGGCGACCATCGCCGCACCGAAGATCAAGGCCTCGGCATACCCGGCGCCGATCGCCACGAGCGCCGGGCCGGGGCAAAAGCCGGACAGCCCCCAGCCGACCCCGAAGGCGACGCTTCCCAATACCAGCCGGCGGTCGATCGCCCCTGGCGCGGGCAGGCGCAGCGGCGCGCCAAGCAGCGACTGGCCGCGCCGCCGTGCCAGGCGAAACCCGACCGCCGCCACCGCGCTTGCGCCGGCCATGACGAACAGCAGCGACGGGTCCCAGGCGCCGGCCAGGTCGAGGAAGTTGAGCACCTTGGCCGGATCGGCAAGGCCGGAGACGATCAGGCCGATGCCGAACAGCAGGCCAACACCGAGTACGCAGACGTATTGCATGCCGGCTCCTCAGGGGAAGGCGTGCCGCAGCAGGAAAACGGTGAGGAAGCCGACCAGCATGAAGGCCAGCGTGGCGACGACCGATCGCGGCGACAGTCGCGCCACGCCGCAGACGCCATGGCCGCTGGTGCAGCCGGAACCATAGCGGGTGCCGATGCCCACCAGCAGCCCGGCCGCCACCAGCAGGCCACCGCCGGCTTCGATGTGGAGCACGGGCAGGCGTGCAAAAGCCGCGTAGACCAGCGGCGCCAGCACCATGCCGAGCAGGAACAGGACGCGCCAGGCGGCGTCCCCGGGTTTTGGGGGAAGCAGGCCGCCGAGGATGCCGCTGACCCCGGCAACGCGGCCGTTCAGCAGGATCAGGAGCGCGGCGGCCAGCCCGATCAGTATGCCGCCGGCGAGCGAACTCCAGGGGTTGAAAGCGTTCCAGTCGATGCTCATGTCGCCTCCTTCGGCGGCGTCCTCCTGCACCTTGGACCGCGTGCAGGCGGCAAGGTGCCGCGCCGCGCAAGCGTCAGGAGGCGCGGTCGTCCTGCATCTCGTCGCTGTCGACCGGCTCGGCGGGTGTCGGGACATGGGTCACCAGCAAACGGTCGATGCGGTTGCCGTCCATGTCGACCACCTCGAAGCGGTATTCTTCCCAGGACACGACATCCGCCGCGCGCGGGATGTAGCCGAGCTGGTAGAGCATGAAGCCGGCCAGCGTGTGGTAAGCGCCGGCTTCCTCGCCGGGGAAGCTCAGGCTGGTCCCCATCAGGTCGCGGAAACGGTCGAGCGCCACGCCGCCGTCGAGCAGCCAGCTGCCGTCCTCACGCTGGACGGCGTCCGGATCGTGCTCCTCGCCGATGACGGTGACGTCGCCCACCAGCGCGCTCATGACGTCGGTCAGCGTGACCATGCCCTGGATGTCGCCGTATTCGTCGACGATCAGCGCCAGCTCGGCATTGTTCTTCTTAAACAGTTCCAGCAGGGCCATGGCGCTGACGCTTTCCGGCACGTACAGCATTTCCTGGACCGCACCCTCGATGTCGATCGCGTCGAGCGAGCCGGCGCGCACCGCCTGCGCCAGCAGGTCGCGCGTGTGCACGAAGCCAACGACGTGCGAGCGGTCGCCGCGGCAGACCGGCAGGCGGCTGTAGCGGCTGCCGGCGATGCGCTCGAGGTTGTCGGCGCGCGGGTCTTCGAGGTCGACGAAGGTGACGTCGACGCGCGGCGTCATGAGCGACTTCAGGTGCTGGTCGTCCAGGCGCAGGGCGCGCGAGACGATGTCGTACTCGGTTTTCTCGAATACGCCGGCGTCCGTGCTTTCCTTGATCATGCCGGTGATGTCTTCTTCGGTCGGCGCTTCTTCCTTGTGGCGGCCCATGCCCAGCAGGCGCACGATGGCTTCGGTGGTCAGTGACAGAATCTTGACGAACGGCGACATGATGCGCGAGAGGACGCGCAGCGGCGGGGCAATCAAAGTCGCCATCGCCTCCGGATAGGCCATCGCGATGCGCTTGGGCACGAGTTCGCCGAGGACGATCGAGGCAAACGTGATGCAGACCACGACCAGGCCGAGCGCCGCCTGGTAGGCGTAGGGCGCGAGGGCAGGGATCTCCTTGAACATCGGTGTCAGCTGCGCCACGAGCGAGGCTTCGCCGAATGCACCGTTGAAGATGCTGATCAGGGTGATGCCGACCTGAACGGTCGAGAGGAAGTTGCTGGGCTCGTCGGCAAGGTCGAGCGCCGCGCGCGCCCCGCGGCTGCCTTCGCCGGCCGATTTTTCGAGCCGCATGCGCTTGGCCGAGACCAGCGCCAGTTCCGACATCGCAAATACGCCATTCAGGAGAATCAGGAAAAGGATGATCAGTACGCTGGTCAGCATGGCGGAAGCATAGGTCGAAGTGGCAACATTGCTAACATCATCGCACGGTCGGCACCGGAGTCCCCGCACGACTCGCCGCGCCGGTAATTGAACAAAAGGTTGTCAATACGGTCTTAACTATGTTTTCCTTACACTAATATAAAACTTACAAGCGGCTGACGCGGCAAGAGGAGGCAAGGTCATGCAGGGAGATATCGTTTCAAGTGTGTTGCTGCCAGTGGCGCTTGCCTTCATCATGTTTTCGCTTGGCCTCGGCCTGACGCCCCCCGATTTCGCCCGCATTGCCCGCCAGCCGCGCGCCTTGCTGGTCGGTATGCTGTGCCACTTCGTGCTGTTGCCGCTCGCCTGCTTCGCGATGATCAAGGTGTCCGGCATCACCGGGGCGTTTGCCGTCGGCTTCATGATCCTGGCCGCCTGCCCGACGGGTTCCACCTCGAACCTGCTGACCTATATCGCGCGCGGCGACGTCGCCCTGGCGCTGAGCTTCACGGCCGTCGCCAGCGTGCTGACCATTTTCACGCTGCCGATGATCGTCTCGTTCTCGCTCGACTATTTTGCCGGCACGGCGCAGCGGGTGCCTGCGCCGATCGGGACGATGACGGGGCAGATCTTCCTGATGGTCGGGCTGCCGGTCGCGCTCGGCATGGTGGTGCGCAACCGCAAGCCCGCGCTGGCGCTGCGCATCGAACCGAAAGCCACGAAGATCGCCACGGTCCTGTTCATCCTGATCGTGATTGCCGCCGCGGCCAAGAACTGGGCGCTGCTGCGGGACAATTTCGGCACCCTGGCGCCGTTCGCTATTGCCCTGAACGTCACGATGCTGCTGTGCGGCTTCCTGGTGGCCCGCCTGGCGCGCCTGTCGCGGCGCCAGTCGATCACGCTCGGCATCGAAACGGCGGTGCAGAACGCGACGCTGGCCCTGGTCATTGCCAGCACCGTCCTGAAGCAGGATGCGATGGCGATTCCCGGCGCCCTGTACGGCGTGCTGATGTACGCAGGGGGGCTGGTGTTCGCGTATTCGATGCGGCGCTTCGCGACGGACGAGACTGGCGCGCCGGTTGCTGCGGGCGCGGCAACGCGGTAACAGTCCGCCTTGCGGGCCGCCCGGCCTTGAGCCCGTCGGTCCTTTCATCCGGGAGGGCAGGCGCTTCGCCCCCGGATTTCGACAGGCCGTCGCATGGCCCGGCGAGCCGGATTGGCCAGGTGCTAAGGTTTGCCATCCAAAACAAGGAGGAAACCGCATGCGCACCAGTGTCCTGTTGATCTCGCTCGCCCTGGCCTGTGGCGCCGTGCGTGCACAACCGGTCCAGCCGGCCCAGCCGGCGCCCGCCGGCGACTTCCACCAGCACGTGTTCAGCGACGAGATCATCACGCTGATCGGCCCGGGATCGGGGCTGAAACCGCTGCCGGCAAAGGAGCTGCTGCCGCTGCTCGATGCCGCCGGCATCAGGAAGGGCGTGCTGCTCTCCACCGCCTACATGTACGGCAGTGCGAACCGCAAGGTCGAGAACGAATACGCCAGGACGCGCGCCGAGAACGACTGGACCGCTGACCAGGCGGCGCAGTTTCCCGGGCGCCTGGTCGCGTTCTGCGGGATCGCGCCCCTGAAGGAGTATGCGCTCGAGGAAATCAAGCGCTGCGCCGGCCAACCCGGCCTGAAGCGCGGCATCAAGATGCACCTCGGGAACTCCGACGTACAGCTCGACAACCCGGCCCATGCGGCGCGCCTGGCCGAAGTGTTCGCTGCGGCCAACGCCCAGCGCATGGCGATCGTCGTCCACATGCGCGCCAGCATCCGCAACAAGAGGCCCTATGGAGCCGCCGAGGCGCGGGTGTTCCTCGACAAGGTGCTGCCGGCCGCACCGGATGTGACCGTGCAGGTGGCGCACATGGCCGGCACCGGGCCCGGTTTCGAGGACCCGCCCGCGCGCGAGGTGCTGGCCGAGCTGGCGCAGGCGGTGGAGCGCCGCCACCCGGCGACGCGCAACCTGTGGTTCGACGTCGCCTCGATTGCCGACCGCGACATCACGCCGGATGCCGCGGCGCTGCTGGTAAAGCGCATCCGCCAGATCGGCGTGACGCGCGTGCTGTACGGGAGCGATTCGGCGCAGGGCGACAACCTGCGGCCAGCGGAGGCCTGGGCGGCGTTCCGGCGCCTGCCGTTGACGGAGAGCGAGTTCGCACAAATAGCCGGCAACGTGCCGCCGTATTTCAAGTAGAGGCGAGATGAAGGCACGATCTCACCCCATTACGGTGACGACCACCGTGCGCCGGTGCAGGGCCGTCCGGTGCTCCCACAGGTAGATGCCCTGCCAGGTACCCAGCAGCAGGCGCCCGCCGCCGACCGGCACCGTGATCCCGGTATCCGTCAGCACATTGCGCACATGCGCCGCCATGTCGTCGGGACCCTCGTCGTTGTGGCGGTAGGCCGGGTCGCCGTCCGGCGCCAGGCGGTCCAGGACGGTGTCGAGGTCGCGCCGTACATCGGGATCGGCGTTTTCCGTGATCGTCAGCGAACAGCTGGTGTGCTGTACGAACACGTGGGCAAGGCCGCACTGCACGCCGGAGGCTGCAACGACCTCGCTCACCTCGCGCGTGATGTCCTGCGTGCCTCGGCCGCGAGTCGAAAAGCTGAGAATAGACTGGTGCGCCATCGCGTCGCTCCCGCTTACGGCGTCGGCCGGAAGTTCTTGCGGATGCCGGCCCAGCAGTCGTGGTAGCCGGCCTGCAACTGCGGCGAGGCCAGCGCATGCGCGGTCGGGCAGAGCACATGCCGGGTCTCGAACATGAAGGCCATCGTGTCCGCTACCTTGCTTGGGCGGCTGGTGTCGGCCTCGCTTGCCTTCTCGAAGGTCGCCGCATCCGGGCCGTGGCCGCTCATGCAGTTGTGCAGGCTGGCGCCGCCGGGCACGAAGCCCTCGGCCTTGGCGTCGTAGGCACCATGCACCAGACCCATGAACTCGCTTGCGACATTGCGGTGGAACCAGGGCGGGCGGAAGCTGTCTTCGGCGGCCAGCCAGCGCGGCGGGAAGATCACGAAGTCGAGGCTGCCCACGCCCGCCGTGTCGCTCGGTGAATGCAGCACCAGGAAGATCGACGGATCGGGGTGGTCGTAGCTGATCGAGCCGATGGTGTTGAAGTGGCGCAGGTCGTATTTGTAGGGCGCATAATTGCCGTGCCAGGCGACGACGTCGAGCGGCGAGTGGCCGATCTTCGCGGCCCACAGATTGCCGCAGAACTTGGCAACCAGGGTGAACTCGCCTTCGCGTTCCTCGTATTGTGCGACCGGGGTAAGGAAGTCGCGCGGATTCGCCAGGCCATTCGAGCCGATCGGGCCCAGGTCCGGCAGGCGCAGCAGGGCGCCGAAGTTCTCGCAGATATAGCCGCGCGCCTCGCCGTCCGGCAGGCGCACCTGGAAGCGGATGCCGCGCGGGATCACGGCAATTTCCTGCGGTTCCAGCTCGATCGTGCCGAGTTCGGTGGCGATTTCGAGGCGGCCCTGCTGGGGCACGATCAGGAGCTCGCCGTCGGCCGAGTAGAAGAATCGGTCGGTCATCGACCGGTTCGCGGCATACAGGTGCACCGCGCAGCCGCTCATCGATTCGGCCGAGCCGTTGCTGGCCATGGTCACCCAGCCGTCGATGAAGTCGGTCGGCGCGTCGGGAATGGGTAAAGGGCTCCAGCGCAACTGATTCGGCGGCGGAGCTACCTGGCCCACATTGCCGACGATGCGGCCGTTGTCGATCTGCTCGAAGGGGCCGTGCATGGCAGCCGGGCGGATGCGGTACAGCCAGGAGCGGCGGTTATGCGAACGGGGCGCGGTGAAGGCGGTGCCGGAAATCTGCTCGGCATACAGGCCGTAGGCGACGCGCTGCGGCGAATTGCGGTGCTGCGGCAGGGCGCCGGGCAGCGCCTCGGTGGCAAATTCATTGCCGAAGCCGGATTGGTAACCGGCCTGCGTGCCGATGTGCTGGACCATGGTGCTTCCCTCATGTTGGCATAGGTAGTAGGTGTCAGACCGCACTGTAAGCCAAGTGTGGATATTTTACGACGTGAATAGATGAATGTAGACTATTTGCTTTATCAATACCAGGCGCCGCCGTGATCGAACCCCATACCATCGACCTGAACCTGCTGGCCGTGTTCCAGGAGGTCTACCGTGAACGCCAGATTTCGAGCGCGGCCCGGCGCCTGGGACTGTCGCAGTCGGCAGTGAGCAATGCGCTGGCGCGGCTACGGCGGCTGTTCGGCGACGAATTGTTCGTCCGCACCGGGCAGGGCATGCAGCCGACGCCCTTCGCCGCGAGCGTGGCCGAGCCTGTCGGGGCGGCGCTGGCGCAGGTGGCGCTGGCCCTGAACCAGCGCAGCGCCTTCGATCCGGCCACCAGCAACCGCCGCTTCACGGTGGCGATGAGCGACGTCGGCGAGGTCTATTTCATGCCGGCCTTGATCGAGCGCTGCGGCGGCCTGGCGCCCGGGGTACGGATCAGCTCGGTACGGGCGGGCAGCATCGCCCTGAAGGAAGAGATGGAAAGCGGCCGGGTCGACCTTGCCATCGGCGCATTCGACGACGTGTCGGACGCCCTGTACCAGCGGCTGCTGTTTCGCCAGCCTTATGTCAGCATGGTGCGCGCCAGCCATCCGCTGGCGGCCGGCAAGGTGACCCTCGAGCGTTTCGTCGCGGCCGAACACTTGCTGGTCGAGTCGGCCGACAGCCCGTACGAGCGCATCAACGCTCTGCTCGAAAAGGCGGGGATCGGGCCGGCGGCGCGCTTCCGGGTGCCGCACTTCACGGCGGTCCCGTATATCGTCAGCACCGCCGACCTGGTGGTAACCGTACCCCAGAAGCTGGCGCAGCAGGCCGCCGCGCCGTTCGGGCTGGTGTCGATCACCCCGCCGCTGGCCTTGCCGTCGCTGCAGACCAAGGTGTTCTGGCACCGGCGCTTCAACCAGGACCCGGGCAATCAGTGGCTGCGCTCGCTGGTTGCCGAAACCTTCGCGCAGTAACTGTGCGCTGCGCCGGGCATGCCGATTCGACATTATTGCAAGAACTGGACGCGCAACTGGCGTATCATTCCGGTCGTCGCGCAGCCGCGCCGTGTACGGGACCAGGTACGGGGAGGCGCTGCACGCATGCTTGGGGCCAGGCGCGAAGACGCCGGCCTACGGTTCCGCCCGCGCCGCTCACGAGGCATGCGCTGGCTGGAGGAGATCATCTGCATCAAAAGGAAAACAACATGGCTGACCTGTTCGACAACCCAATGGGCCTGATGGGCTTTGAATTCGTCGAGTTCGCTTCGCCCACACCCGGCGTGCTCGAGCCGATCTTCGAAAAGCTGGGCTTTACCAAGGTCGCGGTGCACCGTTCGAAGGACGTGGTGCTGTACCGCCAGGGCGAGATCAATTTCATCGTCAACAACGAGCCGAAGAGCTACGCCGCCTACTTCGCCGCCGAGCACGGCCCGTCGGCCTGCGGCATGGCCTTCCGCGTCAAGGATTCGCACAAGGCCTACAAGCGCGCCCTGGAACTCGGCGCCCAGGCGGTCGAAATCCCGACCGGCCCGATGGAATTGCGCCTGCCGGCCATCAAGGGCATCGGCGGCGCGCCGCTGTACCTGATCGACCGTTTCGAAGACGGCAAGTCGATCTATGACATCGACTTCGAATTCATCGAAGGCGTCGATCGCCGCCCGCGCGGCCACGGCCTGCAGATCATCGACCACCTGACCCACAACGTCTACCGCGGCCGCATGGCCTTCTGGGCCGGGTTCTACGAAAAGCTGTTCAACTTCCGCGAGATCCGCTACTTCGACATCAAGGGCGAGTACACCGGCCTGACTTCGAAGGCAATGACGGCGCCGGACGGCAAGATCCGGATTCCCCTGAATGAAGAGGGCAAGGCAGGCGGCGGCCAGATCGAGGAATTCCTGATGCAGTTCAACGGCGAGGGCATCCAGCACATTGCCCTGCTGAGCGAAGACCTGATGTCGACCGTGGACAGCCTGCGCGCCGCCGGCGTGCCCCTGATGAGCGCTCCGCCCGCGACCTATTACGAGATGCTCGAAGGCCGTATCCCGGGCCACGGCGAGAACCCGGCCGAACTCCAGACCCGTGGGCTGCTGCTCGACGGCAGCGTGGCGGAGGGCAAGCCGCGCCTGCTGCTGCAGATTTTCTCGGAAACCCAGCTCGGCCCGGTATTCTTCGAGTTCATCCAGCGCAAGGGCGACGATGGCTTCGGCGAGGGCAATTTCAAGGCGCTGTTCGAGTCGATCGAGCGTGACCAGGTCAGGCGCGGGGCGATCGGGGCAACCGCCGAAGTAGCGTAAGGGGCAGGCAGGAACCCTGGAGACGCCTTGCTACCCGCCTTCGCCATCCTGCTCCTGTTCCAATGCCTCGGCGAAGGCGTCGTCTTCCTGCTCGGCTGGCCGGTCCCGGGGCCGGTCGTCGGCATGGTGCTGCTGTTCGCGGCGCTCCTGCTGTGGCCGGCGCTGCAGGGGCGCATTGAAGCCGCCGCCAGCGAGCTGCTGCGCCATCTGTCGCTGCTGTTCGTCCCGGCCGGTGTCGGCATCATTGCCACCGCCGGCAGCGGCAGCGGGCACTGGCTGTCCATCATTGCCTCGCTCGTCGTCTCGACCCTGCTGACCCTCGCCGTGACCGCCTTCATCCTGCGTAAACTCCCGCCCGAACCGGAACAGGACGGCGATGCCGGACTTCGCTAGCCTCGGCTCCTTCTGGGTCTACCTGTCGGCTTCGCCGCTGGCGGGCCTGACGCTCACCCTGTGCGCCTACGTCGTTGCGCAAGCGATCTACGCGCGCTGCCGCTATTCGCCGCTGGCCAATCCGGTCGCCATTGCCATTGCCTTCGTCAGCCTGGCGCTGCTGGCCAGCGGCATGTCCTACGAGCGGTATTTTGCCGGGGCGCAGTTCGTCCATTTCCTGCTCGGCCCGGCAACGGTGGCCCTCGCCGTGCCGCTGGCGCGCCAGTTGCCGCGCATGCGAAGATCAATCCTGCCCCTGCTGTGCGCGCTGGTGTCGGGATGCGTGACGGCGATCGCCAGCGCGGTCGCGATCGTGATCCTGCTGGGCGGTTCGCCGCAACTGGCGCACACGGTCGGCCCGAAGTCGGCCACGACGCCGATCGCGATGGCGGTCTCGGAGCGCCTGGCGGGCGTGCCGGCGCTCACGGCTGTGCTGGTGATCGGCACCGGCATCTTCGGTGCCGTCACGGCGCGCTTCTTGTTCAACGCTTTGAGAATCGAGTCGCCGGCGGCGCGCGGCTTTGCGCTTGGCGTGGCGGCGCACGGGATCGGCACCGCACGCGCCTTCCAGGTCAGTCTCGAAATGGGCGCTTTTGCGGGCCTGGGGATGGGATTGAACGGCGTGCTGACGGCGGTGCTGGCGCCATGGCTGGTGCCAGCACTGTTGCCGGTGCTGATGCGCCTGCTCGGCTAGGCCGGCAGGCGCGGTTTACAAGCTTGCAATTCCTGCCTTAACTACCGTGCGGCATCGAGTTGGCACTGGCCCAGGTCTTGGTGTTGGCCTGGGTGCCGTCGGGCTTCTTGACGAGGTGGCGCATCGCGAACAGGGCGCTGGCCAATCCGACGACGACCGCCGTCGTGCTGCCCGAGAACCCCACCGCATGGCTCTTGGCCAGTTTGCCCGCCTTCGGCGCCACCAGCTCCATGCGGCGCTTGGTCATCTGCGAGCCGAGTTCCGACAGGCGCGCCTTGGTCATCAGCATTTCCGCCTGTGGCAGCAGGGTGGTTTCCTCGTCCGCCACATGGTGGATCACGTCGCGCATCAGTTCGAGCAGCAGCTTGTCGTGGCGCGGATCGGAGCCGCTGGTGCGGCGCAGTTCGGCAATCATGCGGCGCATATCGTTGTGCTCGGGCTCGGCCTTGTGGATGAAGGGCTCGCCCTTGTCGAGCTGGCGCATGACGGGATAGAACACTTCCTCTTCCAGCGTGGCGTGGATTTCCAGCGCCGTGCAGATGGTGTCGGCCAGCGCCTTCTTCACGCTCGGCGACTTGTCCTTCGTATACTGATGGAAGGTCACCATCACGTGCGAGTGATCGAAGCGGATCATGTCGGTGATGGTCGGGCTAAGCTGATTCAAGGAAAACATTTGGCATACCTCCGTATTGACGAATGACTAAGATCCTAGTCCCGCTGATGGGCGCACGAAGTAGGAATCCGTCGCAGGACCATGTCGGCCAATGCCGCGCGTCGCGCTCGGTGCACGGGTTTATTCGTAGACCTTGTTCTTTGATACTTGGTGTTTCGTACCGCGCGCCGCGCCCCGGCTGTTGCGCTTTCTGCTCAAATATTGTGTAACTGAAAGTAGTGCTACCAATATAGAAGTCTTCCCGGAAACGACTTAACGCGCCTTTACAGCTTGTCACCGCAGTCCTACACGGATACGGCGGCGCGACTGATTACTTGTCATCCCAACACTGCCAAGATGAGCCATGTTCGACGGCTGCCTGCAGCCGTTACTGGATGCGTCGCACGCTGTCGCGTGGACGCTTAGTCTAAATCTATCGGAGGAGTCGGAATGTTTGCACATAACAAACGCCTGCAATACACCGTCCGCGTCAGCGGACCGAACCCCGGCCTGGCCAACCTGATGCTCGAGCAATTCGGCGGCCCACAAGGCGAGCTCGCAGCCGCCATGCGTTACTTCACCCAAGCCGTATCGGAAGACGATCCAGGCCGCAAGGACATGCTGATGGACATCGCCACCGAGGAGCTCAGCCACCTCGAAGTGATCGGCCACATCGTCGCCATGCTGAACAAGGGCGCCAAGGGCCAATTGGCCGAGGCCGTCGATACCGAAGCCGAGATGTACCGCAAGATCACTGGCGCCGGCAATGACAGCCACGTGACACAGGTGCTGTACGGCGGAGGTACGCCGCTGGTCAACTCGGCCGGCGTGCCATGGACGGCAGCCTATATCGACTCGATCACCGAGCCGAGCGCCGACCTGCGTTCCAACATCGCTGCCGAGGCACGCGCCAAGGTCGTCTATGAACGCCTGATCGCGCTGACCGACGACCCTGGCGTGAAAGAAGCGCTGGGCTTCCTGATGACGCGCGAAGTGGCGCACCAGAAGTCCTTCGAGAAAGCCCTGTACGCGATGGATTCGAATTTCCCTTCGGGCAAAATGCCGGTCGATCCGCGTTTCTCGAGCGTGTACTACAACATGTCGCAGGGCGAAGGCGAAATGCGCGGCCCGTGGAACCAGGGCCCGGACTGGGACTTCGTCACCGACCGCGAGAAGCAGATGGCGGTCGACGGCGGCTCCGGCGAAGCCGAGGTGAAACTGCCTGCCGACGACATCAAGGTGCTCAAGCAGATGCAGGTGCGCACCATGTCCGATCCGTCCAAGGATCCACAGACGGGCGCCGAGCTGGGCCTCGATCCGTCGACGCCAAAAGGCGCGTCGGCAGTCAGCAAGCCGTAATGGCATCACTGTAGTAAACCTGTGGCGTGCATGGGCGGCCGGTCTCCCGGCTGCCGTGCACGCTGCGCCGCTGCGAGAGGTGTAGACTCACCCCTCAGGATCCTGCCTACGGGCCGGGTATTGGTGCGGCGGACTGAAAGGACCGTGGATGGACTCTGAAGCACGTAAACTTGGCTGGACGGACGCGATCATGCGCGCGCTCACCGTACGGCGCGTCATCGGCCTGCTGATTTGCTCGGTGGGCTGCCTGTTGTTGCTCGGCAGTCTCGTCGAGCAGGTCATGAACGCCAACCTGAAGATGCGCAATGCCCTGCTGGGCGGTGGAACGGCAGCCGCGGCCACCGCGCTCGGCACCTTGCCGGTATTGTTTTCACAGAATTTTTCAAAGCGCACCTACGACTGCTTCCTCGGCTTTGGCGCGGGCGTCATGCTCGGGGCGACGGCGTTTTCGCTCGTCATCCCGGCCCTGGCCGCCGCCCGCTCGGCCGGCGCGGGGCCGTGGGAAGCGAGCCTGCTGGCAGGCGCGGGCATTATGGCCGGCGCCGGCGCCATCCTCCTGATGAGCCGGGCGATTGAACCGACCAGCGTGCTCGAGAAGAACACCAGCGCCAGCTCGCTGCGCCGTGCCTGGATGTTCGTCACCGCAGTGGCCTTGCACAACCTGCCGGAAGGGCTTGCCATCGGCGTGGCCTATGCCGGCATCGACATCGAAAAAGCGCATTCGCTGATGACCGGTGTGTCGATCCAGGACGTGCCCGAAGGCCTGGTCGTGGCGCTGGCCCTGCGCACGGTCGGCTACAGCCGCCTGACCGCGGTCGGGCTGGGTGTGCTGTCCGGCCTGGTCGAACCCCTGGCGGCCGCGTTCGGCGTGGCGCTGATCGGCATTTCGGCCGGCATGCTGCCGATCGCCCTGGCAGCCGCAGGCGGCGCGATGTTGTTCGTAATTGTGCACGACGTGATTCCCGAGATGCGCGAGAACGGTAACGAGACCTCGGCGACGATTGCGCTGATTTTCGGGTTCATCCTGATGACGGTGCTGGATACCGCGCTGGCGTGATGGATATCCGGAGCGCTTGCAGCAGGACGTAGGGTGGGCGGCTTCGCCGCTCACGCGTTCAACTACACGTTGAAATGCCGCGTCAGTTCACAATGTGGTTGAACGCGTGAGCGGCGCAAAAGGCGCGTAAATTTATAAGGTCGGGTATAGCCGCCCACCCTACGGGTCAGATCACCGGATTCGACCTGATCGTGGCCAATATCCAGTCAGCCAAGCCTCGACAATCCTACGGCTCGAAATGCCGCACGAACCAGTTCGTGGCCAGCGTCGACACCTGCGCCAGGGATCCCGGCTCCTCGAACAGATGTCCGGCCCCCGCCACGATCTCCAGCGCCTTTTCACAGACCAGTGCGTCGAAGGCTTGGCGGTTCAGGTCGATCACCACCCCATCTTCTCCGCCGACGATCAAGAGGGTCGGGGCGATCACGCGTGCCAGCGCGGGCCCGGCGAGGTCGGGCCGCCCGCCGCGCGAGACCACGGCGGCAATGCCGGTGCCATCGTCGCTGGCCAGGCGCAGGGCAGCGGCCGCGCCGGTGCTGGCGCCGAACAGGCCCAGGGGCAGGGGAGCGGTGAGGGGCTCGGTGCCGATCCAGGTGGCGGCCGCATGCAGGCGCGCGACGAGCACGTCGATATCGAAGCGGTTCCGCACGGTGGCGTCTTCCTCCGGCGTGAGCAGGTCGAGCAGCAGGGTGCCGATGCCAGCGGCGCGCAGCTCGCCGGCGACAGCGTTGTTGCGCGGGCTGAAGCGGCTGCTGCCGCTGCCGTGCGCGAAAAGCACCATGCCGATGGGCGTCGCCGGCAACTCGAGCATGCCCTCGAGTACGGCCGCGCCTGCGGGAATGGTGACCAGTATCTTGCGTGTCACAGTGCACCCACTGGCCAAAAACACTTAGACAGTCGCCCCAAAATAAAAATCCGACCGAACAATATGTCCGGCCGGATTTTTTACAGGAATGCCGGCGTCGCCGGCTCGAGCTTGATTATTGCTCAGTCTCTGATTTCCAGCTTGCGGTTCAGGCTCAGGGCCGCAAGCGAGCCAACGGCGCCCGACAGCAGGTAGAGGCTGACATAGCCGAGGCCGAAGTGGGCCGACAGGCCGAGCGCGACCAGCGGGGCAAAGGCCGCGCCGACCAGCCAGGCCAGGTCCGAGGTCAGCGCGGCACCGGTGTAGCGGAAGCGCGATTCGAAGTTCGAGGTCACGGCGCCCGCTGCCTGGCCATACGACAGGCCGAGCAGGCCGAAGCCGATCAGGATGAACATGTTCTGGCCGGTTTCGCCGCCGTCGAGCAGGGTCGGGACGAAGATCGAGAAGATGGCGATCAGGACGGCAAGCGTGCCGAGCGTCGTGCGGCGCCCGACCTTGTCGGCCACCAGGCCCGAGATCAGGATGCACAGGGCGGCGACGCCGGCGCCCCACATCTGGATGTGCAGGAAGCCGCTGATTGGGCGCGTGTCATACAGTTGCATCCACGACAGCGGGAACACGGTTACCAGGTGGAACAGCGCATAGCTGGCGAGGGCGGCGAGGGCGCCGATGACGATGGTCGAGCCTTGCTTGCTCACCAGTTCGCCGACGGGTGCCGGATCGAGCTCGTGGGCGTCGAGCAGGCGCGAGTATTCGGAGGTCGAAATCAGGCGCAGGCGGGCGAACAGGGCGACGACGTTGAGCGCAAAGGCAACAAAGAACGGATAGCGCCAGCCCCAGACCAGGAAGTCGTCGCTCTGCAGGTTGTCGAGCAGGAAAGCGAACACGCCGGCTGCGATCAGGAAGCCGAGCGGAGCGGCCAGCTGACCGAGCATTGCGTACCAGCCGCGCTTGTGCTCGGGGGCGTTCAGGGCCAGCAGCGAAGGCAGGCCGTCCCACGAACCACCCTGGGCCACGCCCTGGGCGATGCGCATGGCCGCCAGCAGCACGACCGACAGCATGCCGATCTGCGAATACGTGGGCAGGAAGGAAATCACGACGGTGGCCGTACCCATCAGGAACAAGGCAATGGTCAGCTTGATTTCGCGGGAAAAGCGCTCCTGGATCTTCATGAAGACAATCGTGCCTATGGGGCGCGCGATGAAGGCAAACGCAAAAATCGTAAAGGAGTAGAGTGTGCCCTCGAGCCGGTCCGCCCACGGGAAGAACACCGCCGGGAAGACCAGGACCGAGGCGATCGCGTAGACGAAGAAGTCGAAATACTCGGAGGCGCGGCCGATGACCACGCCGACTGCGATGTCGCCCGGGGAAATGTGGCCGTCCCGGGAATTGATGTTGCGTGCCCCACTGTGCGGGGCGGTTACTGGAGCGGCTCCAGCGCCGCCGTATGTCGTGCTTTGCATATTCTTCGTCTCCAGGTAGGTCGGCGGCCGTCGGAAATTCCCCTGGCCTGGGCAAGGGTGGGACAAAACGTCCAATGTGCAGCGAAGGCCGATGGCAGTACAGTAGCATGTTCTTATACCCATGTAACGTTAGATACCTAGCATGATTCCTAAAATTGTCCGTCCCGGGCTTTCACTCCTCCTGCTTGCAGTGCTGTCCGGCTGCAACACGGTGGTGATGAATCCTGCCGGTGACATTGCAAGACAGCAAGCTGACCTCATCAAGATTTCAGTCTGGCTGATGTTGATCATCATCATCCCGGTGATGGTCCTGACCGTCGTATTCGCATGGAAGTACCGCAAGGGCGCCAATGCAAAGTACGAGCCCGATTGGGATCACTCGACCAAGCTGGAACTGGTCATCTGGGGCGCCCCCCTGCTGATCATCATCGCGCTCGGCCTGATCACCTGGATCAGTACCCACAAGCTCGACCCTTATCGTCCGCTCGATCGCCTCGATGAGAACCGCCCGATCCCGGCCGGCACCAAGGTGCTCGAGGTGCAGGTCGTGTCGCTCGACTGGAAGTGGCTGTTCATCTACCCGGAGCAGGGCATCGCGACGGTCAATGAGCTGGTCACGCCGATCGACACCCCGATCCGCTTCAAGATGACGTCGTCGACCGTGATGAACACGTTCTACATCCCGACCCTGGCCGGCATGATCTACACGATGCCGGCGATGGAAACGACCCTGAACGCCGTGCTGAACAAGACCGGCGACTACAAGGGCCTGTCGGCGAACTTCAGCGGCGACGGTTTCTCGCACATGCGCTTTGCCTACCGCGGCACCACTCAGGCCGATTTCGATGCCTGGGTCCAGAAGGTCAAGTCGAGCCCGGCCCCGCTGGGCCGTGCCGACTACCTGACCCTGGAAAAGCCGTCGGAAAAAGAGCCGATCCGCCACTACGGCACGGTCGACCCAAGCCTGTACATGGCGATCCTGAACCGCTGCGTGGCTGAAGGCGCCGCCTGCATGCACCAGCAAATGCATCAGGATGCCCAGCGCGCCCGCACCGCCGCCATGATGCGCCGCCTGCCGATGAATGCCGAGCAGCGCCAGGTAGCTCTGGCCAACGCCAAGGCAGGCGCGGAGACTGAAGTCTGCGAAACCCCTACCAATTCTGTGAAGAAGTAACCATGCAAGACTCCTTTGACTTGACGAAGCTTATCTTCGGACGGCTCAGCTGGGACGCGATTCCCTTCCATGATCCGATCCTGCTTGCTACCTTCGCAGGCGTCGTGGTCGGCGGTGCGGTCCTCCTGGGCCTCATCTCCTACCACCGCCTGTGGGGTACCCTGTGGCGCGACTGGTTCACCAGTATCGACCACAAGAAAATCGGCATCATGTACATGATCCTGGGCCTCGTGATGTTCCTGCGCGGCTTTGCGGACGCACTCATGATGCGCGCCCAGCAGGCCATCTCGTTCGGCGAGAACGCCGGCTTCCTGCCGCCGCACCACTACGACCAGGTGTTCACCGCCCACGGCGTGATCATGATCTTCTTCGTGGCGATGCCGCTCGTGACGGGCCTGATGAACTATGTCGTGCCGCTCCAGATCGGCGCGCGCGACGTCGCCTTCCCGTTCCTGAACAACTTCTCGTTCTGGATGACGGCCATGGGCGCCGCGCTGGTCATGGCTTCGCTGTTCGTCGGCGAGTTCGCGCGCACCGGCTGGCTGGCCTTCCCGCCGCTGTCGGGCATCCTGGCAAGCCCGGGTGTCGGCGTCGACTATTACATATGGTCATTGCAGATTGCCGGCGTCGGTACATTGCTGTCAGGTGTCAACTTGGTCGTCACCATCATCAAGATGCGCGCGCCGGGCATGGACCTGATGAAAATGCCGGTGTTTACCTGGACTGCGCTCGCGACCAACATCCTGATCGTGGTGTCGTTCCCGATCCTGACCGCCACGCTCGCGATGTTGGGCATGGACCGCCTGTTCGACACCAACTTCTTCACGAACGACAAGGGCGGCAACGCCATGCTGTACGTGAACCTGATCTGGATCTGGGGCCACCCGGAGGTGTACATCCTGATCCTGCCGGCCTTCGGCATCTTCTCGGAAGTCGTCTCGACCTTCTCGGGCAAGCGCCTGTTCGGCTATACCTCGATGGTGTACGCGATCGTCGTCATCATGGTCCTGTCCTACCTGGTCTGGCTGCACCACTTCTTCACCATGGGTTCGGGGGCGAGCGTCAACGCGTTCTTCGGCATTACCACGATGATCATCTCGATCCCGACGGGCGCGAAGATCTTCAACTGGCTGTTCACGATGTACCGTGGCCGTATCCGCTTCGAGCTGCCGATGATGTGGACGATTTCGTTCATGCTGACCTTTACCATCGGTGGCATGACCGGCGTCATGCTCGCGATCCCTGCGGCCGACTTCGTGCTGCACAACTCGCTGTTCCTGACCTCGCACTTCCACAACGTGATCATCGGCGGGGTGCTGTTCGGCCTGTTCGCCGGTTTCAACTACTGGTTCCCGAAGATGTTCGGCTTCAAGCTGAACCAGTTCTGGGGGCATGTATCGTTCTGGCTCTGGTCGATCGGTTTCTGGGTGGCGTTCGGCCCGGCCTACATCCTCGGCTTCATGGGCGTGACCCGCCGTTCGAGCCACTTCGAAGATCCTGAACTTCAGCCGCTGTTCCTGATCTCGTTCATCGGCACCCTGATGGTGGCTGCAGGTATCGGCGCGTTGCTGATGCAGATCTACACCTCGTGGCGCGACCGCGAAAAGCTGCGCGACGTGACCGGCGATCCATGGGATGGCCGTACGCTGGAGTGGGCCACCTCGTCGCCACCGCCTGACTACAACTTCGCGTTCACGCCGGTGGTGCACGACAACGACACCTTCGCCGACATGAAGAAGAACGGCTGGACGCGTCCGCTGACGGACTACGTCGCCATCCACATGCCGAAGAACACCTGGGCCGGTTTCGTGATCTCGGCAATCTCGATGGTGGTCGGTTTCGCGATCATCTGGCACATGTGGCTGCTGGTTGCCGTGTCGTTCTTCGCGATGATGGTGGCGATCATTGCCCACACGTTCAACTACAAGCGTGACTTCTATATTTCGGCGGAAGAAGTGACCCGTACCGAAAATGCCCGTACCAAACTGCTGGAAAGCCATGTCTAACAACACCGCAACCCTTAGCTCCAACCACGGCGCCGCGGGCGCCGACACGGGCGCGCGCTACCACGTGCGCGATCATCACCCGGAAAACGGCACCCTGCTCGGTTTCTGGATCTACCTGATGAGCGACTGCCTGCTGTTCGCCAGCCTGTTTGCGTCGTTTGCGGTGTTGGGCCGCAACTACGCGGGCGGGCCGTCGGGCGCAGAACTGTTCGACCTCCAGCTGGTGGCCATCAACACGGCCTTCCTGCTGGTGTCGTCGATCACCTTCGGCTTCGCCATGATCGCGGCGCAGGCGAAGAACCTGGCCAAGACCCAGCTCTGGCTGGGCGTCACGGGTATCCTCGGCGCCTGCTTCCTGGCGCTGGAAATCTATGAGTTCTACCACCTGATCCACCAGGGCGCGGGCCCGGCACGCAGCGCCTTCCTGACGGCGTTCTTCTCGCTGGTCGGTACCCACGGCCTGCACGTGCTGTTCGGTATCGTGTGGCTGATCACGCTGATGTTCCAGTTGCCAAAACACGGCATCACGCCGGAGAACATGCGCCGCCTGTCGTGCCTGTCGATGTTCTGGCACTTCCTGGACGTCGTCTGGATCTTCGTGTTTACCTTTGTCTACCTGATGGGAGTGCTGCCATGAGCGCCAGCCACACACATGACACGCATGACGGCCACCGCGCCCTCCACGGCCACGAGCATGGCGACGACCCTGGCGTGCATTACAGCCTGAAGGACTACACGACCGGCTTCGTGCTGGCCGTGATCCTGACCGTCATTCCGTTCTGGCTGGTCATGGGCAATGTGCTCGACCCGTCGATGACGCGGATGGTCATCGTCGGCTTTGCCGCCGTCCAGCTCGTCGTGCACATGGTGTACTTCCTGCACTTGAACGCTAAGTCCGAGGGTGGCTGGAACATGATGGCACTGCTCCTGACCGTCATCCTGCTCGTCATCGTCCTGGGCGGCTCGATCTGGGTCATGTACCACATGAACGCCAACATGATGTCCGGCATGGGCGATGCCGCCGCCGTGACCGGTCACGGCACGCACGACCAGCCATGACCGGCCGGCACGATCCGGCAGGGGCGCTTGCCCCCGGTGCTGCGCGGCCACGAAGTGTGGTGCGCGTAGTCCTGGCAGTGATTGCACTGCTGCTGATCGTGCTGTTTGCGGGGCTGGGGACCTGGCAGGTGCAACGCCTGCAATGGAAACTGGCCCTGATCGAGAGGGTGGAGTCACGCGTCCGGGCAAGCCCGGTCGCTCCGCCTGCGCCCGCCCGCTGGGCCCAGGTCTCAAAAGAATCCGATGAATACCGGCACGTACGCCTGGCCGGGCACTTTCTCTACGAATACTCGACGCCGGTGCAGGCCGTTTCCGAACTCGGTGCCGGCTTCTGGCTTCTGACGCCCCTGTGCACCGCCGACGGTTCGACCGTCCTGGTTAACCGCGGCTTCATTCCCGCCGCCGACGCGCGTGCCCGCTATCCGGCACGCCGCGCGGACGGCAACGCCTGCCGCGCCGGCGCGGCACCCCATACCTTCACCGGCCTGCTGCGCATCACGGAACCGGGCGGCGGCTTCCTGCGCGAAAACGATCCGGTCAAGAACCGCTGGTTCTCGCGCGACGTCGCGGCGATCGCCGCCGCGCGCGGGCTGGCGAATGTCGCGCCTTACTTTGTCGACGCCGCGCGCGGGCAGGACCCGGCCGACGCGCCCGAGCGTCCCGTCGGCGGCCTGACCGTGATCCAATTCCAAAACAATCACCTCGTGTATGCGATCACTTGGTATGCTCTGGCTTTGATGGTGATCGGTGCGTGGTGGTTCGTCGCGCGCTCCGGCACCGATGGCGCCACCAGGGCAAGGAACAATGGCAGTAAAGCTTGATCTGTTAACAAAAATAACGCCGTCGATCGCATCGTCGGCCGAGGCAAGCGTCGAATACGCCGCCGGGCACAAGAACATGCTGCAGCTCATCGAGCTGCGCTGGATCGCGGTCATCGGCCAGATCACGACCATCGCCGGCGCGATCCTGATCTTCGACATCAACCTGCCGCTGGTGCACATGCTGCAGGTACTGGCCTGCCTGATCGCCTTCAACATTGCCAGCCACCTGCGCTGGCACGAGCGGCGGCCGGTCGCCAACAGCGAACTGTTCATGGCCCTGCTGGTGGACGTGGCCACGCTTACCGTGCTGCTCTACCTGTCGGGCGGCACCACGAATCCCTTCGCCTTCCTGTACCTGCTGCAGATCATCATCTCGGCGGTGCTGCTGGAAGCCTGGTCGACCTGGACGATCGTCGTCATCACCCTGGTCTGCCTCGCCTTATTGGCCATGTTCGCCCAGCCGCTCGCGCTGCCTTTCGACCACGCGCGCGGGATCGCCAGCCTGTACGTGCAGGGGATGCTGATCTGCTTCGCGCTGAACGCGGCGCTGCTGGTGATTTTTATTTCGAGGATCAGCGCGACCTTGCGGAGCAAGGCAGCGCTCCTTGCGGACCTGCGCCAGCGCGCCGCCGAGGAAGACCATATCGTGCGCATGGGCCTGCTGGCGTCGGGCGCCGCCCACGAGCTGGGCACGCCGCTGGCAACCCTGTCGGTGATCCTGGGCGACTGGAAGCGCATGCCCGAGTTCCGCGACAATCCCGATTTGCGCGAAGAGATCGCCGAGATGCAGACCCAGCTGAAACGCTGCAAGTCGATCGTCAGCGGCATCCTGCTCTCGGCCGGCAAGGCGCGCGGCGAGTCCGCGGTGCGCACGACCATCCATACCTTCCTCGATGGCCTTGCCGAGGAATGGGAAGAGCGCCGGCAGGCGCCGCATTTCGAGTACGAGAACCGGATTGGCGACGACCTCCCGGTCGCCTTCGACTCGGCGCTGAAGCAGACGATCGACAACCTGCTGGATAATGCCCTGGAAAGCTCGCCCGATTGGGTGCGGCTGGACGCGAGCGTCGAGGACGGGACCCTGCGCCTGGTCGTCACGGACCGTGGCCCGGGTTTCGCACCGGCCATGCTGGCCCAGTTCGGCAAACCCTACCAGTCGACCAAGAACCGTGCCGGCGGCGGGGTGGGGCTGTTTTTGGTGGTGAACGTAGCGCGCACCCTGGGCGGCGGCGTGGTGGCGCGCAACCGCGAGGAGGGCGGGGCGGAAGTCACGTTGACGATTCCGCTGGCCGCGATCGCACTGTCGGGGGAGGGCGAGCATGTCTGAGCAAGATATGAATACCGCGCCGCTCCTCTTGATCGTCGAGGACGACGAAGCCTTTGCCCGCACCCTCGGCCGCTCCTTCGAGCGGCGCGGCTACCGGGTGCTGCATGCGCCGGGTTTCGAGGAAGCGGCGGACATCCTGAAGGACCACGACCCCGGTTACGCCGTCGTCGACCTCAAGCTGAAAGGCAATTCTTCCGGACTGTCCTGCGTGCAACTGCTGCATGCGCACGATCCCGACATGCTGATCGTCGTGCTGACCGGCTTCGCGAGCATCGGCACCGCGGTGGAGGCGATCAAGCTCGGCGCCTGCCAGTACCTGGCCAAGCCGTCCAACACGGACGACATCGAGGCGGCCTTCGGGCATGTGGCGGGCAACACGGAAGTGGAGCTGACCAACCGCTCGACCTCGATCAAGACGCTCGAGTGGGAACACATCCACGCGGTGCTGGCCGAGACCGAATTCAACATCTCCGAAGCCGCGCGCCGGCTCGGCATGCACCGGCGCACGCTGGCGAGGAAGCTCGAAAAGCAGCGGGTGAAATAAGGGTTTTACAGGCCCGCGACGAGCTTGCGCAGGCTCTGCTGCGCCTCGAACCAGCCGCTGTCCAGCAGCGCCGGCTTGCACTCGGCGCATTCTTCGAACGGATTGCAGGTGTGCGCCAGCTCGACGTATTTCGAGCCGATGACGGGTTTGGCGCCATGCGAATCGCGCGACGATGGGCCAGTGCCGGCGGATGACGCCTTGGCGCCGGCGCTGGCGTCGACCCAGCGCTCGAAGGGCTCGGTGGGCTTGCCGTCGGGGACGTACCAGCATTTTCTCGTCGGATTCCAGCGCGCGCCGAGCGCCTTCGCTTCGTCTTTTTCCGCGTACGGGACCTTCAGGACAATCATGGGGCTCTTTCAGTGGACGATACGGTGCAGCGCGGCTGCGTGCGCGGCGTGCGTATTGTAAGGGGAAGAGCGTGGGAGGGGAATGGACGGCTGCCGTGTCGGGTTGCCCGTAGGGTGGGGTCAAGAGCGGTTCGCCGCCCGGCCCACCCTACGCTTACATGATCACGGAATCTTGACCCGGATCGGCATCGGCACCGGCGCCTTGCGGTCCGGCATTGGCGCCCGGTCCGGCGGGGTCAGGCCCGTCACCAGGTCGGCGACGCGCACCGTCTGGCCCGTCTCGAAGCACTTGTTCGCCGCGATGCCGACCAGCGCCGACCAGGCGCCGGCGCGCTCGTCCGACCTGCGCATGTACTTGTCGGCCGGCACGTCGCCGAAGATCTCGGTGAGCATGGCGATGTCGCCGCCGCCGTGGCCGCCCTTGCCGATGATCGGGGTGATGTCGCGTGCCGGGCCGCGCAGCGGGATCACGCGGATCTGGACATTCTCGCTGCCGCTCTGGACCTTGGCCGCGCCCGCCGCGCCGCCGGATTCGACGATGCGGTGCTCGATGCGTCCCTTGGTGCCGTTGAAGGCGATGTGGTAGCCCTCCCAGGCGTCATACGCCGACAGCGCGTAGTTCAGGTGCGCGCCGTTGTCGTAGCGCACCATCACGTTCATCGTGTCTTCGATGTTGATTTCCGGACGCCACACGCACTGGTCGCGATAGTAGCCGTCGTACTTCTCGTTGTCGAGGAACAGGGACTTCAGGCCCGGGTCGGAGGCGAGGTCGAAATAGAAGCTGCACTTCTGCTTTTCCGGGCAGGTCAGGCAGCGCTCGTGGGGGCCGGACAGGCCCATGCGGCGCGCCGTTTCCGGGGTGTAGAACTGTTTCGAGCCGAAGGCATGCACCGTTTCCGGCTGGGCGCCGAGCCACCAGTTGACCAGGTCGAAGTGGTGGGTTGCCTTGTGCACCATCAGGCCGCCGGAAATGGCCTTGTTGCTGTGCCAGCGGCGGAAGTAGTCGGCGCCGTGCACGGTATTGAGCAGCCAGGTGAAGTCGACCGAGATGACGTCGCCAATTTCGCCCGACATCAGCAGCTCCTTGATCTGCGTGCGCGGCGGCGAGTAGCGGTAGTTGAAGGTGACGCGGATGTGGCGGCCGCTGCGTTTGACCGCGTCGAGGATGCGCTGCGCCTTGGCGGCGGTGGTGGTCATCGGCTTTTCGGTGATGACGTCGCAGCCTGCGTCGAGCGCGCGCACGATGTAGTCGTCGTGGCTGGCGTCGGTGGTGGTGACAATCACGAACTGCGGCTTGGTTTCGCGGATCATGCGCTCGAAGTCGGCGGCCGCGTAGGCCTTCGGCTGGCTGGCGCCCGTCTCGGTGATGACTTTCACGGCGCGCGCCAGGCGGCCGGCGTTCTTGTCGCAGACGCCGACGATCTCGCTGGTGTGGCGGAAGTCGCCCGTCATGGCACTCGTGAACATGCGCGAGCGCGAGCCCACGCCCACCACCGCATAGCGCTTGCGCGATGAGGCCGCCGCCGCAAAGGCGCCGCCGCTTGCCATCAGTACGCCGGCGGCGCCGGCTGCTTTCAACACATTGCGGCGCGAAGTCGGCCCACCAGCCAGCCCGCCATCCAGCCCACCATTTTCTTCGTTCATGTTGCGTCTCCTCCGATTGTTATAAGTTGGCCATCGCCCGGCCCAGCACACGCCTCGAAGGCGCATCACGGCCCGTTATTGCTGACATTACCGATCTGAATAGTATCGTTCAGCAAAATAATTGGCAAGACCACTTTTGAATCGTGGTAGGACAGGATGGAGGCTGGACTGACTGGTTTCTCGGCAGGCGCCTGCTAGGCTCCCAGCTTGCTGAGCGCGAACGCGGCCAGGAAGCCGACGACCGTGACGAGGCCCGCGAAATCGTGGGCCTCCTCGAAGGCTTCCGGGATCATGGTGTCGGCGAGCATGGCCAGGATGGCGCCGGCCGCCACCGCAGTGGTCGCGGCGACCATATTCGGCGACGCGCCTTCGAACAGGGTATAGCCGGCCAGCGCAGCGGCGCCCGAGGCGAGCGCGATCGCACCCCAGATGCCAAAGACGTAGCGGGCGCCGCGTCCCGCCTTTTTCATGCCGGCGGCGCTCGACAGGCCTTCCGGCAGGTTCGACAGGAAGATCGCCGAGACCGCCACCACGCTGACCTTGCCGCCGCCCAGCATCGACAGGCCGATCACGATCGCCTCGGGAATGCCGTCGAGCAGGGCGCCGACCGCGATCGCCGAGCCGCTGCCGCCATGCTGCGCTTCGCTCGGCTGCAGGCCGCAGGAGCGCTTGCGGTGCTTCGCCCCGTGATGGGCGAGCAGCCAGTTCGCCAGCGAATATACCGCCGCGCCGCCGAGGAAACCGAGGGCTGTCGCGTCGAAGCCACCGGTGCGGTAGGCCTCGTCCATCAGCTCGAAGGACAGGGCCGAGATCAGCACGCCGCTGCCAAAAGCCATGATCGACGCCACCACGCGCGCCGGCACCTTCACCCAGTAGCCCACTGCCGCGCCCAGCAGCAGCGCCCCGCCTGCGACCAGTCCCCACAATCCCGCCTGCATCCATGCCGGCACATTGGCCATCACCGCTCCCTCAACACGTTTCGCTGCATCCTACGCCCAAGCGCGCTATCGCCGCGTCTGGCTGAGCCGGCGGGCTGCCGGGCTGTGATACATTCGCGTTTTTTGACAAGGAGCCTGCTATGACACCGTTCCCGCCGCCCCGGATCACAGCCCGCCTGCCCGCGCTGCTACCGGCACTATTACCGGCGCTGGTGCTGGCCGGCTGCGGCACCCTGGGGACGGATCCGGGAAGCGCGCCGGTGGCCTTAGTTGTGGTGGGCGAGGATGGCGCGGCGACGGCGCGCGTCATCACCACAAAGCAGGCCTGCCCGCCGCTGCTGGTCGACGGGCGCGCCATGCCGATGCGCGTGCGCGTGCCCCATTCCAGCATCCCGGCGCGCCCCGGCCAGCCGCACACGCCGCCGTCCACCGCCGTGCTGACCTGCGAGGCGCCGATCGCGAACGGCAGTATGCGGGCGTCGGTGAATGGCCGCCAGCTGCCGGTGCCGAACGCAGAGCCGGCACGCATCGTCGTCATCGGCGACACCGGCTGCCGCCTGAAGGGCCGCGAGATCCAGGACTGCAACGACCCGCAAGCCTTCCCGTTCGCGCAGGTCGTCGCCAGCGCCGCGGCCTTCAAGCCCGACCTGGTGGTGCACGTGGGCGACTACCACTACCGCGAGGACCCGTGCCCGGCGGGGCGCGCCGGCTGTGCCGGCAGCCCGTATGGCTACGGCTACGACGCCTGGGCCGCCGACTTTTTCACGCCCGCGGGCAAGCTGTTCGCCGCCGCGCCCTGGGTGCTCGCCCGCGGCAACCACGAAAACTGCACCCGCGCGGGGCAGGGGTGGTGGCGCTGGCTCGACCCGCGTCCGTTCCAGGCGGGGCGCGATTGCGACAACCCGGCCAACGACGCCGTCGGCGAACACAGCGACCCGTACGCCGTGCCGCTCGGCGGCGGGGCCCAGTTGATCGTCTTTGACACGGCCAACACCAACTGGAAGGGCCTGCCGAAGACCGACCCGCGGCGCGCGGTCTATGCCGACACCGTCCGCAAGGTCGAACTGCTCGCCCGCGGCGCCAAATACAATATCGCGGTCGACCACCACCCGCTGTTCGCCTTCGGCGCCAACCGCAACGCGGCCACCGGTGAAGTCACGCTGTTCGGGGGCGACCAGGGCCTGCTCGATGCCTTCGGCGACGTCGAGCCCGGCTACCTGCCGCCTTCGATCCACATGCTGCTGTCGGGCCACGTGCACCTGTGGGAGCAGGTCAGTTTCGCCAGCGCGCATCCGACCCAGTTCGTGGCGGGCTTCTCGGGCAGCGCCGAGGACACGGCGCCATTGCCGGCCATGCCGCCGCCCGGCAAGACCCCCGCGCCTGGCGCCATCGTCGAGCACATGAGCTCATGGATCGACGGTTTTGGCTTCATGACGATGGAACGCAGCGGGCCGGAGGGGTGGTGGGTCGTGGTCTGGGACCGGGACGGACGCGAGCGCAATCGCTGCACGGTCAAGGGCAGCAAATCGCGCTGCGAGGTGGCCCAGGTGCGCTGAGGGCGTCCATTACGCGTAAATACATGCGCACAAATATAGTTGCCAAGAATATATAGATCAGGCAATATGGCTGAGCCTTGGAGCCGCTACCCCTGCGGCAACGGCGATCAGCGAGGCGTCCACACGCTTCTTTTGCGCCTCCGGGATGCCCGGAGGCCGTTTTTTGCGGAGGGCCCACCGCCCGGTGGCGCACGGCCAGGATGCATGCCGACCTTCCGCCGCACTTTCGCTTACCTTGGGAGAGCCGCATGCCTGACTATGCCGATCTTGGCTTACAACTTGCCTGGCCGCTGGCCATGGCGCTGGCCTGGATGGCCGGCGAACTGATCTACCGCTGGACTGCGCTGCCCAGGATTGCGGTCTACGGCCTCGCCGGTTTTTGCTTCGGCAACCTGGCCGCGGGCTACCTGCCGCCGTCCGAATCGAAAAACTTCATGCTGCTCGCGAGCCTCGGCTTCGGCCTGATCCTGTTCGAACTCGGCTACCGCATCAACCTGCGCTGGCTGCGCAGCAACCCCTGGATCGTCGTGACCTCGCTGCTCGAAGCGGCCGGCACCTTCGCCGCCGTCTACGCGGTCGCCCACTTCTTCGGCATGGAACGCCTGCCGGCCGCGCTGACGGCCTCGCTCGCGATGTCGAGCTCCCCGGCCGGCCTGCTGCGCGTGCTCAACGAGCAGGGCGCTGCCGGCCAGGTCACCGAACGTGCCATGCACCTCACCGCCCTGAACTGCGTGATGGCCGTCTTCACCTTCAGCGTCGTGGTCGGCATCGGCCTGTTCCAGACCTCGGGCGACCTGGCCCACGCGGCCGGCAGCAGCCTGCTCGTGCTGGGGGCATCGGCCGGCCTGGGCGCGCTGTTCGGCACCCTGGTCCCGCTCTGGCTGCGCCTGATCGACGCGGCCGAGGGCGCGACCCTGGCCTTTGCGCTGGCGGTCGTGCTGCTGGTCGCCGTCACCCATGTGCTGCAGTTTTCGCCCGTGCTCGCGGCCCTGACCTTCGGCCTCGTCGCGCGCCACCGCCGCACAGCGCTCAGCCCCGCCCAGCGCAACTTCGGCGTGCTCGGCGACCTGCTGGCGGTGCTGATGTTCTTCTTTGTCGCGACGCGCGTCGAGATGGAACACGTCACCGGCGGCATCGCGCTCGGCCTGTTGCTGGTACTGGTGCGGGCCGTGGTGAAGATCGGGGTGTGCACCGCGCTGGCCCGGGTCTCGGGCATTTCGGCACGCAAGGGCGCGCTGTCGGGGATGGCGCTCACGCCGATGGCGGTGTTTGCGATCCTGCTGATGGAACAGACCCACTGGATGGGCGTCGACCTGCTCGACAGCCTGGCGCCGCTGGCGGCCGCCATGCTCTTGCTCGACATCGCCGGCCCAGTGCTGACCCAGCGCGCCGTCGTCTGGGCCAACGAAACCCGTCTCGCCAAGGAGGTTTGAACATGGCACTCGCACCGTTCGCACAATCGCATAGCCTGACGATGGGGGTCGAGCTGGAGCTGCAGCTGGTCAGCCTGTCGGACTTCGACCTGGTGGCGGCCTCGCCCGACATGCTGGAGCTGCTGGGGCGCGCGCCGTTCCCCGGCAACGTCACGCCCGAGATCACCGAGAGCATGATCGAGATTAACTCGAGCGTGCATACCCACCATGGCGAGCTGCTGGGGGAATTGCGCCAGATCCGCGATACCCTGCTGCAGGCCGGCGACCGCCTGAATGTGGGCGTGTGCGGGGGTGGCACCCATGCGTTCCAGCAGTGGTCGCAGCGCAAAATCTTTGCCAAGCCGCGCTTCCGCGAAGTTTCAGCGCTGTACGGCTACCTCGCCAAGCAGTTCACCGTCTTCGGCCAGCACGTGCACATCGGCTGCGGCTCGGGCGACGAGGCCCTGTTCCTGCTGCACGCGCTGAACCGCTATATCCCGCACTTCATCGCGCTCTCCGGCTCTTCGCCCTTCCTGCAGGGCAGCGACACGCTGTTCAGTTCAGCGCGCCTGAACTCGGTGTTCGCGTTCCCGCTGTCGGGCCGGGCGCCATTCCTGCTCAGCTGGCAAGCGTTCGAGCGCGACTATTTCGCGCGCATGGAACGGACCGGCATCGTCAAGAGCATGAAGGACTTTTACTGGGACCTGCGCCCGAAGCCCGAATACGGCACCATTGAACTGCGCGTCTGCGACACGCCGCTGACGGTCGAGCGTGCCGCCGCGCTGGCCTGCTACCTGCAGGCGCTGTGCCGCCACCTGCTCGAGCGCGCCGAGCCGCCGCCGCTCGAGGACGATTACCTCGTCTATAACTACAACCGCTTCCAGGCCTGCCGCTTCGGGCTCGACGGCACGCTGGTACACCCGCAGACGCACGAGACGATTTCGCTGCGCGAAGACATCCTGGCAACCCTGCGCAAGCTGGAACCGCACGCACAGGCGCTGGGCAGCGAACCGGCGTTCGAGCACCTGTACGCGGAGACGCATACGGGCACCGACGCCCAGTTGCTGCGCGAGGCGCGGGAGGCCGGCGGCAGCACCGAGGCGATTGTGGATGCGGCGTTACGGCGGTTCCGCGAGGGCGGGTGAGCCCGCGCGAATGCAGGGGTGCGCCAGCGGCACCTGCGCACGCTGCGGGGCATGCGCTTACGGCGTCACATCCGTGCCGCCACATCGCGGATGCTGGAAGCCGGTCGGCGCAGTTCCGTTGGCGTAGATAATGTTATCGGTCCCGTCGGGCGCAACGCCGGCCGGTATCCTGTCCAGTCCGAGGTTTGCCAGCCTGCGCATGCGGTAAGCGATCGCATGGTCTGCGCAGGCGGTGTCGCCGCTCAGCCCCAGGCCGCCGATGACCTTGCCGGAAGCATAGAGCGGCACGCCACCGCCAAAGGTGATCACGCCGCCCGGGATGGCGCCGATTCCGCTGCCTTGAGGAAGGAAGTCCGGATTGAAGGGATTCGAATTGTTCAGTCCATACAGCGGGCCGCCAGGCTGGGTCGGCCCGTACAGGTTGGCCGTGGAAAGCGCCAGCGCGTCGTTGCTGAAACCGTTGGCCGTGTTTGCCTTGGCAATCGCGATCGCCCGGCTGCCAGGCCACGCGTCGCCCAACCTGATGACCGAGCACAGCACGCCCTGGCGATCGACTACCGCCGACCACATCCGGCTCGGACTGAACAGGCCGCCGTTATTCATCGTCGCGACACGGGCCAGTTGGGCCTGAATGGTGGCGACTGTCGCGGCAGGAATGCCGCATCGCTTCCTTTCGTGGTCGCCGTTATCGTTTGCAAGGGCTGCACCCGACATCCCGGTCAAGGCGATGGCGAGCAAGGCTTTCGATGTTCCCGGTCTCATGTTTGGCTCCTTTCCGTTTTTGCAAACAAGCCCCCGGCATGCGCTCATGCCGTTGGCTTGCGTGGTCAAAGGGGGGCATCGGCGCGGGGCCGTGGGCGGGCGACAATGTGAAGCTGTCGGCAGCGTTTATTTTCGGTGATTGTCTGCCCGTGCTTCCACGGTCATTTGTGAAAGATCAAACCCGTGCAGCGGAAGTCGGACAGAAGCCGGGTTGCCCGCCCGGATCAAAGCTGCGCCAGCGGCACCTGCGCGCTCGTCGGATCGGCGGCCAGCACCTCGATCAGCCGCGCCAGGTCCTGCTCGAGCCGCTTGAGGGTGGCTTCGTCGAGGCTGGCCAGGGCGTCCGGAAGCACGCCGGCAAACGGCATTGGCGCGCGCTGCAGCAGGGCATCGGCGGCGGGCAGGGCACGCAGGGCGACGCCGCGCCGGTCCTGGCCCTCGCGCGCCGCCGTGATCAGACCGCGGCCGGTCAGGGTGCGGACCAGGTTGCTGGCGGTGGACTGGTGGATGTCGAGCGCGCGTGCCAGTTCGGTCACACCAATGCCGGGCGACCCGGCGATCACGGACAGGGCCCACAGTTGCGCGCCACCGAGGCCGGCGTCGCGCTCGACCTGGCGGAAATGCGTTTTGACGGAGTTGAACACGATCCGGAACTGGCGCAGCACCCGTGTTTCCGCGGCGAGCTGAGGCGTCAGGGCGGGCTCGGTGGTGGCGGCCGGGGCCGAAGATTCACTAATAAAATTTTGTGAAGACATTGTGACATTGTAGCGGAACGGCGGCCGTACGGTGTCGCGTTGGGGCCGGCAAGGCGGGCTGCCCCGGTTCGGCTGCGGCGTGCCCAATCGTAACCCTGGCCGCCGTCGGCTATACTGCGCAAATAATAAGGCAATCGGAGCGCAAGGACATCAGTGGACCAGGACGAAACAACCCGCAACAGTACCCACGGCGCCGACAACGGCATCCGCCAGCAGGCAAGGGATTTGTTCGGCAGTGCCAGCAACCGGGCCGGGGCGGGCTACCGGCAGGCCCACGGTTTCCTCGAAGGGCGGCCGCGCGGCCAGCAGGTGCTCATCGTCGGCGCGGCAAGCTTCGCCGGCCTGCTGGCGCTGCTCCTGGCCTACCTGGTCATCCTGATCCCGCTGACCCCGAGCGTGGACGACCTGAAGCAAGTCAATAGCGCGCGCCCGACGGTCATCCTGACGGCAGACGGCAAGGAAATGGGCACGTTCGAACAGGGCTTGCAGGAGCGGGTCAAGCTGTCGCAGGTGTCGCCGCACGTCATCAAGGCCCTGATCTCGACCGAGGACCACCGTTTTTATGAACACCACGGCGTCGATTTCACCCGCATCGCCGGCGCGCTGCTGGCCAGCCTGAAGGGCGACGCCCAGGGCGGCTCGACCATCACCCAGCAGCTGGCGCGCAACATGTTCCCCGAAGAGATCGGCCGGGCGCGCAGCATCAACCGCAAGCTGAAGGAACTGATCACCGCGATCAAGATCGAGAACACCTACAGCAAGACCGAGATCCTGGAAGCCTACCTGAACACGGTGCCTTTCCTGTACAACGCGCGCGGCATCGAAATGGCGGCCCGGACTTACTTTGACAAGCCGGCCATCAAGCTCGATGTGCTTGAAGCGGCGACGCTGGTGGGCATGCTGAAGGGCACCTATTACTACAACCCGGTGACCAACCCGGAGCGTTCACTCGGGCGCCGCAACGTGGTGCTGGGCCAGATGGCCAAGCATGGCGCGTTCTCCGAAGCGCGCCTGAAGGCCCTCGTCAAGCGCCCGCTGAAGCTGGACTTCGAGCGCCAGGTCGAGCGCAATGGCCGCGACAACCACTTCACCGCCCACGTGCGCAAGTGGCTGCTGGCATGGGCCGACGAAAACGACTACAACCTCGAGCTCGACGGCCTGGTGGTGCACACCACGCTCGACGCCGACCTGCAGCAGGCCGCACTCAAGGCCGTCGAGCGCCAGGCGGGCGCCCTGCAGGCGGTGGCCGATGTCGAGTGGGCCAATTCCTGGCTGCCGGGTTCCACCTCGACCGGCACCTATGCCTCGATGCGCACCGGCGTCGCGCCTTTCGACTACTACTGGCGCACCCATGGCGCCGAGCTCAATGCGTTCGTGCGCGAAAGCAGCGCCTACCGCAAGGCCGTCGAGGGCGGCGAAGCGCCGGCGGCGGCGCTCAAGCGGATCAAGGCCGATGGCGACTTCATGCGCGGACTGCGCGCAGCGAAGACGCGCCTGGAAGCGGGCTTCGTGGCGATGGACCCGATGAGCGGGGAAGTGAAAGCCTGGGTCGGCAGCCGCGATTTTGCCAAGGACCAGTTCGACCACGTGGCCCAGGCCCTGCGCCAGCCCGGCTCGACCTTCAAGCCGATCGTCTACGGCGCGGCGCTGGAAAACGGCATCTCGCCCGAGCAGCCGTATGTCGACGCGGTGATGGAAATCCGCGCCGCCGACGGCACGGTCTGGAAGCCGACCGACATGTCGGGTACGACCGGCCGCCAGCTGACCATGCGCGAAGGCCTGGTGCATTCGAAAAACACGATCACGGCGCAGGTAATGCAGGACGTCGGCCTGCCGTCGGTCATCAAGCTGGCCCAGAACATGGGTGTGCGCCAGAGCAAACTGTCGGCCGTTCCCTCGCTCGCGCTGGGCACCAGCCCGGTGACGCTGCTGGAAATGGTCAGCACCTATTCCACCATCGCCGCCCAGGGCGAATACCGCAAGCCGGTGTTCGTGCGCCGCATTACGGACCGCGAAGGCAAGGTCATTGCGGATTTCGGGACGACCACGCCGGAGCGCGCCATGTCGCAGGCCTCGAGCGTGACCCTGATCGACATGCTGCGCGGGGTGGTCAACCGCGGCACCGGCACCGGCGTGCGCTCGCGCTTCGGCGTCAACGGCGACGTCGCCGGCAAGACCGGCACCACCCAGAACAATGCCGACGGCTGGTTCATCCTGATGCACCCGAACCTGGTCGCAGGCGCCTGGGTGGGTTTCAACGACAACCGCGTCACGATGCGCAGCAACTACTGGGGGCAGGGCGGCCACAACGCAATCCTGCTGGTGGGTGACTTCTTCCGCACGGCCCTGGACGCCGGCAAGGTCGACAAGGCAGCCATCTTCCCGGGCGGCCGCCCGCCCGCCGCGCCGCGCATCCAGGTCGAGGAACCGCAGGAAGAATTCATCGAGCCGGGCGAGCTGATGGAAGGCATCCCGGCCGATGAAGCGGCCCCGCCGGCGCCGCCGGCGCCGGTCGAGACGGAGGGCGAGGAAGAGGAAGAGGAAGAGGCGCCGATGGAGGGCGTGCCTCCGCCTCAACCGGTGCCGACTGGCGAGTTGGACTTGTAGGGTGAGCGCGCGGCGCCTGCGCCGGCCGCGCCCGCCCTACAAAATCGGCGTCCCGCCCGTCACCGCGATCCGCGCCCCCGAGATATAGCTCGCCTGGTTTGACGCCAGCAGCACGTACACCGGCGCCACCTCGGCCGGCTGGCCGGGGCGCTTCATCGGCACCTGCTGGCCGAAACTCTCCACCTGGTCGGGCGGCATCGTGGCCGGGATCAGGGGCGTCCAGATCGGTCCCGGCGCCACCGAATTCACGCGAATCCCTTTTTCGGCCAGCAGTTGCGCCAGCCCGCCCGTGAAGTTGGCGATCGCCCCTTTGGTGGTGGCGTACGCCAGCAGCGTGGGCTTAGGGTTGTCCGAGTTGACCGAGGTGGTGTTGATGATCGACGAGCCGGGCGCCATGTGCTTCACGGCTGCCTTACAGGTGTGGAACATTGCCGTGATGTTGACCGCAAAGGTGTAATCCCATTCCTCGTCCGGGATCTCTTCGATCGAATCGTGCGACATCTGGAAAGCGGCGTTATTCACCAGCACGTCGATCTTGCCGAACTCGCTCACCGCGCGCTCGACGATCGCCCGGCAGTGGGCGGGCTCGGCCAGGTCGCCCGGCATCAGCACGGCCTTGCGTCCGGCTTCCTCGACGAGGCGCGCGGTTTCCTGGGCGTCCTCGTGTTCGTTCAGGTAGGCGATCAGCACGTCGGCGCCTTCGCGCGCGAAGGCAATCGCCACCGCGCGGCCGATGCCGCTATCGCCGCCGGTGATGATGGTGGCTTTGTCGAGCAGCTTGCCCGAGCCCTGGTAACTGGTCTCGCCGTGGTCGGCCTGGGGCGTGAGCTGGGATTCGACTCCCGGTGGCTGCTGCTGTTGCGCGGGCTGGTTCATCGCATGCTCCTTTTTGGTGGTCGTGTTCAGAACTCTAGCCAAGGCGCGCGCAGCGGGGCGCGCGCAAGGAGGAAGCGCGGGCGCGATCCGGAAATCTAGGTCCCTTTCGGCAGGCTGCGCAGCGAGGCCGGATGGCGCGCTCTGGCGTCGTCCGGCAGCGGAGGCGTGTTTCCTTCCAGCGGCTGCACCAGTACCTGCTGGGCGCGCGGCGCGGTGGAGATGCCAAGGTCGGCGAACATCTGCATCGAGGCCAGGATCACCGCCTGCTGCGTGTCCATGTACAGGTCGTAGTCGGCGTCGAGGATCGTGTAGATGATTTCCCACTCGATGTATTCCTGCGTGTACTTCGCCAGGTGGGCGCGGTCGAAGCGCACCTTCTCGTGGCGGGCAATGAACTCCGCCACTGCGGTCGGCACTTTTGCCGCCAGCTGTGGCGGCGTGTCCGGATGCGCGCGCAGCTTGTAGACGATGCGGCGCGTGACCATGCGCTTGAAGTTCGAGACCGTGTCCTTCAGCAGTTCCGCGTTCGAGACGATGATCTGCTCGCCGCTGGAGGCGCGCAGGCGCGTCGTCTTCAGCCCGACTTTCTCGACGGTGCCGGAGGTGTCGCTGGTCGAAATGAAGTCGCCCACTTCGAACGGCTTGTCGATCGCGATCGACAGCGAGGCAAACAGGTCGCCGAGGACGTTCTGCACCGCCAGCGCGATGGCAATGCCGCCGATCCCGAGGCTGGCGACAAAAGTCGAGATGTTGATGCCGAGGTTGGCCAGCAGGGCCAGCGCGAAGATCACCCAGACGCTCGTCTGCAGCACCCAGATGATGAGGGTATGGGCGACCGTCACCTGCGAATCCTGGGTGACGTTGCCGTGGGTGGCGAAGTAGCGGCGCGCGGTGACCTTGATCGCGCTGTGCAGGTAGATCGCCAGCTGCAGGCCGACGGTCAGGAACCAGAGGTGGCTGACGCGCGCATTCCAGGGCGCCGGCAGATCGAGCGCGGACAGGCCGATCAGGATGGCGGTGAGGAAGACGACCAGGTTGCTGGTGCGCGCCAGGGTCTTGCGCAGCACTTCGGCAACGGGGCGGTGCGCGGTTTCGTCGGATAGTTGGTCGAGGCGGTGGCGGAAGAAGACCAGGGCGCCGTGGATGGCGACGAAACTGAAAACGGCCAATGCCACGGCAAACAGGGCATTGGGCAATGTGATGTCTAGGGATGCAACAAAGGCGCGGAAATCCACATTGGGCTCCTCTTATGGAAGGGGTGGCGCAAGGGTGCGCAGGAATGTCGTTGGACCGGGCGGTGATTGAGCCGGCGGACTGGCGCCGCCGGTTGCTGCGTGAACAGGAGCGAAAAGTGGCCGCTGGCAGGCGCCGCGGCCCCTTGACACTGCGCTATGGGACGCAGGGCGCGTCCGTACACCTATGCGTGATCAGCGCTTCTTCAGGTGCTCGCGCACGGCGTTCGCCGACACGCCCACCTCGGACACTGCTTTTTCCAGTTGTTCGCGGTTCACGCCGAGCGCCTCGGTCCAGTAGCGCACTTCGTGCTCTTCGTTGACGTTGATCCGGGAACGGTCCTGTGCACCAGCATCTTGCAGATTATCGGCCATGATGAGCTCCTGTTGACGAGTTTGTAAAAAGTATGCCGGCGCAGGCAAAGCTCGTCCGTTAGGCATTTCACTTTAACTACATATTTCTCGTCGTCCAGCGTTTACTCACCAAAGTTCCCTCCCGACAGCGCCTATGCTTGAGCTAAGTCAGCCAGTGCGCAATCGATCGCCCAGCCATTTCCAAGCGGACCCAACCGTCAGCCTCCCGTCAGACGCACTGTCGAACATGGATGAGTCAGCCGCGCACCATATTGGTGCATTTTCGCAATCATTCTGGAGGTAACGACATGAAGACTCAGAAAGAGTTCCCGCGCCTGCTTTCGCGTCCCATCGCGCGTCCCCTGGTGCGTACCGCACTCGCCGTCGCCGTCGGCACGGCCGTCCTGACCGCCTGCCAGTGGCCGGGCAGCAGCAGGGTCGACGAGACCAACAACCTGCGCGGCCCGACGCGCGACGTGACGGTCGAATTGCGCGAAGGCACCAACATGGCAGCGGCGCCTTCCCCCGACGGTCGGCGCATCGTGTTCTCGGCGCAGGGCGCGCTGTGGGTGATGCCCGCCGCAGGCGGTCGGGCCGTCCGCATCACCGACTGGCGCCTGGAACCGACGCACCCGGTCTGGTCGCCCGACGGCAAGCGCATCGCCTTCCAGAACTATGCACCGGAGGGCAATTTCCACATCTGGACGATCAGCCCCGACGGGCGCGATGCCACCGAGCTGACGGACGGGCCGTTCGACGACCGCGAACCGGCCTGGCTGCCCGACGGCAGCGGCCTGGTGTTCTCGAGCGACCGCAGCGGCGATGGCCAGTACAAGATCTGGACCGTCGGTGCGCGCGGCAGGGGCCTGCGCCAGGTGACGACCGGGCCCGGCATGGAAGCCAACCCGGTGGTCTCGCCCGACGGCGCGCGCCTGGCCTATGTCGACGGCGCCAACGTGGTCACCGCTCCCTTCACGGGCGGCCCGCCGACCGTTGTCGCTCCCGGCTTTGCCCCGGCCTGGACGCCGGACGGCGGCGCGCTGGTGTACCAGAACGCGGCGCGCCAGCTCGTCGTCGGCGGCGCCCAGGTGACGACCGACGAAGACATCTTCCCGTTCCCGGTGCGCTTCCTGCCGGACGGGCGCTTCCTGTACACGGCCGACGGCCATCTCCGCACCCGCACCGCGAGCGGCGCGAACCGCCAGGATATCGGCTTTACCGCGCAACTGACGCTGCGCCGCCCGGTGTTCTCGAAAGAGAAGGACCGCCGGTTCGACAACCTGCGCGAGCGGCGCGTCATGGGCATCAGCGCGCCCGTGCTCTCGCCGGACGGCGCGAGCATCGCCTTCGTCGCCCTGAACGACGTCTGGACCATGCGCATCGGTGAAGCACCCGTGCGCCTGACGAACGACCCGGACCGCGACGCCAATCCCCAGTGGACGGCGGACGGCAGCGCCGTCTATTTCTCGTCCGAGCGCGGCAACGCCGGCCAGCTGGCCGTCGACCAGGTCGAGCTTGCCTCGCGCACCCGCACCCGGCTGGCCGCCATCCCGGGCCGCTCGATGGTGACGCCGAAGCTCTCGCCGGACGGCACCCGCATCGCCTACACCACGCTCTCAGGCCAGCTGGAAATCTGGAACCGCGCCACCGCCTCGCCGGAAGTGATCATCGCCTCGGTCAGCACCCAGGTCAGCACGCCGCAGTGGACGCCGGACGGCCAGCGCATCATCCTGGTGGACAACGAGCGGATCAACAACCGCTTCCGCGAGGGCTATAACAAGCTGCGCGTGATCGACCTGGCCACGCGCACCGGCACCTTCCATGCGGTGGCGCCGATCCCGCAGCAGATCTCGGAGCGCGACGAGGGCGCGGCCGCGCTCTCGCCCGACGGGCGCTGGGTTGCCTTCATCATGGACTCGAAACTGCACGTCATGCCCCTCGGCCCCACCGGCGCGCCCACGGGCCCGGCCCGCAAGGTGTCCGACGACATGGCCGACCTGCCGGCCTGGGGCGGCGACTCGCAGACCATCCTGTACAAGTCGGCCGAGCGCGTGCGCACGGTGCGCTTCGACGGCAGCGCCGGCCGTCACATCCGCGACATTCCGGTCCGGCTGTCGTGGCGCCAGGCCGTGCCCGAGGGCCGCACCGTGATCCACGCGGGCGCCCTGTGGGACGGCGTGGGCAGCGCGCTTCGGCGCGACGTCGACATCATCGTCGAGGGAAACCGCATCGTCTCGGTGGTGCCGCACGCAGATCACCGCACAGGCGACAATGCCGGAGCGCGCGTGGTCGACGCCAGCGGCCTGACGGTCATGCCCGGCCTGATCGAAACCCACCTGCACCCGCTCACGCTGTACCAGGGCGGCCAGTTCGGCCAGATCGCGCAGCTGATGCTGTCCTACGGGATCACCACCGCGCAGTCGGTCGCCGGACCCCTGCACCAGAGCGTCGAGATGCGTGAAGCCCTGGACGCCGGTAACCTGGTCGGCCCGCGCCTGTTCGTCTCGCCGCCGCTGTGGGAAGGCAACCGCCTGTTCTACCACTTCGCGCGCACCCTCCGGACCCGGGCCATCGCGGATATCGAGATCGCCAAGGCCAAGCGCCTCGACGCCGACTTCCTGAAGAGCTATGTGCGGGCGCCGATCCCGATCATGGAGCGCATCGCGCAAGGGGCGCTCGACCTGGGCGTGCCGAGCGGGACCCACATGGTGCAGCCGGGCGCCGCCACCGGCCTGGCGGGCACGACGCACCTGTCGGCGACCCAGCGCATGGGCTACGGCTGGTCGAAGTCCTTCGCCCGGGCGATCACTTACCAGGACGCGGCCGATATCTACGGCAAGGCCGACTTCCGCCTGATCGACACCCTGTTCTCGGCCAGCGCGCTGGCGGGGCTCGATCCGGGCATCGTCACCGACCCGCGCTTCGTCCTGGTGCCGCCGAACTTCGTGCCGGGCTTGCAGAATGCCCAGCCGCCGACCGCGGCGCAGATCAGCACCATCATCAATGACGCGACCCAGCAGGCCAAGGTGAAAGCCGCCGGCGCGCTGGTGGCGAACGGGACCGACTCGCCGCTGGTAGTGCCGGGCATCTCGCTGCACCTGAACATGCGCGGGGCGGCGCTGGTGCAGGGTAACCTGCAGGCGCTGTATTCCGTGACCCGCGACGCGGCGAAGATCGCCTTTGTCGGCAAGGACCTCGGCACGGTCGAACAGGGCAAGCTCGCGGACCTGATCGTGGTGCGCGGCGACCCGCTGGCCGACCTGCGCGCCGTGGCGGATGTGCGCCTGATCATCAAGAACGGGCGCGTCTTCACCCAGGACGACATCCTGGCGCCCGCGCGCACGCCCGAGCAGCTGGAGGCGCGCCGCCTGGCACTCGAAGCGCAGGACAAGCTGTGCCGCGAGGACAAGGCGCACTGCGAGGAAGGAGGGGCCCACGCGCATTAAGCATCAGCCATGCTGGCTCCTCGGCGGTGTTTCGGGTAACCTTGTCATATCTACACTGAGCAACACCGAGCACTACTGAGGAGCAAACCGCATGACCTACCAGACCAGCCAGCCCGAACGCAGCGCGATCGACGCGCTGCCGGGCCTCGTTGCCCTCGACTTCGGCACCAACTGGTGCGGCTGGTGCCGCGCCGGCGAACCCGTGATCGAGGCCGCGCTGCAGGACTTTCCGGACGCCCGGCACATCAAGGTCGAAGATGGTCCCGGCCGCCCGCTGGGGCGTTCGTTCCGCATCAAGCTATGGCCGACCGTGGTCTTCCTGAAGGACGGCGTGGAAGTGGCGCGCGTGACGCGGCCCGACAATCCGCACGAGGTGCGCGAAGCGCTGGCGCGCGTCGACGCGGCCGGCACCGACGGCACGGCCGGAGCCGCTGACGCATGACGGCGCCACTCACTGCACCACGCAACCGCGCGCGCACCGTCCTGTTCGCAAGCCTGATCGGCACCACCATCGAATTCTTCGACTTTTATATCTACGCCACCGCGGCGGTGCTGGTGTTCCCGAAACTGTTCTTCCCGGCGTCCGACCCGACCGCGGCGACGCTGCAGTCGTTCGCCACCTTCGCCATTGCCTTCTTTGCGCGGCCGGTCGGCTCGGCCCTGTTCGGCCACTTCGGCGACCGCATCGGCAGGAAAGCCACGCTGGTGGCGGCGCTGCTGACGATGGGCATTTCGACCATCCTGATCGGCATGCTGCCGACCTATGCCTCGATCGGGGCGCTGGCGCCGCTGTTGCTGGCCCTGTGCCGCTTCGGCCAGGGGCTGGGCCTCGGCGGCGAGTGGGGCGGGGCGGTGCTGCTTGCCACCGAGAACGCACCTCCGGGCAAGCGCGCCTGGTACGGCATGTTCCCGCAGCTGGGCGCGCCGATCGGCTTCTTCCTGTCGGGCGGCGTGTTCCTGGTGCTGACGCAAACCCTCGATGACGCCGAGTTCTTCAGCTGGGGCTGGCGCATTCCCTTCCTGTCGAGCGCGCTGCTGGTGGCCGTCGGCCTGTACGTGCGCCTGAAAATCACCGAAACGCCGGACTTCCAGGCGGTGCTGGACAAGGGCGAGCGGGTCAAGGTGCCAGTGGTGACTGTGTTTCGCGAGCATGGCCGCGCGCTCGTGCTGGGCACGCTGCTGGCCACCTCGACGTTTGTCGTGTTCTACCTGATGACGGTGTTCGCGCTGAGCTGGGGCACCACCGCCCTGGGCTATTCGCGCACCGAGTTCCTGATCATGCAGCTGGGCTCGGTGATCTTCTTCGGCCTCCTGATCCCGCCCTCGGCCCTGATCGCCGACCGCTTCGGGCGGCGCGCGGCGATGATTGCGGTTACCGTCGCCATCACCCTGTTCGGCCTCGCCTACGGGCCGCTGTTCGGGTCCGGCAGTTTCTGGCTGGTGGCCCTGTTCATGGTGCTGGGGCTGTCCCTGACCGGCCTCACCTACGGGCCGCTGGGCACGCTGCTGGCCGAGCTGTTCCCGGCCGAGGTGCGTTATACCGGCTCGTCGCTGACCTTCAACCTCGCCGGCATCCTGGGCGCTTCGCTGGCGCCGTATGCCGCGACCGAACTGGCGAAGAACTACGGACTGAATTACGTCGGCTACTACCTGTCGGCGGCCTCGCTGCTCAGCCTCCTTGCGCTGATGCTGATCGGGCGCGGGGCCGGGCGCGAAAGGGAAGCCGCGCAGCCGGCGGCGTGAACGACCAGCCGGCCTGGCCTCAGGCCGGCGACGGCGCGCTGTCGTCTTCCCGCTTGTCCGAGCGCACCAGGCCGAGGCGGTCGACCCGGATCAGGCCTTCGGCCGCCGCGTGCGAGGCGGCGAACACGCTGTCCGGGCACAGGATCAGCTGGGTGCCGGTGCTGCTGACCTCTTCGATAAGGCGGTCGAGCGCGTCGATACGCGCCGGGTCCGGATTGACGTTGCGGATGTAGATCATGCGCACCGAGGTCGGGTGGCGGCGCACGATCTCGGTATAGATTTCCGGGTCCTGCTCGCCGCTGTCGCCGATCAGGACGAACTGCATGTCCGGGTAGAAGCTCATGATCAGTTCGATCTTGTCGAGCTTGTGGTTGTGGTTCGAGGAGAGCAGGTCGCGCACCTTCAGTTCGCGCAGCAGCAGCGGGCCGAGCGGGATGCTCTGGACGCGCAGGAAGTCGACCAGCGGCCCGAACAGGTGCCAGGGGCTGCTCGACACATAGAACAGCGGATTGTCTTCGTTGCTGCCGGCGCCTTCGTTCAGGGCCCGGTAAAAGGCGGCAACGCCCTTGAAGGGTTTGCGCGTGTGGTGGTTGCTGCGCGCGAGCATCAGCGCCATGTTGAATTTGTTGGTGACGTTGGTCCACAGGACCGTGTCGTCGATGTCGCTGATGATGCCGAAGCGCGCCGAGGCATTCGGAATGCTCACCTGCGCCGAGGCCCGCACCGGGGCGCCATCGGGCCCCTGGTGTTCGGGCAGTTCCAGCTCCACCGAGTGCCAGCCGCCGGCCAGCCCTTTGCCCGGGGCCTGCTCGAGCACCATTTCGAACGCAAAATAGCCGCCGGCATCGGTCTCGGTTTCCCAGGTGCGCCCGCCAAAGTGCGCCAGCACCCGCGCGTGCGCAACTTCGTCGGATTCGAGGCGGCGGTAGAGGGCCACCAGGTTGCTCCAGCTACTGTCGTGTTCGCTCTGCTCGCGGTAACTGAATTCGTCCAGCACCCGGCCCTTGACCCAGATGCGCTGCCCGTTGCCAAAGCCGTGATAGGGCAGGACCATCAGGTTGCGCCCGACGCCCTCGGCGCGCAGACGGCGCAGGGCCCCGCTTGCAAACTGGCCGGCGGTCCGCGCCAGGCGCCGGTGCAGGGCGGGCGCGCCTTCCGCCACGGCCGGCCCGGGCTCGAGCCGGGCGGCTTCCGACCGGGCGGTGTCCGCTTGCGGCACGGTCGCCCCGTGCTCGACCCACAGCCCCTCGCGCTCGCGCCCGGTCGCACGCGCGGCTTCCTCCACGTCCCCCGGCACCTGCGGATCGAAAGCGCGCGGCAGGATGTGGACGGCGACGTCGCGTTCGCGCAAGGGGCCGATGTCGGCGCCCTGTGCCACCCCGGGGTTGAGGTAAAGCACCGCGCCGCCATCGCCGATGCGGGCGACGACGTCATCGAACCCGCTGCGGGAAAAGACAAGGAAAGGCATGGCGCCGGGAAGCGTGGTGGGCATGGCTGGCAGGCGGGAATGGTCGCGTTGTTGATGGAATGTCCAGTATCGCGCAAGCAGGCGCGTGAGGGCCGCACGGGAGAGCGCTAGCGCACAGACTGGTTCCTCACGACAATGGCATACTGCTGATATTGTCGTTTTGTGAAGATATTGAACATTCCTTAGGGCCTATCCCATCATGCAATTTGCAGTGATTTCAACGCTCGTTGCCCTCCTCGTGGTGGCGACCCTGCTGCCCTTGTCGAAACACACGGAATGGTGGGTCCGTGACCTCGACTTCCCGCGCCTCCAGATCGCCGTTCTGGCGCTGCTTGTGCTGATCGCCGAGCCCTTCCTGCTCGACCTGAGCGACCTTACCTCGGATGTGCTCGTTGCCCTGACGGCGGCCTGCCTGCTGTACCAGGCCTGGTGGATTTTTCCTTACCTGCGGATCTACCCGAACGAGGTGAAGTCGGCCGTCATCAGCGAGGCCACCGAGCGCATCCGTATCCTGACGGCCAACGTTCTGACACCGAACAAGAATATCGATGGGCTGATCGCCCTGATCCGTGAGCACCGTCCTGACGTGTTCGTGACGCTGGAAACCGACGCCCGCTGGCAGGAGCGGCTCGATACGCTCGAGGAGGAGTACCAGTACTCGATGAAGTGCCCGCTCGACAACCTGTACGGCATGCATGTCTACTCGCGCCTGCCGCTGGAAGACAGCGCGATCCAGTTCCTGGTCGAGGATGACATCCCCTCGATGCATGCGCTGGTGGTACTGCCGTCCGGGCGCAAGGTGAGGATGCATTTCCTGCACCCTGCGCCGCCGAGCCCGACCGAGCACGACGAGTCGACCGAGCGCGACGCCGAGCTGCTGGTGGTGGCAAAAAGCGTGTCGGGCCTGGACACCCCGGTGATCGTCGCGGGCGACCTGAACGACGTGGCGTGGTCGAGGACGACCCGGCTGTTCCGCAAGATCAGCGGCCTGCTCGACCCGCGCGTGGGGCGCGGTATGTTCAACACCTTCCACGCCGATTACTGGTTCCTGCGCTGGCCGCTCGACCACCTGTTCCACAGCCGCCATTTCACGCTCTCCTTCATCCGCAGGCTGCCCTCATTCGGTTCCGATCACTTCCCGGTGCTGGTGGAACTGGTCTACGACCGCGTGCGCGGCGCCGAGCAGGAGGGGCTGGTGGCGGACGAGGACGACCATGCGCTCGCCGACGAAAAGATCGCGGCCGAACCGGTGACGGTGGACGACGTGCACGAGCCGCAGGCCTGAGCCGCGGCGGAGAAGGGCGCAGCGGGGCGGTCCGGGCAAGCGCGGCGCCGCAAGTTTTATCGCGGCAAGCGCGCGCCACGGACTGGCGCGTTTGATAGCATGTCTGGCCTCCAAAACAGGTGTAGCGAGGCCAGTCTTGTCAGAAAATTACCATGCCGATCCACGCGCCGACGCGCACATGGCCGCGCGCGTCGACCGCGCATTGAAGATCCTCGAAACCGATGGGATGCACGCGGCATTCGCCTTCATGCAGCTTGCCGGGGTGCCGCGCGGCGTGGCGCGGCGCGTGCTGTGCGGGGCGAACCTGCAGCGGCAGCACGACCGGCGGCGCTTGACGAGGTCAACCCGCGAATCGTGACATTGGCAAGCCCGGACGAAACGACCCGAATCAGAACGAATACACCAGCGTCAGCGAGGTCTGCGTATCCGTGTTCTTCTTGTCCTCGGGCACGTTGGTATCGTTGCGGGCGCTGAAGGCCGCTTTCATCTGCATCGTGTCGTTGATCTTGGTCGACAGGGCCGACTCGGCGATCGAGTGCACGTTGGAGGTGCCGCGCTCGACGCTGACGGTCTGCACGAATGCCGCCGACGGGCTGACCTGCCAGCGGAAGCGGGCGGCGCCACGCACCGTCAGGCCGTTTTCGCTCTCTCCGTTTTCGCGCTGGCCGCTGAAATAACCCGGGCCGACCTCGACGTCGAGCGCCTTGTTGTCCGTGTTGTACAGCTGCGAGCCGTGGCCGACCGCGAACGACGAATAGCGCGTGTAGGCGCCGAACTTGTCATTCACGTGCGAGCCGAGGACGAAAGCGCGGCTGCCCTCGTTCATCAGCTTGTAGGCGGCCTTGGCCGACAGCGCCCAGCGCTCGGCCGAACGCTGGCGATAGCGCTCGCCGTCGTCGTCGACGATTTCGTCTTCCTTGAAGAAGCCGCTGACGATGTATTCGTTGCTCCAGTCGGCCGTTTCGTGGCGGGCGTCGATCTTGCCGCTGAGCGAAGTGCCGGTGGTGTTGCCCGAGGTGCTGATCGCACCGAGCTCGGCCGAGGTGAACCAGGTACCGTCGGGAATGCTCTCGGGGCGCGCGACCGTCAGGGCGTTGTGGATGGTGCCAATTTGCGGCAGGTCGTCCGCCGCGCCACCGCCGGCTGTGGCGGTGCCATGTGCCAGGCCGAGGACGGCCAGCGCGTACAAGAAGGATGATTTCATAAGCATGTATGCGGCCCTGTCAGCTTGGCGCCCGGGGCCGGCCGGTCGTTCGGGAAAGGAGCGCCGGTGCGCGCAACGCGGCGCCAGGGCTCGGCGCTGATTGTATCCCAGAAGCAGCACCAGTGCGGCTCCCGAGCCAACGGAATCTGCATGACCCCGGCTGACCAGGCTACCGCTCAGGTACCAATATAGACGATCTTGAAAATGAACAGCCCGGCAATGATCCAGACCACCGGCTTGACCTCGCGCGCGCGGCCCGTGGTCAGCTTCAGCGCGGCATAGGTGATGAAGCCGAAGGCGATGCCTTCCGCGATCGAATAGGTGAAGGGGATCACCAGCGCCGTGATTGCCGCCGGGATGCTTTCGGTGGTGTCGCCCCATTCGATGTCGCCCAGGTCGCGCAGCATCAGGCAGGCGACGAACAGCAGCGCCGGCGCGGTCGCGTAGGCCGGTACCACGCCGGCCAGCGGCGCGATGAACAGGCAAGCCAGGAACAGCACGGCCACCGCGAGCGCGGTCAGGCCCGTGCGCCCGCCGGCCTGCACGCCGGCCGCGCTCTCGATATAGGCGGTGGTGCTCGAGGTGCCGAGCACGGCGCCGGCGACGATCGCGCCGCTGTCGGCCAGCAGCGCCTTGTTCAGCCGTTCCATCTTGCCTTCGACCAGCAGGCCCGCGCGGCTGGCAACGCCCATCAGGGTGCCGGTCGCGTCGAACAGCTCGACCAGGAAGAACACCAGCACCACGTTGAGGATGCCGACCGAGAGCGCGCCCGGGATGTCCAGCTTGAAGAGGGTGGCGTCGATCGGCGGCGGCAGCGAAAACACGCCCTTGAAGGTATTCCCGCCGAAGAAGAAGCTCAGCACGGTGACGGCGACGATGCCGATCAGGATCGCGCCGCGCACCTTCAGGCGGTCGAGGGTGACGATCAGCAGGAAGCCGACGATGGCCATGATCGCCGGCGGCGCGTGCAGGTCGCCGGCCTTGACCAGGGTCGGTTCGCTGCCGACCACGATCCCGGCATTCTTCAGCGCGATCAGCGCCAGGAACATCCCCAGGCCGACGGTGATGGCCACCCGCAGCGAATGCGGGATGCCGTTCACGATCATGCCGCGCAGCCCGAACACCGAGACCAGGATGAACAGGCAGCCGGAGATGAACACGGCGCCCAGCGCGGCCGGCCAGGCCACGCCCATGCCGAGCACGACGGCATAGGCGAAATAGGCGTTCAATCCCATGCCCGGCGCCATGCCGATCGGGTAGTTCGCGTACAGGCCCATGACGGCGCTGCCCAGGGCCGCCACCAGGCAGGTCGCCACGAACACGGCCTCCTTCGGCATGCCCGCGTCGCCCAGGATCGACGGGTTGACGAAAATGATGTAGGCCATCGTCAGGAAGGTGGTCAGGCCGGCGAGCAGCTCGGTGCGCACGTCCGTGCCGCTTTCCTTAAGCTTGAAGTAATTGTCGAGCATCGTTGGCGGGTCTCCAGTTGCAGCAGGGGCGCACCAGGGCGCAGTTTCAAGGGCCCAAGCATACCACTGCACAGCTCCCGCACCCGTGCAATGTTGGCGGAAACGCCAGTGCGGCAGGATTTGGAACGGCGCTCGAACATCCGTTACCAATTTTCCACTCTTTTCTTGCTTTAACTTGTGGTATTGGTATCATCGAACTTGCTGGCCGTCATGTCGAGGGCCGTCAACCGTCGAGCTCGCGATGCAAATCCGTGCCTACCTGTACCTGATGGCGGCCGCAATCCTGGTGCCGGTGATCCTGTTCGCAGGCTTCGTCCTGAGCCTGCTGGACGAGGCCGGAACCGAGACCGCGCTGGCGCGCGTGGCGCTGACCTCGCAGCAGCTCGCACTGCTGGTGGACGACGATCTGTCCGATGCGGGCGCCGCGTTGCGCGTGCTGGCCGCTTCGCCGACACTGGCGCGCGGCGACCTCAAGGCTTTTTACGAAGAAGCCAGGCGCGCACCGCTCGGCCCGGCAAGCTGGACCGTGCTGCTGGACGAGCAGGGCGCCGTGCTGGTCAACACCCTGGCGGCGCCCGGCACCCCCTTGCCGGTGGGGCCGCGCCCCGCCTATCTTGACGAACTGTTTGCGAACGGCCGCCCGATCGTGCGCGACGTCATGCCGGGGCGCTACAGCGGGCGCCTGATCACGGCGGTCACCGTGCCGGTCCAGGCCGGGGGACGGCGCTACGCGCTGTCGATCACCTTCAGCACCGACCATTTCCGCACACTCCTGGCCGACGCCAGGCTGCCCGCCGACTGGCAGGTCGACATCGTCGACGGTGCCGGGCACCTGGTGGCGTCGAACCTGGGTACGGCCGACCTGGTCGGGCAGGACGCGCCGCCGCAGCTGGTCGCCGCCGCACGCGGCGAGAAGACCGGCGTGCTGGACCTGCCGCTGCGTCATGGCGGGTCCTCGAAGACGGTCTTCCACAAGGTGGCCGGTTCCGACTGGGTGGTCGCGGTGGGCGTGCCGCCGGGGTTCCTCGCCACCCGCACCGGCGACGCCAAGCGCATGGCGGCGCTGGCCCTGGTGGCGGCGCTGGCCTGCGCCTGTGCGCTGGCCAGCTGGCTGGCACGCGCCTACGGCCGCTCGATGGGGCGCGCGATCGATGCCGCCGGCATGCTCGGGCGCGGCAAAACGCCGCCCAAGCTGCGCTCGCGCATCGTCGAGATCGACCGCCTGCTGGCGGCCCTGCGCCAGGCGGGCGCCGAGCTGCGCCGCGCCCAGGTGTTTCGCGACAGCGCCGGCCACGAGCGCCAGTCCCAGCTCGAGCGCGAAACCCATGCGCGCCAGACGGCCGAAGAGGAAAACCGCGCGAAGGACCAGTTCCTCGCCATGCTCGGCCATGAGCTGCGCAACCCGCTGGCGCCAATCGTCACCGCAGCCCAGCTGCTCAAGATGCCCGATGTCGACGGCCACCGCGCGCGCTATGCCGGCGACGTGATCAGCCGCCAGGTCGAGCACATGAATCGCCTGCTGGGCGACATGCTCGATGTGTCGCGCGTGACGCGCGGCCTGGTGACTCTGAACCTGGAAGACGTCGACCTGCGCGACGCCGTCGAACGCGCCGTCGAACAGACCCGCCCGCTGCTCGAAGAGCGCCAGCACCGGCTGGAACTGCGCCTGCCCGGGCAGCCCGTCACCGTGCGCGGCGACCAGACCCGCCTGACCCAGGTGGTGGCCAATCTTCTGACCAACTCCGCCAAGTACACCCCGGTGCACGGCAACATCCAGCTTTCGCTGGCCTGCGCCGCCGACGAGGCCACCCTTTCCGTGGCCGACGACGGCGAAGGCATCACGCCCGAGCTGCTGCCGCGCGTGTTCGACCTGTTCTCGCAGGGCGAGAGGAAGGCTGACCGCGCCCAGGGGGGGCTCGGTCTCGGATTGGCGCTGGTGCGCAGCATGGTGCAGCTGCACGGCGGCACGATCGACGCCAGCAGCCCGGGGCGGGGCGGCGGCAGCATCTTCACGGTGCGCCTGCCGCTCAAGCAAGAGTTGGCGGCGCTGGCGCAGCCTACCGCCCCGCGCCGTGCCCGCGACGCGGCCCCGCAGGCGCTGCGCGTGATGCTGGTGGACGACAATATCGACGCCGCGGTCAGCCTGTCGCTGCTGCTCGAAGCAGCTGGCGACCACCTGGTATCGACCTATTACGATGCCGCCAGTGCGCTCGAGTGGGCGGCCTTCGAGCGTCCCGACGTGTTCATCCTCGACATCGGCCTGCCCGACATGAACGGCTACGAGCTGGCCAGGCGCGTGCGCGCGATGCCCCAGTTCGCGTCGACCCTGCTGATCGCGCTGACCGGCTACGGCCAGCTGGCCGACAAGACCCGCGCCCGCGAAGCCGGTTTCGACCTGCATATCGCCAAGCCAGCCGAACCCGAGGAAATCCTGGCCGCGCTGACGCACGTGCACCTGTCCCCCGAGGCGGAACGCGCCAACTGAGGGACCTCTTGGTCCACGATGCGCTACCATGGCGGCTTCACCATCCATCAGAGCCACTATGCCGAAGAACAAGAAGCCCGTGCCGCGCAAGCCGGCAACTGCCGCCGAACCCGACATCGATGCGCTGGCCCAGGCCCTGGCCGACCTCGCGCTCGAAGTTGCCGAGGGCGAGGAAGTCGATCCGGAAGGCGCTGCCGGGCATGAGGAAGAGCTGGTCGTCGCGATTCGCCGCGCCTTGCGCCGCAAGCATGACGAGGTGCTGTACGGCGCCATCGAGCTGGCGCGCTTCACCGATCCCGAAGCCTGCCGCCTGCTGCGCGCCCATGTCGGCGAAGAGGCGGCAACCCTGCACATCCGGCGCGAAGGCGAAGCCGAGATCGAAGTCGACGCCTTCCTGATCCCGCTGTTCGTGCAGAGCACCGGCGGCCTCGTCGCGCAGGAGAATTTCGCCGATGACGAGGCCTATGCGGAGCTGGCGGCGAGTTTCGTCGCCTCTGAACTCGACAGCCCGCGGGCGAAGGTGGCCCTGGTGCGCCACGCCTACGACCTGGCCGAGGTCGACCACATCGGCTACAGCACCCTCCAGGAGCTGCTGCGCGAGGCCGCCGCCACGCTCGGGAGCAAGAAGCCAGCGCCGGCCCCGCTGCTGGAGGCCAGCATCCGCGGCTGGACCGGCGAGCCGGTAGCGCCCGACGAGGCGGCAATGGAGCTGCGCTTCCTGCTCGGCTTTTCTCTCAAGCGCGCGGACGATCCGTTCTATGCGGTGCCGAAGGACGAGATCGGGGCCGACGTGTATTTCGCCGACCGCATGCGCCGCTACCGGGCCTGGACCGAGCGCGTGGCGCCCCTGGTGCGGCGTTGCATGGCGGGCGACCCCGATCGCCTGTCCGTGAACTTCCTGTACCAGGACCTGTTCCATGGCGCGAAAGAGCAGGGCGTGGCGGAACTGGCCATGCTCGGCACCCTGTCCGAGATCAACCGCCTGCTGGCGAGCAAGGAACTGTCCCCGGACGCGGTGCGCGCCGTGGTCGCGCCCCAGGATGCGGGCGAGCATATCGAGCTGCGCGTCAACCTGTATGCGCTCGACGGCGGCCCGCCCTGGGGCGGAGTCGCGAAAGCGACTGACCTGGCAGCCGACATCGGCGCCGAGATCGACGAGCTGTGCGATGCCCTCGGCACGCTCGGTATCGACGACGTCTCCACCGCCGACGGCTTCAGCCTCGACGGCCACCCGGAAGGCGCCCAGCCCTATCCTCCCGCATGATTTGCCGGCAGCGCCGGCCGGTATGATCCGGCTGCATGCGCGGGCCGCATGGGCCGCCCGCACGGCGGCCTTCTTCCTCCCTCGCGCCATACCCGCCATCGTGCGCGTCCCCTCTGTACGTTCAGGCTGACAGCCTTGCGGGCCTGGCCTTACCCCGGGTGGGTACCGAAAACCCGCCCCGGCTGCGAGTCTCAGGCTCGCGCACGGTTGCGTAGCTACCCTGTATAGATGAGTTTTCGTAGTGGATTTTCTTGTATCTGCGTAGGATTCAGCCTACAAAGATTGCCTGGTGACACCGGGCTCTCCTATGAGGAAATCCTGAACATTGCCGCAAACATCGTTCCAAGTCTAAATGTTGCAATGCATAAATGAAAGTAATGCCAAATTTGCATGTTACGATTCGAGGAATCCGGCGTCATGGTTCAGCGTGTTCAAGCGCCGCTGCAGCCCTTCCGTTCCGGAACCAAGATCAACTATAGCGCCACCAAGGCGAGAGGAAATCAACATGCCGACCCTTATCGTGTTTTGCCACCTGCGGTGGGACTTCGTATTCCAGCGCCCCCAGCACCTGATGACGCGCCTGGCCGAACACTACGACATCGTGCTGGTCGAAGAACCGGTGCATACCGAAGGGCAGGCACACCTGCAGAAGACGGCCGTCGCGCCGAACATCACGGTGTGCCGCCCGCATACCCCGATCCATGCAGGCGGCTTCCATGACGACCAGATCCCGACCCTGCAAGGCCTGCTGGCCGACCTGGTGCCCGAAGGCGAGCGCCCGGTCGTCTGGTTCTACACCCCGATGGCGTTGCCGCTGCTGCAGGGCCTGAACCCGTCGATGGTGGTCTACGACTGCATGGACGAACTCGCTGCCTTCAAGAACCCGCCGAAGCAGCTGCTGCAGCGCGAATCGGCCCTGCTCGGCATCGCCGACCTCGTGTTCACCGGCGGCCCGAGCCTGTACGAAGCCAAGAAGGACCGCCACGCGAACGCCCACTGCTTCTCCAGCAGCGTCGACGCCAAGCACTTCCGCCAGGCACTCGACAGCGCCATCTCGCACCCGGACCAGGCCCATATCGCCGGCCCGCGTCTTGGCTTCTACGGCGTGATCGATGAGCGCTTCGACACCGAACTAGTGCGCCGCATGTCGGAAGCCCATCCGGAATGGCAGATCGTGCTGGTCGGCCCTGTCGTCAAGATCGATCCGGCCGAGCTGCCGCGCGGTGCGAACGTCCATTACATGGGCCAGCGCAACTATGACGAACTGCCGAAATTCCTGGCCGGCTGGGATGTCTGCCTGCTGCCATTCGCCATGAACGATTCGACCAAGTTCATCTCGCCGACCAAGGTGCTGGAATACATGGCTGCCGAAAAGCCGAGCGTCAGCACCCCGATCACCGACGTCAAGGTGCCTTACGGCGACGTGGTCGCCATCGCCTCGACCGCGGAAGAGTACATCGCCGCCTGCGAACGCATGCTGGCCCTGGGCGAGCAGGAGAAGGCCGAGATGGTCGAGCGCATGCGCGATATCGTCGCCAACACCTCGTGGGACAAGACCGCGTCCCGCATGCACGAACTGATCAGCACCACCGCGCCGGGCAACAAGGCGCGCGCCGCCGCTGTGCTCGAAGCCGGCAGCGCCGCCCGCGTGGCGCCGGTGACCGCGACGGAAGCGCAGACCAAGGCTGCATAAGCCACTGCTTACGGCGCCCTCGAGCGCCTGTGAAGCGCCCGCCCGGCTCTGGCCCGGCGGGCTTTTTTACGTCTGGTGCTGTAATGTAGGGTGGGCCCGGCACTGGTGGGTTACCAGTACCGGTTGCGGGCAGAACCGTGCGCACAATTGACAATCGGAAGGCCCCGGCATACATTGTTTTATTTACAACCAAATGTGCATGGCGAATCATTGCCAATGCGCGGCTTTACCCAAGCGCGCCTGCTGGCGCCGCGAGAATAGATGAGTCCAGCCGTTCCTGCCCGTATTCTCCTGGTCGACGACCAGCCGGCCAACCTGGCCGTGCTGGAAGCGATCCTGTCCGGCCTGGCCGACAGCCTGGTGGCGGTGGAGTCGGGCGAGGCGGCCTTGCGGGCGCTGCTCGAACACGAGTTCGCCCTCGTGCTGCTGGACGTGCAGATGCCGACGCTGGACGGCTTCGAGACGGCTGAACTGATCCGCCAGCACCCGCGTGCGCGCACGGTGCCGATCATCTTCCTGACCGCCGGCGACGCCGACGGCGCCCCGTTCGAGCGCGCCTGGTCGCTCGGCGCCGCCGACTACATCACCAAGCCCCTGCACGCGCAGTCGCTGCGCGCCAAGGCAGCGGTCTTCGTCGACCTGTTCCGCAAGAACGCGGCACTGATGCAGGGCGAGCAGCCGGAGACGCGGCGCAGCACGCAGCGCAGCACGGAGCAGGAGCGGGAGCGCAGGGAACGCGCGGGGCGCAAGGGCTTCGAGCGTATCCGCCTGATCCTCGACAACCTGCACGACTACGCCGTCATCGGCACTGACGAAGCGCGCCGCATCACTTCGTGGGAAGGGGGTGCGGAGGCGATCACCGGCTGGAGCGCGCTTGAAGCCTGCGGGCAGTCGGCAGACATGATCTTCGTGCCGGAAGACCGCGCCGCCGGACGTCCGGACGAGGAGGCGGCCAGTGCCCGCGAGACCGGCCGCGCCGAAGACCGCCGCTGGCACCTGCGGCGCGACGGCAGCCTCTTCTTCGCCGACGGCGTCATGATCCCGCTGTATGAAGATGGGGCGCCCGGCGAGGGCGCACAGGGCGAGGGCACGCCGGGCGAGGGCTCAGGACGCGGCGTACTGCGCGGCTACGCCAAGATCATGCGCGACGCCACGGCCGAGCATGAGGCGGCCGAGCGCCTGGCCAGCAGCGAACGCGCGCTCGACGCCAGCACCCAGCGCATGCACGACATCTTCTACCAGGCGCCGGCTTTCATGGCCGTGATGCGCGGCCCCGAGCTGGTGTTCGAGATGGCCAACGAACGGTTTGCCACGCTGGTCGGCCAGCGCCCGCTGCTGGGCCTTCCGCTGCATGCGGCCTTGCCCGAGATGGCGGGACAGGGGTTTTTCGAACTGCTGGAGGACGTGTACCGCAGCGGGGAGGCGCACCAGGGCAGCAACGTGCGCCTGCTGCTGCAAACCGATGGCGCCCTTGAAACCTACTACATCGACTTCGTCTACATGGCCCTGCGCGAAGCCGACGGTGCCGTGTCCGGCGTGCTGGTGCATGGCGTCGACGTGACCGAGCGCACGCGCGCCACCCTGCTCACGCTCGGGCAGCGCGGGGCGCTCGAGCTGGCGGTATCGAACGCCCCGCTGGACGACGTGCTTGACCTGCTCGCGCGCACGGCCGAGGAGTATGCCGGCGGCGCGGCGCTGGCCGGCATCCAGCTCGCCGAACCCGGCGCCGGGGCCAGCCGGCGCCTGCGCCACGCCGCCGCGCCCAGCCTGCCGCCGGCCCTGCAGGAGGCGCTCGACGGCCTCGGCATCGCGCCGCTGGGCGCTGCCGGCGGCACGGCCGCCTGGCGTGCCGAGGCGGTCGATTGCCCGGACATCGCCACCGACCCGCTGTGGGAAGCCGCCCGCGGCCCCGCGCTGGAAGCAGGCCTGCATGCCTGCCGCGCGCTGCCGATCCTGGCGCCGAGCGGCGCGGTGCTCGGCGCGTTCACCTGGTATTACCGCGCCGTCCGCGACGAACGCAACCTGGCGGCGATGGCGCTGCTGGCCAATACGGCGTCGCTGGTGATCGGCCAGCGCGAGGAGGCGCTCGCGCGCCGGGCCGCCGAGGAACGCTCGGACGTGATCCTGGAAAGCATGACCGACGGCTTCCTCGCGATGGACAGCGCCTGGCGCATCGGCTATGCCAACGGCGCCGCCGAACGCATTACCGGATTCCAGCGCCACGACCTGATGGATCAGGTATTCTGGGACCTGTTCCCGGAATGGCAGGGAAGCAGCGCGGAACGCGCCTGCCGCCGCTGCGCCCTGGAGCGCGCCGGCGAGCGCCTCGACGCCTTCCTGCCCGCCTGGGGCGGCTGGTACGAGATCAGCTGTTTCCCGACACCCGGCGGCGGCATCGCGCTCTACCTGCGCGATCAGAGCGAGCGGCGCCAGGCCGAGGAGGGGATACGGCGCCTGGCGGCGGTTGCCGAGCAGTCGCCGGACTTCATCGGCATCTTCGGCCCCGAAGGCGCGGGCCTGTACCTGAACCCCGCCGGGCGCGCGATGGGCGGGATCGATCCGGGCGCCCCCATCGGCGACGTGCGCCTGATCGAGTTCTTTGCGCGCGACTGCCGCCCCTTCGTGCGCGCCGAGGTGTTGCCCGCGCTGACCGGGCCGCAGCAGAAATGGGAAGGCGAGCTGCAGTTCGCGCCGCGTTCGGGCAGCGACCCGCTGCCGGTGTATTTCAAGGGCTTCGCCGTGCACGGGGCCGACGGCGCCCACCTGGGCCTGGCCACGATCACGCGCGATTTTACCGAGCAAAAGCGCGCCGAGAACGAGCTGCGCCGGATCGCCGCCGACCTGTCCGAGGCCGACCACCGCAAGAGCGAATTCCTGGCCACCCTGGCCCACGAACTGCGCAACCCGCTGGCGCCGATCCGCACCGGCCTCGACCTCCTGCGCATGGCGCCGGGCGATGCGGCAACCGTGGCGCGCGTGTACGGCATGATGGACCGCCAGCTCGGGCAGCTGATCCACCTGGTCGACGACCTCCTCGACATCGCCCGCATCACGCGCGGCCGCATCGAGCTCAAGAAAGAGCCGGTCGACCTGCGCGCGGCGGTGTCGATGGCAGTCGAAACGAGCAGCGCGCTGGTGGAGGCGGGCGGCCATACCCTCGAGGTCGACCTGCCGGATGCGCCGCTGCCGCTCTTTGCCGACCTGACGCGCCTGGTGCAGGTGCTGGCGAACCTGCTCAACAACGCCGCCAAGTACACGCCCGCCGGCGGCCGGATCCGGGTGTCGAGCTGGCGCGAGGAGGACCAGGCCTTCGTGGCCGTCAGCGACAGCGGCGTCGGCATCGCGCCGGAGGCAATCGGCTCCGTGTTCGACATGTTCACCCAGGTGCGCAGCAGCCTGGACCGGGCGCAGGGCGGCCTCGGGATCGGGCTGTCTCTGGTTCGCCGCCTGGTCGAGCTGCACGGCGGTCGGGTCCAGGCGGCCAGCGCGGGACCCGGGCAGGGCAGCACCTTCACGGTGAGCCTGCCGCTGCGGCGCGGCGATCTGCTAGGCAGGGAGGAAGGGGCCGCAGGCGCCGGGACCGGCCACGCACCCGCGCTGCGGGTGCTGGTGGTGGACGACAACGTCGACGCTGCCGAGAGCCTGGCTGCCCTGTTGAAGGCGCTCGGCCACGAAACCCGCATGGCGCACGATGGCCCGCGCGGCTTGCAGGCCGCGCTCGAGTTCCGGCCCGACCTGGCTTTCCTCGACATCGGCCTGCCCGGCATGAACGGGCACGAACTGGCGCGCGCGCTGCGTTCGAACCCCGAGTTGAAAGCCCTGGTGCTGGTCGCGCTCACCGGCTGGGGCGCGACCAGCGACATGACGCTCTCGCACGGCGCCGGCTTCGACCAGCACCTGACCAAGCCGGTCAGCCTGGAAGGGTTGGCACAGGCGCTGGCGGCCGCCACGCAAGCACACGAATCCGGAGGCGCATGAGTAAATACACCGTTTCCTGCGGCACCCTGGTGCTCGATTCGACCGGCCGGCTGCTGCTGTGCCATGTGACCGGCACCGCGGCCTGGGACATCCCGAAGGGCATGCAGGACCCGGGCGAAACGACCCTCGAGTCGGCCATGCGCGAACTGCGCGAGGAAGCCGGGATCGCCTTTGAACCCGGCCGCTTCCTGGACCTCGGGCAGTTCGACTACCGGCGCGACAAGCGCCTGCACCTGTACCGCGTCGACGCCGGCGACGAGCTGGGCGACCTGTCGCACCTGGCGTGCACCAGTTACTTTCCCCATCACGCGACCGGGCTGCCGACCCTCGAGATGGACGATTTTCGCTGGGCCGGCCGCGACGAGGTGCGCCGGCTGTGCTGGCCGCGCATGGGCGCGCTCCTGCTGACCCTGGACTGGTAGGATCGGCGTGAGCGACAGCTCGTGCGAAGCAGGCGCATCCGCGCGGCGCCAGCTGCGCTCCGGCTACCGGTTTTTCGCAGTAACATGAACCGCCGTAACATGAACTGCCGTAACGTGAACGGCTACCGGCCCGGACCGAAGGAGACCACCATGACCAGCCAGACCATCCCCGAGACCTACGACGAAGCCGCCATCATGGGCGGCCTGTACGGCGACGGCATCATCGCCTGCAAGGGCGCTTTCGAGCGCGCCTGGGTCGAGCGCCTGGGCGCCGACATCGCCACCCTGTTCGACGAAGCGCAGCGCCAGCCGGGCGGGGCGCTCGCGCGCGGGCCGAACCGCTATTACGTGGAAGTGCACCCGGAGCGCATTTCCGGCTTTGCCGACATCGTGTCGCACCCCTGGGTGGTGGCGGTCTGCCGCGCCATCCTCGGCCCGGACTACCGCGTGGTCGAAGCCGGCTTCGACGTGCCCGGCCCGGGCGCGCTGCACCAGCCCTGGCACCGCGACTTTCCCTCGCCGGAAGCCACGCTGGTGGGCCGGCGCCTCAACTCCCTGGCCTTCAATATCACCACGGTGGACGTGACCGAGGACATGGGACCGTTCGAGATCGCGCCCGGCACCCAGTGGGACGACCTGGCGGGCGGCGACCCGATGTTCCCGGCCCAGGAGCTGTGGCCGCGCTACGAGGCGCGGCGCCAGCGCAAGATGCCGCAGATGGGCGATATCTCGGCGCGTTCGGCGCTGACGATCCACCGCGGCACGGCGAACCATTCGAACCGTTCGCGCCCGGTGTTCGTGCTCGGCGTCGATGCACCCGATGCCCACAACGCGGACAAGCACGACCTGCAGCTGACCCATGCCTACTACGAGTCGCTCGCCCCCGAAGTGCGGCGCCACATCACCTGCCGCCTGGTCGAGCGGCTCGAGCCGATCGTGCAGGCGCACGCCATCGAGGGGCTGAAAATGGGGCTGACGGTGTAGGGCTCAGTCCTGACGGGCCCGCTCCAGCGCGCTGCCCAGGGCCTCCAGGGCGAACGGCTTGAGCAGCGCCTGCGCCGGCAAGCCCTCGACAGGATCGACTGCGCGGCCGGAGGCGAAAATCACCGGAAGGCCGGGCAGGCGCTCGCGTGCGGCCCTGGCGAGTTCGATGCCCGACATGCCCGGCAAACCGAGGTCGGTCAGCAGGATGTCGCCTTCGGCGAGCTCCGGCAGGGCCGCCTCGCCGCTGCCGAAGCCCGCCGCAGGGTAGCCCAGCATGTCGATCAGGACGCACAGCATCTCGCGGCCATCCTCGTTGTCCTCGACGACTACTACCCGCGAGGCCGTGGGTCCCGAGGCGACGGGCGCCGGTTCCGCAGCGAGCGGGCTTGCCGCCCCGTCGGGCCCTTCGTCGTCCGCCACGCACGGCGCCTGACCGGTGCCCGCCCCCGGCCCGGGGCGCGCGTCGAGCAGGGCACGCACCTTGCGCGCGAGCTCGTCGCGCCGGTACGGCTTGCTGAGCAGTTCCACCTCGGGGTCGAGGCGTGCCCCGTGCATCATGGCGTTGCGCGTGTAGCCCGAGGTGAACAGCACTGCAATGTGCGGGTGGCGTTCGCGCGCCAGGCGCGCCAGGTCCGGGCTGCGCAGGGCGCCGGGCATGACGACGTCGGTGAACAGCAGCTCGACCGCGACACCGCTCTCGAGCAGGGCGAGGGCGCTGTCGGCATCCGGGGCGGCGAGCACCGTGTAGCCGAGGCCGCCGAGGATGTCGACCACGGCCCCGCGGACGGCATCGTCGTCCTCGACCACGACGATCGTCTCGTTCCCGCCACGCACGGCATCGGCGCGCGGACGCTGCGGGGCGGCCACCATGGCCCTGGTGCGGGGCAGGAAAATCTTGACCGTCGTGCCGTGGCCGGGTTCGCTGTAGATCTTGATGTGGCCGCCGCTTTGCTTGACGAAGCCATAGGCCATCGACAGGCCCAGGCCGGTGCCTTCGCCCTCGGCCTTGGTGGTGAAGAATGGCTCGAAGGCGCGCTCGCGCACCTCGCGCGGCATGCCGGGGCCGTTGTCGGATACCGCCAGCATCACGTATTCGCCGGGGGTGGCGTCGGGGTTGGCCAGCTGGTAGTGGTTGTCCAGCGTCGCGTTATCGAGCTCGATGGTGAGCCGGCCCGCGCCCCCCAGCGCGTCGCGCGCATTGATCGCCAGGTTCAGCAGCACATTTTCGAGCTGGTCGCGGTCGACCAGGGTGCTCCACAGCTCCGGGACCACCCCCAGCGCAATCTCGATCGCCGGGCCGAGCGCGCGCCGCAGCAGGTCGTCCATGTCGCGGACGATCGCAGTCAGGTCGGTCGGCACCGGTTGCAGGGGCTGGCGGCGGGCAAAGGCCAGCAGTTGCGCGGCCAGCTTTCCGCCGCGTTCGACGGCGCCGCGTGCGCTGGCGACGCGATGGAGGGCGCGCCCCGTTGGCCCGAGTTCCAAGCTGAGCAGGTCGAGGTTGCTGCCGATGATCTGCAGCAGATTGTTGAAGTCGTGCGCGACGCCGCCGGTAAGCTTGCCGACAGCTTCGAGTTTCTGCGACTGCTGCAAGGCCAGGTTGGCGGCCTGCAAGGCTTCGGTGCGCGTCTCGACCATGTCCTCGAGCTCGGCCTGGTGGTGCAGCAGGCCGTCCTGCATCAGCTTTTGCTCGGTGACGTCGTGACCCTGGCAAAAGATACCGGTGATGCTGCCATCGCCGGCAAACAGCGGCTGGTAGACGAAATCGATGTAGCGCACCTTGCGTCCCTGCGGGCCCTGCTGCACCACCGGCATGGCGCGCCCGACGTAGGGGCGGCCGCTGGCGAAGACTTCGTCGCGCAGGCGCGAGAACGGCTGGTTGCGCAGGTCGGGGAAGGCCTCGTCCAGGGTATGCCCGCTATATGGGCGCGGCCCGAACAGCTGGATATAGGCACGATTGGTCATTTCGAACAAGTGCTGCGGGCCGCGCGTGATCGCCATGAAGCCTGGCGCCTGGTCGAACAGCGCCGCCAGTTCGCGCCGCCCTTCGTCGGCCAGGCGCGCCGCCGCAGCCTGCTGCGCGCGTTCGTGCTCGAGGGCCTGGTGGCGCTGGCTGACGTCGCGGCAGGCCAGCATGAAGCCGACCGCGGCGCCCTCGCCGTCGCGCACGGCCGAGCCGGACAGCTCCAGGCGAAGGTCGCGCCCGCACAGAGTGCAGTCGATCTCGGCATGCATGGCGCCGCCGCCGCTGCCTCCACCGGCGCCGCCGTCACGCAGGGCCGCCAGCAGGGCTGCCATTTCCGGCTTGTAGCAGGGCAGGTCCGCCATCGTGCGCGTCAGCGCGGTGCCGGCGTCGATGCCGAACAGGCGCGCCGCGCTGCCGTTCCAGTACAGGATCGTCAGGTCCATTCCCAGGCCGATCAGGGCGTCGTTCGACTGCGCCAGGAAACCCGACAGGAAATGCGCCGCCATGCGCTGTGGACGCGGGTCGTCGTCAACGCGGCGCGCCGCCATGCGCGCGTTGGCGCGGTCCAGCGTCGTGCGCAGGCGCGCCCGGCGCGCGGCGTCGCGCAGGGCCTCGGCTTCGACGCCGGCCCGGTTGGGATCATCGGCGGCCAGCAGGGTCCAGCGCCGGCCGATCAGGGGCGCGCGCTGGAGCTCCCGGCGCATCGCCGCCAGGTCGCCGGGCGCACGCAGGAACAGGTAATGCGCGTCGATGCCGGCCTGGCGCAGCGCGCGCGCCAGGCTGAGCGGGCCGGTTACCCCCGCGTCGAATACCACCACGGCCGGATGCGGCCCGGTCCAGTCGTTTGCCAGGCGTTTGCGCAACGCGGTCTCGCTAAGTGCACCCGGTGCGGCGCCGACGTGCAGCGCCGCCGGCACGTTGTTCGCGACCGCGTCTGGCGCGCCACTTACGGCGGGGGTGCTCACAGCAGCGGCAGGCCGAGCAGGCTGCGGCCGGTCCAGAGGCGCAGCAAGTCGGTCGTGGGCGACATGACGTGGCTGGCGCGGGCGTCGCGCAGCATTTGCGCCACGCGGCTGTTGTCGCGGTAGGCTGCGCCGCCGCAGATGGTCATGGCCTCGTTGGCGAGATGGACGGCGGTGTCGCCGGCGTCGGCCTTGCAGGCCAGGATGTAGGGCAGGGCGTCCGGATCGCCGGCGTCGCCGCGGCGCGCCGCTTCATACACCAGCGCGCGCGTCTTTTCGACCGCCATCCACATCTCGGCATAGCGCGTCTGGAGCGTTTCGACGTCGCGCAGTGATTCGCCGGAGTGCGCGTAGCTGCGGTTGCGCAGGTGTTCGCCGGCGGCGTCGAGCGCGGACTGGGCGACCCCGAGGTAGGTTCCGGCCATCGCCATCAGGAAGTAGGGCGCGACGACCTCGAACACATACCAGACCTGGTCGCCATGCTCGCCGAGCAGACGGTCGCTTGGGACCGGCGCACCGGACAAGCGCATGCCGCGCGAGGAATTGCCGCGCATGCCGAAGCCTTCCCACGGCGCCAGCCATTCGATGCCCGGGGTGCCCGCATCCACCACGAGGCAACTGAAGTCGCCGGCGTCAGCGCCGGCGGACAGCGTCGAGATCACGTACGAATCGGCGTGCCCACCGTTGGTAACGAACTGCTTGACGCCGTCCACCAGGAAGTCCGGGCCCGCGGGCGTGAGCGTGGTTCCCGGCAGGTAGAAGTGCGCACCGCTGCCGCTTTCCGACAGCGCCAGCGTCGTCAGGTGGCGGCCAGCCGCGATCGGGCGCAGGTAATGTTCTTCCTGCCAGGGCGTGGCCTTGGCGGCGATGACGGCGGTGCCGACGCAATGCATGCCGAAGCACAGCGCCGAGGATGGGCATGCCGCTCCGATCAGCTCGGTAGCCATCAGGAGTTCCCCAAGGCCGCCGCCGTGGCCGCCCAGGTGGGTGGGTACCTGCAGTCCGGCCAGGCCGGCAGCGGCAAAGGCCTCGAGCGACTCGCGCGGCCAGTGACAACCGGCATCGACCGCCGCGGCGCGCGGCGCCACGACTTCATCGACGATCTGTGCGAACTGCGCCTTGAGCGCGGGCAGGGAGGGGGAGAGGGATGGCTCCATGGGATGCGGGCGATGGGTCATGCGGCATTATAAATTGCAAACATTTCCGCAGCCCGCACTGCTGGACGCCAGCGACGGCGCCTGCCCGCTAGCGGGCAGGCAAGGCTCAGGGCGTGCCCTTGTTTTCGTCTTCGGGTTCGGTGTCGATGGTGTCGGGCATCGAATCGTGGATGTTGCCGGGCAGCTGGCCGACACGGCGGGTGTCGTCGGACTGCATGTCGAGGTTGACTTCCTCGGCGACCTCGAAACGGCCGTCTTCGGCCCCTTCCTCGCCCGGCAGGAGGTTTTCGGAGCGGTTGTGGTCGTCGGTCTGGGTCTGCGGAGCCTGCGGCTGTCCGCGTGGATCGTTCGTGGCCATGATGTCCTCCGGATGGGTTGATGTCATGGCTTCATTATTACCGAGCGCGATCCAGCCGGGCGCACGCTTACTTGCGTGGACCTTCCCGCGGCAGGTTCTTCTCCAGGATCGCCCACAGGATCAGGCCATACGCCAGCAGCCGGATCAGGTAGTGCAGGGGCGTATCCTCGCCGCTGGCGCGGCTCAGGGACGAATACAGGCGGTGCAGCCCCTCGATGAAGAAGGACAGGGCGAAATACAGGAAGAAGCGGTCGCCCGAGTTGCGCCAGAAGCGCAGGAAAAAGAGGGTAATGACAAGCGAGCCCATGCAGACGGCGCCGGTAATCAGGTCGTTCATGTCTATTCCTTTTCGTAGATCAGGCCATACAGCAGCAGCGACACGGCGACCAGTGCACAGATGAGCCTGGCCGGCAGGAAATCAATGTCGGGGAACACGATCTTGTCGAGCAGGAGGAACAGGTTATTCAGCGTCATCGCCACGAAGCAGGCGCCGCTCCAGAACAGCAGGCGGTAGCGCGTGCGGCGGTAACTGGCCAGCAACAGCCAGGCACAGGCCAGCGAGGTGAGCATGCACAGGGAATAGATGGTTTGCGCCATTACGAATCCTTTCGCAATCTGAAAGCGTCGGCAAACTGTTGTGCCTTGCGGTCGAGGGAAGAATGGATGAGCACCGTGACTTCGACCAGGTGACGGGAATACAGGTCGGCCAGCGCATCGATCCGTTCGCGCAGTTGGGGGGAGCTCGGCTGGTACTGGTAGCAGTCGTCCGGCGGCCCGGCGCAGCGTGCCGCCATGCCTGCGCGCGCCAGGTCCTCGAGCAGCGCCTCGGCGGTGCGCTCGCGTACGTACAGTCGCCCGGCCAGCGTGGCGCTCTGCCACTGCTGGGTCGGATTGGCGCGCAGCAGCAGGAGCGCCTCGAGGAAGGGCACGGACGGGATGCTGGTCAGCACGAAGCGCCGCAGGTCCTCCGGGAACGGGACATTTTCCATGGACGGTCGGTGTTTCCGATATGGAATGTTATGGAAGAGCCCGCAATTCTAGACGATTCCACCATACATTGCAGCAAATGCATGGTGCGAATCGTGCGGCGTCTTGACAGCTCATCCTTGCACAAGCGACCGATCGCCAGGTAAATCTGTGTCGGCTACAATGCCGCTTTGTCACATTTACCCTTTCTACATATGTTCCAACGATTGATGGCAGGCGCGGCCTTGTTCGCCGCCTTGCTGGCCCCGGCACTGAACCCGGCCCTGGCCGCCGGCACGGGTTGCCCGGACCATTACGCCGATGGCCGCGCTCCCGAGATCCGTAACCCGAAGCTGGCAACCGCCACGCGCGAGCTGTGCTATGGGGTGTTCGGTGTGATGCACTCCGGCGTCACCCGCACCCCACTCTGGTCGGCCGAAAACCTCGACGCCACGCAGCTCGCCTCGGCCCAGGGACTCAAGCGCGACAATGCCTTCCACGCCGAGCCGCGCCTGCCGCGCTCGCAGCGCGCCGAACTCGACGACTACGCACGCAGCGGCTTCGACCGCGGCCACATGACGCCCAACGGCGACATGCCCGACCGCCACACCCAGCGCGAAAGCTTCACGCTGGCCAACATGGTTCCCCAGGACGGCGACCACAACCGCCACATCTGGGCGCCGATCGAAAGCGCGGTGCGCAGCATGGCAAGAAAGGAAGGGCAGCTGTATGTGATCACCGGGCCGGCCTTCCTCGGCACGAACCTGCGCAAGGTCGGCAACGTGCTGGTGCCGACCCACCTGTACAAGGTGGTCTACAGCCCGCGCCAGAAACTGGCGGCGGCCTGGTTCACGGAAAACCGCGCGCGGGCCGACATCCAGGTCATTCCCGTGGCCGAGCTCGAACGTATCGTCGGCATCACCTTCCTGCCGTCGCTCACCCAGCAGCAGAAGGAGCGCATGCTGCGCCTGCCCACCATCCGCCAGAAAAAGCCGCGCCGCTTTTCCTGATCCGCCCGATCCCACCTGGAGTTTTCCATGAATGCGAAGAAAAAGGCCTTTGTGCCGTATGCGAACGAAGCCGACGTGGTCCACATCGGCGACCTGATGCTGGAGAACCGGCTCGACCGCATCACGATCTCGGGCGACGTCGACCTGACCATGGACGCCGCCGGGCTGGCGCACGCGCGGCGCCTGCAGGAGATCGTCAACGCCGTGGTCGAACGCCTCGAAGCCCAGGCGCTGCCCGACCGGCTGCCCCCGCCCGATGTGAAGACGGTCGAGAATCCGTTCGGCTGAGGCAGCGCGCCAGCGGTGGGCGGCGTCGGCATTTCCCGGCTCTGCCTCTCGGCTTTTCCTTTATTTACTTTCGGTTTTTCCTGAACCTCTTCCGTACCGGGTGGTGCGGCCGTTCGCGCCGCCATCCTTGCCACTTCCACGACACCTTTCGCACCCCCGCGTTTACCCCCTAGCGTGCCGTTTTTCCGCCGCCGACCGAGCTCAACATTTACGGGAGTCAATGGTGCGCTATGCCCCGACTGTTTGGAGTACTCTGAATTTGTCTCGCGCCAGCAACCAAAGGGAGCCGCATCAATGGCAGTTAATCCAGCTAATCCAGAGCAGTCAACAGGACAGGAATCCTTGCGGATTCCGGTCGTCGCGGAGCAGCTTGCCGTCGGCACCCGCACGGTAGACACGGGGCGTGGCGTCCGCGTTCACAAGACCGTCGTCGAACAGCCGGTCACCATCGACGAGGCCCTCGGGCATGACGAGGTGAATGTCCGGCACGTCGCAGTCGACCGCATCGTCGCGCCCGACGAGGTACCGGCCACCCGCTACGAGGGCGACACGCTTGTCGTGCCCGTCCTCGAAGAAGTGCTTGTGGTCGAGCGCCGCGTGCGCATCAAGGAAGAGCTTCACATCACTCGGGTCCGTCACGAGCGGCAGCACCAGGAAACGGTCGTACTGAAGGCCGAACAGGTGAATGTCGAGCGGTTCGACGAATCCGGCATCCCACCATTGAAGTGACCAATAGTAACTGGAGGAACCATCATGCAACATACCCTGATCGCCGTCTTTGACAATCACGCTGATGCAATGAGCGCCAAGAACGAACTGCTGTCGTCGGGCTTCTCCAGCTCCGATGTACGCCTGTCGCATGGCGACGAAACCGCCCCGGGCGGCTCGATGGCCGGCAGCACCACCACGACCACGACCAGCACCACCTCCGATAGCGAGCCAGGCATCGGCGCCAGCATCAAGAACTTCTTCAGCGACATCTTCGGCTCCGATGACGACGCATACAGCAACAAGTACTCGACCGCGGTCCAGCATGGCAACCACGTGCTGACCGTGAACACCGACAGCGAGCCTGAAGTCGAGCGCGCCGCCGACATCGTCGAGCGCTTCGGCCCGATCGACATCGACGAGCAGTCGGCGAAGTGGGGCGAAACGTCAGGCATGGGCGGCATGAGCTCGGGTGCGATGATGGGCGGCGCCGGCAGCATGAGCGGCGGCCAGTCGATGTCCCTGCAGTCCGACGCCGACCGCCTGCCGCTGAACCAGCAGTCGCTGAACGATCCGAACCCAATGGGCACCACCTACCAGGAGCCGATGGGCTCGCGTGACCAACTGAGCGTGGGCAGCTACGGCGCTGGTACAGGCTCGAGCCTGCAGCAGAACCAGACGGGTTCCTCCCTGACCGGTTCCTCCCTCGAAGGTTCGGCCGCATCGACCTCGCGCACTGACTCGCTCACCGGTTCCTCGCTGACGGGTTCGCAGCAGCGCGACACCGGCACCCAGGCCATTCCGGTGGTCCAGGAGCAGCTAAAGGTCGGCAAGCGTGAAGTCCAGCGCGGCGGCGTGCGCGTCTACTCGCGCGTCGTCGAAACCCCGGTCAACGAAAGCATCGGCCTGCGCGAAGAGCACGTGAACGTCGAGCGCCGTCCGGTGAACGAGCCGATCAGCGGCGCGGACGCTACCGCCTTCAAGGAGCAGTCGATCGAGATGCGCGAAACGTCCGAGGAAGCCGTCGTGCAGAAATCGGCCCGCGTGGTCGAGGAAGTCATGATCAACAAGGAAGTGACGCAGCGCGAACAGCAGATCCACGACACGGTGCGCCACACCGAAGTTGAGGTCGAGCAGCTCGCCGGCGGCGCCAATTCGAACATGATGGGCGACGACGACTACTACCGCAACCACTTCACCAGCACCTACGGCAGCACCGGCGGTTCGTACGAAACCTACCAGCCCGCCTATAGCTATGGCACGCAAATGCGCCAGAGCGAGATGTACCGCAACCGTCCATGGGACGAAGTCGAAACCGACCTGCGCAGCGACTGGGAAACCCGCAACGCCGGCAAGACTGGCTCGACCTGGGAAAACATGAAGGACGCCGTGCGCCACGGCTGGAACAAGATGACGAAGTAATGCAAACAGGGCAGGGCCGGTGTGGGTTGCCGGCCTCCTGAAACAGCAGCGGGCGCCTTCGGGCGCCCGTTTTTATTCAAGCCATCGCCAGGGGGTGAGTACTCAGGCGCCATCCGCCATCGGCAGGCTGATACGGTTGCGTCCGAGGTGCTTGGCGCGGTACAGGGCGGCGTCGGCGATCGCCACCAGGTCGCTCGCGCTGTTGTCGGGGCCGGCAATGGCCGTCGCGGCGCCGATCGATACGGTCACCTGCCGCAGCGGCGCCAGGCCGTTCGGCAGCTGCAGGCTCTCAACCCGGCGCCGGATGCGCTCGGCAACGATGGCCGCGCCCTTCAATGACTGGTTCGGCAGGATCACGGCGAATTCTTCGCCGCCATAGCGCGCCACGAGGTCGTTGGCCCGCATTTCGCTGGCCACCGCGGTGGCGATCCGCTTCAGGCATTCGTCGCCGCCGAGGTGGCCGTTAGCGTCGTTATAGGCCTTGAAATTGTCGACGTCCACCATCAGCAGCGACAGCGGCTGGCACAGGCGCAGGGCGCGCGACCACTCGGCAACCAGGGTGTCGTCGAAGCAGCGGCGGTTGGCGAGGCCCGTCAGGCCGTCGCGGGTGGCCAGTTTTTCCAGCGCCGACTGAGCCATCTTTTCGTCGGTCAGGTCGCGCAGGGTTTCCACCACCGCCTTCAGGCGACCGGCTTCGTCGAAGATCGGGCTGGCGTCGGCGGCGAGGTAGCGGCGCTTGCCGGCGCGCGGCATGTCGCACCAGGTTTCGATCGACAACTGACTGGTGGCCGCCTGCGGCTTGCCATGGCGCGGATAGATATGGCGAATTTCGTCGGTACGGTTCTGGATGACGAGGTCGGCCAGGGTAGGGCGGCGCTGGTCGTAGAAGCTGCGCCAGTGATCCTCGGTGCCGATGACTTCAAGCGCCGGCACCCCGGTCAGGCGTTCGCAGGCGCGGTTCCAGATCAGCACCTGGGCGTTACTGTCGAGGACAAAGACGGGCACTGCCAGCATTTGCAGCAACTGGTGCGTGAAACGCAGGTCGGCGTCGGGCGCCAGACCATTGCCTGGCGTTCCGGGCACGATGCCTGGTGCGGCAGCTGCGCCCGGCCCGGCCGCAGCTGCGGCGTTCGTCATGGCATTGGTTGCCGAACTCGGGCGTTGCATTGCTGTGCTGGTCATCAGGCGGCCTTTTCAACTGTTCGTTGAGCAATCTGTTGATTGCTGACAAGGTCCGATTCTGCAACCGCGACTCGTTCGCGCTATTGATGTGAAGCAATACTCACAGGATTGACTTCTCAGACTGCCAGCATCCCATGCCGCGTGGGTAGGCTCAGGGTGAGGCGCGTGCCGCGTCCCGGGCTGGTTGCCGCCTTCAGGCTGCCGCCGAGCGCTTCGATGCGCGGGCGTATGCTCGACAGGCCGCAGCCGCAGGCCGCGCCGGGTTCGCGCGCGGCCATGCCGTTGTCGTCGATACACAGCGTTGCCTCCGATCCACGGTGCTGCAGGCTGACGCTCACCTCGGTGGCGCTGGCCTGGCTGGAGATGTTCGACAGGACTTCCTGCAGCACGCGGTAGAGCAGGGCGTCGGCCTCGACGCGGGAGGAGGCGCCGTCGGAAGCGTTCGATGCGGCATCGAAGCGATGGGTGATGCCGGTCAGGCGCGTGAACTCGTCGAGCTGGCGCGCCATCGCAGTGTCCAGGCGCTCGTCGGGGCCGAGCGGGCGCAGGCCGTTGACCACGATGCGCAGCGAGCGCAGCGCCATGTCGAGCGTGCGGACCATGGCGCCGGTCTTCTGGTGCACCATCGGATGGATGCCGTTGCTGGCGACCTGCAGCAGCGACAGTTCGATCCGCAGCGACAGCAGCGTCTGGCCGAGGTCCTCGTGGATGTCGCGCGCGATGCGGTCGCGCTCGTCGTCGCGCATCGCATCCTGCTGGCGCACCACCCGCGACAGGACCGTCTGGGTGTCCTGCAGCAAGCTGTCGGCGAGCTGGCGGGCGCCGCGTTCGCGGGCAAGCTGGGCGGCCAGCTCGCGGCTGCGGTCGTCAGCATCGATGGCGCGGCGCAGTAGCAGGCAGATCGCGCCGCCCAGCCCGAGCAGCCACAGGATGGTGGTGACGGTGGAGAGCCCCGGCGCGCTTGGGGCGCCGGCGCCCAGTGCGCCCACGGCGCAAGCCAACAGAACCGCGAGGGCGGGGATCCAACCGGCTGTCCTGGCAAGTGCGGTCTTCATGACGCTCCTTTCCGACGGGTTATCAGAAATTTCCTCTAGTAAAGTTACCGCTTGTCGCTTGGGTTTATCTTGTCGGGAGTCAATACCTGTGCCGCATGGCCAACATGGTGCGATGGTGGCCAGTGGCGGCCGGGCCTCGGCAAGCCTGCCGCGGAACGGTATAATGGAGGGTTGACGAGAGGTTTACTGTGACTTACAGCATCAAAGAAATTTTCTACACCTTGCAGGGCGAGGGCGCCCATGCCGGGCGGCCTGCAGTGTTTTGCCGCTTCTCGGGCTGCAACCTGTGGACCGGCCGCGAGAGCGACCGCGCGAGCGCGGTATGCCAGTTCTGCGACACCGACTTCGTCGGCACGGACGGCGAGCGCGGCGGCAAATTCCGGGACGCCGAGGTCCTGGCAAGCGAAATCAACGGCCTCTGGCCGGCGACCCACGCGGCCAGCAAATACGTCGTCTTTACGGGCGGCGAGCCGCTCCTGCAGCTCGATGCCGCGCTGATCGACGCCATGCATGCGCATGGCTTCATGATCGCGATCGAGACCAACGGCACGCTGCCGGTGCCGGCTGGCGTCGACTGGGTCTGCGTCAGTCCGAAGATGGGCTCGAAGCTGGTAGTCGCGAAGGGCAATGAAATCAAGGTCGTGATCCCGCAGGCGAACCAGGACCTGGCCAGCTACGAACACCTGGACTTCGAGAACTTCTTCGTGCAGCCGATGGACGGCCCGCTCGCCGCGCACAACACGCGCCTGGCGATTGAAACCTGCCGTAACAATCCGAAATGGAAGCTCAGCCTCCAGACCCATAAACTCCTACAGATTCCCTGACTTTTCACTAAGACTTTTTACTAAGTCTTTTCACTAAGCTGATGCTGACCCGATGTTAACTATTACCCGCAAGCTCGAATTCGATGCCGGACACCGGATTCCCGACCACAAGAGCCAGTGCCGCAACCTGCACGGCCACCGCTACACGCTCGAGATCACCCTGGTGGGTGCGGTCATCCAGGCCGAGGGCAACTCGGACAACGGCATGATCATGGACTTTTCGGACATCAAGGCGCTCGCCAAGGAGCACCTGGTCGATGTCTGGGACCACGCCTTCCTGGTCTACGAAAAGGACGACAAGGTGCGCGAGTTCCTCGCCAGCCTGCCCGGCCACAAGACGGTCGTGATCGACCGCATCCCGACGGTCGAGAACCTGGCCCAGGTCGCGTTCGGCATCCTGAAGGCCGCCTATACCGACCGCTTCGGCACCGGCCTGCATTTGCACAAGCTGGTGCTGCACGAAACCCCGAACTGCTGGGCCGAGATCACGGATGCCTGATAGACGGATGCTTGATTCAACGCTGATCCTTCCCGACGCATTGACGGTCGAGGCCGCCGAGGCGGACGCGCGCTTCATGCGGCTGGCGCTGGCAGCGGCCGGGCAGGCGCGCCTGGAAGGGGAGGTCCCGGTCGGCGCCGTCGTCGTCAAGGATGGCGAAATCATCGCGGTCGGCCACAACCAGCCGATCGGCCGCCACGACCCGACCGCGCATGCGGAGATTGTGGCGCTGCGCGCCGCGGCCAGCAAGCTGGGCAACTACCGGCTTCCCGGCTGCGAGCTGTATGTCACCCTCGAGCCATGCGCGATGTGCTCGGGCGCGATGATGCATGCGCGCCTGGCGCGTGTCGTGTACGCGGCCACTGACCCGAAGACCGGCGTGTGCGGCTCGGTGCTCGACCTGTTCGCGCACGAGGGGCTGAACCACCATACCGAGGTCGTCGGCGGCGTCCTCGCCGAGGAGGCGAGCAGCATGCTGAAAAGCTTTTTTGCCGAGCGCCGGGCCAGCGCCCGCCGAACCGTGGCGCCCTAGCCGCGCGCGCACGCATCCGCGCCGTCATCGGCGCGAAAATGCTATGCTGGTTTCGCGCTGTGGGTTGTTACTGCGGCGCAGCCACGGGAGACCAGCCTTGCACCCAACCACACATCGGCTTCCTTCATGGGCGCCGGTCCAGATGCCATGCCAACGCTGACCACCAACGGCATCCGCATCGCCTTCGACACCGCGGGGGACGCCAAGTCCACGCCGGTGCTGTTGCTGCACGACCTGGGCATGCAGCTGACGGCCTGGCCCGAGGAATTCGTCGACGGCCTGGTCGAACTGGGTTTCTACGTCATCCGTTTCGACCACCGTGATTGCGGGCTGTCGAGCAAGTTCGACCGCGCCGGCAAACCCAATCTCGCCTGGAGCTGGATCAAGTCCCGTCTCAAGCTGCCCTTGCGCCCGGCCTACGGCCTCGACGACATGGCGACCGACGCACTGGGCGTGCTGTCCGCGCTCGGGGTGGCCCGGGCGCACCTGGTCGGGGTATCGATGGGCGGCATGGTCGCGCAACTGCTGGCGGCGCGCCACCCGCAGCGGGTGCTCAGCCTGGCCTCGATCATGTCGAGCAGCAGCCGGCGCGGCTTGCCGGGCCCGACCGAGCCTGCGCGCCAGGCGCTGCAGGCGCTGCTGCGTCCCGCCAACCCGAACGACGCCGAGGCCATCGTCGACGGATCGGTCGCACTGTGGCAGGCCATCGGCAGCCCTGCCTATCCCACGCCCGAAAAACAGTTGCGCCGCCGCGCCGCGCGCGCCTTGCGGCGCTGCTATTGCCCGGCCGGGATGGCGCGCCAGATGCTCGCCGTGGCGGCAGCACCCGACCGCAGCGCGCTGCTGCAGTCGATCGCCGTGCCCACGCTCGTGATCCACGGCGCCTGCGATCCGCTGGTGCCTCCGGACTGCGGCGCCGATACGGCTGCCCAGGTGCCGGGCGCGCGGTTCGAGCTCATCGAAGGCATGGGGCACGACCTGCCGGCCCAGCTCAACGAACGGCTGCTGACCTTGATCGACTTTCATGCGCGCGGTAAGATGGCGCCGGACTCAACACCGCGCCTCTTCGTCAAACAGTGACTACATCTCCCCTCGGCGTCGCCACCGTGGCGCCCGCCGGCTATGCGCCGGACCCGCTTGCCGTCGAACGCGGCATCGCCCGCCTCGAGGCCGGCGGCTGCCTTGTCCACAATTATTATGACCACCAGGCGATCCACCAGCGCTTCGGCGGCACCGACGAAGCGCGCCTGGCCCAGCTGTATGCGGCAGCCGACGACCCCGACGTGCAGTTGGTGATGGCAGTGCGCGGCGGCTACGGCCTGACGCGCCTGATGCCGCACATCGATTTCGAGCGGTTGGCGGCCAGCGGCAAGCTGTTCGTCGGCTACTCGGACATTACGGCCCTGCACATGGGGCTGATGGCGAAGACGGGCGCGCTCAGCTATGCAGGCCCGTTCCTGATCGACTTCGGCGCCCCCGAGCCGGTCGATTTCACCCTCGACAATTTCTGGCAATGCCTCGCCGGCCCCACCCACACGATCGGGGAAGCCGCATCCGGCAACCCCTGCGTGAATGTGGCGGGCACGATCTGGGGCGGCAACCTGGCCCTGCTCACGTCCCTGGTGGGCACCGAATGGTTCCCGCGCATCGCGGGCGGCCCGCTCGACGGCGGCATCCTGTTCGTGGAAGACATCGCCGAGCACCCGTACCGGATCGAGCGCATGCTGCTGCAGCTGATGCAGGCCGGCGTGCTCGAGCGCCAGCAGGCGCTGGTGCTGGGCGACTTTTCCGGCTACCGGCTCGGCCCCATGGACAACGGCTACGATTTCGACGCCATGGTCGCCTACCTGCGCGCGACACTGCCGATCCCGGTGCTGACCGGGCTCTCGTTCGGCCACGTCCCGCGCCGGGTGACGATACCCTTCGGTGCCCAGGCGCGCCTGGCCAGCACCGAAGCGGGCTTCACGCTCAGCCTGAGCGACTATCCGACGCTGCGCGCGAGGCCGCTGCCCTAGGAGGCTGCACCCCTGCGCCCCTGCGCAGCGTGCTAAAATACGCGGTTAAATTGCCAGATTCGTGTCAGATTCTGCGCCAGACTCCGAAAACTCCGCTAGAGGTCACACCAGTGCTAAGTACAGCCAATATCACGATGCAATTCGGCGCCAAGCCGCTGTTCGAAAACATTTCCGTCAAATTCGGCGACGGCAATCGTTATGGCCTGATCGGCGCGAACGGCTGCGGCAAGTCGACCTTCATGAAAATCCTGGGCGGCGACCTCGATCCGTCGGCCGGCAACGTCAGCCTCGACCCGGGCGAGCGCCTTGGCAAGCTGCGCCAGGACCAGTTCGCGTATGAGGACGTGCGCGTGCTCGACGTCGTCATGATGGGCCATACCGAGCTGTGGGATGCGATCGCCCAGCGCGACGCCATCTACGCCAATCCGGAAGCGACCGACGACGACTACATGCGCGCGGCCGAGCTCGAAGGCAAGGTTGCCGAGTACGACGGCTATTCGGCCGAAGCGCGCGCCGGCGAACTGCTGCTGGGCCTGGAAATTGCCAGCGACCTGCACCAGGGCCCGATGAGCGCCGTGGCGCCGGGCTGGAAGCTGCGCGTTCTGCTGGCGCAGGCCCTGTTCTCGAACCCTGACATCCTGCTGCTGGACGAGCCGACCAACAACCTGGACATCAACACAATCCGCTGGCTGGAAGACGTGCTGAACCAGCGTAACTCGACGATGATCATCATCTCGCACGATCGCCACTTCCTGAACCAGGTCTGCACCCACATTGCCGACATGGATTACGGCACGCTGAAGGTCTACCCGGGCAGCTACGACGACTACATGCTGGCGTCGACCCAGGCGCGCAACCAGCAGCTGGCGAACAACGCCAAGGCCAAGGAAAAGGTCGCCGAATTGCAGGACTTCGTGCGCCGCTTCTCGGCCAACAAGTCCAAGGCCCGTCAGGCCACTTCGCGTGCAAAGATGATCGACAAGATCAAGATCGAGGAATTCAAGCCGTCCTCGCGCGCCTATCCGTTCGTGCGCTTCGAGGGCGAGAAGAAGCTGCACCGCCTGGCGGTGGAGACCGAGGGCCTCACCAAGTCCTATGACCGCACGCTGTTCAAGAATTTCTCGATCATGGTCGAGGCGGGTGAACGGATTGCGATCATCGGCGCCAACGGTGCGGGTAAGACCACGCTGCTGCGCTGCATCGGCGGCGCCGACATTACCGGACTGTCCGCCGACCACGGCCGCGTGAAGTGGGCCGAGAATGCCAGCGTCGGCTACATGCCGCAGGATCCGACCGAGGAATTCCCGACCGACGACGTTCTGACCGACTGGATGGGACGCTGGACGAAAGAGGGCGACGACGACCTCGCCGTGCGCTCGATCCTCGGGCGCCTGCTGTTTTCCGGCGACGAAGTGAAGAAGTCGGTGAAGGTGCTGTCCGGCGGCGAAAAGGGCCGCATGATGTACGGTAAGCTCATGCTGGGCCGTCACAACGTCATGCTGTTAGATGAGCCGACCAACCACATGGACATGGAATCGATCGAGTCGCTGAACATCGCCCTCGATAAATACGAAGGCACCCTGGTCTTCGTGTCGCACGACCGCGAGTTCGTCTCCTCGCTGGCCACGCGCGTGCTCGAAGTGAAGGAAAACGAAATCGTCGACTTCCGAGGCACGTACGAAGAGTACCTGACGAGCCAAGGCATCGATTAATTTGATGCTCGTACGCGCGGCGCTGTCGACTGCGCTGCGCGACCCGTAGGGTGGACGGCTTTGCCGTCCACGCGTTCAACCGGCTGCTGCGCCACTGCACCGGTATTCCGCCATCAATGTGAGAACAACATCGCATGAACATCCTGCCGATCAAAACCTACGAATACGATCACCCGCAAGGCGGCAACGCCTGCACGGCGCAAGCGTGGGCACGTACGCCCGCTACGCCGACGGCTGCCGAGAAGCTTGAACTGAAAGAGCGCATCCGCCGTCTCCTGAAGGAAAAAGAGGCGGTCCTCGTCGCCCACTACTACGTCGACCCCGAACTGCAGGACCTGGCCGAGGAAACCGGCGGCTGCGTCTCCGACTCGCTCGAGATGGCGCGCTTCGGGCGCGACCATCCGGCCCGGACCCTGGTCGTGGCCGGCGTGCGCTTCATGGGCGAAACCGCCAAGATTCTGAGCCCGGAAAAGACGATCCTGATGCCGGACCTGGAAGCGACCTGTTCGCTGGATCTGGGTTGCCCGGCCGACGAATTCGCGGCCTTCTGCGACCAGCACCCAGACCGCACCGTCGTCGTCTACGCCAACACGAGCGCCGCCGTGAAGGCGCGCGCCGACTGGATGGTGACCTCGTCGATCGGCCTGGACATCGTCAAGCACCTGCACGAGCAGGGCAAGAAGATCCTGTGGGCGCCGGATCGCCACCTCGGTTCCTGGATCCAGAAGCAGACCGGCGCCGATATGCTGCTGTGGCAGGGCTCGTGCATCGTGCACGACGAGTTCAAGGGCATCGAACTCGACCTGCTCAAGGCCGAACACCCAGAAGCCAAGGTGCTGGTGCACCCGGAGTCCCCGGCCAACGTGGTGGCCCAGGCCGACGTGGTCGGATCAACCACGCAACTGATCAATGCCGCGCAGACGCTCGATGCGACCACCTTCATCGTCGCCACCGACAACGGCATCCTGCACAAGATGCGCATGGCCGCACCGGGCAAGCACTTCATCGAAGCGCCGACGGCCGGCAACAGCGCCACCTGCAAGAGCTGCGCGCATTGCCCGTGGATGGCGATGAATGGCCTGAAGAACCTGGCCGAAGTGCTGGAATCCGGCGCCAACGAAGTGTTCGTCGACCCGGCCATCGGCCGGGAAGCGGTGCGCGCAATCGACCGCATGCTCGATTTTGCCGCGGCCAAGAAGGCCAAGGCGCTGCCGACCGGCAGCCTCGAGCAGAACACCCGGTTGTTCTCGAATGTGGGGCCGGCATGACGACCTCATTGACTACATTACGTAATCCCCACGCCAGTTTTGACGACAAGCTGCAGGCGAGCTTCGAGCAGAACATCCTTGCGGCGCTGCTGGAAGACGTCGGCACCGGTGACCTGACCGGCAAGCTGGTGCCGCTTGAACCCCGCGCGAAAGCCCGCGTCATCGTGCGCGAAGCGGCCGTGCTGTGCGGCGCGCCCTGGTTCGAGGGCGTGATGCTGGCCGTCGACCAGGACATCGAGATCAGCTGGCAGTATGCCGAGGGCGACCTGATGACGGCGGACTCCGTGGTCTGCACCATCGAAGGCTCGCCCCGTTCCCTGTTGACGGCCGAGCGCGCCGCGCTGAATTTCATGCAGCTGCTCTCGGGCGTGGCCACGGCCACGCGCAAGTATGTCGAGGTGATTGCCGGCACCAATGCCGCCATCCTCGACACGCGCAAGACGCTGCCCGGCCTGCGCCAGGCGCAGAAGTACGCGGTGCGCGTCGGCGGCGGCAAGAACCAGCGCATGGCCTTGTATGACGGCATCCTGATCAAGGAAAACCATATCGCGGCGGCCGGCGGCGTGACGCGCGCCCTGGAAAATGCGAATGCCCTCGATGCGGGCGTGAACGTGCAGATCGAAGTCGAAACCATTGCCCAGCTCGAGGAAGCGCTGGCTGCAGGCGTCAAGTCGGTGCTGCTCGATAACTTCAGCCTCGACACCATGCGGGAAGCGGTGCGCGTGAATGCCGGCCGCGCGCTGCTCGAGGCGTCGGGCGGCATCAACATGGAGACGGTGCGCGCGATTGCCGAAACCGGCGTGGACCGCATTTCGATCGGCAGCCTGACGAAGGATGTGCGCGCGACGGATTATTCGTTGCGGATCGTCGGGTAAGCGGCAGGGGTTGAATGCATCGGGATGGGCGGGTTATCTCCGCCCATTTTTTTTACACTCCGCTCTCGCTGGCCCGCGCCAGCGCCTCCGCCTGCGGACTCCTCAATGCCACCGGTTCGCCCACCTGCGCCGCGATCGCATCGACCGCCGCCACCACCTGTTCAGGGTGCGCGTAATGCACCATGTGGCCCACGCCCGGCATCAGGTGCAGTTCGCTGGAAGCTTCCCGCTCTTGCAGTTCTTGGTGCAGCCGCTCGGACGCCTTAGCCGGGAAGATCACCTTGTCCTGGGTGCCGGCAATGACTTGGACCGGCACCTGCAGCCCCTCGACGCGTTTCGACAGCGACATGGCCGCGGGTATCATCAGCGCCGCGTCGGCCGCACTGGCGCGTACCTGCTTTGGCCGCAGCGCCATCCAGGGCGACATCTGGCGGAAGCGTTCGGACACCCGCATTGGTGCGAACATGTGCTTCGAAGTCAGCGGCCACAGCAGGCGCGCGAACAGCGGCGTGATCGTATGGCGCATCAGGTCGCCGATGATCGGGATCGCAGGCGGCGTGGCGAGCGGCGCGTCCAGGCGCAGCGTCGGGTAGTAATAACCCGACAGCAGCACCAGCCCGCGCACGGCGTCGGGCACCTGCAGGCCCATCGCCAGCGCTACCATCGATCCCCACGAGTGGCCGACGACGATGGCGGAATCGATTTTCAGTTCCTGCATCGCATGGTGCAGCAGGCGGGCCTGGGCGTCCGGTGTCCAGAGCGTGGTGCGCGGCCGCTCGCTGTAGCCGAAGCCGGGGCGGTCGAAGGCGATCACGCGGTAGCGTTCGCCCAACTTGTCGACCAGTCCGCTGTGCTCGAAATCGGTCGAATACACGGCATTGCCGTGCAGGAGCACGAGGGCCGGACCGGTGCCGCGCTCGAGATAGTGCAGGCGCACGCCGTCCACCTCGATGAACTTGCCGCGCGGCGGGTTGTCCTGCTCGGCCTGGGCGGTCTTGCTGCGCACCACCAGATAGGACGCGGCCAGCGCGAGGCCGGCCACGATCGCCGGCTTGCGCCAGCGGCTGTCGGATGTGATGCTGTTGAATGATCTTGTCAAAGTACTCCCCTTTATTGGATGAGGCCGATTGTCATCGGCGCGGAATTGGCGTGGAGCAGTGAGCCAGCATATGTGCCACCTGCGGCAGCAGGCGTTCGGCGGATTCCTCGATTTTCAGCGAGATCAGGTGGTCGGCACGGGTGCGGCCGAGGTTGACGGCGGCGATGGGCTTGCCGGCGGCCGTCGCCAGCCGGCAAAAGCGAAAGCCCGAATACACCATCAGCGACGAACCGACGACCAGCAGCGCGTCGGCCGCTTCCATCTGCGCTAAGGCGCAGGCCGAGCGCGCCGCCGGCAGGTTGTCGCCGAAGAAAATCACGTCGGGCATGAGGGTGCCGCTGCAACAGGTGCAGGCCGGCAGGTGGAAGGTCTCGATCGCGGCCGGATCCAGGTGGGCGTCGCCGTCGGGCAAGGGTATCGCCTCCGCGCCGGAGAACTGGGGGTTGGCGGCGACGAGCTGGGTTTGTACGACAGAGCGTGGCACGCGCGTGCCGCAGCCGAGGCAGACCACCGAGTGGATATTGCCGTGCAGCTCGAGCACGGCCCGGCTGCCGGCTTGCTGGTGCAGACCGTCCACATTCTGGGTCAGGAGCGAGCCGATCCGGCCGGCGCTTTCGAGTGCCGCGAGCGCCTCGTGCCCGGCGTTCGGGCAGGCGCACGCCAGCACCGGCCAGCCGACCATGCTGCGCGCCCAGTAGCGGCGCTGCACGGCGGGCGAGGCGCGGAATTCCGGGCCCTGAATCGGGTGATTGCCTCGGCGCACGCCGTCGCGGTCGCGGTAGTCGGGAATGCCGGACGCGGTCGACAGCCCGGCGCCGGTCAGCACCAGCGTGTTCGGATGGCGCTCCAGGAAGTGCGCGAGCTCGGCCGCGCTGGCGTCCGCGTTAACGTGCGATTCGTCATGTTGCGTAACACCTTCAGCCATCGTGTGCGATCCTCCATTCGGATGGGATCGTAGCATCGTTGCCGGGTCAGCCAGAGCACGATACCCTCAGGGACCATGTAGTCTGGAAACAATCCCTTCAGCGCGCGGACACGGCGATGCCGCCGACGATCAGCGCAAAGGCCAGCGCGTGGTAGAGGTGCGGCGCTTCGCCCAGGAAAGTCGACGACAGCAGCGCCGCGAACAGCGGCGTCAGGTTCACGAAAAAGGCGCCCACGGTCGGCCCGGCGCGCTGCACGCCGGCGCCCCAGGCACGCATGGCGAGGATGGCCGGGCCGACCGCGACGTAGAGCAGGGCGGCGGCCAGCGGCCAGCTCCAGGCGATCTCGATGCCGGTCACTGCGGCTTCGGCGCCGCTCAGCGCGACCGACCACAGCACGCCGAAGGCCACCTGGGCCAGCAAAAAGGCGGCCCAATCGCCGCGCAGGGCCGGCACATCGCGCTGCTGCATCAGCATCCAGCTGTAGAAGGCCCAGGCAATCGTCGCCAGGATCATGTAGAGGTCGCCCGGCACCAGGCGCAAGGCCGCGAGCTGGGCCAGGTCGCCGCGGCACAGCACGACCAGCACGCCGGCGATCGACAGCGCGGCCCCGGCCACCTGTTTGGGCCTGACCTGGACCCCGAAGAACAGGCGCCCGACCAGCAACATCCAGACCGGCATGCCGGAGGCGACCAGCGTCACGTTGATCGGGGTGGAGCTTTGCAGGGCCAGGTATTGCAGCGAGTTGTAGAGGCCGATGCCGAGCAGGCCCAGCATGCTGTAGCGGCGCCAGTTGGCCAGCACCCCATTCTCGGGGCGCAGGGCGGCACGGCCGAGCGGCAGCAGGATCAGGAGCGCCAGGCTCCAGCGCAGCAGGTTGAGCGTCATCGGCGGCACCGCCTCGCGCACCAGGCGGCCGACGATAGCGTTGCCGGCCCAGAGCGCCGGCGCGGCCGTCAGGAGCAGGGCCGTGGAGAGTGTCAGTTTCGGTTTCATAAGCAAAACGAAGACAGCCCGCGATGAGGCGGGCTGTCCATGGAATAGTAATTCAGGTCGCGGTTCAGCGGCGCGCTGGCGTCAGCACGCTCGGCAGCGCCTTCGGCAGCGTGTCAGGATAGTCGCGCGAATAATGCAGGCCGCGGCTTTCGTGACGCGACAGCGCACTGTTGACGATCAGCGAGGCCACATCGACCAGGTTGCGCAGTTCCAGCAGGTCGTGCGTGATACGGAAGTTGCGGTAGTACTCGTCGATCTCTTCCTTCAGCAGCGCGATCCGGTGCTGGGCGCGCTCGAGGCGCTTGGTGGTGCGCACGATGCCGACGTAATTCCACATGAAGCGGCGCAGCTCGTCCCAGTTGTGGGCGATCACGACTTCCTCGTCGGCGTTCGTCACGCGGCTTTCGTCCCACGGCGGCAGCACCGGGTTTTCCAGGCGCGGAGCGGCGGCGATCTGGCTGGCGCAGGCGCGGCCGACGACGACGCATTCGAGCAGCGAGTTGCTCGCCAGGCGGTTCGCGCCGTGCAGGCCGGTGCAGGCGGTTTCGCCGACCGCGTACAGGCCGGGGATGTCGGTGCGCCCGGCCAGGTCGGTGACCACGCCGCCGCAGGTGAAGTGGACGGCCGGCACGACAGGGATAGGTTCTTTGGTGATGTCGATGCCCAGTTCCAGGCAGCGCGCGTAAATCGTCGGGAAGTGTTCCTTCAGGAACTCAGGGCTCTGGTGGCTGATGTCGAGGTGCACGTAGTCGAGGCCGCGCTTCTTCATCTCGAAGTCGATGGCCCGGGCGACCACGTCGCGCGGGGCCAGTTCACCGCGCTCGTCGTGGGCCGGCATGAAGCGCGTGCCGCCGGCCAGCGAGGTGTCGGGCGGCAGTTTCAGCAGGCCGCCTTCGCCGCGGATGGCTTCGGTGATCAGGAAGGATTTCGCGTACGGGTGGTACAGGCAGGTCGGGTGGAACTGCATGAACTCCATGTTCGAGATGCGGCAGCCGGCGCGCCAGGCCATGGCGATGCCGTCGCCGGTGGCGGTGTCGGGGTTGGTCGTGTACAGGTAGACCTTGCCGGCGCCGCCGGTGGCCAGCACCGTGTGCTCGGCCTCGAAGGTGAGCACCTGGCCGTTTTCCACGTCCTGCACGTACAGGCCGTGGCAGCGCGGCTGGCCAACCAGGTGCGGAATCCCGCCATGAACCGCGCCGTGCCCGCCTTTGCCCGTCAGCTTGTCCGAGGTGATGACGTCGATCGCGCAGTGGTGTTCGAACAGGGTGATGTTCGGGTGCGCGCGCACCTTCTGTTCCAGCGTGGCCTGCACCGCGTGGCCGGTGGCGTCGGCGGCGTGGATGATGCGCCGCTGGCTGTGGCCGCCTTCGCGGGTCAGGTGGAAGCCGAGTTCGGCACTGGCGTCGCGCGTGAAGGGCACGCCCTGTTCGATCAGCCATTCGATCGCGGCGCGCCCGTTTTCGACGATGTAGCGTGTGGCGGCCTCGTCACACAGGCCGGCGCCGGCGACCAGGGTATCGGCGATGTGCTGGTCGTGGCTGTCGCCCGAGTCGAGCACGGCGGCAATGCCGCCCTGGGCCCAGCTGCTGGCGCCGTCGAGCAAGGCACGCTTGGAAATGATCGCAACCGAGCGCGTCTGCGCAAGATGCAGGGCTACTGACAGGCCGGCCAGGCCGCTGCCGACGATTGCAACGTCAAATTTCATGGAAAGTTTAATATTTGTACAGAAGCATCACTATAGACGATTTGCGTCCGATGCGTTCTGCAAGGACCGCGCAGGACCGGTGCCTGCCGGTCCCGCACTCACCACGAGCTGAGCCAGCTGGCGCAGGCAAAGGCGACCGCCTCGCGCCAGGCGCTGCCGGCCGAGTCGGCGCAGGCCGCGATCTGGACCCGGCGGCAGTGCGGGCCCTGGTGTTCGAGTGCGCAGGTGCTGCCGGCTGCGCTCCCCGCAGTGCCGCCTCCCGTGCCTCCCGCCGCGCTTCCTGCCGAGACCAGCAGCACGCGCCCGCCGAAGGCGCCGGCGGCCGGGCTGGCGCCGCCCGTAACGGGGGCGGCGGCCGTGGCGCGTTCCTGGGCCCGTTCGGCGGCGCGCCGGAAGGCCGAGGCCCGGCGGAACAGGCGCTCGGCGGCTGAGCGGAAGCCGGGGCGCGGCGGCGCCGTGGCGCCGGCAGGAGCGGTGGCCGAGGTGATGGCCAATGCGGGCGGCAACAGCGGATCGAGCAGGGCCAGTCCCGTGACGCGCGGATCGCCGGCCGCGTAGCGGGCGGCCAGGGGCGCCGCATCGCCGGGGGCGAGGATGACCGATTCCTTCATTTCCGGCACGTGGAAGAAGAATTCTTTCATGGCGGCGGCAATGTCCTCGCCGGACTGCGCGCTCCCCGGGCCGCCGGCGTCGCCCTCGCTGTCGCCGAAGCCGCGCCGGTCGAAGCGCATCACGGCAATCCCGCGCCCGGCCAGCAGGCGCGAGAGCAGGGTGAACTGGCGGTGGCTGCCCGCGCGGTACTGGGTACTGTCGGGCAGCACCAGCATCCCGCGCGCGAGCGGACGCTCGGGAACGTCGACGATCGCGATCAGGCCGGCGCCGGCCGCATGGAAGCGCAGGGCGCGCTGTTCGAGTTTCATGCCGGGTCTCCGGAAAACAGGTCGCATGTGGCTGCGCGCAGGGAGGGAATGTCGAGCTCGCCTCGGCCGGCCCAGCCGGGTGCGCCGTCGAGCGGGTGGAAGTGCAGCTTGACGCCGGCCGGCGCCCAGCGTGCGGCCAGGCGCGCCGCGCTGGCCGCCGTCTTCGATGCCGCCGCGCCGACCGGGGCGCCGGCCGGCCCGCCCGCCTGTGCGAACCAGTGCACGGTGCAGGGCGGCAGGCTCAGGCCGGCGGCGTCGCAGGCGTCCACCGCCTTGACCAGCGGTACCGCCACCTCGTAGCCGCCGACCTCGATCGCGCCGTGCACCGCAAGCTGGGCGCGCAGGGCCGCGGTACTGCGCGGCCCGCCCGGCGCCGGATTGCGCAACTGCGGCGACATGCGCAGGAATTCGTTGATGCAGGCGCGCCCGCTCATGAAAGGCTGCCACAGCAGCACCGAACGCGGGCGCAGGCGCGCGGCCGCGTCGAGCGCCAGCAGGCCGCCGAGGCGCATGCCCCACAGCGTCAGCGGTCCGCTGTCGCGCTCGGCCAGCCAGTTGGCAGCCAGCAGCAGGTCGTCGTGCCAGATTTGCCAGCGCCCGGCGTTGAACTCGCCGCAGCTATCGCCGCAGCCAAACAGGTCGATCTGCAGCACGGCATAGCCGAGCGCCGCGAACGCGCGCGACTGCTGGGCCGCCATGCGCCGTGTGCGGTTCAGCTCTTCGGCAAAGGGGTGCACGTAGAGGATGGCGCCGCGGGGAGCGACCTGGGGATTCGGCGCATGGTACAGGCTGAAACGCGTGCCCGGCCTGGCATCGAAGAAGAACGGCTCCACGCGGGGCGTGGTCAGCAGCGGGGCATTCATTGGCTGGCGTCTCCTGCACTCGGTGGGCTCGCCGCAAGGGTTTTGCGTGTCGAAGCGGTTACTCGTTGTAACGATCGTGCATTTATGTCAATTAGACACGCGTGACACCGCCGGATCTTGCGCGCTGACAGGACGAACCTCCGGACATCTGTTGAGCGGAATCAATAACCCGCTTGCAGTTTTTCTGAATCATAGATTTCTTTTGAGCATGATCGGAGGAACCCATGGTCCAGTTGGCCCACGAATTAGTGGACGAAGCCGCGGCGCGCTCGCCGGCCGCCCTTGCCCTGCGCCATGGCGCCGATCGGATCAGCTATGCGGCCCTGGCCGGCGCCGCCGCCAGGGTGGCCGCCGCCCTGCGTGCGTGCGGGGCCGGAACCGACGAGCGTGTTGCGGTGCGGCTCCCGGCCTGCCCGGCCTTTGTGATGACCCTGCTGGGCGCCTGGGCCGCCGGCTGCGCCGTCGTGCCGATCGACCCCGATCTCGATGACGAGCGCTGCGCGGCGCTGCTGCGCGACTGCGGGGCGGGCGTGCTGGTTGCCGGGGCGGCCGATCTTGCCAGCCTGAACGGGGTGCTGCAGGCCTGCCCAATGCTGCGCACGGTCGTTGTCCATGGCGGCGCTGCGCCCGCCAATACCGTGCCGCGTATGCTCGACTGGGAAGCCTTCCTGGCCATCCCGGGCGGCGCGGCCGGGGCGCCGGCCGCGGCGGCGCTGGCCACGCTGTTGTATCGCATCGACGCCGGGGGTGAGCCGCGCGGCATGGCCTTGTCGCACCGCAACCTCGTGGCGGGTGCGCAAGCGACGCTCCGCTGCGCCGCCCTGGGAACGGGCGACCGTGTCCTCAGCGCGCTGCCGCTGCACAGCGACTACGGCCTGAACGCCTTGCTCGCCACCTTCGCCGCCGGGGCGACCGCCGTGCTCGATACGGCTTGCGCGGACCCGTACTCGGACTCGGACTCGGACTCGGACGCTGGCAAAGCGCTCGAACGGCTGCTCGACACCGGCGAGGCGAGCGGCCTGTTCGCCTCCCCCGCGACCCTGAAGCAGCTGGCCGGCCTCCAACTGGCACGGGCGGCCGGCTGCCTGCGCTACCTGGTCTGCGCCGGGGGCGGACTCGACCGGGAGGCGCTCGAGGTCCTGCGTGGCGCGCTGCCGCGCACCCGCATCCACCTGCTGTACGACATTGGCGATGCCTGCCGCTCGACCAGCCTGATGCCGTCCGCGCTCGACGAACGTCCCGGCTCGATCGGGCAGGCCTTGCCGTATTCGGAGTGGCGGGTGCTGCGCCCCGACGGGCGCGAATGCGCGGCCGGCGAAGCCGGGGAACTCGTGCGCTGCGGCGCGCTCGTCACGCTCGGCTACTGGAACGACCCGCAACGCAACACCCGGCACTTCCGTGCGTTGCCCGCCATGCCCGGCCTTTCGCGGCGCGAAACAGGTTACTATCCCGGCGTTTGCGCGCGCAAGGATCCCGACGGCTTCCTGTACCTGGTCGACACCCGCAGCGACATCATCATCACCCAGGGCTACCGCGTCAGCCCGCGCGACGTGGAAAAGATCGTGGTCGGCACCGGCCTCGTGGCCGAGGCGGCGGCGGTCGGCGTCGCCCATCCGGTGCTGGGGCAGGTGATCGCGGTGCTGGCCACGCCCCGTCCGGGCGCGCGGCTCGATTCGTCGATCCTGTTCGGCGCCTGCCAGGCACGCCTGCCGCGGCACATGCTGCCGGCCATGGTCGACGTGCGCCGGGCGCCGCTGCCGCGCGCAGGCGATGGCCAGATCGACCGCGCGCTGCTGGCCGGCGAACTGGCGCCCCTGTTCGCGGAGGTAACTGCGGAGGTGACTGCGGAGGTGCGGCCATGACCGGGCTGTGCGGCTGGTTCTCGACCGAGCCGCCCGCCTTGCCGCTGGCGGACATGGCGGCCCCCTTCGGTGTCGCCGTGCCCCTGCGCACCGGCGTCCACAGCCTGGGCGCGGCCGCGGTGTCGGGCGGCAGTCATGAAGCGGCCCTGTACCACGAGGATGGCCTGCTGATCGCCCATTGGGGCGAGCGGGTTGATGGGCTGGCGGAGCTGGCGCGGCTGTGGCGCACCCATGGCGCCCAGGCCTGCGCGGCACTGTCGGGGCATTTCGCCTTCGCCATCGTCGACGAGCGGCGGGCCGAAGCGCTGCTGGCGGTGGACCGCTGCGCTACCCGGCCGCTGTTCTACCAGACGGTCGGGCGCACCCTGCTGTTCGCCAGCAGCATGGAGACGCTGGCGCGCCACCCCGGCGCCGGGCGCGAGCTCGACCCCCAGGCCGTGTTCGACTACCTCTACCTGAACGCCGTGCACGGTCCGCGCACCATGCATGCGGGCGCACGGCGCCTGGCGCCCGGCGAGCGCCTGCACCTGCGCGCCGGGCGCTTCGAGCGGATGCACTACTGGCGCATGCGCTACACCGAGCACGCCGCCCACGATGCGCCGCACGGCGCGCTGGCCGATGCGCTGCACTGCGCGCTGGGCGCTGGCCGCACGTCGCACTCGCCCTCGCAGCGCCCGGTTGGGCTGATGTTCGCCGGCGGCGCCGGCAGCGCGCTGCTCGCGGCGCGGCTGGGGCGTGCCGCCGAAGCGGCGCCGGCCACCTACACGGTCGGCTACGGCCACCAGGCGGGCGCCATGCTCAATCGGGCGCGCGCGAATGCCGGGCGCCTCGGGACATGGCACCGCGAGACCGTGATCGATGCCGACGACGTGGCCGATGCGGTGGCCGCGCTGGCGCTGGCGTCCGACGCTCCCTGCGGCGATCCGGCCGCGGTGGCAATGCTGTTTGCCGCGCGCATGGCGCGGGAGGACGGCGTGCGCCGCCTGGCCTGCGGCATCGGCGCGGCCCAGCTGTTCGGCTGCAGCCAGCAGCATGCAAGCCTGGCCCGCGCGGGCCGCTATGAACGCCTGCCCGGCGCGCTGCGCCAGCTCCTGATCGAGCCGCTGCTGTTCGGGGCCGCCGCCAGGCTGCCGGGCGCCTTCGAGCGCATGCGCGAGCGCATCGAACTGTCGATGGCCCCGGCGCCGATGCGCCTGCGCCGCGGCAATGCACTGCTGGCGCACGGCACGGCGGCCGTGTTCGAGCCCGGTTTTCTCGAACTGGTCGACCCGGGCGCCCCGGGCGCTGCCCAGGAGCAGGCCTGGTGGCTGGCGCAGGGGCGCAGCAGCGTGAATCGCGCGGTCAACCTGGAACTGCAGGGCGACCTGCCGTGCCGGCTGCTGCCCGCGTTCACCGCGGCCTGTTCTTCAAGCGGCGTCGCCCCGGCGTTTCCTTACCTTCACGACGCGGTGGTGGCGATGTCGGCCTGCCTGGCGCCGCGCCACAAGACACCGGGGGGCGCGCGCGACCTGTTTGCACGGGCCCTGCGCGAGGCAGGCGTCAGGCTGTCCGTGACCCCCGACCCCGCGCCGCCGCTGCCGTTCGGCACCTGGCTGCAGGGCGACGCCCGCCTGCGCGCGCTGGCCTACGACAGCCTGGCCGCACTTGCAGGGCGCGGCATCGTGCGGCGCGAATTCATCGACCTGCTGCTGGCGCGCCGGCTGCCCGAAGACCCGGTGCTGCACGGCCGGACCGTCTGGCAGCTGATGATGCTCGAAGCGTGGTTTGCGCGGCGGCGCCACGGCGGCTTTGCTCCGGCAGTGACAAATCGGGAGGCGGCGGCGCCGGCGCAAGCGGACTCGAACGCCGCGGCGGGCGTGGCCTTGCCTATATAGAAGTGTGGGAGGCGCGCCGTGGCGCGCCGCTCAAGTCGCGGCGAGCGCGTCGTATACCGCCAGGTAGCTGCGCGCCATCGCCGGCAGGCTGTGGTGCGCGATCACCTGGCCACGGGCACGGGCCCCGTGGCGCGCGCCCATTTCGGGGATGCGGCAATAGTCGGCGATCGCGGCCGCCATGACGTCGGGCGACATGGGCGGCACCAGGATGCCCGTCAGGCCCGGCTGCACCAGTTCCTTGTGCACCCCGACCGAGGTGGCGACCACCGGCAGCCCGGTGGCCATCGCCTCGAGCAGCGCATTGCCGCTGCCTTCGGCCAGGGCCGGCAGCACCATCAGGTCCATCGCGCGCAGCAGCCGCGCCGTGTCGGCACGCTCGCCTGGCAGCCAGGCCCGGTGCGCGGCGCCTGCGCGCTCGAGCATGGCCTGGCATTCCTCGCGCATCGGGCCGTCGCCGATGATCATCAGGCGCAGGCGGGCATGGGCCGGGTGCTGCGACGAGATCAGGCGCAGGAAGGCTTCGACCAGGGTCATGTCGTTGTTGGCGTCGTCCATGCGACCGACGCAGCCGATCACGAAGGCATCGTCGCGCATGAAGCCGTCCGGCCCGACGGCCGCGTGGGGCCCGAGGCGCGGGTGGAACTCCAGGCTGTCAACGCCGTGCGCGATATGCGACACGCGCGAGGGCTCGGCGCCGACCTGTTCGATCAGCCAGCGTTCCTGTTCGGCGCTGGCGGCAATGTAGTGGCCGACCAGCGGGCGCAGGAGCCGACGCAGACCCGGCCGCAGCAGGCCGGGCTGGCGCCTGTGGTGCGGCTCGTGCGGCACGAACGGCTCGAGCGGATCGCGCCCGTATTCGCCGTGCACGCGCAGCTTGATGCCGGCGAGCGCCGCCGCGAGCTGTCCCTCGAGCCCGCCCAGGTTGCGGGTATGGACCAGGTGCGGGCGCAGGCTGCGCAGCGCGCGCACCATGCGCAGGAAGTGGCCGGGATCGGCGCCATCGCGCTTGTGCAGGTCGATCACCTCGACGCCGCGCTCGCGCAGATGCGCATGGTAGATGCTGTGCTCGCGCAGGCAGAGCACCGCGTGCCGGTAGCGTTCGGCGGGGGTATGGTTGACCAGGTCGAGCAGGGCCGAGCCCGCGCCGGCGGCGTCGAGCCGGTTCACCACATGGGCGACGAGCCGTGGTTCGTCGAGCGAACGGGCCAGGCCGGAAGGAGGGCGATTACCCATGGCAGGGGACCGGCAGGCGGCTGGACGGGTTGCAGCCGGGGGGGCATCGGACAATCATGGCCGCACAGCGAACGAAGGTGGCGGAAGTGTCAGCTGGCTGGAGCGAAGGAACAGCATTGCAGGGTCTCCGGTGAAAGCCTGGCCGCGGCACGCTTCAAAGGGCCGTCCGGCGATTATATGGCTGCGCGGCCCACGCTTCCGGCAACACGGTTCCACCCTTGATACCTGTCAAACAGATCATTTTTCCGCGCAACGCTCGGCGCCTGGGCGCCTGGAAAACGCTCAATGCTTGTGACAAATTTCTCCCGAGCTTGACCTAGATTCAGATGGGACATATCCGCCGAAAATGGCGGGAACCGTGCTACTGCTGACCTTGTCTGACTGCCAGCTTGACCGTTTTCGCCAATGACGGCGGGACGCCATCCGGAGGAGACAAGTATGCTGGTAGAAGAAACACCGATCGCAAGCTTCCACACCCCGCCGGCCCCCGTGGCCGGCCTGGCCCAGGCGCTGGCACCGGGCACGCCTGGCTCGGCGGACCCCGCCCATGCCGGGTTCCAGGTATTCAACGTCCGCCTTGCGATCTCGGCCGAGCGCCGTGCGGACGCCGGCGTGCTGCTGCAGCGCATGTATGCGTGGCGCGGCTATGCGGTCGAGGCAGGCGCAGGAGGCGGCAATGCGGGCAACAAGTTCACCCTGTACGCGGAAACCGGAGGCGAGCTGGTCGGCACGGTAAGCCTCTACCTCGACCGGCATGGCGTGCTGCCGGCCGACGAGCACTTCGGCGACCGCCTCGCGCTCCTGCGGCGCGAAGGGCGGCGCCTGTGCGAGCCGTCGCGCCTGGCCATCGACAAGGGCATGTCCAAGCGCGTGTTCGCCGCGCTCATGCATATTTCTCACCTGTACGCCTCCAGGCTGCACGGCTGCACCGATTACGTCATCGAGGTCAACCCGCGCCACGTGGCGTTCTACCGGCAGGTGCTGGGCTTCGCCGAGTTCGGTGCGCAGCGCCATTGCGACCGCGTCGGCGCCCCGGCGGTACTGCTGCACCTGCCGATCGACCACATGAGCGCCCAGATCGCGAAGTGGGCCGGCACCCTCGAACAGCACGGCGCCGAGCGCTCGTTCTATCCGTATTTCTTCCCGCTGCGCGACGAGGCGGGTATCACGGCGCGCCTGGCCGCGCTGTGCGGTCCGGGAGAACGCGCATGAGTAAACTCAACGACCTCCATCATCCCGCGCGCGTGACCGAGGCGCTCGCCGCCATGGCCGCCGTCGTCGGCCCCGCCCACCTGGCAAGCGACGACGCCACCCGTGAGCGCTATGCCCACAGCACGGCCGCGCGCCCGGTGCTGCCGCTGGCGGTGGTGCGCCCCGGCAACGCGGACGAAGTCGCGCAGCTGGTCAGGATCGCGTCCCGCTTCGCGCTCGCCGTCTATCCCGTCAGCACGGGCAAGAACTGGGGCTATGGCGACGCCTGCGCGGTCGGCGCCGGCCAGGTCCTGCTCGACCTGTCGCGCATGAACCGCATCGTCCAGGTCGACGCGGAACTGGCGTACGCCGTCATCGAGCCGGGCGTGACCCAGCACCAGCTCTCGAGCTTCCTGCGCGAACGGGGCCTGCCGCTGTGGGCGGACTGCACCGGCGCCGGCCCGGACACCAGCTATGTCGGCAACATCATGGAGCGCGGCTTCGGCCATTCGCCCTACGGCAATCGCCTGCAGCATGTGGCCGGCATGGAGATCGTGCTGGCCGACGGCGAGGTGCTCAAGACCGGGTTCGGCCACTACCGCAACGCGCGCACGGCCCACCTGTTCCCGTATGGGGTCGGGCCCTTCCTCGACGGCCTGTTCACGCAGTCGAACATGGGCATCGTCACGCAACTGGGCATCTGGCTCATGCCGCGGGTCGAGTGCGTGAACCACTTCCTGTGCAGCGTACCGGCGCATGGCGACATCGCGGCGGTCGTCGACGCCTTGCGGCCCCTGCGGCTCGATGGCACCCTGCGCAGCATCCTGCATATCGGGAACGACATGCGTGCCCTGTCCGGTGGCGGCGTCTTCCCGCGCGCACAGGTGCCGCAGGGAGCGCGCCTGCCGGAAGCGCTGCGCGGTGCAATGTGCCGGGCGGCCGGGGTCAAGCCCTGGACCGTGTCCGGCGCCCTGTATGGCTCGCATGCCCAGGTTGCCGCTGCGCGCCAGGCGCTGCGCCGGGCCCTGCGCGGCACGCCGGCACGCACCATCTTCATCACCGAACGCAAACTGCGGATCGGGGGACTGCTGGCCCGGGCCTTCGGCGACACCCGGATCGGCCGCCAGCTCGGCACCAGGGTGGCGATTGCGCAGTCGCTGTTCGGGATGAACCACGGCACGCCGAGCGGACGCTTCCTGGCTGGCGCTTACTGGCGGCGGCGCGGCGGGCTGCCGAAGACGTTTCCACAGGCGGCCGACCCGGCGCGCGACAATTGCGGCCTGCTATGGGTGTCGCCCGTGCTGCCGCTGCGCGGCACCGACATGCTGGCAGTGCACGACCTGGCCCAGACGGTCTTCTGGAAGCACGGCTTCGACCTGTTTGCGACCTTCAGCATGATCAACGAACGCGCCCTGGGCGGCGTGCTGACCGTGGCCTACGACAAGGACGACCCCGAGGAGACCGCGCGTGCCCGGGCCTGTCACGACGAAGTGTTCGGGCGGATGATGGACGCCGGCTATATCCCTTACCGTGTCGGCAACCACTCGATGGGCCAGCTCGATCCCGACGGCGACACCTACTGGCGCACGGTGGCCCGCATCAAGGCTGCGCTCGACCCGGCCGGCATCCTCGCACCGGGACGCTACCAGCCGGGCGCGCGATGACGGGCAGGGCGAATGGCGGGGCGGGGCGAAAAGGTTCGGCCCCGCACGGAGCGCGCCGCCGATACGGTCTAGTATGTAAATTCATTTACATGAAGGAGATGCCATGTCCACGAACGCTTCCGCACAGGTCGCCGCGCTGGCCGACAAGATCAGCTCGATGCGCTTTGCGATGTTCACCACGGTCGACGAACACGGCCACCTGATCAGCCACCCCATGACGAACCAGGAAACGGACGACCAGGGCGGCTTGTGGTTCTACACCTCGATCCACACTCCGCTCTGGCAGAATATCGCCGTCCAGCCCGAAGTGAACGTCAGCTTCGCCCAGCCCGACGACAGCCTGTACGTCTCGATCAGCGGAACGGCCGAGCGCGTGGTCGACCGCGAACGGATCCGCGCGCTGTGGAACCCGATGGTGCAGGCCTGGTTCCCGCACGGGCCCGAGGACGAGCATGTGGTTCTGGTGCGCGTGGCGCCGCACAGCGCCGAATACTGGGACTCGAACGACAGCAAGATGGTGCGCCTGTTCCAGATGGCGAAAGCTGCCATGACCGGCACCACCCCGGACGTCGATCCGGGTGAGCACGGCATGATCAAGCTGCAGGAGTCGGTCCCGCCAGTGCGTTAGCCCGGGGGGAGATCGTCCTGGGACTGGTTGGCGCCGCTTTCCCGGCTGCCGATGCCGGTCCCGGTTCCCCCGCCTTGTTCCGGCCGGGTGTCGAGTGCGCCACGCGCGCCCGTTTGCAGGGCGCTCTCAGGGGCGCCGGCCTGGCTGGCAGGGGAGGCGGGCTTGCCTGTGCCGTCGTCCTGAATCTCGCCGTGGCTGTGCGTCAGCTGTGCGCCGCCACTGCCGCCGGTTTCGGCCTGCGTTTCATGCGACGGCGTGGCGCCGGCCTGGCCGCTGGTCGCGCCACCGATGCCGATCGTCGTCGAGTCCTGGCTGCTTCCTGGTGTAGTTGTCGGTTCTGCCATGCTGTTCTCCTTGGGTGTAATCCTGCCAATCATACGCCGCTTACTCGTAGCGCTTGAACACTGCAGTCTTGCCATCCTTTTTCACGAGCAGCACATCGTATGGATCGCTGCGCGGCCCTTCCATGCCCGGGGAGCCGAGCGGCATGGCAGGCACCGCCAGTCCGGTCGCCTTCGGTTTGCTGGCCAGCAGCCGTTTGATCTCGGCCGCGGGCACATGGCCTTCCAGCGCATAGCCGCCGACCCGCGCGCTGTGGCAGGAGCCAAGCTCCTGCGGAATGCCGAATTTCTCGCGGTAGTCGCCGGGATCGGGCACATCGTGCGCCTTGACCGTGAATCCGTTCGCTTCGAGATGCTTGACCCATCCCTTGCAGCAACCGCAGCTGGCGGTCTTGTAGACCTCGACGGTGGGTTTCGCGGCGCCCGCGAGGGCCGGCAATGCGATCAGGCCGGCGGCAAGCAGCGGCAAAAAACGTGGGCTGGACATACGGGTTCCTCCATAATTCAATTAACCATGTATTCGATCGTCCATATTACAGCGCGGAGGCGTTCATGAGCTATGCGCTAGCGTCGGCGCTGGTGCTGCTGGTTCACCTGGCCTTCGTCCTGTTCGTCGTTTTCGGCGCCGCCTTGCTGCCGCGCTGGCCGCGCCTGGTGTGGCTGCACCTGCCGGCCGCGGCCTGGGGCGTCTTCGTCGAACTGACCGGGCGCGGCTGCCCCTTGACCGCGCTCGAGAACCTGCTGCGCGTGCGCGCCGGGCTGGAGGGCTACCCGGAGAGCTTCATCGAACACTACATCCTGTGGCTGCTGTACCCGGGCGCTCTGACGCGCGATACCCAGCTTCTGCTCGCCGCCGGCGTGGCTGCCATCAACCTCATCCTGTACGGATGGGTCTTCCTGCGGGCCTCCCGGCGCCGGGCGCGCGGGCTCGGCACCCCCTGAAAACCGTCCCGTATGCTGTTGCCATACGGCGAGCTTGCTCAACCGGGGTTGGCGGAGCAATAATGCGGATGTGCTGGCTTATTGTTATCGCTTTTCGGTGCGTGCGTACATACGCGGGCGCCGACATGGTGTTTCGATCGGTGCAGCGTTTGGAGGATGAACGACAGCAAAGCGGGGGAAGCCGACCAATGAGACCCGGCGCCTTCCCTGGAGGAGAAAGATAATGAAAAACAGGAGAACACGTAGTGAGTATTTTTAGGACGAAAAATCTCGATACCATGGTCGCGGATGCCCGCGCGCCGGGCGGGTTGAAGAAGGTCCTCGGACCGATGGACCTGATCCTGATGGGTATCGGGGCAATTGTCGGCACGGGTATTTTCGTGCTGACCGGCACCGGCGCCGTCACGGCCGGCCCGGCGCTGACCCTTTCCTTCATCATCGCTGCCGTGGCCTGCGGCTTCGCCGCCCTGTGCTATGCGGAATTTGCCTCAAGCGTGCCGGTAGCCGGCTCGATCTACACCTATTCCTACCTGACACTGGGCGAACTCGTGGCCTGGATGATCGGCTGGGACCTGCTGCTGGAATACGGCCTGGCCACCTCGACGGTGGCAGTGGGCTGGTCCGGCTACTTCCAGTCGCTGCTGGCGGGCGTCGGCGTCGTCCTGCCCGAAGCCTTGCGCGCCGCGCCAGGCGCCCAGCCTGGTGTCGACACCGTGTTCAACCTGCCGGCCTTCCTGATCATGATCGTCCTGACCTTCATGCTCTCGCTCGGCGTGCGCGAATCGGCTCGCGTGAACAACGTGATGGTCCTGATCAAGACCGGCGTCGTCCTGCTGTTCATCGTCGTCGGCGTCAACTACGTCAAGCCGGAAAACTGGCAGCCGTTCATGCCGTTCGGCGCAGGCAGCGTGATGAGCGCGGCCGCACTCGTGTTCTTTGCCTTCATCGGCTTCGACGCCGTGACCTCGGCTGCCGAGGAAGTCAAGAATCCATCGAAAGACCTGCCGATCGGCATCATCGGCTCGCTGGCGGTCTGCACCGTGCTGTACGTGGCGGTGTCGGCGATCATGACCGGCATCGTGCCGTTCATGAACTTCAAGGGCGTTGACCACCCGGTGTCGCTGGCGCTGCAGTACGCGGGCCAGGACTGGGTTGCCGCCTTCGTCGACGTGGCAGCGATCCTGGGCATGAGCACGGTGATGCTGGTGATGGCCTACGGCCAGACCCGCATCCTGTACGCCATGTCGCGCGACGGCCTGCTGCCGGCCAAGCTGTCGACCGTGCACCCGAAATACGGCACCCCGTACTTCGCCACCTGGCTGGTCGGCATCGTCTTCGGCCTGATCGCCGCCGTCGTGCCGCTGGGCGTGCTGGCGGAACTGGTGAACATCGGTACCCTGGCAGCGTTCTCGCTGGTGTCGGTGGCCGTGATCATCCTGCGCAAGACCCGTCCCGACCTGCCGCGCGCCTTCCGCTGCCCGGGCGTGCCGGTCGTCCCGGCCCTGGCGATCATCTTCTGCCTGGCGCTGATGTCCTTCCTGAGCGCCACCACCTGGATCGCCTTCGGCATATGGCTGCTGCTTGGCCTGGTGATCTACTTCGTCTATGCGCGCCACCACTCGAAACTGAACGGCAAGAAAGCGTAACCGCTGCAAGCACAGCCCGGCTTCGGCCGGGCGAATTCCTACCAGCCTGACCGGCGGCGTACGCTGCGGTCAGGTTTTTTATTAGCGCAAGCTCAGGCGCCGGCCGCCTCCCCGACCAGCTCGTCCACCTGCACGGGTTGCGCCCCCCGCTCGACCATCCGGCCGATCGCGCGCTCGCCGTCTCCCGCCTGCACCTCGACTGCGCGCATGGCTTCCGGGACGATCAGGACCTCGAAGCCGTCCGTGCGCGCGTCCAGCGCCGTATTGAGCACGCAGTAATCGGTGGCGAGCCCGCACACGACGACGCGCCTGACGCCGCGTGCGCGCATCTGCCTGGCCAGTCCCGTCCCGTTGAAGGCCGAGTAGGCATCGACGTCGGCCGTGTCCGCCTTCGAGACGATGGTCGCGCCGGGCGGCAGTTGCAGCGCGTCGGAAAACGCGGCCCCGCGGGTGCCGGCGACGCAATGCGGGGGCCAGGGGCCGCCGCGCGCCCCGAACGAGCAGTGATTCGCGGGATGCCAGTCGCGCGAGGCGTAGACCGGCAGGCCCTGCTGCGTGAAGAGCTCGAGGAGCCGGTTGATCGGTGCCAGCACCTGGTCCCCGTTTGGCACGCCGAGGCTGCCGCCTGGCAGAAAGTCGTACTGCATGTCGACGATGAGCAGGGCATCGGTCGGTTCGAGGTGCAGGGGGTTCATGGTTGATCCTTGTCAGGGTGGTAAGAAGAGGGCGGCCCGGCTTGGCATGTTTGCAAGACGAATATGGATGTGCATGAGGGCTCGTGCTATACTGTACAAAAATACAGTAGTTTGCAGCCCAGCCATGACAAAATTCCTCCCTATCGACCTGAGACCGCCCGCGCCCGACGCCGGTGAAGCCGCGCCCAGCGGCCGCCTCGACGTCAAGATGTTCCGGGTCGCCGACGACCCGATTACCGAAGCCCAGACCGATATCGAGATCGCCCGCGAGTTCATCGCCAATGGCGAACTGAGCGCCAAGTCGATTGCCAACACCGAAAAGGAACTATATCGCTTTCTGACCTGGTGCCGCGAAGAAGCAAAGAAAACCCTGGCCCAGCTGAACGTCGCGGACCTGAACGCCTACAAGGAATTCCTGCGCAACCCGCCGCCGGACTGGATCTCGAAGACCAAATGGCCGCGCAGCGACCCGCGCTATCGCCCGTTCACCGGGCCGCTGTCGGACCCGAGCCGGCGCCAGGCAATGATCGCCGTCAAGGGCTTGCTCGCGTTTGCCGAGCATACCGGCTACCTGCGCCGCAACCCCGGCGCCCTGGTGCGCAACGTGCGCGCACCGCTGGCCAGCCGCATCACGCGCTACCTCACACCGGAAGCCATCGCGCTTGCGGTGGCGATCGTATCGCGCCGCCTGCCCGATTCCCCGGCCGCCTTGCGCCGGCGCGAGCGCGACCGTTTCCTGCTGGTCGCATTTGCCCATACGGGCGCGCGGCTGAACGAACTCGTTGGTGCGGACATGGGCGCCATTTATACCGAGGGCAATGGTCGCTGGTGGATCGATGTGCTGGGCAAGGGGAACAAGCCGCGCCGCCTGCCGGTGCCCGAGGAAATGCTCGACGCCTTCCGGCAGTATCGCGAGGCGTTCGGCTTGCCGCCGCACACTGTGCGTGCCGACCGCATGCCGCTCGTGCTGTCGAGCAGGAGCCGCACGGTGAGGCGCCTCACCGACGAGGCGGCGGCCGAGGCCCTGAAAGGGGTCTTCGCCGAAGCGGCATCGGCGGCGACACAGGCAGGGGAGGCCGATATTGCGGCCAGCCTGCGCCACGCGTCCGTGCATTGGCTGCGCCACAGCATGCTGACCAACCACGCGAACAATGGCGTGCAGCTGAAAACGCTCCAGGACACGGCAGGGCATGCCAACATCGCCACCACGGCGGCCTACCTGCACAAGACCGATCACGAACGGCACGACGAGATCATCGCCTCGGTCGAGAAGAAGCGCGAGAAGTGACAGTGCTGGAATGTGTCCGGGATTGTTCCGGCGGCGCGCAAGCGCAGGCCGGTCTCGGCAGGCGCCGCCGTGGACGCGAATTCCTGACGAGGCCATGCGCAACCGATTGCGGCGGGGCACTCCGGCAAGAAACGTAACTAACCAACAGAGCGTTTTTAAAAAACCATCATCTTTAACGCCACCGACTACGAAAACAATCGCGATACTCGCCCAAGCGACCAAGGAAGAGGGTTTTGAACCGCCTGGAAAGTATCCCAAAGAATCAAGGCAGGCTTTGACGGAGCTGTTCCGGACGAGCCGCCCCGCGGGATAGGGGTAGCATAGGCAGCGCGCGGATGAACTGCCGACTGCAGGCAGTCGCCGTCATCCTTTTTACATTTCATTGTCGAGGAGAGTCGCATGGCGAAGGTACTGGTTCTGTATTACTCCACCTATGGCCACATCGAGCAGATGGCGAACGCCATGGCCGAAGGTGTGCGGGCGGCCGGGGCGGAAGTAGTGGTCAAGCGGGTGCCGGAAACGGTTCCCGAGGCCGTTGCCCGGAATGCCCATTTCAAGCTGGACCAGCAAGCACCGATCGCGACCGTCGACGAGTTGCCCGGCTACGACGCCATCATCATCGGCGCGCCCACCCGCTACGGCCGCATGCCGTCGCAGATGGCCACCTTCCTCGACCAGACCGGCGGCCTGTGGGCGCGCGGCGCTCTGCACGGCAAGGTCGGCGCCGCCTTCACCTCGACCGCCACCCAGCACGGCGGCCAGGAGACAACGCTGTTCTCGATCATCACCAACCTGCTGCACTTCGGCATGGTCGTGGTCGGCCTGCCATACAGCTTCGCCGGCCAGATGACCCTCGACGAAATCACCGGTGCCAGCCCCTACGGCGCCAGCACCATCGCAGGCGGCAAGGGCGAGCGCCAGCCCAGCCGGAATGAACTGGACGGGGCGCGCCACCAGGGGCAGCTGGTGGCGGCGACGGCGATCAAGCTGTTCGGTTGAGGGCAGGGTCCTGGCCGCGACCAGAGCGCCCATGCAACTGGACAGGGCAAACCTGTTTGATGAGCGTAATAGGCAACTGAACGTGGTAAATCACGCGTGATGCCTCCGACCGGGTCACCAGGTTCTCCATCGGTCCCGGTCCACGTGTGCCCATGATCACATCGGCGCTGCCGCCGTACGTAACATGATCGGCGATCTGGAGGGCGGTTCCCCCGGACGGCACTGCGCCCCATGGCCGATGTTTTCAGCGGCGAGGAACTCTCGTGCAGTGGCACTCGCCTGGTCAATTCGGGTGATGCGAGCTGCGTCAGTTCGTCAGGCGACGGCGCCGCGTGCGAGCGGGAGGTCGTCGGGTCGGCTACCCGCAACAGCTCGAGCCGTACGGCCGGGTTGATGTGCATTTGTACAAATGCTTTCCAGTTGCTACAATTCATCTCCCTACGGAGCCTGGCGTTTCTGCGATCGCCCGGCGGACAAGAGCGACCGGATACCTTCGTTCCGACAGAACTTCGTCCAACAGCGGTGCCCGCTAGCGGCGCACGACTTTCCCGGGCGCGTAACGGTCGTCCCGTCCACATCCGGGACCCTTGAGGAGGAGGCGGGGTCTGCCCGCCGGGACTGAACCGGGTTTTTCCCACACGCAAAATAAACATAAAGGAGTGGGCAAACATGCAAATGCTGCTTTCTGCAGGTTTCATCCTGGCCGTCGTGTTATGGGGCATTTTTGCCCCCGGTAGCATGGGCGCCGCGTTCGACATCCTGCTGGCGGGGCTGACCCGCAATTTCGGCTGGCTGTACCTGTGGGTCGTACTGGGCCTGGTCGTATTCGCAGCCTATGTCGCCTTCAGCCGCTACGGCAACCTGAAACTCGGCAGCGAGGATGAAGAGCCCGAGTTCGGTGTCGGGAGCTGGTTCGCCATGCTGTTCGCCGCCGGCATGGGGATCGGCCTGGTGTTCTGGGGCGTTGCCGAGCCAGTATCGCATTACGCCACCGCTCCGCCGGGCACAATGTCGCACACGCCGGAAGCGGCGAATGCGGCAATGCGTTACGTGTTCTTCCATTGGGGCATTCACCCATGGGCTGTGTACAGCGTGGTGGCCCTGGCGATTGCGTTCTTCCAGTACAGGCGCGCCGGCAGTCCCCTGATCAGTACGGTGATTGGCGCCTTGCCTTGGGCGCCGGTACGGTCGATGGGTGGGCTCTTCAATGGCCTTGCCGTGGTGGCCACGGCTTTCGGCGTCGCCGCTTCGCTCGGCGTCGGTGCGTTGCAGATCAACAGTGGCCTGAACGCCGTGTTCGGCGTCGAGGTCAGCGGGGCGGCTCAGGTGACGATCATCGTCCTGACCGCCATCGTATTCATCACGTCGGCGGTCACGGGCGTCGAGAAGGGTATCCGCTACCTGTCCAACTTCAACATGAGCGTCGCAGCCTTGCTGGCCCTGATCGTGTTCCTGCTGGGACCGACGGTGGCGATCATCGATACCTTCACCAATACCCTTGGCAGCTACCTGAGCGAGATCATCCGAATGAGCCTGCGTGCAACGCCGTTCCGCGACAGCACCTGGGTCGGCACCTGGACGATCTTCTACTGGGCCTGGTGGATTTCCTGGTCCCCGTTCGTGGGACTGTTCATCGCTCGTGTCTCGCGCGGACGCACCATCCGTGAATTCATTCTCGGTACCGTGCTGGCGCCGTCGCTGGCGGCCTTCCTGTGGTTCTCGATCTTCGGCGGAACCGCCCTGCACATGGAGATCTGGCAGCATGTGCCATTGGCGGAAGCTGTGAAGGCGGATGTGGCGACCGGCCTGTTCGCCATGTTCGATGCGATGCCGTTCGGGCTGGTGATGTCGGTACTCGCCACATTGCTTGTGTTCGTCTTTTTTGTCACGTCCGGAGACTCGGCCGTGCTGGTACTTGGCATGATGAGTACCGGCGGCAACCCGAACCCGCCCCGCAAAATCAAGGTGCTCTGGGGCGTGCTGGTGGCAGGCATTGCGATCAGCCTGCTGCTGGCGGGTGGACTGAAGGCCGTGCAGAGTGCCACCATACTGTTCGCATTACCGTTTGCCCTGGTGATCGTCCTGATGGTGATTTCCCTGTGGCGCGCCCTGCGGGAAGACTGGCTGGAGGAAGCGCGGCGCGAACGCGAACTGAAGCGCCGTATGCGCGAGATGATCGTCACATAGTCATGGACCAGCCTATGAACGCACCTCCATCCCGACCACGCTCACCCTCCCTGCGCGAGGCGATCGCCCATCGCTTCAGCCTGCTGGACGACAAGGCAGACGACGCCGAGATCGACCGCAGCTTGCGCGCCGGTGTGGAGTTGCGGGGCGCCACGCCCTGGATCCTGATGCTGGCCATCGTGATCGCCTCGGTCGGCCTGAACACGAATTCGAACGCGGTCATTATCGGCGCCATGCTCGTCTCGCCGCTGATGGGCCCGATCGTCGCGCTCGGCTACGGCATCGGTATCTTCGATTTCGCCCTGGTGCGCCGTTCGCTGGCGAACCTTGCCATCGCTGCCGGGATCAGCCTGCTCACCTCGACGCTGTACTTCATGCTGACCCCGCTCGACGAAGCCCAGTCCGAGTTGCTGGCACGGACGACCCCGTCCCTGTGGGACGTGCTCATTGCGCTGGCCGGTGGCTTGGCGGGCATCATCGGCCAGACGCGGCGCGAAAAATCGAATGTGATTCCGGGCGTGGCCATCGCGACTGCCCTGATGCCGCCGCTGTGCACGGCGGGGTACGGTTTGGCCAACGGCGACTGGGCCGCTTTCGGCGGGGCCTTTTACCTGTTCTCGATTAATTGTGTATTCATCGCTTTCGCGGCGGTCGTGGTCATCGAGTTCCTGCGCCTGCCGCATCGCAAGTTCCTCGACCCGCGCCGCGAGCGCCATGTGAAGGGCGCGCTGCTGGCCATCGTTCTGCTGACCGGCCTGCCCAGTATCTACCTGGCCGCGCGCCTGGTGGACAACGAAGTCTTCAAGAGCCGGGCGCGCGACTTCGTCCGCAAGGAATTCAAGGTGGCAAAGGTGCACGTGCTCGATACGCGCCTGACGCCGGCCTCCCACGAGATCGAGGTCACGCTGATAGGGCCGCGGCTTCCCGTATCCTCGATCAAGGCGATCGAAGCGCGCCTGCCGGCGGCGGGGTTGAAGCACGCACGCCTGTCCGTGCACCAGGCGCAGGCTGCCGACACCGACAAGATCGATGTCGGCGGCCTGAAGGCCGAACTCCTGGCCGATATCGTGCGCAACAACCAGCAGGCCCTGCAGGACAAGGATGCGGCGATCGCCGCATTGCGGAAGCAGTTGACGGGGCAGCGGGGCTGGATAGATCAGGCCGCCGCCGTGACGCGCGAGTTCGAGGCCCAGTATCCGCAATGTGGGAACGTGCTGACGGGCAGGGCGGTGCCGGCGGGGGAAGGGCAGGGAGCACCCGTGCCCTTCCTCAGCGCGGACTGCCGCCGCCTGCCCCGAGCGGACGAGGTGAAGCGGATCAATGCCTGGCTAAAGGTACGAACGGGGAGCGGGGTCGTGCGAGTCGTCCTTGCCGCCAAGCGGGGGAACATCGTGCGGTCCGCCCCGACGGGCGCGCCCTCCTTGGCGCCAGCAGAGACCGATTAGACGCAACGGCTGCAGCGCCTGACATCTTTATTGCATGCTATTCCACGCGTTATACATTTGGGCAAATTGTGTTGGCGTCACTGTGCACGTGCCAGCGGTGTTACACCGACAGTGTCGCCGAGTTACTTCGTCCTCCGCCGCCAGCTCAAGGAGCGTCCCTGATCATTGCCTGGAGTGCGACAAAACCATGAGAGGGCTTCTCGTAGTTCCCAAAAAACGTAAAGGTCACCGCACCAATCGGACGCCAGCCCGTGGCCAGGTTCGCATTGACTTCTTCTTCCAGCGCAGCGAGCGCTTCGCTGGGGTCGCTTCTTGCGCCTCGCGCAATCTTGTATTCCACCTGGTCACCTCCTGTCTTGACTGGTCGGGTGATTCGCACGTGCTTCCGTTCATGCCCGCTCAGCGCCAGTATCGGTTGAGCAGAGGCGTCACGCTTGCTCCATGCAGCAGGATCGACAGCATAATCACGGCCAGAGTTGCGTTGATCAGCTCACGCCCCAGGGATGGTGGCAAGCCATGGTTGATGGCATAGGTCAGATAGTAGATCGAACCAATGCCGCGTACGCCGAACCATGCCGTGATGGCGGTCGCGCGTCCGCCGATACCGGCACCGATCATGCTTGTGAGCACACTCAGGGGGCGCGCAATAAAGAATACGAACAAGGCCAGCAGCCACGGCCGCCACTCGGCGAGGGCCAAGCTGGCGGCGCCGCCCAACAGCAGAACCAGTGTCAGTTCGGACAAGCGTTCGAGATGCTCCTTGAACACCAGTGCGCCGCCGCTCACCGTCGGGGCGGTTGGCACCACGGCGGGCGTGTGGGCTTCATCGACCTCGGGCTCGAGCAGACCCTCGTCGTTCGTCCGGGCGTGGATCAGCCGCAACTCGGTCTGGCGCAAGGCGACGCCAGCAGCAAAAACGGCGAGGAAGCCGTAGGTATGCACCGACAAGGCGATGCCATAGGACACGCCAATCAAGCCAAGGCCAAGCAAGTCGTCGAGCACTTCGTGTTTGGCGATGCGCTTGCGTAAAGCGGCGCTCAGGTAGGCGAGGGTGGCCCCGCACGCAATGCCCACGGCAATACCGCCTGCAGTTGCCCAGGCGACATCGACGAGAAGCCACGTAGTTCCCCCCTCGCCAAGTTCATGCAGGCCCAACAGACCCAGCCCGAGCATGACGAAGGGGAAGGCACTGCCATCGTTCAGGCCTGCTTCACAGGTGAGGGTGAACCGTAGCGGATCATTGTCACCGGCATGGCGCACCTGGACGTCGGTTGCCAGCACCGGATCGGTCGGTGCCAGGATGGCGCCAAGGAGGATTGCCGCGCCAACGGGCAATCCAAGTACAAGCACACCGAAGCCCGAGATCAGGAGGACAGAGAGCGCCATCGCCAGCCAGGCAAGGCGTATCGCGGGGAGCCAGCGCGACCATGTGAACGGTACGGGCATCTTGATGCCGGCCGAAAACAGCGAGATCAGGACCGCCACTTCGGCAACGACCTCCAGCACCGGCGCTTCGCGCAGTGGATCAAAGCGGAACAGGTTGAGGAACAGCGGGCCCAGCGCCAGGCCAATGGCAAGATAAATGGTGGCCGACGTGAAAGGCAAGCGGGCAATTGTCGAGCCCCAGAGGCCGCGCGCAACCATCAGGCCGCCAACGAGCATAAACCACTGAAAATTTTGCAATGCAAGCCTTTCCACACGCGGTGGCAGCCTGGTGACCGCCACTCCGCACCTTTATCGGTTGACCATAGTCTCGCGGCGCCGCAACCTTTGTCTGTGCAGTGCACCACCAAAGCAGGCCCCGGGGAGCTTCCTGACAGCGGTAAGTTGGACAGAACGTGCGGGCACACGCCGGAGCAGGGCGGCCCGGAGCTGGAGAGGGGCACGTGTGCAGTTGGACGCCAAAGACCTCGCCGATCCAGCATATCCAGGAAGCGTTGCAGACACGGGGAAGAGGCACCGTGAAATCGATCCGCGAGCAGGCTGGATAACCGGAGCACCGAATGATCACTGAAAGTGCCCCGTCACCGGCTGCGCGATCACGGGATCGAGATCCAGGCGAAGGCAAAAGCCTTTTCCATGCGCAGCTCAGGGTGGTGGCGGCAAGGGTCAGGGCAAGATTCCCGACCAAATTAATGGATGAACTGAATGCTGCTCTACGACTTGAAAAAGCCTTGCCGCTGGCGATTGCAACCGGCGACCGGTCGACTGGCGCTTCACGATCGGCTGGCCTGGCGCAAAAACCAATGCGTCAGCCGAGCCAGCGCTGATCCGCTCAAGTGCAGACAAATCAGAGAACTCGACATTATGTTTACTATTGTCGAGTTTGGTCCGATCCAGGGCACGGGCACGGCAGTGGAGGTCTCGCAACTGCTCTGCCGCGAGCGACGGCGAGGCCAACCAGTGTGTGGGCAAGCGTTCGCCTTCGCGATGGTTCAGGCGACCTATTCCATTCATGCCGGCGCAGTCTGGTCGGATCGATGGCAACTCTGCAGGAATCGAGAGCTATCTGGCAGCTTGCCGATCGCCTGTAAAGCCTGCTAGCTCCTGTCGCGGCCGGGCTCGCCAGCGCCATGGCAGCGCTGCGAACTGATGTCGCCCGCAACGTCCCGTTTAGCGCATGACACTGTTCGCGAACCAGGGTGGCCGCCGGCGGTTCGGGATTCGCGCCCGTCCATCGTGACGGCTCGAGTCCGGGCTAGCGGGAGCTTCCTTCTTCGAGCCAGGCGCGGTCGGAGACGATGCGCCGTTCATTCGCTTCGGCGCTGCCATGCCGCATAGGAAGAGCGAAGACGGCGCTGCAGGTTCACGCTGCGTGGCGCGTGGAGCCGAGCCGCCGTCATCCTCCAGTTGCAAAATCCGGTTCGCGTTCAGCAGCGCGTAGCCGCACCGGTCGAACACGCTGACGACCTGGCAACGTTCCAGGCTGAATGCTGAATCGCAGGGCGTATCTCTGGGAGCGGCGGCGATCCAGCAGAGTGGCCCCGGCAGCGGACAAGTTCGACAGCGAAGTGCGGTCAAGTCGCCTGAAATCTGCAGGTTCGCGCCGACGTCTTTCTCGCAGCCCGGACCAGGCAGGGAACTGCTGTCCCATAGATTATCAGCCTTGCTGGAGAACGCATTTGACATAATATAGATTATGCGAAGTCATTCTTATTATCGGTAATGTCCGGGAACTCGGCCCACGCTCGCGAACAGTTGTAGAAAAGCCGGCCTCAAGCAACGGGACCTAAACGAGGGATACCCCGTTGAGTCCGCGTGTCGCGGAAAAAACGCTGCTGATAAATTCGATGAACACCGATGCACGTTGAGGAAGCAGCCGCTCGGCCGCATACAAGGCGTTCAACGGCGTGCCGACTGCCGTGTAATCGGTCAATACCGCCTGGAGTTCACCACGTTCGAGTTCGCCGGCAACCATCCATGATGGCAGATAGCCTATGCCCATGTGGCGCGAGACCGCGCGTCGAATGCCTTCCAGGCTGTTCAGCCGCAGGCGGCCGCCGACATGCACTTCGCCGGTCTTGAATGGCCAGCCCCCGCTTCCCAACAAGGTGTAGATGACGCATTCGTGGTGTAGCAGATCAGGAGGTTCGGCCGGCGCCCCATGTGCCGCCAGGTACGCCTTGCTGGCGACGCAGATACGCTCCGATGTACCGACACGACGCGCCCTGAACGCACTGTCCTTGAGTGCCCCGCCCCGAACCGCGATATCAACGCCTTCGGCGATCAAGTCGATGTAGTTGTCGCCGAGCCGCAGCTCGACTTGTACGTCCGGATAGCGGGACAGGAACTCCGGCATGGATGCCATGAGCACCTCGGTACCCAGGCTTTCCGCGCACGCCACCCGGAGCAAGCCATGAGGATTCTGTTCTCCACGCGCATCGGACTCAGCTTGCGAGATGACATCGAGTGCGTGACGTGCCTGCGCATAGTATTTCTGCCCTTCCTGCGTCATCGCCAGCTGACGCGTCGAGCGATGCAGCAAGCGCGTGTCGAGCAGTCTCTCGAGCGAGGCAATGTGCCGGCTCACATTCGGCTGGCCGATTTGCAGCTCCCTGGCGACCGCGGAGAAGCTTCCGGTTTCGACGGCTCGCACGAAGCAATGCATCCACAGCAATTTATCCATTTTGGCACGCGCCCATTCGATCCATGCAGTACAAGCATAAATGATATGACTCCCGCCTGTCTTCTCCCTCTTTCGCTCCCGCCGCACACTGAGTTCTGCGTTCACATCCAGACGCGATCAAACAGCCATAGGAAATCATGTCACTGAAACTTGCACAAAAAGTAGCGGTCGTTACCGGCGGAAGCACCGGCATCGGCTTGGCCATCGCCAGGCGCTTCGTTAGCGAAGGCGCAAAAGTCTACATCACCGGTCGCCGCCAGGCCGAACTTGATGCAGCCGTCCAGGCCATTGGCGATGGCGTGGAAAGCGCGCGGGTCGACTCGTCGGATATCGCGCAGTTGCAGGCACTGTTCGAACAGATCAACCAGAAGCATGGCAAGCTCGACGTGCTGGTAGCAAACGCCGGCGGCGGCTCGCTCCTGCCCCTCGGCCAGATCACCGAGGAACACTTCGACGACACGTTTTCGCGCAACGTGAAAGGCACCCTGTTCACCGTGCAGACCGCCTTGCCGCTGCTGGGCAAAGGCTCGTCGGTGATCCTGACCGGCTCGACTGCGGCCAGTGGCGGTACCGAATCGTTCAGTGTCTATGCTGCGTCGAAGGCGGCCGTGCGTGCGTTCGCCCGGAACTGGATTATCGATTTGAAAGGGCGCGGTATCCGTGTGAACACCCTCAGCCCTGGTCCAATCAAGACGTCTGGCCTGGTCGAACTAGTTGGTTCCGATCCAGGTCAGCAGCAAGGGTTCCTCGACCATCTCGCTTCGCTGATTCCAATGGGCCGCGTGGGTGAGCCGGACGAGATTGCCAAGGCCGCGGTCTTCCTCGCATCGGACGACGCGAGTTTCGTGAGCGGAATCGAACTGTTCGTCGACGGCGGCATGCGCCAGATTTAAGCCTGGTCGTAGCGCGGCTTTTCGACAAAGTCACTCCCCGGCTTCCCGCCCTTCTCCCGCGCCGAACACTGCTTTGTCCAGCTTGGCCAGGCGTTCCTCCAGCGCGGCCGCGTCCTGGGCGCCGGCCAGCCGGGCCTCGAGCACGGCCTTTTGCTGGCGCAGTTCGAGGCACAGTTCCGCAGCGCGTGCCGATGCCTGCTCAGCTGCCGACACCCGGGACCGGCTCTCGGCCAGCTCTGCCTCCAGCACGGCCGCGCGCGTTTCGCCTGCCTGCAGCTGCTCGACCTTGCGTGCGAGGCTCCGGCCGGTTTCCCGTTCAAGGTGCAAGGACTGCTTGCTCGTGCCGAGTTCGGTGGCGAGCGCTGCGGCTTCCTTGTTCAGGTGGGTCAGTTCTTCCTGCTTGGCCGAGACACCAAGCTGCGCCTGCCTCAGTTCGGCCTGCAAGGCCTGGACCTGCTGCTCGTGCCGCCGGACCTCCTGTTCGCGCTGTTCCTTCGACGCGCTTCGATAGTGCTCCAGCGCGTCGCGCGCATGCCGGTGCTTTTCTTCCAGCGATGCCTGGTGCTGCTGCGCGTCGGCCAGCCGTTCGCCGAGATCGCGATTGTGCTGTTGGGCGGTGTGCCGGGCGATCTGTTCAACGCCCAGCTGTTCTTTTAGCCCGGCGAGGTCGTGCTCGGTCCTTGCCAGTTGCCGGGAAACCGCCTCCAGCGTCTGCCGTGCGTCGGCAAGCTGCGCTTCCAGCCCGGCCTGAGCCTGCTCGTGCGCTTCGTGCTGTTCAGCCATCCGGGCCCGAATCGCTTCGACTTCGATAGCGGATTCGGCCTGGAGCTGATCGGCAAGCTGGGTGACCAGGGCGCCGATGGCGTCGCTTACGCCGGCCTTCCGGGCACCCTCCCCGGCCTCGATCTCGCGCAGATATTTGTGGATCGTGGTCTTCGATCCGGTATTGCCAAGCGCGGCTCGGACGGCGTCGATGGAGGGATGCCGTCCCTCGGCCACCAGGCCATCCCGTGCGCGTTTGACGTCAGAAAAATACACTCCGGCGCGCGCCATATCGATCCTCGTTAAAATAACGTACTAGTTACACACTACCATATTACATACCGTATTTATTTCTTTATCGGTGGCGACTCGGCCAAAAATCACGCTTGATAATAAGAAATTATCCCGCATGAGCATCTGTTCTGGCGTTAAAATCCAGTTGACCAGTACAGCCGCCCTCTGCCGGGGGCTTTTTGGATAAAACGCATCATGAGCACCGTCGAGATCTATGCGCGCGCCGCCACGCGCGAAAACACGCGGCGCAGTTACCGCTCCGCCTTGCAGCACTTCGAGGCGGAATGGGGTGGCCTGCTGCCGGCGAGTCCTGATACCGTCGCGCGCTATCTCGCCGAGCACGCCAAGACGCTGTCGATCAGCACGCTGCAGCAGCGCCTGGCGGCGCTCGCCGACTGGCATCACACGCATGGGTTTGCCGACCCTACCAAGTCTCAAATCGTGCGCAAAGTGATGAAGGGGATCCGTGCCTTGCATCCTGCACAGCAGAAACAGGCAAGGCCGATCCAGCTCGAACAGGTGGGCCAGATCGCGCATTGGCTCGATGAAGCGATTGCGGCTGCCGCGCTGGTCGGCCGCAAGCCGGAACAGCTGCGCTACACACGCGACCGTGCCCTTCTCCTGCTGGGTTTCTGGCGTGGTTTTCGCGGCGACGAGCTCGCACGCTTGCGGGTTGAGCACGTCAATGCGGTGTCTGGCCAGGGAATGACTTGCTTCCTTTCCCAATCAAAAGGCGATCGGGAGTCCCGCGGCAAGACGTTCAAGGCACCCGCACTGCGTGCACTTTGTCCGGTCGACGCGTATCTCGCCTGGATTGCATTGGCAGGCATCACCGATGGCCCCGTCTTTCGCGCCGTCGATCGATGGGGAAACATCAGCGAAGCCGGGCTGCATATCAACAGCCTGGTTCCGGTGCTGAGGACCCTGTTTCATAACGCAGGCATCGCGCTCGCGCACCAGTACAGCAGTCATTCGTTACGCCGGGGCTTCGCCAACTGGGCGACGTCGAACGGTTGGGACCTGAAAACACTGATGGAATACGTAGGCTGGCAGGATGCCCACTCTGCCATGCGCTATATGGACGCCGCGGATCCGTTCGCAACCATGCGTGCGGCACACGGACAGGCTGGCGCCACAGTCCTCTGATGGTTCGGCGAGCCGCGGATCACTTTTCGTGTACGGCTCGAACATTGTTTTCGGTGGCGGCTGGACGGAACCAGGCCATGCCTGGCCTCGCGAGAGGCACCCGTCCCCTGCCGGTTTCTCCTTACCTTGAATTACTCAAGACAAAAGGTCGCGAAAATGCGCCAAAAACAATTGCCATTCCAATCATACGTGGCGACGAAAAGATTGGTCAAAAACCCTCTTCCCTGGTGGCTTTGGTTGATTATTGTTATCTGTTTAGTAGTCGTTAGCGCATAAGTAGTTTGTTTTTTTGAAAATCCGCGTTGGTTAGTTACGTTTTATAATAAGGCATACCATCACAATCCAATAAGGCCCACCATGCATGCTCTGGCTTCGTGGAATGCCGACCCGGTTCGGGCATTCAAGGAATTCGTGTCCACCACGGCCTTCGCAGAGACTGGCCGCCGCTTGCGCGCAGACGGCACTATGAGGGCGCTATCTGCCGAATCGGCCAAGATCTATGTTTTCATGTTCGCGAACGTGGCGAGCTGGATCCTGGAACAAGGACTCACCTTCTCGACGGTAACGCAGGCAGACCTGGTGCGTTTCATTGACCGCACCGTCAAGGGCAAGCGCGTTCTGAACAGCAAGATCGCCTACCGCTACCTGCGTCTGCTGGAGCGCTGCTACGAGCACCTCGAAGTGGCGCCCAATCCGGCGCAGCAGGCGATCCTCGGCATCGACCGCGCCCACATGACAAAAGATGAGGCCGGGCGAACCTTGTCGGAGGATCAGCTGGAGCGTTTCTTTGCCGCCCTGCCGGCGGAAGCACCACGGCGCCGAAACAGCACGCCCTTCGATGGCTGGAAGCGGCGGCGCGACCGGGCCATGCAGGTCGTCATTGCACTGGCCGGGCTGCGCGTGTCCGAAGCGATCGGCTTGCTGATCCCGGAGGTGGGCCGCCAGGTCTCCATCGACGGATCGATCATGCTGACCATCACCCCGGACGAGAAACACGACACGAGCCATGAACATACGATCACCCTCCCCCGCGAAGGTGTTGATGAGCTGCGCCCCTGGCTGCAGGAGCGGGAAACGATGGCGATCCCGGGCCAGTTCGTCTTCCCGGCCAACCTGACCGGCGCCAGGATGACCAGGAAAACCGTCTACGTGCAGATGCGGGCCACCTTCGAACGTGCCGGAATGGACCTGTCGCGCTCCGGCGGGCGCACCTTGCGCAACACCTTTGCGAAGCGCCAGCTCGACAATGGCGCGAGCGCCGACGAGCTCAAGGACGTTCTGGGCCTGGCGCTTGAACGTTCCGCGGCGGACTACCAACTCACCCGAGTGAAACCCGATCCGACGAATTGACGCTGTAGCCAGGCACAGTCTTCCAACGCGTCAGGCATCCGCAAGCCGATGCATTCGCGGGCCTTTTCCTGTGCCCCTGACCGCGCCCTTTTGATGCGGATCAAACCTCGCCCGTCTTCGCACCGCAGACTAAGGCCGACCGCACGCGGGTGACCATGCGCGGACGCTGGTCGCGCGACGGGTTCGAGGAGCCATCATGTTCAAACGGATTCTATTGCCCACCGACGGGTCGGAACTGTCTGCGCACGCGGTGCTCGCCGGTGTGCGCTTTGCCAAGGAGACCGGCGCCGAGCTTGTCGGGATGACGGCGCTGCCCGACTTCAAGACCTTCACGGCGAATGCCGACATGCTCGAGAGCACCGAGGACGAATACCTGGCCGCCAGCGAAGCACGCGGCAACCAGCAGCTGGCCGTGGTGGCGAATGCGGCGCGCGAAGCCGGCGTGCCGTTCACGACCGAGCTGGTGCGGTCCGACCAGCCCTACGAAGCGATACTGCAGGCGGCACGCCAGCGGGGATGCGACCTGATCATCATGGCGTCGCACGGCCGCCGCGGCATCAGCGGCATGCTGCTGGGCAGCGAAACGCAGAAAGTGCTCGTGCACAGCGCGATTCCGGTGATGGTATATCGCTGAGCGCGGCTTCAGACGGGGCGCACGCGTTCATATCCAGACCACGAAAGCGGCCAGGCCGGCGATCAGGGCCAGTTTGGTGACCCTGTAGGCAAGCGGGCTCCACCCCTTGTAGCGCCGCCGGTATTGTCCCATCGCGTGCGAGATGCGAAACGCCTTGCTCACCACCCCGGTCTGGTCGCCCGTCTCGTTCGGCGAGCTGGCCGCCGTCATCATCGTGCGGCCGAGCCAGCGGTTGAGCGCCGCCATCCAGCGGGTGCGCATCGGGCGCTCGACGTCGCAGAACAGGATGACGCGGTCGCTTTCGCTGCCGTTCACGGCCCAGTGGATATAGGTTTCGTCGAACAGGACGCCCTGCCCGTCGCGCCAGCTGTGACGCTGCCCGTCGACTTCGATGAAGCAGCGGTCATCGTTCGGCGTGGCCAGCCCCAGATGGTAGCGTATCGATCCGGCGAAGGGGTCGCGGTGCGCGTTCAGCTTTGCCCCGGGCGGCAGTTCGGCGAACATTGCGGCTTTCACCGACGGAATCGCCTGCAGCAGCGCCCAGGTTTGCGGGCACAGGCGCCGCGCGGACGGATGGCTGGCGTCGTACCACTTCAGGTAAAAACGCTTCCAGCCGGTCTTGAAGAAGGAATTGAAGCCGGCGTCGTCGTTCTGTTCGGCGGCCTTGATCTTCTTCATGGCGATCATGTCCAGCGCCTCGGCACGGATGACCCGCCAGTTGGCCTCGAGCGGCGCCAGCTCGGGAAATTCGCGGACGGGAATGTAGGGCGTGCTCGGCACCCGCGAGAACAGGTGCATGAATAGATTGATCGGTGCCATGAACGATGAATGGTCGAACAGCTGGCGGCGCAGCGGCAGGCGCACTTTTCCGCGCAAGTGAATGTGCAGAACAGAGTAAAAATACAAGCCGACGACTGTCCACTTCATCATGCCCTCCGGGCTGGTCTATGCAGCCAGCGTATCGCAGCAGGGCAAAAAGCATAGCAAATTCGCCAGGCGCCCGCTTGGGGCCCGGCGAAAAGCAGACAGACGGTTGAGTGTCCAGCCTGAGCCCGTCGAAAAACGCGGGCCCGGCTTGACTGCGACGGCTTAGTGCAGTGCCGTCATCGCATAGCCTTTTTCGGCCAGCTGTCCGCTCAGGTTGTCGATCTCGTAGTCGGGCAGCTGATCGGCGTCGTCGTCGATCTCGAAGGCGCGCGCCTCCACTTCCCAGTCGGTATTCGTCGCTTCTTCAGGGATGTTGCGGGTCTCCGGTACGGCCAAGTAGGAGAACTTGCCGTCGGTTTCCGCTCTGCGGTAAATATCAAGACGCATAATCGTTTCCTTACAGTAAAAGCGCGCTTTCGGATGAAAGCGGACCGCTCCACAGTAGGCGTTTCCGCTAGGCGCGTCTGTTAATTGCCCCACACTCTGCCGCCCGGCGCGACGGCATCCCGCGGCTAGCGTCCTGGTGTATGTCCAAGCACGCGAGCGGGCAGCATCAGGATCGAGCGCAGCAGGGCGAAAACGGCGTCAACCCCGATGCCGAGCAGGCGCAGCGGCAGGAGCAGGAGCCAGACCAGCGGGTACAGGACCAGGGCCAGCAGGGCAAGCGGCCAGCACACCAGGAGCAACAGCAGCCACAGCAGGAAACCGAACATTGCATGCTCCGAAAATGATCGTGAAGCAGCATTGTAAGGTCGCGGGCGGCGCGTCTGGCAAGGCTTGCGACGAACGGCAGGCCGACGCGACGGACCGGCCAAATCAGGGGATGAGCGATCTACCCGTTCAGGCGAATTCGGCAGTGCGCGCCGCCGGCAGGCTTGCCGCGGTCCTGCCGCCTTCGCTGCATGCCGCGTCGCACGCGAATCCTGCGCGCAGCGACGCCTGCAGGCTCGGGATCGACGTCCCGGCGCGGTATTCGAAGGCGACCTCGATCACGTCGCCCGCCACCACGTCCAGCGGACGCGCCAGGGGCAGGCTCATGTAGTGATTCAGCCAGTCGATCGTGCTGCCCAGTTGCGGCAGGATCGACAGCACGTTCTTGGTCACGAAACGCAAGGCGTTCAGCGTGCCGGCCCGTTCGATGGCGAAGCTGCCGCGCCAGGCGATCAGGCTGTCCACGGGTCCGGCGAAGTCGAGCACGCTGTAGACGGCGGGCGCGGCCAGTTCGATCGTGCCGGGATAAGCGACGTTCGTCTCGTGGAACTGCACGATCGGCGCGTAGAAACCGTTGAATGCATAGTCCTGCTGCAGCGGCTGGACCGCCATCACCACCGCTTCCGGCATGAACAGGGGCAGCGGGCCGCCGAACCGGGCGAGGTAGCGCCCCTTGAAGGCCTCGATCACGGCCACCTGCTTTTCGCGCAGCATGGCCACGTGGATCATTTCGCAGATGACGACGTCGACCGGCTCGGGCGGCAGGTAGTCGAAGGCGTCCGCATGGATGACCTCGACCTTGTGGCCGTTCGGGTTCATCGCAAGGAAGCGGCGTGCTTCGACCACCAGGTCCGGGTTGAATTCGACGCAGTACACCCGCTCGGCCTGCTGGGCCGCGAAGTACGACAGGACCCCGGTGCCGCCGCCCAGTTCGAGTACCTTCATGCCGGGCCGCACCGCGTGGCCGATCGCCGCCTGGAAGGCATTCATGCGGTTCTTGTCCATCAACATATTATGGTGATAGTGGACCGGGATGAATTGCCCGAGGTAGCAGCTTTCGTTGTCGCGTTCGTTCAGCATGAAACTTCCCTTTGTCGGCGCCAGCCTGGCATTGTTGTAATTACTGACTTAGCTGGAACATTATGAGGGTGGGCCGACGCCGGCGAATGGCGGAGCTGGGGCAGGAACACCTGCCAGTTTCACGGTTCCCGGTTTTCAGCGCGGGCCGCGTTCGATACTTTTCGCCACGCGCGGCTTGCCCGCACGCTCGGCGATCTGGACCGCGGTGAGGCCCTCGCTGTTGGTGCGGCTGCGGTCCGCCCCGTGGGTAATGAGCAGCAGCGCAGTGCCGTCGTGGCCTTCGCGCGCGGCCACCATCATCGGCGTGTAGGCGCCGCTTTTCAGGGGCGACACGGCGTCGACCTTGGCGCCGCGCGCGAGCAGCAGGCGCGCGATGGCGTCGTCTCCGCTGGCGGCCGCGTAGTGCAACGCCGTCCAGCCGGGCTGGTCGACTTTCGCACCCCTGGCCAGCAGCGCTTCGACCGCCGTGCGGTTGCGCTTGTAGGCCGCCATCATCAGCGCCGTGTTGCCGTTCGAGGCCTTGGCCTCGAGGTCCGTCCCCGGATGGGCCAGGAAGGCGTGGAACACGCGCATCGCGTCTTCGCGCACCGCCTGCACCAGCCCGGGTTCGGCCCCGAGCGGATTGAGCTGGTTCGCATTGACCTTACTGCCGAGCATAGCCTGGACGGTCTTGACATCGTCGAGCTGCACGGCGCGGAAGAAGGCGTTGAGCTGGGAAGCGTTGGGCGCAGCAGGTGCCGCAGGCGCGGCCTGTGCGGCTCCCAGCCCCAGGCTCAGGGCGAAGGCAATGTTGACGAGGATGGCGCGGCGCGGATGGCTCATCTCAGGCCTTTGCGTGCTGGAATAGGTTGAAGAAATTGTCGGTCGTGCGCTGCGCCACTTCGCGCAGCGGCAGGTCCTTCAGGGTGGCGATGAATTCGGCCACGTGCGCCACATAGCCCGGCTCGTTCACCCGGCCACGATAGGGCACGGGCGCCAGGTAGGGCGAATCGGTTTCGACCAGGATGCGGTCCATCGGCACCGCGCGCGCGACCGCCTGCAGGTCTTTCGCACTCTTGAAGGTGACGATCCCGGAAAACGAAATATAGAAGCCCATCTCGATGGCGGCCTCGGCCACTTCGAGCGACTCGGTGAAGCAGTGCATCACGCCAGCCACGCCGCCATCGGCCACGCCGGCGCCCTCTTCCCGCATGATGCGGATGGTGTCGGCGCTGGCCGCGCGGGTGTGGATGATCAGGGGTTTGCGCGTTTCGCGCGAGGCGCGGATGTGGGTGCGGAAGCGCTCGCGCTGCCATTCGAGGTCGCCCTCGAGGCGGTAATAATCGAGCCCGGTCTCGCCGATCGCGATCACCTTCGGATGCCGCGCCAGCTCGACCAGCTGGGCGACGCTCGGCTCGGGCGTGTCTTCGTAGTCGGGGTGGACGCCGACCGAGGCGTAAATGTGCGGGTATTGCTCGGCCAGGGCCAGCACCGACGGGAAGTCCGGCAGGTCGACCGACACGCACAGCGCGTGCGTGACCTTGTTCTCGTCCATTTTGGCGAGGATCTCGGGCATCCGGGCGGCCAGCTCGGGGAAATTGATGTGGCAGTGGGAATCGATGTACATGCCGATATTGTACGGGCAGCCGGCAGGTCGCGTCACGAACACGTAGGGTGGTCGGCTCCACCCGGGTATGTGCATCGACGCGCCGCGTGCGCCGCCCACGCGTTCAACGAACGTGCGAAACGACGGGAGGTCTTACTAGCCGGTTGAACGCGTGGGCGGCGTCAACGCCGCAGGATGATCAAGCACTTGGGTAGAGCCGACCACCCTACAGCCGAGTGTCAGGCGACGCGTTTACCCAGAATAATTAAATCCCGCTCTACGCCATCGAGATTGGCCACGCGCGGGAAATGCGCCCAGGTGTCGAAGCCGAACTTGCGGAACAGGGCCAGGCTCGGCACGTTGTGGCCGAAAATGAACCCGAGCAGGGTATGCACCTTGATGTCCGGAGCAAAAGCGATCGCCTGCTCCAGGCAGTATTTCCCGATGCCCTTGCCGCGCCAGGCTTCATCGATGTAGATCGAAAGCTCGGCGGTGCCGGAATACGCCGGGCGGCCATAGAAGTTCGAGTAGGACATCCAGCCGATCACGGGCGGGTCTTCGGAGGTATCAAGCGCATCGTGGATGGTCCACAGCGGCCGGCGCTCGGGCGTATGGTCGTTGAACCAGGCTTCGCGCGAGGCGACGGTGACCGGTTCGGTATCGGCCGTGACTTCGCGCGAGGCGATGGTCGAATTGTAGATGTCGACGATGACGGGCAGGTCGTCGCGGCGGGCAAGACGGTGGACGTAGGACGGCATTGAGCGAAAATGAGTTAGAGCAAAAAAATTACAGGGTATGGGTGGCGCGCGAGGAACGCAGGGCGGCGCCAAGGATTTCTTCAATGCGCATCCTGGCGCGCTGGCCGCTTTCGTCCAGCGGAAAATGCACGCCGATGCCCTGCGCCTTGCTGTTGTTGGCGCCGGCCGGCGTGATCCAGGCGACCTTGCCCGCGATCGGGTATTTGGCGGGATCGTCCATGAACGACAGGATCAGGTAGACCTCGTCGCCGATCTTGTAGGCCTTGGTGGTCGGGACGAACATGCCGCCGTTCTTCAGGAAGGGCATGTAGGCCGCGTACAGCGCCGCTTTTTCCTTGATGGCAAGCGACAGCACCGACGGCCGCGGTACCAGCGAGGCGTTGGGGTCGGTTGTATTGCCGGTCATCGGGATATCCTCTCAGGTGCTTTCATGCGGCACGCTCAGGCGGGGCGGCAGCAAGCTGTATAGTCCAGCAACATGTCCTCGACGAACAGCTTGGCCGACAAGGGATGGTCGGCGGTCGCGCGGCGTTCGTTCGCGGACTTGATTGCACGTAACAGATTCGCAGTGTGCACGTTGCCGGCCAAGGCTGCAAGTTCCTTCTGGTAGCGCGGATAGTAGCGCACCGTGCCGGCCAGCTTGCAGGCCAGCAGGTCGTACAGCCAGCGCTGCTGCCATGACACGAGCGCAGCGAGCGGGGTCTTGCTCAGCTTGTCGGCCTGGCGCAGCGCGCCCTCCACGTTCGGACGCGCGAGGAAGCCCAGCAGGGTGTCGAGTTCTTCCCGCGAGCCCCCCTGCGATTGCGCCAGGGCAGCGAGCGGCGCGCCGCCCTCCTCGCGCAGCCAGCTGTCGGCGTCCTGCACGCCCTGGGTTTGCAGCCAGGCGAGCGCCGCGGCATGGTCGGGCGTGGGCAGCGCGAACTTGCGGCAGCGCGACAGGATCGTCGGCAGCAGGCGGTCGATCCCGTTCGAGGCGAGCAGGAACACGGTGCCCGGCGGCGGTTCTTCCAGCGTTTTCAGCAGCGCGTTCGAGGCCGGCATGTTCAGCGCCTCGGCCGGGTACAGCACCACCACACGCAAGCCCTGCCGGTGGGTCGAGATGTTCATGAAGTCGGCCAGCGCCCGGATCTGCTCGATCTTGATTTCTTTCGAGGGCGCCTTGGTCGACTTCGATTTCTTGTCGCCCTCCCCTGCCTCGGCGGCCTCGCCATCGGCGCCCGGCTCGTCTTCCAGCGCTTCCGGCCGCACGCGGCGGTAATCGGGGTGGTTGTGCTGGACGAACCAGCCGCAGGATGCGCAGGTTTCGCAGGCGCGGCCGTCGGCCCGCACGTTTTCGCACAGCAGCGCCTGGGCAAAGGAAGCGATGAAGTCGGCCTTGCCGATACCGGCCGGGCCGTGGAACAGGATCGCGTGCGGCAAGCGCTCGCGCATCGTTTGCAGCGCGTCCCAGGACGCCTGCTGCCAGGGGTAAATTGTCACAGCACGCGTCAAAGCAACTTCTCCAGCGCCTCACTGATGGCTTGCTGCGTCACCGCGATGCTCCGGGTGGAGTCGATGACGGCGAAACGCTGCGGAAACTGCGCCGCGCGGCGCAGGTATTCGGCGCGGCAGCGGGCGAAAAATTCTTCCTGTTCACGCTCGAACTTGTCGAGCGCGCGCGTGGCGTCGAGGCGCTCGCGCGCCACCTCGAGCGGCACGTCGAACAGCAGGGTCAGGTCCGGCTGCAGCTGCGGGTGCACCCACCCTTCCAGCGCTTCCATTTTTGCCCGATCCATGCCGCGCCCGCCGCTCTGGTAGGCGAAGCTGGCGTCGCTGAACCGGTCCGACAGCACCCACTTCCCGGCCGCGAGGTTGGGTTCGATAACCTGGGCCATGTGCTCGCGGCGGCTGGCGAACATCAGCAGCGCTTCGGTTTCCAGGTGCATCTTTTCGTGCAAGAGCAGATCGCGCAGCTTTTCGCCGAGCGGCGTGCCGCCCGGTTCGCGCGACGACACGATTTCCTTGCCGCGCGCGGCGAGGAAATCGGCCACGAAGCTGATGTGGGTCGATTTGCCGGCCCCGTCGATCCCCTCGAAAGTGATGAACTTGCCCTGCTCGCTCATGGCTTGCTCGTGGTGCTCGTCGCGCCGCGCTGGTACTGGTTCACCGCACGGTTGTGGTCGTTCAGGTTTTCCGAGAACTGGCTGGTGCCGTCGTTACGCGACACAAAATACAGCGCATCGGTCTTCGCCGGCGCCAGTGCGGCGGCCAGCGACTGCACGCCGGGCAGCGCGATCGGCGTCGGCGGCAGGCCGTAGCGGGTATAGGTGTTGTACGGCGTATCGGTCTGCAAGTCCTTCTTGGCGATCTTGCCCTCGTAGCGCTCGCCCATGCCGTAGATGACGCTCGGGTCGGTCTGCAGCATCATGCCGACCCGCAGGCGGTTCACGAACACGCCGGCGATCATCGCCCGCTCGCTCTTCTGGCCGGTTTCCTTTTCGACGATCGAGGCCATGATCAGCGCCTCGTAGGGTGTCTTGTACGGCAGGTTCGGGTCGCGCTTTTCCCAGGCGGCCTTCAGGCGGTCGAGCATCATCTGGTGCGCCTGCTTGTAGATCTGCAGGTCGCTCGCACCCTTGGCGAATAGATAGGTGTCCGGAAAGAACATGCCTTCCGGCTCCTTGTATTCCAGCGTCACCTTGGACATCAGTTCGGCGTCGGTCAGCTTGGCCGTTTCCTGGCGCAGGGTCTTGGTCGTGCGGATCGCTTCGCGCATCTGGCGGAAGGTCCAGCCTTCGATGATGGTGACCGCTTCCTGGGCGAACTCGCCACGCACCAACTGGGTCAGCAGGCCGCGCGGCGAGGTGTTTGGCTTGAGCTCGTAGCTGCCGGCCTTGATGCGCGCGCTCTGGCCCGTGACGCGCGCCAGGACCTGGAACAGCGTCGGGTTGAGCGGCACGCCGGCCTTGGCCATTTGCTGGGCGGCGGCACCGACGCTGCTGCCGGGCGCAATGGTGAATTCAATCGGCGGCTCGGCGGTGGTCAAGGGCTGCTTGGCCCACCACGAGAAGCCACCCACGGCAGCGACCGACACGATCACGCCGGTGACGATAAGTTTTTTTATTAGTGCCATTCTTTTTTTCTGGTGTTTTTCCGCGATTGCGCCGGGTTTATTCAGCCTTCGGCGCGAAATGCTCGACAACTCTATAATGAGGCCGTAATGATAGCCTAATCGGAAAACATTTCTGGATTTATGAGCAACTGGACAGAACATCTCACATCGCATGGCGCCCGTTTCCATATGGATGAAGCCACGGCAATCGAAGACTTCGGCCGCACCCTTACCGCCGCCGATCTCGCTGCCGGTTTCGTGGCGCCCGTTACCGACCTCGGCCTGATCGCCGTCGCCGGCGAGGATGCCGCCGCCTTCCTGCACAACCAGCTGACCAACGACGTCGAGCACCTCGGCATGGGCGAAGCGCGGCTGGCCGGGTATTGCACGCCGAAGGGCCGCCTGCAGGCGACCTTCCTGATGTGGCGCGATGCTTCCGGCACCATCTGGCTGCAATTGCCGCGTTCGATCCAGGCGCCGCTGCAAAAGCGCCTGACGATGTTCGTGCTGCGCGCCAAGGCCAAGCTGCGCGACGCGACCAACGAGGACAACGTGGCTGCCGTGCTCGGCATCGGCGGCGCCGCGGGCGAAGCCGCCCTGCGCGCCTTCGTCGCCGAATTGCCAAACGCTACCTACGGCAAGGTCGAGGGTGCTTTTGGCACCGTGATCCGCGTGCAGGACGCGTTCGGCGCCCCGCGCTACCTGTGGCTGACCTCGGCCGATACGGCGCAGGCCGCCTTTGCCTTACTGAGTCAGCAACTGGCAGTCGGCGGCAACGCGGCCTGGCGCCTGTCCTCGATCCATGCCGGCGTGCCGCAGGTGACGCCTGCCACGCAGGAGCAGTTCGTGCCGCAGATGATCAACCTCGAACTGCTGGGCGGCGTGAATTTCAAGAAGGGCTGCTACCCGGGCCAGGAAATCGTCGCCCGCAGCCAGTACCTCGGCAAGCTCAAGCGTCGCACGAGTCTGGCATCGGTCGAGAACGCGGCCACCCGCGCCGGCGACGAGGTGTTTACGACCGCGGACCCGGATCAGCCCTGCGGCATGGTGGTGAACGCCGCGCCGAACGGCCTGGGTGGCGCCGACGTGCTGGTCGAAACCAAGCTCGGCGCCTTGAATGAAGACGTGCGCCTCGGGTCAAGCGCAGGCGCCCAGCTGCGCTTCCTGCCGATGCCCTACGCGCTGGACGCGCTCGACCTGTAGCATGATCGACCTATACGTGTACTACAAGGTGCGTGACGAGGATGCCGCGCGCCTCGAGCCGCTCGTGCGACGTCTTCAGGCCGGGCTTGCAGATGGCGCCGCCCAGCTGAAACGCCGCCCGGGCAGCCGCGACGGCCTCCAGACCTGGATGGAAGTCTATCCCGATGTGAACGAGGCGTTCGCCCCCGCGCTGGAAGCGGCCGCGCTGGACGCCGGTGTCGACACGTTGGTCGCCGGCCCGCGCCGCGCCGAAGTATTTGTGGAGCTGACACCATGTGCCTGATCGTCTTTGCGTGGCGCGTCTTCCCGGGCGTGCCGGTGATCGCCGCCGCCAACCGCGACGAATTCTACGACCGTCCGGCCGCGCCCGCCGCGCCGTGGCCGGAGAACCCGAACGTGATCGCCGGCCGCGACCTCGAGCACGGCGGCAGCTGGATGGGCATTACCCGCGAAGGCCCGAACGGACCGAAATTCGCGGCGCTGACCAATATCCGGGCCCCCGGCACGGCGCGGCTGAACGCCCCGTCGCGCGGGGAACTGGTCGCCGACTTCCTGAAGGGTTCGCTGTCGGCCGCCGCGTACCTGGACGTGGTCGCCGCGCGTGGCGACGTGTACAACGGCTACAACCTGGTGCTGGGCGATGCCAGCGACCTGTACTGGTATTCGAACCGCGCCTACGACGACGCGCGCAACGGCAAGCCCCTCGAGCCAGGCCGCATCTACGGCATCTCGAACGGCCTGCTCGACGACGCCTGGCCGAAAGTGACCCGCACCAAGGCCCAGTTCGCCAGCCTGCTGTGCCAGGGGGCACCGGAAGACGCCTATTTCGAAATGCTGGCCGACACCACCCGCGCGCCCGATATGCGCCTGCCGGAAACCGGCGTGCCGCTCGACCTCGAGCGCGTGCTGTCGGCGGTGTGCATCGAGACGCCGGGATATGGGACCCGGACCTCAACGGTGGTGAAGCTGTACGAGAATGCGCCGGCGGAGTTGCACGAGCACATATTGAGGCCGTAGAACGGGTTTGATCCAGATCAAACATCGCGGCATCCAGCGCGTTAGCGTGAACAACTTCACCCAACGGAGGATGCCATGCGCACACCTTCTTTCCTGATCTCGCTTGGCGTCGCCGCCCTGCTGGTTGGTTGCCAGACCCCCGCCTCGACGGGCTCGATTAACGAGCTCCCGCAAAGCAACCCGACTGCCACCAGCACCGACCTGGTCGACCGCTCCTGAGCCGCTCCTTGCAGGCTACAGGCGCGAGCTGAGCATCTCGCGTACCTGGGGCGTGGCCGCGTACGGATCCGGCGGATTTCTGCCCTGCACGATCGCATCGAGGCGTTCGGCCACGCCGCCGAGCGCCTGCGGGTGCGAGAAGATGTAGAACTGCCCCTCGCGGATCGCCTCGAAAGTCATGCGCGCAACGTCGCTCGCCGACACCTTGCCCGACTCGACCGCCTTGACGGTCAGCGCCTGCGCCGCCATCTGGCTGGCGGTCGGCGCCGTGTCCGCCTTGAGTTCTTCCGGCCGGTTGCGGTGCGAATGGCAGATTCCGGTCGGCACGAAGTAGGGGCACAGCACCGAGGTGCCGATCGGCGCCTTCACCAGCTGCAGGTCGTGGTAGAGCGTTTCCGACAGCGACACCACGGCATGCTTGGAGACGTTGTAGACCCCCATCGCCGGGGCATTGAGCAGGCCCGCCATCGACGCCGTGTTGACGATATGCCCCTCGTAGCCCGGATGGCGTTTCGCGCATTCGAGCATGGCGCGGGTAAACACGCGCACGCCGTGGATCACGCCCCACAGGTTCACGCCCAGCACCCACTCCCAGTCGGCCTCGGTGCTTTCCCAGACCAGCCCCCCCGATCCCACGCCGGCGTTATTGAACACCAGGTGGATCCCGTGGAAGCGCGCGATGGCCGCGTCCGCCAGCTCCTGCACATGGGCGCCCTTGGCGACGTCGCAGACCATGGCCAGCACTTCGGCGCCCTGCGCCAGCAACTCGTCGGTGGTACGCTCGAGCGCATCGGCCTGCACGTCGGCGATCACCAGTTTCATGCCGAGCCCGGCAGCGACGCCGGCGAATTCACGGCCCAGGCCGCTTCCGGCGCCGGTGATGACGACCACCTTGCCATTGAAATCCTTCATGCGTTTTCCTCCTTCGCTCCCCTTCAGACGGCGGAGACGCCGCCGTCGACGGCCAGGATCTGGCCGGTAATGTGCTTGCCGGCGCTTGATGCGAACAGCACCACGGCGCCCTTCAGGTCTTCGTCGTCGCCGAGGCGCCCGAGCGGCGCGTCTTTCGCCAGCGCGTCGGCCCCAAAGGTGGCCAATACGCCCTTCGTCATTTTAGACGGGAAGAAGCCCGGCGCGATTGAATTGACGGTAATGCCATGGCGGCCCCACTCGCCGGCCAGGGCGCGCGTGAAATTGACGAGCGCGCCTTTCGAGGTGTTGTAGGCGATCGTGCTCATCGTGCCGGGCGGATTGCCGGCCAGCCCGGCGATCGAGGAAATGTTGACGATGCGCCCGTAGCGGCGTGGGATCATCGACAGTTTTCCCACTGCCTGCGACACCAGGAAAATGCTGCGCACGTTCAGGTCCATGACCTTGTCCCATGCCTCCAGCGGGTGCTCCTCGGCCGGCGCGCCCCAGCTGGCGCCGGCATTGTTGACCAGGATGTCGATGTGGCCCAGGCGGCGCAGCGCTTCCTCGACAAACGGCAGCACGTTCTCCTCCGCGGCGAGGTCGACGGCGATGCTCGACGCATCGATGCCGCGCGCTGCCAGGTGGCCGACGGCCGCATCGAGTTCTTCCTGCCGGCGCGAGGAAATGACGATCCTGGCGCCCTGCTCGCCAAGCGCTTCAGCCATCTGCAGCCCGAGGCCGCGCGAGCCGCCGGTCACCAGCGCCGTCCTGCCCTGCAATGAAAAGAGTTCCTGGGTGGTGCGCATGCGCTCTTCCTTCTCGTTAGTCGATGCGTTCGTCGATGGTCAGACTTCGTAATCCATGCACTGGCGTCCCTCGCGCACCGCCTTGAAGAAGGGCATCAGGGCCTGGTGCGTCGGGTGGGCCGCGTAGGCCTCGAGCGCCGCCTTGTCCTCGAATGCCGAGTACAGCACGACGTCGTAGGTCGCTTCCAGGCCCGGCTGGGCGAGGGCCACCTCGAAGGAGAGGATGCCGGGCACGATCTGCGCGCATTCCTCGAGGCGGCGCTTCATTTCGCGCGCATTCGCGAGGCGGTCCGCGCCTTCGGCCTCTTCCTTCAACTTCCACATGACGATGTGTTTGATCATATCTTTTTCGAATCTTTCAAGTTGGTACGAAAGGGTTGTGCCTGTCAGGGCGCGATCTTGCCTGCGGCCTGTTGATCATGTCAAACGAGCATAGCACTTCAGTCCGCTCCCTCGCAAAATCCGGGTGCAAAAAGGGCCTGTTCGGGATCTTCCAGCCGGGGACGCTGTCGAACAGCGCAGGCGAGCCACCATGGCCCGAGCCACAAGCGGCCACATCAATTCAAGCGTAAGTTTGGAGTAAGTTTGGAGCAAGCATGACGTAAGTTTAACGGTCCACACTGCGTCACAGCTGACCGAGTATCGGCTATCCGATAACTTATATTACTAGACGGAGACATATAACATGGCAATCACACCCGGCATGGCCGCGGGCGGGAAGGCAGCACCTTCCTCCCAAGCGATGACCAAGGAAGAGCGCAAAGTGATTTTTGCTTCCTCGCTTGGGACGGTTTTTGAATGGTACGACTTCTACCTCTACGGTGCGCTTGCCGCCATTATCGGCAAGCAGTTCTTCCTCGGTGATCCCACCACCTCCTTCATCTTCGCCCTGCTCACCTTCGCGGCCGGCTTCATCGTGCGCCCGTTCGGTGCGCTCGTGTTCGGCCGCTTGGGCGACATGATCGGCCGCAAGTACACCTTCCTGGTCACCATCCTGATCATGGGCGCCTCGACCTTTCTGGTCGGCCTGTTGCCGGGCTATGCCACGATCGGCATCGCGGCGCCAATCCTGCTCGTCACCTTGCGCGTCCTCCAGGGCCTGGCCCTCGGCGGTGAATACGGCGGCGCGGCGACCTATGTGGCCGAGCACGCGCCGGAAGGCAAGCGCGGCTTCTTCACTGCCTGGATCCAATGCACCGCCACGCTCGGCCTGTTCCTGTCGCTGCTGGTCATCCTCGGCACCCGGACTGCCATCGGCGAAGCGGAGTTCGTCGCCTGGGGCTGGCGCGTCCCGTTCCTGGTGTCGGTGATCCTGCTGGGCGTGTCGGTCTGGATTCGCCTGGCCATGGCCGAATCGCCGGCCTTTGTCAAGATGAAATCCGAAGGCAAGACCTCGAAAGCCCCACTATCGGAAGCCTTCCTGAACTGGAACAACGCCAAGATCGCGCTGCTCGCCCTGTTCGGCCTGACGATGGGCCAGGCCGTGGTCTGGTACACCGGCCAGTTCTACGCCCTGTTCTTCCTGACCCAGACGCTGAAGATCGACGGCCCGACCGCCAACATCCTGATCGCCATCGCGCTCGTGCTGGGAACGCCGTTCTTCCTCGTGTTCGGCATCCTGTCGGACAAGATCGGCCGCAAGTGGATCATCCTCGGCGGCATGGTCATCGCCGCGGCGACCTACTTCCCGATCTTCAAGGCCATCACCCACTACGGCAACCCGGCGCTGGCACAGGCGATTGAAACCTCGCCGGTCGTCGTCGTTGCCGACCCGGCGTCGTGCAACTTCCAGGTCGACCCGAGCGGCACGCGCAAATTCCCGGCGTCCTGCGACATCGCCACGCGCATGCTGACCAACGCTTCCGTGAACTACACCACGGTCGACGCGCCGGCCGGCTCGGTGGCGCAGATCAAGGTCGGCGACAAGGTCATCCAGTCGTTCAATGCGAACATGACGGCCGACGGCATCGACTTCGACGCCGACAGCAAGGCGCGCAACACCGCGCTGACCAAGGAGGTTACCGCCAGCCTGAAAGCGGCCGGCTATCCGGAGAAGGCCGACCCGAACACGATCAACAAGCCGATGCTGGTGCTGCTCCTGTTCATCCTGATGATCTACGTAACCATGGTGTATGGCCCGATCGCGGCAATGCTGGTCGAGATGTTCCCGACGCGGATCCGCTACACCTCGATGTCGCTGCCGTATCACATCGGTAACGGCTGGTTCGGCGGCCTGCTGCCAACCATCTCGTTCGCCCTGGTGGCGGCCAACGGCAACATCTACTACGGCCTGTGGTATCCGATCATCATCGCCCTGATATCGTTCGCCATCGGCGCCCTCTTCGTCCGGGAAACGAAGAACAACAACATCTACGCCAACGACTGATGTAAGGCTGGAGGTTTGATAACGAAAATGCCGCTGGAGACAGCGGCATTTTTTTATGGGTGGAGGCACCGGCAGCACGCGCCGGCCGGGCTCAATCCGCGTGGCTGACCAGGTAGGCACAGCGCCGCGCCCCCTCGAGCTGGTGCTCGATGCGCACCACGGCCACGCCAGGCCCGAGCACGCGCCGGAATACCTCCAGCTCCGAGCGGCAGAACTGCTGGCAGGCCCGGGCCGCCGAGCAGATCGGGCAATGGTTCTCGATCAGGAGCAGGCTGCCATCGACGCGGGGCTGGACTTCGGCCATGTAGCCGTCGAGCGAGCGTGCGTCGGCCAGCGCCGCCACCCGGTCCTCGAGCGTGGCGCAGCCTGCTACCCGCTCGCGGTAGGCGCGCTCGGCCGTTTCCTCGCGGGCGGCAATCAGGCGCTCCAAGCCCGTTTCCCCGAACAGGGTGCGCACGCCCTGGATCAGGTCGAGCGTCAACTCCGCATGGCGGTCCGGGAAACGCTCCTGGCCCAGGTCGGTCAGCAGCCAGCGGCGCACCGGGCGTCCGACCTTGCCGGAGGTGTCGGTATGGGTGACGAGCCCCTCGTCTTCGGCTGCCTCGAGCTGGCGCCGCACCCCCATCGGGGTCAGGCCGACCAGGCCAGCCAGGGCCTGCGCCGTCTGCGCGCCGCGCGTCTTGAGCAGCATCAGGAGCTGGTCGCCGGTATTCATTTCGCCTCCATGGTGACTGCCACGGTCGCTGTTACTGCGCGCGCGCTCCAGCGGCGCATCGCGAAGGCCGCCCAGGCCGCAAGCAGGCCGCCGACGATCAGCACCAGGCGCGTGTCCACCAGGGTGAGGATGCCGCCCGCCAGCGCCATCACGATGTTCGCCAGGCAGAATGTGGTGGACAGCAGGCCCATCACCGCGCCCTGCCCATGCATGGCGAACTGGTCGGCCGACCAGCCCTGCAAGGTCGCGTTGTAGTAGGCGTGCGGCAGGCCGAACAGGACGATGGCGGCCAGTCCGACCCACAGGTTGCCCAGGCCCACCGCCAGGATGGCGATCGCGGCGATGGCCGCATGGCCGCTGGCCCGCCGCCGCGGCTCGACCGGGCTGGCGCGGCCCGCGAACAGCGCCGCGAAGGTCATCAGGGCGCACATGCCCATGTTCACGAACGCGATCTGGCGCGTGTCGTAGCTGCCGATGTCCACCAGCCACAAGGGAAAGAATTCGTAGAACGAGGCCACGCCGCAGGCATACGCGAAGTGGACGACAAACAGCGTACGCAGCGGCGCGTGGCGCAGGAGCGTGAGCGAATGGCCCTGGCGCGCCACCGTCCACCAGCTGCCGGCCCGGGGTGTCACATATTCGCGCTCGAGCGCGACGGCGGCCATGCCGGCGCCAAGCAGCAGCGCGCCGGCGGCGATGTAGAACGGGACGCTGATCCCCGCGCCGACGGTAAAACCGGCCAGCAGCGGACCGACCAGCCAGCCCAGGTGGAAGGCGCCGTTCAGCCACGACAGCGCATGGTTGCGTAGCGGCCCGCTCAATCGTTCGGCCAGCATGGCACGCATGATCGAGCCATTGCCTTCCAATAGCCCGGTCGCGAATCGCGCCAGCAGGAACAGGGGATATGACCCGGCCACCAGTGCGGCGGCGGTTAACGCGTGGCCGGCGGCCGCGCCGATACTCGTCGCCAGCAGCACACGGCGCCGCCCCAGGCGGTCCGAGATCGGCCCGAGCATCGCACTGCCGATCAGCAGGCCCAGCGGGTTGACCATGAGCGCAATCCCGAACAGCAGCTTGGGCGGCAGGCCGAGGAAGCCCGTCAGGTCATTCGCGGGGTTACCGGAACCGCCGGCAAACAGCGGCGGCAGGATCGGATACGGCAGCGAGGCCCCGGTCGTGGACAGCAGACCCAGCAGGCAGGCACTGGCGATCAGGAGCGCGGTCTTCACGGGATGTCCATTCGGTTGCAATAGAAGCATCGTATGCTTGAGCTAAGGATAAGTAAACGAATTTGTTTATTTATTGCCGAACCGGTCCAGACGCGCAAAAAAAAGCGGCAGACACCCGTCTGCCGCTTGGCGTCAATCGTGGCGGGCTCAGCCGTTAAAACCCTTGCCCTCGCCGGCAAGGCGCGCGAGCAGCGGCGCCGGCGCCCAAGCCTCCCCGTGGCGCCCCTGCGCAAATCCGCGGATCGCGTCCAGCACCTTCGCCAGGCCCACCGTGTCCGCGTACAGCATCGGACCACCGCGATGCAGCGGGAAGCCGTAGCCGCTCAGGTAGACCATGTCGATATCCGAGGCCCGCAAGGCGATACCCTCTTCCAGGATGCGCGCGCCCTCGTTAACAAGTGCATACACCAGGCGCTGCACGATCTCGTCATCCGGAATCGCGCGGCGCCCGATCCCTTCGGCAGCCGATTGCGCGACGATCATGTCGTTCACCGCCTGCGACGGATAGGCGGTGCGGTCGCCCGCCTTGTAGTCATACCAGCCGGCGCCGGTCTTCTGGCCGAAGCGCCCCTGTTCGCACAACAGGTCGGGCACCTTCGAGTACACCAGGCCCGGGGACTCGACAGCGCGGCGCTTGCGCACATACCAGCCGACGTCGTTCCCGGCCAGGTCGCTCATGCGGAACGGCCCCATCGAAAAGCCGAACTGCTCGATCGCCTTGTCCACCTGCTGCGGCAGCGCGCCTTCTTCCAGCAGGAAGAAAGCCTGGCGCAGGTATTGCTCCAGCATGCGGTTGCCAATGAAGCCGTCGCACACGCCCGACACCACGCCGGTCTTCCTGATCTTTTTCGACAGCGCCAGCGCGGTCGCCAGCACGTCCTTGCCGGTCTGCGCGCCGCGCACGATTTCCAGCAGCTTCATCACATTGGCCGGGCTGAAGAAATGCAGGCCGATCACGTCCTGCGGGCGGCTCGTGAAGCCTGCGATGCGGTCGAGGTCGAGCGTGGAGGTATTCGAGGCCAGGATTGCACCGGGCTTCATAGTCGCATCGAGCTGGCGGAACACGGTTTCCTTGACCCCCATGTCTTCGAACACCGCTTCGATCACGATGTCGGCCTGGGCGATGTCCCCGTACGAGAGGGTGCCGCGAATCAGGGCAAGGCGCTCCTCGGCCTTGTCCTGGGTCAGCTTGCCCTTCTTGACCGTGTTTTCGTAATTCTTGCGGATGGTTGCCAGGCCCTTGTCGAGCGCTTCCTGTTTCGTCTCCAGGATGGTGACCGGGATGCCGGCGTTGGCGAAGTTCATGGCGATGCCGCCGCCCATGGTGCCGGCGCCGACGACAGCGGCCGCCTGGATAGTGCGGGTCGGCGTGTCGGCCGGCACATCGGGCACCTTGCTGGCGGCGCGCTCGGCAAAGAAGGCGTGGCGCAGGGCTTTCGATTCGGTCGTCTGCGCCAGTGCCAGGAAGCGGTCGCGTTCGAACTTCAGGCCTTCCGCGATCGGCATGCCGACCGTGGCGCCGACGCACTCGACACAGGCGAGCGGCGCCGGGAAGGCGCCGGCGCTGGCCTTGACCGTCTCGCGGGCCGTCGCCAGGAAGGCTTCGGCATTCGGGTGCTCGACCTTCAGTTCACGCACCTTGGGGAGCGGGCGCAGGTCCGCGATGCCGGCAGCAAATTCCACGCTCGAGGCCACCAGGTCGGCGCCCGCATCGAACACGCGGTCGAACAGTTTGGTGGCCGCCAGCTTCTCGGACAGCACCGGGGTGCCGGTGACGATCATGTTCATGCCCTGCTCCAGCCCGACCACGCGCGGCAGGCGCTGGGTGCCGCCGGCGCCGGGCACCAGGCCAATTTTGACTTCCGGCAGGCCGATCTGTGCGCCGGGCAGCGCGACACGGTAATGACAGCCGAGCGAGAGCTCGAGGCCGCCGCCCATGCAGACACCGTGGATCGCGGCGACCACGGGTTTGCCCAGGTTCTCGGCGGTGGCGATCAGGGTATGCAGGGTCGGCTCGGTCAGCGCTTTCGGCGAATTGAATTCGCGGATGTCCGCCCCGCCCGAGAACACCTTGCCGCCGCCGGTAATGACGACCGCCTTGACCGCCTCGTCCGCTTCGGCGCGCTGCAGCGCCTCGACCGCAGCCGTGCGCGTGGCCAGCCCCAGCCCGTTGACGGGTGGATTGTTCAGGGTGATGACGGCAACGCTGCCATGCACGACGTAGTCTGCACTCATGTCTCTTCCTTATAGTTGTTGGGCCAATCTTTTTACTATAACCGAAAAAAGTACGGTCGTCTTATTCCATCGACCGGCATGCCGGGTATGTCACAATCCACGCCCATAGGTATTTGGAACTGGATGAACTGGATGTCGAGCTGAGCATGGAAAAACTGATTTCGGAATTGCTGCGCCTGTACCTGACGCCGCAGGATGGGCTGCGCGAGCGTCTGGCCGCGCATTTGCTCGGCCAGGATGCGGTCGCCGTTCAGGCCGCGAACGGCATGACGCGCGTACTGGTCATTCCGTTTGACATGCAGAACGACGGCACCGATGCGCACTGGGCCGCTTTATGCGAGCTGGCCAGTACCTTGCAGGTGCAATTCGGTTTTCCAGCCCCTGCCGTGAGCGTTTCCGGCGCGGTCGGCTACCGCCTCTGGCTATCGCTGGCGGCGCCGGTACCGGTTGCCGATGTGCAGCAATTCCTTGAGCGCCTGCATGGTGCGCATGGCTTCGGACTCAAACCTGGCCCCGGGGCTGCCGCCAGCCCCCATGCCATGCCCCCATGTTTGAACGCCGCCAGCGGCAAGTGGGCCGCCTTCATCAATCCGGGCATGGGCGCCTCCTTCGCCGATGAACCCGGCCTGGAAGTCGCGCCGCCCCTCGCCGCGCAAGCTGCTTTCCTGGACGGACTGGAGAGCATCAGCCTTGCGCAATTCGGGCAAGCCCTGCATGCGCTCGAGCCGGTTTCCGAATCGATCGCGCCTGAAGCTCGCCCCGCCGCCTCTGCGCCTGCGGAGGGCTTACTGCTGCGCGACGCCACGCTCGAAGACATCATCGCCCACCTGCACGCGAAGAACATCGAGCCGACCTTTCGCCACCTGATTCCGCGCACCGCATAGGGCACTGCTTGCGGCGGCGGCTATTCACGCCGTCGGCAGCTTGTGCTCGCGGTACTGCTCGCGCAACTTGTTCTTCTGGATCTTGCCGGTCGCCCCCATCGGCAAGGCCTCGACAAACACCACGTCGTCCGGCAGCCACCACTTCGCGATCTTGCCTTCGCAGAAGCCGCGCAGCTCCTCGCCGCTCACTTCCTGGCCCGGGCGCTTGACCACCACCAGCATCGGCCGCTCGTCCCACTTCGGATGGGCCACGCCGATGCAGGCCGCCTGCAGCACCGCCGGGTGCGCCATGGCAATGTTCTCGATGTCGATGCTGCCGATCCACTCGCCGCCAGACTTGATCACGTCCTTGCTGCGGTCGGTGATCTGCATGTAACCATCGGGGTCGATCGTGGCCACGTCCCCGGTCGGGAACCAGCCATCCTTCAGCACGTCGCCGCCCTCGTCGCGGAAGTAGCCGGACACGATCCACGGTCCCTTCACGTACAGGTGGCCGTAAGTCTCGCCATCCCAGGGCAGCTCCTCGCCATCGTCGTTCACGATCTTCATGTCGACGCCGAAGATGGCATGGCCCTGCTTTTGCAGGATCTTGCGCTGCTCTTCTTTCGGCAGCGCCAGGTGCTTCGATTGCAGCCCGCCGGTGGTGCCGAGCGGCGACATTTCGGTCATGCCCCAGCCGTGGATGACGTGCACGTCCAGCTTGTCGATCAGCGTGTCCATCATCGCCGGCGGGCAGGCCGAGCCGCCGATCACGGTGCGCCGGAACGTGGAAAACTTCAGGTTGTTCTGCAGCGCATGGTTGATCAGGCCCAGCCAGACGGTCGGCACGCCCGCCGAAAAGGTCACGCCTTCGGATTCGAACAGCTCGTAGAGCGACTTGCCGTCCAGCGCGGCGCCGGGAAACACCATCTTCGCGCCCGACAGCGGCACCGAATACGGCAGGCCCCAGGCGTTCACGTGGAACATGGGCACCACCGGCACCACCGAATCTTTTGAGGATACGTTGAGCGCGCCCGGCATGGCGGAGGCGTAGGCGTGCAGCAAGGTCGAGCGGTGCGAGTACAGCGCGCCCTTGGGGTTGCCGGTCGTGCCCGAGGTGTAGCACAGGGAAGCGGCGGAGTTTTCGTCGAACTGCGGCCAGGCGTAGTCGTCGCCCGTGGCTGCGATCAGGTCTTCGTAGCACAGCAGGCTGGCGATCTTCGTTTCCGTCGGCATGTGGGCGCGGTCGCTCATCAGCACGAAACTCTTGACCGTCTTGCAGTGCGCGGCCACGGCCTCGATCAGCGGCAGGAAAGTCAGGTCGAAGAACAGGTACTGGTCTTCGGCGTGGTTGACGATATAGGCGATCTGCTCCGGATGCAGGCGCGGATTGATCGTGTGCAGCACCGCGCCCGAACCGGACACCGCGTAGTACAGCTCCATGTGGCGGTAACCGTTCCAGGCCAGCGTGGCGACGCGCTCGCCCATCTGCACGCCGAGACCCTGCAGCGCATGCGCCATCCGGCGCGCTCTCGCCTCGCATTCCCGGTAGGTGTAGCGGTGCAGGTCGCCTTCAACGCGGCGCGATACAATCTCGTTGCTGCTGTAATGGCGCGCGGCGAATTCGATAATGCTCGAGATCAGCAGGGGCTGGTCCATCATCTGGCCCATGACCGGGCTCTTCGGGTACGGCGTCATCGGGGTCTCCTGTGGCGGCGAATGGTAACTGAGTGGCAACTAAGGCAACTCCGGTCGAGTGTGATTCGGCCTGCCCGAGCGCGTCAACAGGTTTCGATGTTGCGCCGCAGCAGCCCAGCCTTCGCCGTCATGCAGGCTGGTTACCGCTTGTAACGGACCTTGCCAACGAGTCGTGCGCCAATAGAATCGGCCCTGTACGGTAGAATCTTGCAGTCCTTCGTCCACCTTGCCCGTTTCACCACCTGGAGCTGCCATTACACCCGACGAACTCACTTTCGGCAGCGGCTTTGCCGCATTGCCACCCGCGTTCTACACGCGGCTGATGCCCACGCCCCTGCCCGCACCCTATTTCGTGGCGAGCAGCAGCCGCGCGGCGGCCCTGGTCGGCATCGACCCTCAGGCCCTGGAGCAGGAAGATTTCGTAGCCGTCTTCACCGGCAACCGCGTGCCCGACGGCGCGCAGCCGCTCGCAGCTGTTTATTCCGGACACCAGTTCGGGGTCTGGGCCGGCCAGCTTGGCGACGGCCGCGCCATCCTGCTGGGCGACCTCGATGGACCTGCAGGCCGCATGGAGCTGCAACTGAAGGGCGCCGGCAAGACCCCGTATTCGCGCATGGGCGATGGACGCGCCGTGCTGCGCTCCTCGATCCGCGAATTCCTCTGCTCAGAAGCGATGGCCGCGCTCGGCATTCCAACCACGCGCGCCCTTGTCATCACGGGCTCGAACCAGCGCGTGATGCGCGAGACCATCGAGACGGCATCGGTCGTCACGCGCATGGCGCCCAGCTTCGTGCGCTTCGGCTCGTTCGAGCACTGGCATTCCCGCGACCGCGAGGAGGAACTGCGGGTCCTGGCCGACTATGTGATCGACACCTTCTATCCCGACCTGCGAAGTGCTGCCAACCCCTACAAGGAATTGCTGGCCGAAGTCACGCGTCGCACCGCGCGCATGATCGCCGGTTGGCAATCGGTCGGCTTCATGCATGGCGTCATGAACACCGACAACATGTCGATCCTCGGTCTGACACTCGACTATGGCCCCTTCGGCTTCATGGAAGCCTTCGACGTCAACCACATCTGCAACCACACCGACCAGGGCGGACGCTATTCGTATGCCAACCAGGTCGCCGTCGGCCACTGGAACTGCTATGCGCTGGGCAATGCCCTGCTGCCGCTGATCGACTCGGTCGACGCCGCCCAGGAGGCGCTCGACGTCTACATGCCCGAATTCGAGCGCAAGCTCGACGAGTTGCTGCACGCGAAGCTGGGGCTGGCGACGGTCGAGGAAGGTGACCGCGCGCTGATCGACGGACTGTTCACGATCATGCAGGCGAGCCACGTCGACTTCACGCTGCTGTTCCGGCGCCTGGGCGACCTGCAGCGCGAGGTGCCCGGCGCCGACACGGCCACGATCGACGCGCCGCTGCGCGACCTGTTCATCGACCGCGCCGCCTTCGACGAGTGGGCCGTGCGCTACCGCGCGCGCCTGGTCCGCGAAGCCGCAAGCGACGAGGCGCGCCGCACCGCCATGAACGGCGTCAATCCCAAGTACGTCCTGCGAAACTATCTGGCCCAGCAGGTGATCGAACAGGCACACAATGGTGACTATTCCGGCGTGCGCGAGCTGCTGGCCGTGCTCGAACAGCCTTTCGACGAGCATCCGGCCCATGAAGCCTGGGCCGCGTTGCCGCCGGACTGGGCAGCCCATCTCGAGGTGAGCTGCTCCTCGTAAGCTGTTCCTCACAAGTTTAAAACGAAAGACCACCATGACCGACAAAGTAAACAAGACCGACGCCGAGTGGCGTGCCCAGCTCGACCCGATGGAGTACCAGGTCACGCGCCATGCCGCCACCGAACGTGCCTTTACCGGCAAGTACTGGGACCACCACGAGCACGGCATCTATCATTGCGTTTGCTGTAACACGCCCCTGTTCGAATCCGACGCGAAATTCGAAAGCGGCTGCGGCTGGCCCAGCTACTTCAAGGCGCTCGATCCGGAGAACGTCATCGAAAAGGTCGACCGCACCCATGGTATGGTGCGTACCGAAATCATTTGCGCCGTGTGCGACGCCCACCTCGGCCATGTGTTTCCGGACGGCCCGCCACCAACCGGGCTGCGCTATTGCATTAACTCGGCCGCCCTGCGGTTCGAGGACATTTAAGAACCATTTTTTGGAGCACCATGAAATTCCTGTTCGACTTCTTTCCGCTGATCCTGTTCTTTCTGGTCTATAAGCTGGGGGGCAGCAACCCGGCGGCGGCAAGCGCCCTCGCCGACCAGTACCTCGGCGGCATGGTCTCGGGCGGCAAGATTATCGCGGACCAGGCACCGATCATGCTCGCCACCGTGGTGGCCATCCTCGCGACCTTCCTGCAGGTCGGCTACCTGATGATGCGGAGGCGCAAGGTCGACACGATGCTCTGGGTCTCCTTCGTCGTCATCGTCGTGTTCGGCGGCGCGACCATCTATTTCCACGACGAGACCTTCATCAAGTGGAAGCCGACCATGCTGTACTGGCTGTTTGCCGCGGCGCTGTTCGTCAGCCAGGTCTTCTTCGGCAAGAACATGATGCGCTCGGTGATGCAGGAAGCACTGCCCCTGCCCGAGGCCATCTGGCCGCGCGTCGGCTACACCTGGATGATCTTCATGTTCCTGATCGGTGCGCTGAACCTGTTCATGGCCTTCGTCGTCTTCCGCGATAACACCCCGGCCTGGGTCAACTTCAAGGTCTTCGGCATGACCGCCATCTTCTTCGTCTTCAGCATGGGACAGGCGATGATGCTGATGAAACACGTCCCGCAGGAGGAAGCATGAACACCGTTGCGAATACAGGCAGCGACACGCGCGTCGAGCGCATTCGCACGGCGCTGCAGGCGGCGCTGGACCCGCTCCAGCTCGAGGTCGGCGACGACTCCGCGCTGCACGCCGGACATGCCGGCGCAGCCTCCGGCGGCGGGCATTACAGCGTGAAAATTGTCTCCAGCCGCTTCGAGGGACTAAGACTCGTCATGCGTCATCGACTGGTGTATGATGCCGTGCACGATATGATGCGGGCCGAAATCCATGCCCTTGCGATCACGGCCCTGGCGCCATCCGAGCGGGACTGAGGCCTGTTCAGGATGGCTTAAGAAATCTATCGCACAATTTGTTGAACTGCTCCGCAAAAGTGTTGAACTGCTCCGCAAAAGAACTAATCTAATCTCGTCCAAGCAACTCCCTCCACAGGAATTCAATAATGACTTTTAAGCCAGCACGGCTGCTGTTAGCCCTGATCGCCGCATTTGCAGCCCTCGCCGCACCCGCATTCGCCCAGAACCTCGCCGTCGTCAACGGCAAGGCAATCCCGACGTCGCGCGTCGACGCGGTCGTGAAGCAGGTCGAGGCTGCGGGCCAGGGCAAGGACTCCCCTGAACTGCGCCAGCAGATCAAGCAAAGCCTGATCGAGCGCGAAGTGCTGATGCAGGAAGCGATCCGTCAGGGCTACGACAAGAAGCCGGAAGTGCGCCAGGCACTCGACAGCGCCCGCCAGGCGATCGTCGTGAACCAGCTGGCACGCGACTACATTGCCAAGAACCCGGTGACCGAAGCCGAGATCAAGGCCGAGTACGACCGCTTCGCCAAGCTCCAGGCCGGCGAAAAGGAATACCACCTGCGCCACATCCTGCTGGAAAACGAAGCGGACGCGAAAGCCGTCATCGCCAAGCTCAAGGGCGGCGCCAAGTTCGAAGAACTGGCCAAGCAGAGCAAGGACACCGGCACCGCTGCCACTGGCGGCGATCTCGACTGGGCCAGCCCGTCGGCCTTCCCTCCTGAATTCGCTGCCGGTTTCACCAAGCTGCAAAAAGGCGGCGTAACCGATACCCCGGTCAAGACCCAGGCCGGCTTCCACGTCATCAAGGTTGACGACGTGCGCGCCGTCAAGGTTCCAGCCATGGCCGAGATCAAGCCGCAGATCACCGAGAGCCTGACCCAGGCCAAGCTTGCTGCTTACCAGCAAGAAATGGTCAAAAAGGCAAAGGTGCAGTAAGATGTTGTGCTACCGGTGTCGCCATGCGACGCCGGGTTTCGTCGCCAGCGGGCGATATTTCGCGTTTTTATAGGATCTGAACAATGATTTTGAAGCCAACCCGCCTGTTGATCGCCATGGCCGCGATGGTGGCACTGCCTGCTCTCGCCCAGAATGTCGCGACCGTGAACGGCAAGGCAATCCCGGCCTCGCGTGTCGACCAGATGGTCAAGCAAGTCGTGGCCCAGGGCCGTGCGACCGACTCGCCGCAACTGCGTGAAATGATCAAGAAGGAACTGGTCGGCCGTGAAGTCCTGATCCAGGAAGCCGACAAGCAAGGCGTGGGCAACCGCGCCGACGTCAAGGCGCAAATCGACAACGCCCGCCAGAGCATCATCATCAACGCGATGCTGGCCGACTACGTCAAGAAGAACCCGGTGAAGGATGCCGAGGTCAAGGCCGAGTACGACAAGGCGAAAGCCGGCGCACCGGACAAGGAATACCGCGCACGCCACATCCTCGTCGAGAAAGAGGAAGACGCCAAGGCAATCATCGCCAAGCTCAAGGGCGGCGCCAAGTTCGAGGAACTGGCCAAGCAGAGCAAGGACCCGGGTTCGGCTGCCAATGGCGGCGACCTGGGCTGGACCGACCCGACCCGTTTCGTGCCTGAGTTCTCGAAGGCCATGGTGGCGCTGCAAAAAGGCGGCATCACCGAGACCCCGGTAAAGACCCAGTACGGCTTCCACGTGATCAGGCTGGAAGAAACCCGTCCAGTGCAGATCCCGCCGCTCGATCAGGTCAAGCAGCAGGTCTCGGAACAGATCCAGCAGCGCAAGCTGGCGGAATACCGCGATTCGCTGATGAAGAAGGCCAAGGTCCAGTAATCCTGGATGGATTGGTAAAGAGAAAGGCGCTTCCAAGGAAGCGCCTTTTTTTATTGCTAACGCTGCTTCGCGCCGGGTCGAGACTCCGCGGCCTCGCTGGAGGGACGTAGGGTGTGCGGCTCCACCCGGGTGCGTGCAGTCCGGCGACCCTGGCGCCGCCCACGCGTTCACCCCCAGCGTGCACCGCCGCGAGGTTTCATGGGCCGCTTGAACGCGTGGGCGGCGCACACGTCGCGACCATGCAGGTGATCCGGTGGAGCCGCACACCCTACCTCCCTGCGCCTGGCGTCTTCCCTGATCCACCAAATGAAAAGCGCCTCCCGAAGGAGGCGCTCTTTGCTCGCCGGCTAAGCGGTCAACCCACCCACTTGCGCGCGTTGCGGAACATGCGCATCCACGGCGCGTCCTCGCCCCACGACTCCGGCGCCCAGGAATGGACCACGGTGCGGAACACGCGCTCGGCGTGTGGCATCATGGCCGTGAAGCGGCCGTCCGCGGTCGTGACGGCGGTCAGGCCGCCTGGCGAGCCGTTCGGGTTGAACGGGTACTGCTCGGTGGCCTGCCCGCGGTTGTCGACATAGCGCAGCGACTGCACGACCTCGTTCAGGTCGCCGGTCAGCGAGAAGTCGGCAAAACCTTCGCCGTGCGCGATCGCGATCGGCGCGTGGGTGCCGGCCATGCCCTCAAAGAAGATCGACGGCGAATCGAGTACTTCGACCATGCCGAAGCGCGCTTCGAACTGCTCCGACTTGTTGCGGGTGAACTTCGGCCAGGCGTGCGCGCCCGGGATGATCGACTTCAGGTTCGACAGCATCTGGCAGCCGTTGCACACGCCCAGGCCAAAGGTATCCTGGCGCGCGAAGAAGGCGGCGAACTGGTCTGCCAGCGCATTGTTGAACAGGATGGTCTTGGCCCAGCCCTCGCCGGCGCCGAGCACATCGCCGTAGGAGAAGCCGCCCACCGCGATCACGCCATGGAAGTCAGCCAATTTCGCGCGGCCTGCGATCAGGTCGCTCATGTGCACGTCGATCGCCGCGAAACCGGCCTGGTGCATCGCCCAAGCGGTTTCGATGTGCGAGTTGACGCCCTGCTCGCGCAGGATCGCCACGCGCGGGCGCACGCCCGTCGCGATGAACGGCGCGGCGACGTCCAGGCTCGGATCAAAGGTGAGCTTCGGGCTCATGCCGGGATCGGTTTCATCAAGCAAGCGCTCGTATTCCTGGTCGGCGCAATCCGGATTGTCGCGCAGGCGGGCGATGCGCCAGCTGGTATCGGACCACAGGCGGTGCAGCTCGCGCCGCGGCTGGTTGTAGACCACTTTAGCGTCGCGCGTGAATTCGATCACGCCTCTAGCGTTGACCTTGCCGATGATGTGGCTGCAGGCGCCCAGGCCCAGTTCGCGCAGCACGTTCATCACCAGCGTGCGGTCCTCATGGCGCACCTGGACCACGGCGCCGAGCTCTTCCGAGAACAGGGCGCGCAGCGTCAGTTCGTTGCGGCGCTCGCCGACCTGGCTGGCCCAGTTCTTGGCGTCGCCCCAGTCGGCGGCATGCTCGCCTTCCATCGCCAGGATGTCAAGGTTGACCGACACGCCGGCGCGGCCGGCAAAGGCCATCTCGCACAGGGTGGCGAACAGGCCGCCGTCGGAACGGTCGTGGTAGGCCAGCAGCTTGCCTTCATTGTTCAGGCGCTGGATGGCGGCGAAGAAGGCTTTCAGGTCTTCCGGCGAATCGACGTCCGGCGCGGAGTCGCCCAGCTGCTGCGTGACCTGGGCCAGTGCCGAGGCGCCGAGGCGGTTCTTGCCGCGGCCGAGGTCAATAAGAATCAGTTGCGTCTCGCCGGCGTCGAGACGCAACTGGGGCGTGAGCACGCGGCGCACGTCCGGCACCGGCGCGAAGCTCGACACGATCAGCGACACCGGCGAAATCACCGACTTGTCCTGGCCCTCGTCGTTCCAGGTGGTGCGCATCGACAGCGAATCCTTGCCCACCGGGATGCTGATGCCGAGCGCCGGGCACAGTTCCATGCCAACGGCTTTGACGGTGTCGAACAACGCCGCGTCCTGGCCCGGCTGGCCGCAGGCCGCCATCCAGTTGGCCGACAGCTTGATGTCCTCGATACTGCTGATTGGCGCCGCGGCGATGTTGGTAATGGCTTCGCCCACGGCCATGCGGCCGGAAGCGGCGGCGTCGATCACGGCCAGCGGGGTACGCTCGCCCATCGCCATCGCTTCGCCGGCGTAGCCTTCGTGGCTCATGGCGGTGACGGCGCAGTCGGCGACCGGCACCTGCCACGGACCGACCATCTGGTCGCGCACGGTCATGGCGCCGACGCTGCGGTCGCCGATCGTGATCAGGAAGGATTTGTCGGCAACGGTCGGCAGCAGCAGCACGCGGCGCGCGGCTTCTTCCAACTCGATGCCGGTCAGGACGACGGCCGGCAAGCTGCGCTGGACGTGCTCGACGTCGCGCGTCATCTTCGGCGGCTTGCCGAGCAGGACGTCCATCGGCATGTCGACCGGCGCATTGTTCCCTGAACTGCCCGCTTGCTCGTCGACCAGCTTCAGCTGGCGCTCTTCGGTAGCAACGCCGATGACGGCGAACGGGCTGCGTTCGCGCTCGCACAGCGATGCGAACAGGGGCAGGCTTTCCGGCGCGATCGCCAGCACGTAGCGCTCCTGCGATTCGTTCGACCAGATTTCCTTCGGCGCCATGCCGCTCTCTTCGAGCTGGATCTTGCGCAGGTCAAAGATGGCGCCGCGCTTGGCGTCGTTCACGATTTCCGGGAAGGCGTTCGACAGGCCGCCGGCGCCGACGTCGTGGATCGAGATGATGGGATTGTCCGCACCCATCTGCCAGCAGCCATTGATGACTTCCTGGGCGCGGCGTTCCATTTCCGGGTTGCCGCGCTGGACCGAGTCGAAGTCGAGGTCGGCCGTATTCGTGCCGGTCGCCATCGACGAGGCAGCCGAGCCGCCCATGCCGATGCGCATGCCCGGACCGCCGAGCTGGATCAGGAGGCTGCCGACCGGGATGTCGTTCTTGTGGGTGTGCTGGTCGGCGATGTTGCCGATGCCGCCCGCGATCATGATCGGCTTGTGGTAGCCGTAGACGCCGCCGGCCGCCTGCGCGTTCTGCTCGTAGGTGCGGAAATAGCCGCCCAGCACAGGGCGGCCGAATTCGTTGCTGAACGCGGCGCCGCCGAGCGGGCCGTCGATCATGATCTGCAGGGGCGAAGCAATGCGTTCCGGCTTGCCGTAGACGGGGGCATCGCCCTTCTCTCCGGCGCCGGTCACGTCCGCCGCGTTCTCCCACGGGCGCTGCGCATCCGGCAGCAGCAGGTTCGAGACCGTGAAGCCGGTCAGGCCCGCCTTAGGCTTGGCGCCGCGGCCGGTCGCGCCTTCGTCGCGGATTTCGCCGCCGGCGCCGGTCGAGGCGCCCGGGAACGGCGAGATCGCGGTCGGGTGGTTATGGGTTTCCACCTTCATCAGGGTGTGGGTCAGGTCCTGGGCAGGGGCGTATTCCTGGCTGTCGCCGCGCGGGAAGAAGCGCGTGACGACCGTGCCTTCCATGATCGACGAGTTGTCGCTGTAGGCCACGATCGTGCCCTTCGGCTGCAACTGGTGCGTGTTCTTGATCATCTGGAACAGCGACTTGTCCTGCTTGACGCCGTCGATGATCCAGTCGGCATTGAAGATCTTGTGGCGGCAGTGCTCGCTGTTGGCCTGGGCGAACATCATCAGTTCGACGTCGGTCGGGTTGCGCTTCGCCTTGGTGAAGGCTTCGTACAGGTAGTCGATCTCATCAATCGACATGGCCAGGCCGAGTTCGGTATTCGCCCGTACCAATGCGTCGCGTCCGACGCCAAGCACATCGATCGATTCCAGCGCCTTGCCTTCGAGTTCGCGGAACAGTTGCGAAGCGTCGCTTGCACTGCGCAATACGGTTTCCGTCATGCGGTCGTGCAGCAGGTTCGAGACCGCCGCGCTCTCATCTGGCGACAGCTTCTTCGGCGCGCCGAAGCTGCTGCCGAGGATGCCGCTCTTCAGGACCACCGTGTAGGCGACGCCGCGCTCGATGCGGTGCACGTGCGTCATGCCGCAGTTGTGGGCGATGTCGGTCGCTTTCGAGGCCCAGGGAGAAATCGTGCCCAGGCGCGGGATCACGAAGAACTCTTCGGTCACGCCCTCGTACAGCACCTCGGGAACCGGCTCGCCATAGGTCAGCATGGCGGAGAGGCGCTCGGTGTCGCCCGTGGACAGGGGCGCGCCCGTGTCGATGAAATGATAGAAACGTGCCTGGACCTGGGCGATCGCGGGTGCGGCGGCTTGCAGTTGGCTCAGGAGGCGTTGGCTACGAAAGACGGACAGGGCATTGGAACCCGGCAGAATCAACATGGCTGGAAGTCGGTTGATGCAGCGTGGCTGCGGGTGGAAGATAGCCCGCAATTATACAGGGTTGACAATGTTGCCTATGCACGGGGCCAAGTCCGGCACAGACTGGCAGTTGCCCGTTGGGACGCTTGGCGTTATTGTTGCGCCTGAGACGGCCCGAGCAGGTCACGCAGTTCATTGGGAAAGCGCGGCGCAAACGAGAGAATGATGCAAGAAAACAGCAACCTGTCGGTCCTGATAATCGACCCCAACCCGGGCATGCGCAGCAACCTGCAGAACATGCTGAACCTGACGGGTATCAGCAAGGTCGAGTACGCCGTGAACGCGGGCACCGCCATCCGCCAGCTGGCGCGGCGCAGCTACGACATCGTCCTGTGCGAATACGACCTCGGCGGAGGCGGGAGTAGCAGCAACAGTGGCGCCGGCGGCGGCCAGGACGGCCAGCAACTGCTGGAAGACCTGCGCCACCATCGCCTGCTGAGTCCCTGGGCAATCTTCATCATGCTGACCTCGGAAGCCGTGTACGGCAAGGTGATCGGCGCGGCCGAACTGGCGCCCACCGATTACGTACTCAAACCCTTCACGGCCGAGACGCTGGGCGCGCGCATCGCGCGGGCGATCGAGCGGCGGGCGGTGTTCCTGCCGGCTTACCAGATGGTCGCGCAAGGCAAGGTGCTGGAGGCCATCCGCACGGCCGCTGCGCTCGAGGTCGCGCAGCCGCGCTACGCGCTCGACTGCGCGCGCCTGCAGGCTGAGCTGCGCGCCAGCCTGGGCCAGCACGCTGAAGCCGAGTACATCTACCGCAAGGTGCTGGCCTACAAGCCGCTCGGCTGGGCCAGCCTGGGCGTGGCGCGGGCCGAGTTCGCGCAGGGCCGCATCCAGCAGGCGCGCGACACGCTGCAGGGGCTGGTCGCCGCCAACCCGCGCCTGATGGCCGCCTACGACCTGCTCGCGCGCTGCCATGAGGCCGCCGGCGAGCACACGCAGGCGCAGAAGATCCTCGAGGAAGCGGTCGCCATCTCGCCGCACCTGGTGCGGCGCTTGCGCAAACTCGGTGAGGTCGCGCTCGAAGCGGGCGACGCGCAGGCGGCGGAAAAGTCGTTCAAGCAGGTCGTCAGCAAGGCGCGCTACTCGGAGTTCCGCGACCCCGAAGACCATGTGCGGCTGGTGAACGCGCTGGTGCGGCGCGGCGACATGCTGGCAGCGAGCGGCGTGGTGCGCGACCTGGAGCGCTCGATGCGCGCCAGCCCCGAACTCGACGCCTGCATCGGCGTGGCCAACGCGGCCCTGCACGACGCCGCCGGCAACCGGGACGCCGCCGTGCTCGGGCTGACGAATGCGGTGGCGGCGGTACGAACCAGCACGACCCTGTCGACCGGCCTGAAGGTGGGCCTGGTGCGCTCCTGCCTCGAGCACCGCCTCGACGCGCCGGCACAGGACGTGATGCTGGCGGTGGTGAACGACGCCGGCAGCGGCGTCACCTCCCAGGACGCGCTGCGCATCTTCACCGACGCGGGCCGGCGCGACCTGGCCGACGGCATGAGCCAGCAGCTCAAGGCGCAGGCGCAGATCCTGCTCGGCGTGGCCGACGAGAAGCGCAACATGGGCGACGTGCGCGGCGCGGTGCAGACCCTGCTCGAGGCCCTGCACATGGCGCCGCAGAACCTGCAGGTGATGATCGCGGTCGCCGGCGGGGTGCTACGCCAGATCAACGAACTCGGCTGGGACCATCCGCTGGGCGAGCTGTGCCTGGCGCAGCTGGAAAAGATCCGGGCGGTCGACGCCCAGCATCCGAGGTTGGGGCCTTTGATGGAGGAGTATGCGGCGATGCGCAGGAAGTACGGTATTTCGACATAACCGCATCCGGCGGCGCACAGCTCATTGCCCCTTGCCATACCCTCCCCCGCCGGGCGTTTCGATCACGAACATATCCCCGGCGGCCATCTCGACCTTGCCGATATGCCCGATGCGCTCCTCGCGACCATCGGCGCGCACCACGGTGTTGACCCCGCGCTGCGCTGCTTCGCCGCCGGCCATGCCGAACGGCGCATACACCCGGTTGTTCGACAGGATCGCCGCCGTCATCGGCTCCAGGAAGCGCACCTTGCGCACGCCGCCATTGCCACCGCGCCAGCGCCCCGCTCCGCCGGACCCCGGCCGGATCGCATAGCTTTCGAGCCGCACCGGGAAGCGAAATTCCAGGATCTCGGGATCGGTGAGCCGGGAATTGGTCATGTTGGTCTGCACCACATCGGTCCCGTCAAAGCCCTCGCCCGCGCCACTGCCGCCGGAGATGGTCTCGTAATACTGGTACTTCGCATTCCCGAATGTAAAATTGTTCATCGTCCCCTGCGAGGCCGCCATCACGCCCAGGGCGCCGTACAGGGCGTTGGTGATGCAGGTCGAGGTCTCGACGTTCCCCGACACCACCGAGGCCGGATAATGCGGGTTCAGCATCGAGCCGGGCGGGATGATGACCTCGAGCGGTTTTAGGCAGCCGCCGTTGAGCGGGATCTCGTCGTTCACCAGCGTGCGGAACACGTACAGCACCGCAGCCATGCACACGGCGGACGGCGCGTTGAAGTTGTTCTCGAGCTGGGGCGAGGTGCCGGTGAAGTCGATCTGCGCGCTGCGCGCCGCGCGGTCGACGCGCACCGCCACCACGATCTTCGCGCCGTTGTCGAGGTCGACGGTAAAGGCGCCATCCTTCAGGGCCGTGATCACGCGGCGCACCGCTTCCTCCGCGTTGTCCTGCACATGACCCATGTAGGCGCGCACGACGTCCAGCCCGAAATGCGCCACCATGCGCCGCAGCTCCTCGACGCCCTTCTGGTTGGCGGCTACCTGCGCGCGCAGGTCGGCCAGGTTCTGGTCAGGGTTGCGCGCGGGGCAGCGCGCGCCGGTGAGCAGGCTTCTGGCTTCCCCCTCGCGCAGTACGCCGTCGGCCCCGTCGACCAGCTTGAAGTTGTTGATCAGGACGCCCTCGTGCTCGATGTGGGTCGAGTCCGGCGGCATCGAGCCGGGGGTGGTGCCGCCGATGTCGGCATGGTGGCCGCGCGAGCCGACGTAGAACAAAATGCTGTCGCCGGCTTCGTCGAACACGGGGGAAATCACGGTCACGTCCGGCAGGTGAGTGCCGCCGTTGTACGGGTCGTTGAGCACATACACGTCGCCCGCGCGCATGCGCCCGGCATTCGCGCGCATGACGGTCTTGATGCTTTCGCCCATCGAGCCGAGGTGCACCGGCATGTGCGGCGCGTTGGCGACCAGGTTGCCGCCGGCGTCGAAAATCGCGCAGCTGAAGTCGAGCCGCTCCTTGATGTTCACCGAATAGGCGGTGTTCTGCAGGCGCAGCCCCATCTGCTCGGCGATCGACATGAACAGGTTATTGAAGATCTCGAGCATCACCGGGTCGGCCGTGGTGCCGATCGCATGCCGTTCCGGCAGCGCCTCCACGCGCGTGAGCACCAGGTGGCGGTAGGACGTGACCTCGGCCTGCCAACCCGCCTCGACGATTGTGGTGGCGTTGTCCTCGGCGACGATGGCCGGGCCGCGGATCACGTCGCCCGGCTTGAAGTCGGCCCGGCGGTAGACGCCTGTATCGCGCCACTGCCCGCCTGCGAACATGCCGACCATATCGAAAGCCGCGGCGGCGCCGCCCGGTTCACCGCTGGGCGCGGGCGTCTCCGGCGGCGCTTCCGAGCGGCCCAGCGCTTCGACCGACACCGCCTCGACCACCAAAGCGCGCGAGGGCATCAGGAAGGAAAAGCGCCGCTTGTACGCCGCTTCGAACTCGGCCTGCATGGCCGGGGCGTCGCCGAAAGCGACGACGAGCGCCGAGTCGGTGCCTTCGTAGCGCAGGTGGACGCGCTTGACGACGTCGATGCATTCGGCGCCGACGCCCTGGGCCCGCAGTTCGTTCCTCGCCGCATCGGCCAGCCCGTCCAGCCGCCTTGCCAGCACGCCGCCTGTCACGGCATCAAGCCTTTCCTCGACGGCCTGCTCGCGCATCGCGCTCTGGTCGGCCAGGCCCATGCCGTAGGCCGACAGCACGCCGGCCAGGCTGTGGATGAAGACCGTCTTCATCCCGAGCGCGTCGGCCACCAGGCAGGCGTGCTGGCCGCCGGCGCCACCAAAACTGGTGAGCGCATACTCGGTCACGTCGTGCCCGCGCTGCACCGAGATCTGCTTGATCGCGTTGGCCATGTTGCCGACCGCGATCTGGATGTAACCTTCGGCGACCTGCTCCGGGGTGCGCACGTCGCCCGTGGCGGCCTCGATCTCGCGGGCCATGCCGGCAAAGCGCGCGCGCACCGTCTCCCTATCGAGTGCTTCCTCGCCACTGGCGCCGAACAGGTGCGGAAAATGCGCGGGCTGGATCTTGCCGAGCATGACGTTGCAGTCGGTGACCGTGAGCGGTCCGCCGCGGCGGTAGCAGGCCGGGCCGGGATTGGCGCCGGCGCTGTCCGGCCCGACGCGGTAGCGGCTGCCGTCGAAATGCAGGATCGAGCCGCCGCCGGCGGCCACCGTGTGGATGCTCATCATCGGCGCGCGCATGCGCACGCCAGCCACCAGGGTTTCGAAGACGCGCTCAAACTCGCCGGCGAAATGCGACACGTCGGTCGAGGTGCCGCCCATGTCGAAGCCGATGATGCGCTCGAAGCCCGCCAGGCGGCTCGCCCTGACCATGCCGACGATGCCGCCGGCCGGGCCAGAGAGGATGCTGTCCTTGCCCTGGAAGGCGCGCGCATCGGTCAGGCCGCCGTTCGACTGCATGAACTGCAGGTTCACGCCGGGCAGCTCGCATGCCACCTGGTCGACATAGCGGCGCAGGATCGGCGACAGGTAGGCGTCGACGACTGTGGTGTCGCCCCGGGCCACCAGCTTCATCATCGGGCTCACCTCATGCGAGGCCGAGACCTGGGTGAAGCCGATCTCGCGCGCGATGCGCGCCACCGCCGCTTCATGCGCGGTATAGCGGTAGCCATGCATGAAGACGATGGCCAGGGCGCGCGCGCCACGGTCGTAGGCAGCCTGCAGGCTGCTGCGCGCCGCTAGCTTGTCGAGCGGCTGCACGACGTCGCCGTGGGCGCCGATGCGCTCGTCGATCTCGATGACTTCGCCGTACAGCAGTTCCGGCAGCACGATGTGGCGCTCGAACAGGCGCGGGCGGTTCTGGTAGGCGATGCGCAGCGCGTCGCGGAAACCGCGGGTGATAGCCAGCAGGGTGCGCTCGCCCTTGCGCTCGAGCAGCGCGTTGGTGGCGACGGTGGTGCCCATCTTGACCGCCTCGATGGCATGCACCGGCAGCGGATCGCCGGGCGCGACGCCCAGCAGGTGCCGGATGCCGGCCACCGCGGCGTCCCGGTACCCCTCCGGGTTCTCCGACAGCAGCTTGTGGGTCACCAGCTGCCCCCCGGGCGTGCGCGCGACGATGTCGGTAAACGTGCCGCCGCGGTCGATCCAGAACTGCCAGTCCATATGCGTTTCCTCATGCCGATTGAAGTATGGCGCCTATTGTATTCGCGCTTACGGCCGAAATTGGCGAAAATGCATGCTCATGGAACCCGAATGGAGTTGGAATGGACAATGGTCTCTACAGCGTGGCGCAAATCCGTGCGATCGAAGGCGCAAGCGCGCAAGCAACGGCGGAGGGAGAAGCCGGTGAGGCCGGGAGCCTGATGCGCCGCGCCGGCCGTGCGGCGGCAAACCTCGCCCTGGAACTGATCGGCACCGCGCGCGAGGAGTCGCGACTGCGGCCCGTGCTGGTGCTGGCCGGGCCGGGCAACAACGGCGGCGACGCCCTGGAACTGGCCGCCAACCTGGGCGAGGCCGGGGTCGATGTGGTGGTGCTGCACCTGGCCGGCAGCGGACCCAGTTCGCCGGAAGCGGCGCAGGCGCTGGCCCGCGCCCGTGCCAGCTCGGCCAATTTCGCCGACGTGGCGCCGGACGTGCGCGAATGGGCGATGGTCGTCGACGGCCTGTTCGGCATCGGCCTGGCGCGTCCGCTGGAGGGGCGCTACCGCGAGCTCGTCACGGCGATCGACCGGCTGCGCTGCCCGGTACTTGCCCTCGACGTGCCGAGCGGGCTCGATGCGGATACGGGCGCCGTGGTGGGCCCCGGCGGCGTCGCTGTGCGCGCCACCCACACCATCACCTTCATCGGCGACAAGGCGGGCCTGCACACGGGCGAGGGACGCGATTACGCCGGCGTCGTACACGTCGCCCGCCTCGGGCTCGATACCGCTGCCTTCGAGCCGCCACGGGCGCGCCTGGCCGGCCCTTCCCTATTCGCGGCCCACCTGGCGCCGCGCCGGCAGAATTCGCACAAGGGGCAGTTCGGGGATGTTGCCGTGGTCGGCGGCGCGCACGGGATGGTGGGCGCGGCCGTGCTGGCCGCGCGCGTGGCCCTGCATGCCGGTGCCGGGCGTGTGTTCGCGGTGGGTGTCGACGCCGAGGCCGGGCCGCAGTTCGACCCCATGCAGCCCGAGCTGATGTTCAGGACATCGGCCGCCTTCGATACCGACGGCCGCGTGCTGGTCCTCGGCCCCGGCATGGGCGACTCGAGCGAGGCCATGCGCGTGCTGGGCCACGGGATCGATGGCGCAAGCGCGATCGTCATCGATGCCGATGGCCTGAACCTGGTGGCGGCGAGCACCGCCCTGCAGGAGCGCGTGGCGCGGCGCCAGGGCGGCACCATCGTCACGCCCCATCCGCTGGAGGCGGCGCGCCTGCTCGGCACATCGAGCGCTGAAGTACAGGCCGACCGGCTGGGCTCGGCGCGCGAGCTGGCGCGGCGCCTGCAGGCGGTGGTCGTCCTCAAGGGGTCGGGCACGGTGGTGGCGCAGCCCGATGGCGAGGTGGCCGTCAACCCGACCGGCAATCCCGGGCTGGCCAGCGGCGGCAGCGGCGACGTGCTGGCGGGGGTGTGCGGCGCCCTGCTTGCACAGGGGTGGCCGGCATGGGAAGCGGCCATCGGCGCCGTGTGGATGCACGGTGCTGCGGCGGACCGGCTGGTCGAGGAAGGCGTGGGGCCGGTCGGGATGACGGCGGGGGAATTGCCGAAGGCGGTGCGGGCGGTGTTGAACGGGTTGGTTTCAGAGGCAGGCGCGAACCGTTCATAAACTCGTTGAACGCGTGAGGTAATTCAGGCAGGGGGCCGGAATTACGCACCGCCCACGCTACACCAGCTTCCCCGCCGCAATCGTGATCGTCCGCCCGCAACGCGCCGCCATCGCCGGATCGTGCGTCACGAGCACCAGGGTCGACCCGCGCTCGCGGTTCAGTTCGAACATCAGGCCAATGATCGATTCGCCGGTGGTCGCATCCAGGCTGCCGGTCGGTTCATCCGCGAACAGCAGCGGCGGCTCGGTGACGAAGGCGCGCGCCAGGGCCACCCGTTGCTGCTCGCCGCCCGACAGGTATTTCGGATAATGCTTCAGGCGGCTCGACAGGCCGACGCGCCCGAGCATGGCTTCCGCCTTCTCACGCGCCGCGCCGTCGCCGCGCAACTCGAGCGGCAGCATGACGTTTTCGACGGCATTCAGGTGCGCCAGCAACTGGAAGGACTGGAACACGAAGCCCAGCTTGGCCATGCGAAACGCGGCGCGGCCGTCCTCATCAAGCGCAAAGATATCGGTGCCGTCGAGGAGCACCTTGCCGCTGCTGGGCGAGTCGAGGCCGGCCAGCAGGCCCAGCAGTGTCGACTTGCCCGAGCCCGAGGCACCGACGATCGCGAGCGTCTCCGCCGGTTGCACGGTAAAATCGATGCTGTGCAGGATGGTGAGTTCGCCGCTGGCGTCCGCTACCCGCTTCGACAAACCCGCCACTTGAATCGCGGCCGGCCGGCCCGACATGGCGGTAACGTCATTTTTTAAAGCCTCGGGGTTATCACGCATGCTTGCTTTTCTCAAGAAATTAACTGTCGCCGCAAGCCTGGTGCTTGCGTCGGCGAGCGCCTATTCTGCACCAAAAACCGTACTCGTGGTGGGTGACAGCCTGTCGGCCGAATACGGCTTGACGCGCGGCGCGGGTTGGGTTGCGCTGCTCGAACAAAAGCTCAAGGCGAGCAAGATCGACGCCAACATCGTCAACGCGAGCATCAGCGGCGAAACGACGAGCGGCGGCCGCGCGCGCCTGCCGGCCCTGCTGAACCAGCACAAGCCCCAGGTCGTCGTCATCGAACTGGGCGCCAACGACGGCTTGCGCGGCCTGCCGGTGCCCGCTGCCGAAAGCAATTTGCGGCAGATGATCACGATGTCGCAGCAAAAGGGCGCGAAGGTGATGCTGGTCGGCATGCGCATGCCACCAAACTATGGCCGCGCCTACACGGAACGCTTCTTCGGCATGTTCACGACCCTGTCCAAAGAGTACAAGGCGCCGCTGGTGCCGTTCATGCTCGAAGGCATTGCCGACAAGCCGGCGCTGTTCCAGGCCGACCGCCTGCACCCGAATGCCCAGGCCCATCCCATCATCCTGAATAACATCTGGCCGACTTTCTCCACCTTGATCACATCCCGATGAAATACCCTGCCGTACTGAGCTTTGCCGACATCCTCCCCCAGCTGCACGAATTCGACGCCATCATCGACGCGCGCAGCGAAGGCGAGTTCGCACTCGACCACCTGCCCGGCGCCATCAATTGTCCGGTGCTGCACGACGAGGAGCGCGTGCGCGTCGGCACGCTCTACAAGCAGGTCAATGCCTTCGAGGCGAAAAAGGTCGGCGCGGCGCTGGTCGCGTACAATATCGCGCGCCACCTCGAAACGCTGTTCGCCGACAAGCCGCGCGACTGGAAGCCGCTGGTCTACTGCTGGCGCGGCGGCAACCGGAGCGGCTCGCTGGCACACGTCCTGGCCAAGGTTGGCTGGCCGGCGATCCAGCTCGACGGCGGCTACAAGGCCTATCGCGCGCACGTGAGCAGCGCGCTCGACAACCCTCCCGAGCTGCAGTTCCGCGTCATTTGCGGCACCACCGGCAGCGGCAAGAGCCGCCTGCTGGAGACCCTGGACGCCATCGGTGCACAAGTGCTCGACCTCGAACGCCTGGCCGCCCACCGCGGCTCCGTATTGGGCCACCTGCCGAACGAAGCGCAGCCGACGCAAAAGATGTTCGAGAGCCGGATCTGGGACAAACTGCGCCACTTCGACCTGGACAAGCCGGTGTTCGTCGAATCGGAGAGCAAAAAGGTCGGCAACCTGCGTGTGCCGGACGCCGTCATGGAGCGCATGCGCGCCTCGCCCTGCGTCGCCCTGACGCTGTCGCGTCCGAACCGCGTGCGCCTCCTGATGGAAGACTACAACCACTTCGCCCAGGACCCGCAGGCGCTCAACGGCCAGCTGGATCACCTGGTGCAATTGCACGGCCGCGCCAAGATCGACGCCTGGCATGCGCTCGCCAACAGCGGCGCCATGCCGGAACTGGTCGACCAGCTGCTCGTCGAACACTACGACCCTGCCTACCTGCGCTCGATCGACCGCAATTTCGTCCAGTACGGGCAGGCGCAGGTGCTGGAGCTGGGTGACATCGGGCAGGATGATTTCGTCGGCGCGGCGCGGGCCTTGCACGCGGCCTGAGGGCCTGCGTCCCTCGACAATCGTTCCGCCCTACTCCACGACGTAAAAAAACCCGGCTGCGCAAACAGCCGGGTTTTTCTTTTATCGCATCAACGAAGAGCCTTTACTCCGTCTTGGCAGCCCCTGCGTTCGCATTGATTTTGACCTTCGCCTTGGCCTTGATGGCTTCCACAAAATTGTAGAGCTCAGCCTGGCCGGCCAGCTGCGAGATCTGCTGGGCTTCCTGCGAGCGGCGTGCCTGGTCCAGCTGGGGTGGCTGCGACACCTTGCCGATGCGGTAGACGCCGTAGCCGACGCCTGGAAGCTCGACGCCCACGTAGGCAGGCAGCTTCGTCGCGTCCGCTTTCAGCGCGGCCAGCGCACCGGCAGGGTTGATGGTCGGCTCCTGGGTGCGCGAGATCAGCTTCGGCTCGCCGAAACCGGTGGCGTCGCCGGATGCCTTGGCAGCGGCCAGCTTCGCTTCGCCGGCCTGGCGTGCCAGGCGCAGTGCCTCTTCCTGCATGACGCGCTGGCGGATCGCCGCTTCGACTTCGGCCAGCGGACGCTTGGTCGCCGGCTTGAATTCGAGTACGCGGCCCGCGATCAGCACAGCTGGCGCCACTTCGACGGCTTCCGTGTTGCGCTTGTTCTTGATCGAGTCGGTCGAGTACAGGGCGGCAAGGAATTTCTCGTTATTGAACGGCGCCGCACCCAGGGCCGGGTTCGGCTTACGGGTCAGGCCATCGGCGACCTGGATCTTCAGGCCCAGCTTGCCGGCGGCGGGCTTCAGGCTGTCGGCCTGCTCGTAGACGATGTCGTTGAACTGCTCGGCCAGCTCCGAATACTTCTTCGACAGCTTCGCCTTCGACAGTTCGGCCGCGATTTCGGGTTTTGCGGCCTCGAGCGACTTCTGCGACGCCGGCGTGACCGAGGTGACCTTGATGATGTGGAAGCCAAATTCCGACGGCACGATGCCCGACACTTCGCCCTGCTTCAGGCCATAGATCGCGTCTTCGACCGACTTGACCAGGCTGCCGCGCTCGACCGCGCCGAGGTCGCCGCCGTTAGCCGCCGAACCCGGATCCTGCGACTGGGTCTTGGCAATCTCGGCAAAGGCGGCCGGGTTCTTGCGCACCTCGGCCAGCACCGCTTCGGCTTTCGCCTTGGCGGCCGCCGCTTCAGCCGGCTTGGCGCCTGCCGGGTTGGTGATCAGGATGTGGCTGGCGGTACGCTGCTCGGGCGTCGTGAAGCGCTTCTGGTTGGCATTGTAGAACTGCGCCACTTCGGCGTCGGTCGTGGTGACCTGGCTTTCCACGGCGGCGCTGTCGAGCACGACGTACTCGGCCTTCACCTGCTCGGGAATCAGGAACAGGTTGGCGTTCTTGTCATAAAACGCCTTGACCATGTCGTCGGTGACTTTGACTTGCGGCAGGTAGTTCGCGATCGGGAACACGAGTTCCTGGACTTCGCGCTGCTGGTCGTTGATGTTCGAGATGCGCTCGGCCACCGAGCGCGGCACGAAGGCGGTCGCGCCGACCGAACCGGCCAGCTGCTGGATCGCCATGTCGCGGCGCATGCGGGCATCGAAGGCTTCCGGCGTCATGCCCTGGGCTGCCAGGGCGGCGCGGTAGCCGTCCATGTCGAAGCTGCCGTCGGGCTTGCGGAAGGTGTCGATGGCGCTGATGGCCTTGGCCAGGCTCTGGTCGCTGACGGTCAGCTTGCTGCGTGCGATTTCGGCGTTCACGGCGCGTTCGGCGACCAGGTTCTCAAGTACTTCGCGTTTCGCTTCAGGAGTCTCGAAGAGCTTCTGGTCGAACTGCGGCCCCATCTGCTGACGGGCCTGGTCGATCTGGCGGCGCTGCGCCTCTTCCCACTCCTGCTGCGTGATGTTGCGGCCGTCCACTTCGGCCACGCCGACACCGCTGTCGCCGCGGTCCTGGTAGCTGTCGACGCCGACCAGTACGAACGAAGGCACAATCAACAGGCCCAGGATGCCGTACATGACGCGTTTGTTATTACGTACAAAATCAAACATGGTCCACCAATCGATATTGACGCTTCAGTCAAGTTAAAAAAAAAGGCGAACTCGCGTTCGCCTCTTCTGTCGTCCCAGCACTGCTTGTAAGTACCGGACATACTGCTCAATCTGGCGGAGCGGACGGGGCTCGAACCCGCGACCCCCGGCGTGACAGGCCGGTATTCTAACCAACTGAACTACCGCTCCAAATTCGTGTATGTTTCGTGGCGGAGCGGACGGGGCTCGAACCCGCGACCCCCGGCGTGACAGGCCGGTATTCTAACCAACTGAACTACCGCTCCACGAAAATACTGGGTGCTGCATCATCCCTGCGGCGAAAGCTGAGAGGCTTAGCTCCCTACCCGCTTGAGGACGTTTTCTCTGCATGTCACTGCAGAGAAGGCATTAGTTTACAGCATCTTTTAACGCTTTACCAGCCTTAAATTTCGGAACCTTTGCAGCTTTAATCTTGATTGGTTCCTTGGTGCGCGGATCGCGGCCCGTGCGCGCGGCGCGGTCGCCGACGGTGAAGGTGCCAAAGCCGACCAGGGTCACGCTGTCGTTGTTCTTCAGGGTGTTCGTCACCGCTTCGATCATCGCATCCAGCGCACGCGTGGCCGAGGCCTTGGTAATGTCCGCGGATTTCGCGATCTCTTCGATCAGTTCAGTCTTGTTCACTCGTATCCTCTTGGTCGTTCTTGACGCGGCGGCGCTGCGCCTTCCTGCAAAAGTGCAAGCGCGTATTAAACCGGGGTGATTTGCTTCTGTCAAGCAACATTCGTCGAGGAATGTCTCAGCTTGCGTGTTCACCCCACAAAAAAAGAGGCGCCGCACGGGCGCCTCCTTTAGCCGGTTATCCCAGCGATCAGTGCTTGACCACCTCGCCCTGCCCTTCGGCGGTCGGGGCCGGCGTGACCGACACCGCCGGCACGTCGGCCAAGGCCTGCGGCTGGCGCTCCAGCGCGATCTCGAGCACCTTCTCGATCCAGCGCACCGGCACGATCTCAAGCTTGTTCTTGACGTTGTCCGGAATCTCGGCCAGGTCCTTCACGTTCTGCTCGGGGATCAGCACCGTCTTGATGCCGCCGCGGTGCGCCGCCAGCAGCTTTTCCTTCAGGCCACCGATCGGCAAGACTTCGCCGCGCAGCGTGATCTCGCCCGTCATCGCCACGTCGGCGCGCACCGGGATGCCGGTGAAGGCCGACACCAGCGCCGTCGTCATGCCGATACCCGCGGACGGACCATCCTTCGGTGTCGCGCCCTCCGGCACGTGGATGTGGATGTCGTTCTTCTCGAACGCTTCGGCCTTGATGCCGAAGCGCTGGGCACGGCTGCGGACAACCGTGCGCGCCGCTTCGATCGACTCCTTCATCACGTCGCCCAGGGTACCGGTGCGGATGATGGCGCCCTTGCCGGGCACGTTCACCGCCTCGATCGTCAGCAGGTCGCCGCCGACTTCGGTCCAGGCAAGGCCCACCACCTGGCCGACCTGGTTTTCCTTCTCGGCCACGCCGAAATCGTAACGGCGCACGCCCAGGAACTTGTCCAGGTTCTTGCCGTTGACGATAACCGCCTTGTCCGACTTTTTCAGCAGCAGCATCTTGACGACCTTGCGGCAGATCTTCGAGATTTCACGCTCGAGCGAACGCACGCCGGCTTCACGGGTGTAGTAACGGATGATGTCGCGGATCGCCGATTCCTCGACCTTGATCTCCCCATCGCGCAGTCCGTTTGCCTTGACCTGCTTCGGCAGCAGGTAACGCTGGGCGATGTTGGTCTTTTCGTCTTCGGTGTAACCCGACAGGCGAATGACTTCCATCCGGTCCAGCAGTGCCGGCGGAATGTTGAACGAGTTCGAGGTCGCCACGAACATCACGTCCGACAGGTCGAAGTCCACTTCCAGGTAGTGGTCCGAGAACGTGTGGTTCTGTTCCGGGTCCAGCACCTCGAGCAGGGCCGACGACGGGTCGCCGCGGAAGTCCGCGCCCATCTTGTCGATCTCATCGAGCAGGAACAGCGGGTTACGCACGCCGACTTTCGCCAGCGACTGCAGCACCTTGCCCGGCATCGAGCCGATATAGGTACGGCGGTGGCCGCGGATCTCGGCTTCGTCGCGCACGCCGCCCAGGGCCATGCGCACGAACTTGCGGTTCGTGGCACGGGCGATGGACTGGCCGAGCGAGGTCTTACCCACGCCCGGAGGACCCACGAAGCACAGGATCGGGGCCTTCAGCTTGTCGACGCGCTGTTGGACTGCAAGATACTCAAGAATACGTTCCTTGATCTTGTCGAGGCCGTAGTGCTCCGCTTCCAGCACTTTTTCGGCGTTCGACAGGTCGTGCGTGACCTTCGACTTTTTCTTCCACGGCAGCGATACCAGGGTGTCGATGTAGTTGCGCACCACGGTCGCTTCGGCGGACATCGGCGACATCAGTTTCAGCTTCTTGATTTCGGCGGTGGCCTTGTCGAGCGCTTCCTTCGGCATTTTAGCGGCGATCACCTTCTTCTCGAGCTCGTCGATGTCGGCGCCGTCTTCGCCTTCGCCCAGTTCCTTCTGGATGGCCTTGACCTGTTCATTCAGGTAGTACTCGCGCTGCGATTTCTCCATCTGGCGCTTCACGCGGCCGCGGATGCGCTTCTCGACCTGCAGGATGTCGAGTTCGCCTTCCAGCTGGCCGAGCAGGTGCTCGAGGCGCTTGGCGACGTTGAAGATTTCCAGGATCACTTGCTTCTGCTCGAGCTTCAATGGCAGGTGCGCGGCGACGGTATCGGCCAGGCGGCCGGCGTCATCGATACCGGCCAACGAGGCGAGGATCTCGGGCGGGATTTTCTTGTTCAGTTTGACGTACTGGTCGAACTGCTGGACGATCGCGCGGCGCATCGCCTCGACTTCGGAATCGTCGCCGACTTCCGAACGCAGCGGGGTCAGCTCGGCGATGAAGTGGGTCGCACCGTCGCTGATGTTATCGATTCGGGCACGCTGGGCCCCTTCCACCAGCACCTTCACGGTACCGTCGGGAAGCTTCAGCATTTGCAGGATGTTCGCGACGCAGCCGATCTCGTAGATGTCTGCGGCGGAAGGTTCGTCTTTGGCAGCCGCCTTTTGGGCGGCGAGCATGATGCTCTTGCCCTGTTCCATCGCGGCTTCGAGTGCCTTGATCGACTTTGGGCGACCGACGAACAGTGGTATCACCATATGGGGAAACACGACCACGTCGCGCAACGGCAGGAGGGGCAGCGTCGTTTGCTCGGTTAATTTCGAAGTTGTCATGGTATACCTTATAAAAAGCGTGTTACCGATGTTGGGTGAACACGGTTAAAACTCAAGACCGGCCAACGAATATTTTCTTTGAGTAAAAAAACATGAGTTGCGAAATTCAAATCTAGCCGTTCCAATAAATCCCTTGCGTGAAATGAAAAAGCCACCACGCGACCGTAGTCGCGAGTGGCTTTTCGATTGAAGCCGGATGCTTTTATTGAGGTAAATTGTACCTCCAAGCCTCCAGCGCACAAGTGCTTTTGTCGTTTCCGAGCGGATATTTTTTAGTTTTCTCCGCTCGCTTTTGCGCTTTCGCTGTAAATCAGCAAAGGCTTGGCGCCATTTGTGATCGTATTTTCATCAATAACGACTTTCACGACGTTTTGCTGATTCGGCAATTCGTACATGACGTCGAGCAGCGCGTGTTCCAGGATCGAGCGCAGGCCGCGAGCGCCGGTCTTGCGTGCCAATGCTTTTCGGGCAATGGCGTGCAATGCGGCCGGGCGAATCTCGAGTTCCGAGCCTTCCATCTCGAGCAGCTTCGAATATTGCTTGATCAGCGCATTCTTCGGCTCGATCAGGATCTGGATCAGGGCTTCTTCCGTTAACTCGTTCAGCGTAGCTACGACAGGCAGACGGCCGACAAGTTCCGGAATCAGACCAAATTTGATCAGATCTTCCGGTTCGGCTTCCATCATGATCTCGCTGTTCGAGCGCTGGGTTGCGCTCTTGACGCTGGCTGCGAACCCGATGCCGCCCTTTTCCGAACGGTTCTGGACGATCTTGGCCAGGCCGTCGAAGGCGCCGCCGCAGATGAACATGATGTTGGTCGTGTCGATCTGGACGAAGTCCTGGTTCGGGTGCTTGCGCCCGCCCTGTGGCGGTACCGAGGCCATCGTACCCTCGATCAGCTTGAGCAGTGCCTGCTGCACGCCTTCGCCTGAGACGTCGCGCGTGATCGACGGATTGTCGGACTTGCGCGAAATCTTGTCGATCTCGTCGATATAGACGATGCCGCGCTGGGCCTTCTCGACTTCGTAGTTGCAGCTCTGCAGCAGCTTCTGGATGATGTTCTCGACGTCTTCGCCGACATAGCCGGCTTCGGTCAGCGTGGTCGCGTCAGCGATGACGAAGGGCACGTTGAGCATGCGCGCCAGCGTCTGCGCCAGCAGCGTCTTGCCCGAGCCGGTCGGGCCGACGAGCAGGATGTTGCTCTTGGCCAGCTCGACGTCGTCTTTCTTGCCGAGGTGCTTCAGGCGCTTGTAGTGATTGTACACGGCGACGGACAGGATGCGCTTGGCAGTCTGCTGGCCGATCACGTACTGGTCGAGCAGTTCCGCGATCTCGTGCGGGGTCGGCAGGTCGGACTTGGCGCCCGCCACCGATTCCACGTTCGAGGTCTCGTCGCGGATGATGTCATTGCACAGGTCGATGCACTCGTCGCAGATGAAGACCGATGGTCCCGCGATGAGCTTTTTGACCTCGTGCTGGCTCTTGCCGCAGAAAGAGCAGTACAGAAGCTTTTCGCCGCTGGAAGATTTTTTGTCAGACATGGGGCAGGTTTCTAGTATAGAACTACGGATGAAAGAGCGATCGGCCTGGCAGGTCCTGGCGTCCCGAACTTCCTCAATATAACGCGATCACGGAGCACGCGACAATACCTGCGTACAACGCCATGCTACCCGAAATAAAAAGCAAACGCCCGAACGTGTTGGCGCCCGGGCGTTTTTCAGCAACACCTATGTGGTGCATCAAGCGCGGGTCGTCAACACCTTGTCGATCAGGCCATAGTCAACGGATTCCTCAGCCGACATGAAACGGTCGCGGTCGGTATCACGGTGGATCTGCTCGACGCTCTGGCCGGTGTTCTCGGCCATGATGCGCGCCAGGCGCTCACGCAGGTACAGGATTTCCTTGGCCTGGATTTCGATATCCGAAGCCATGCCCTGCGAGCCGCCGGACGGCTGGTGAATCATGACGCGCGAGTTCGGCAGCGAGAAACGCTTGCCCTTCGCGCCGGCCGCCAGCAGGAAGGCGCCCATCGACGCCGCCAGGCCGGTGCACAGGGTCGACACGTCAGGCTTGATGAAGTTCATCGTGTCGAAGATCGCGAGGCCCGCCGACACCGAACCGCCAGGCGAGTTGATGTAGAGCGAGATGTCCTTGTCGGGATTCTCGCTTTCCAGGAACAGCATCTGGGCGACGATCAGGTTGGCCATCTGGTCGTTGACAGGGCCGACGAGGAAAATCACGCGCTCCTTGAGCAGGCGCGAATAAATATCGTACGCGCGCTCGCCGCGGCCGCTTTGCTCAACTACCATCGGCACGAGGCCGAGTGCTTGGGTGTCCAATGCCGGATTACGGTTCATACCTGTCTCGTTCCTTGTAAGTAGGCAAATTCAGAGGGTAAGCTTTCGCTCAGCCCTGTGGGTTGCTGCCCATCAATTCATCGAAAGCGACGGTCTTGGTACTGACCTTCGCCTTGCCAAGCACATAGTTGACGACGTTTTCTTCCAAAACAAGGGCTTCCACTTCACCCAGGCGGCGACGGTCGCTGTAGTAGTACTTCAGCACTTCTTTCGGGTCTTCGTAGCTCTGTGCGAAGTCTTCGATCTGTGCCTTCACCTGCTCTTGCGTTGCCTGCAGGTTGTTTTCCTCGACCAGCTTCGACAGGATCAGGCCCAGGCGCACGCGGCGCTCGGCCTTTTCGGCGAACAGTTCGGTCGGGAACGGCATATTTTTGACGTCCATGCCGCGCTGCGCCATGTCCTGGCGGGTCTGCTCGGCCAGGCGCTCGGAGTCCTGCTGGATCATAACGGTCGGCACGTCCATCTCGGTGGCCTTGACCAGTGCGTCCATCACGGCATCCTTGTTGCGGGCCTTGACGCGGGCGTTGACTTCACGCTCGAGGTTGGTCTTGATGTCCTGACGCATTTTCTCGATTGAACCGTCTTCGATGCCGAGCGACTTGGCGAACTCGTCGTCGACTTCCGGCATGTGCGCCCATTCCAGCTTCTTCAGCGTGATGGTGAAGTCGGCGGTCTTGCCGGCGACATCCTTGCCGTGGTAATCCTCAGGGAAAGCCAGCGGGAAGGTCTTGCTTTCGCCGACCTTCAGGCCGATCGTCGCGGCTTCGAATTCCGGCAGCATGCGGCCTTCGCCCAGCACGAAGGCGTAGTCGTCAGCCTTACCGCCCGGGAATTCAACACCGTCGATGACGCCGACGAAGTCGACGGTTACGCGGTCGCCGTTGGCGGCAACCGGCTCGCCGCCGTCGCCATGCTCGCCGGCCTCGCCCTTGGTGTGGTAGTGCACGCGCTGCTTGCGCAGGATGTCGATGGTCTTGTCGATTTCCGCGTCCGACACGTCGGCGGCCACGGTTTCGACTTCAACGGCGGCCAGGTCGCCGATCACAACTTCAGGGAACACTTCGAAGGTAGCGTCGAAAGCCAGCATGCCTTCCGGTGCGTCCTCTTTTGGTTCGATTTTCGGGAAACCGGCAACGCGCAGCTGGTTTTCGTTGGCGGCGTCGTTGAAAGCACGGCCCACGCGGTCGTTCAGCACGTCCGACTCGATCTGGTAGCCATATTGAGCAGCGACCATTTTCAGAGGCACTTTACCCGGACGGAAGCCAGGCGCCTTAGCAGTCTTGGCCTGCTTCTTGAGGCGTTTTTCAACTTCCGTACGGACGTCACTCAGCGGAAAAGTGATCGTCAAGCGACGCTCGAGTTTATCCAGGGTTTCGACTGCAGTTGCCATTGTAAAAATCGTCCAAAAAAATAATTATTCGTGGTGCGAGGAGGGGGACTCGAACCCCCACACCATTGCTGGCGTCAGGACCTAAACCTGGTGCGTCTACCAATTTCGCCATCCTCGCGCAGGATTGCATATTGCCACATAAACAAAGGGCGCCCGACAATGAAACCGGCCGCCCTGCACTCCTTTGTTTATGGGCTACAACTTCAACCCGGTATTTTACTGGATTTTCTGATACTAGAGTGGTGAATTTTGCAGTGGTGCGGGGCGTCGGGTCGTCTGCATATTAGTCAGCGGTTCGCAGGAGCAGCGTTAATTGTCCGGTGGCGCCATTGATTATGGGGTGAGACCACGTGGGCACAAGTGCCCACCCTACGTTGCGACCGGGGTTTCGTAGGGTGGGCACTTGTGCCCACGCGGTATGGAGCTTCCGCGCACCCGAGCGCCACACTCACCCGCATCCTTCAAACCACCGGCTTCTTCACCCTGAACCACGCCGCATACAGCGCCGGCAGGAACAACAAGGTCAGCGCCGTCGCCACCAGCAAGCCGCCCATGATGGCCACCGCCATCGGCCCCCAGAACACCGAGCGCGACAGCGGGATCATCGCCAGCGCGGCCGCGGCGGCCGTCAGCAGGATCGGGCGGCACCGGCGCACGGCCGCTTCGATGATCGCATCCCAGGCTTCGGCCCCGCCCTTGATGTCCTGCTCGATCTGGTCGACCAGGATTACCGAGTTGCGGATGATCATGCCGAACAGCGCGATCACGCCCAGGTTCGCGACGAAGCCGAAGGGCCGGTCGAGCACCAGCAGGGCCATCGCCGCGCCGGCCACGCCGAGCGGCCCGGTCAAAAATACCAGCAGCGCGCGCGAGAAGCTGTGCAGCTGGAGCATCAAGAGCGTAAACACGATGAACAGCACCAGCGGCACGTTCGCCGCGATCGAGGCTTCGGCCTGCGAACTGTCGGCCGCCGCGCCCTCGAGGGTAATGCGGTAGCCGGCCGGCAGCCCGGCGCGCAAGCCGGCCAGCGCCTCGCCCACCTGGGTCGACACGGTCGGCCCCTGGATGCCAGGCACCACGTCCGACTGCACCATGATCGCCCACTCGCGCCCCTCGCGCCAGATGACGCCCGGCTCCCAGACGAAGGCCACGCGCGCCACCTGCCCGATCGTCACCGGGCGGCCCGATGCGGTAGGGATATTCGTGTCCTTCAGCGCCGTGATGGTGGTGCGCTCGTCGGCCGGCTGGCGCACCACGATGTCGATCAGCTCGTTCGTCTCGCGGAACTGGCCGATGGTCGTGCCCGTCAACACCGTCTGCACGGCGCGGCGCACCCCTTGCGAGGTGACGCCGAGCGCGCGCAATTTATCCTGGTCGAGGTCCAGGCGCAGCATCTTGACCGACTCGTTCCAGTTGTCGTTCACGCCCACCGCGTTCGGATTCGCGCGCAGCACGTCCTTGACCTGGTCGGCTACGCCGCGCACGATGCCGATGTCCGGCCCGGCTACCTGGAACTGCACCGGATACGGCACCGGCGGCCCGTTCGGCAGCAGCTTGACGCGCCCGCGCACCTCGGGGAAATCGTCGCGGAAGGCGGTTTCGATGGACACGCGCAGGCGGTCGCGCGCCTTGGCGTCGATCGGCAGCACCACCAGTTGCGATACGTTCGACTGCGGGAAGATCTGGTCGAGCGGCAGGTAGAAGCGCGGGCTCCCGGTGCCGACATAACTGGTGATGCTCTCGACACCCTGCTGCCCGCGCACGAAAGTCTCGAAGCGCTTGACGATCGCCTCGTTGGCGGCAAAGCTGGTGCCTTCGGGCGACCACATCTCGACCATCAGCTCGGGGCGGCTCGAATCCGGGAAGAACTGCTTTTCGATGAACTTGAAGCCAAAGACGCCGAGCGCAAACACGGCCAGGCTGAGCGCAATCGTCAGCTTGCGGTACTCCACGCACCAGGTGACGACTCGGCGGAAGCGGCGGAACCCCGGCGTGTCGTAGACGTCATGTTCCGAATGGCCCTGTCCGTGGGGTTTCACTTTCAACAGCACGAAACCGATATACGGCGTGAAGGTCACCGCCACCACCCACGACACCAGCAGCGCGATCGCATTGACCGAGAACATCGAGAACGTGTACTCGCCGGCGGTCGACTTCGCCAGGCCGATCGGCAGGAAGCCGGCGGCGGTGATCAGGGTGCCGGTCAGCATCGGCATCGCCGTCGAAGTGTAGGCGTAGGTCGCTGCTTCCAGGCGCGACAGGCCCTCCTCCATCTTGCGCACCATCATCTCGACGGCAATGATGGCGTCGTCCACCAAAAGGCCGAGCGCGATGATCAGGGCGCCGAGCGAGACCTTGTGCAGCGAGATGTCGAGCAGGCGCATGAAGAGGAAGGTGACCGCCAGCACCAGCGGAATGGTGAGTGCGACCACCAGGCCCGGGCGGATGTCGATGGAGAGCTTCGGCCTGGTGTGCAGGCCGAGCGCGAGGAAACTCACGGCCAGCACGATGAACACCGCTTCGACCAGGGTCTGGATGAACTCGTTCACCGAGCTCGTCACCGCGCGCGGCTGGTCGGACACGCGCTCGAGCTCGATCCCGACCGGCAGCTGCGCGCGGATGCGCGCCACCGTGCTGGTCAGGGACTCACCCAGCGTGATGATGTTGCCGCCCTTTTCCATCGACACGCCCAGGCCGATGACTTCCTTGCCGTTGAAGCGCATCTTCTCGACGGGCGGGTCCTGGTACTCGCGCTTGACCGTCGCGAAGTCGCCCAGGCGGAAAGTCGTGCCGCCGGCGCGCAGCTGCAGGTCTTCGAGTTCCTTCGTGGTCCGGATGGCGCCGCTCACGCGCACCTGCAGGTTGTCGGTCGGGGTGACGAGTACCCCGGAGGCCTCGACCCCGTTCTGGGTGGCGAGCTGGTTGACGATCTGCTCCATCGGCACGCCGAGCTGGGCGAACTTCTTGTTCGAGAACAGGATGTTGACCTTTTCGCTCTGCACGCCGAACTGCTCGACCTTGGCCACGAGCGGCACCCCAAGCAGCTGCTGGCGCACGAAGTCGGCGTATTCCTTCATCTCGGCATAGGTGAAGCCGTCGCCCGAGAGCGCGAAGATCGAGCCGTAGGTGTCGCCGAATTCGTCGTTGAAGAAGGGGCCGATCACGCCGGCGGGCAGCGTGCCGGCGATGTCGCCGATCTTCTTGCGTACCTGGTACCAGGAGCCCGGCACATCCCTGGGCGGGGTCGACTCGCGCAATTCGAGGATGATGGTTGTCTCGCCCGGCTTGGAAAAGCTGCGGATGCGGTCGACATACGGCGTTTCCTGGAGCTTGCGCTCGAGCTTGTCGGTGACCTGCTCGGCCATCTGCACGGCCGTCGCACCCGGCCAGACGGCGCGCACGACCATCGCGCGGAAGGTAAATGGCGGGTCCTCGTCCTGCCCCAGGCGGCCATAGCTGACGATGCCGCCGATCAGCAGCGCGGCGATCAGGTAGCGGGTAAGCGGAATGTTCTCGAGCGCCCAGCGCGACAGGTTGAAACCCCTCATTTCGCGGCCCCGGCGCTGATACCCGCACTGGCGCCCGCGGCCGCGGCTTCCGTATCACCGCGGCGCGCCACGTCGGCCGTCAGGATGCGCACCTTCTGGCCGCTGCGCAGCAGGTTCACGCCCGCCGTGACGACCGTCTGGCCAGCTTTCAGGCCCGCCTTTGCGCCCTCCTCCAGCAGCACGTCGTTCCCGGCCTGCCCCACGATCTGCACGGGCACCAGGCGCACCGCGCCATTTTCCACCAGCCAGACGCTGGTCACGCCCTTCTGGTGGTGCAGCGCCGTGAGCGGCGCGCGCAGGCCGGCGCCGTGATTTTTCGAGGCAATCTGCACCACGGCCGTCATGCCCAGGCGCACGCCGGGGCTCGGGGGAATCGCCACCTTGGCGGTATAGGTGCGGGTGGCGGCATCGGCCACCGGCGACACCTCGCGCACGCGTCCCGGAATGGCGACGGCCGGCGCCGCCCACATGCGCACCGTGACCGAGCTGGCCTTGCGCAGGTCGCCCACGCGGTCTTCCGGAATGCCGATCACGACCTCCACCTGGTCAGTGCGCGCCACCCGCACCACCGGGGTGCCGGCGGCCACCACCTGTCCCACTTCGGCGTCGATGCCGGTCACCACGCCATCGATGTCGGCCGCCAGGCTGGCATAGCCAGCCTGGTTCGACTGCGCGCGGAAGGCGGCCAGCGCGGCGTCCGCCTCGGCTTGGGCCGCGCGCAGGGCGGCGCGCTTGGTATCGAGCACCGACTGGCTGACGAAATTCTTCGCGCGCAGCTCCTGGTAGCGCTTGTAGTCGGCGCTCGCCAGGTCGCGGCTGGTTTCGGCCGCGCGCAGCGTGGCCTGGGCGGCGGCGGCGGCGAGCTTCAGGTCCTGCGGGTCGAGCTGCATCAGGACCTCGCCCTTCTTCACCGCCGCGCCGACGTCGACTTCGCGCCTGGTGATCTTGCCGGCCACGCGAAAGCCCAGGCGCGACTCGAAGCGCGGGCGCACGTCCCCGGAAAACTCGGCGCTGGTGCCCCCTGCTCCCTCGGCCAGCACGGCTGCACGCACCGGGCGCACGTTCTCGATCTTCGGTTCTTCCTTCGAGCAAGCGGCCAGCAGCAGCGCGCACAGGGACATGGCCAGGGCCGCCACGGGCCGGCATTTGTAGATCGAGGAGAGCACGTTGTCGTTCCTTGGGTTGGATGGTGGAGCGGCGCAGGCGCGTTTGTGTTCGTGTAAGCGTTCAACCTTGTGAGTCAAATCCCGGCGCTTTCTACAGCCCGGCAATTATAATCATGCAAACTCAACTCTCAAATGACTTTGCAGTCAACTGGACCCGGATGTCGATCGAACACTACGAAAACTTTCCTGTCGCCTCGATCCTGATGCCGCGCCGCCTGGTCCCGGCCGTGGAAACGATTTACGCTTTCGCGCGCGGCGCCGACGACATCGCCGACGAAGGGGATGCGGCGCCGGCTGAACGCCTGGCCGGCCTGGCCGAATACGAAGCGGCGCTGGACGATATCGCAGCAGGCCGGCCACCTGCGCGCCCGCTGTTCGCGCGCCTGGGCCAGGTCGTGGCGCAATACCAGCTGCCGCTGCAGCCCCTGCACGACCTGCTGTCGGCCTTCCGCCAGGACGTCGTCACGACGCGCTACGGCGACTACGCGCGCCTGCTCGACTATTGCCGCCGCTCGGCCAATCCGGTCGGGCGCTTGATGCTGGCCCTGTACCGCGTCGAGGGCGAACGGGATCTCGTGGAAGCCGACGCCATCTGCAGCGCCCTGCAACTGATTAACTTCTGGCAGGACGTCGGCATCGATATGGCCAAGGGACGCATCTACCTGCCGCTGGAAGACCTGGCGCGCTTCGGCGTGGCGGAGGCGGACATCGAAGCCGGGCTCGATACGCCGCCCTGGCGCGCGCTGATGGCCTTCGAGCTCGAACGCGCGCGTGCACTCATGCTGTCGGGCGCGCCGCTGGCGACACGGCTGCCGGGGCGCATCGGCTGGGAGCTGCGCTTCGTGGTGCAAGGCGGGCTGCGCATCCTGGAGGGGATCGAGCGCGCGAATTACGATGTGTACCGGCAGCGTCCGACCATCGGCAAGCGCGATTACCTCGTCATGCTGGGCCGCGCATTACGGATGTGAACTGATCCGGGAGCAGAAAAACCCGCCGAGCGACCCCGGCAGTAGGCGGATGGACGACGCATCGGCTAAGATAGCAGCTTCGCATGCTCTAACATTGCTGCTTAACATTTTCACCCTTTACATGTCTCCCGACGAATACTGCCAGCAAAAGACTGTCCAGAGCGGTTCCAGCTTCTATTACAGCTTCCTCTTCCTCGCCCCCGAACGCCGCCGCGCGATCACGGCCCTGTACGCGTTCTGCCGCGAGGTGGACGACACCGTCGACGAGGCCACCGACGCCTCGCTGGCACGCATCAAGCTGGCCTGGTGGCGCACCGAAGTGTCGACCATGTACAAGGGCACGCCGACCCACCCGGTGACCCAGGCCCTGAAACCCCATACCGGCGTCTACGGGCTCGAAGAGCAGCACCTGCAGGCCATCATCGACGGCATGGAGATGGACCTCGACCAGAGCCGCTACCTCGACTACCCGGGCCTGCGCAAGTATTGCTGGCACGTGGCGGGCGTGGTCGGCATCCTGTCGGCCAGCATTTTCGGCTACAGCAACCCGCAGACGCTGGCGTATGCCGAAAAGCTCGGCCTCGCGTTCCAGTTAACAAATATTATTCGCGACGTCGGCGAAGATGCGCGCAAGGGCCGCATCTACCTGCCGGTCAACGAACTGCAGCAGTTCGGCGTGACGGCGGCCGACCTGCTCAATGCGCGCCACAGCGAGAAGTTCGAGGCGCTGATGCGGTTCCAGACCGAGCGCGCCCAGAAGATGTACGACGAGGCCCTGCTTCTCTTGCCGAAGGAAGACCGGCGCGCCCAGCGCCCGGGCCTGATGATGGCCGCCATCTACCGCACCCTGCTCGATGAGATCGAACGCGACAACTTCCACGTGCTGACCCAGCGCATTTCCCTCACGCCGCTGCGCAAGCTCTGGCTGGCGTGGAAAACCTATGTACGCAGCTAAAAAAGCCGCCAGTCCGGCCGTCGGGGCGCAGGTTGCGGTCATCGGCGGCGGCTGGGCCGGCTGCGCCGCGGCCGTCGAACTAGCCGGCAAAGGAGCGCGCGTCACCCTGTTCGAGTCGAGCCGCACGCTCGGCGGGCGAGCGCGCGCCGTCGAGGTGCAGGGACGGCTGCTCGACAACGGCCAGCACATTCTGCTCGGCGCCTACAACGAAACCCTGGGCCTCCTGACCCGCGTCGGCGTCGACCCGGCCGGCGCCCTGCTGCGCCTGCCGCTGCAGATGCGCTATCCGCCAGACAGCGGCGCGCTCGATTTCGCCGCTCCGCGCCTGCCGGCGCCCTGGCACATGATCGTCGCCCTGGTGCGCGCCACTGGCCTGGGGCGCGACGACAAGCTGGCGCTGGCCCAGCTCTTCACCGGCCTGCGCTGGATGGGCTGGCGCCTGGACCAGGACGTCAGCGTCTCGACCCTGCTCGAGCGCTACGGGCAGACCCCGCGCCTGGCGCGCCTGCTGTGGCATCCGCTCTGCCTGGCCGCGCTCAACACGCCGCCCGAGCGCGCCTCGGCCAACGTCTTCATGGCGACCCTGCGCGACAGCCTCGGCGCCAGGCGCGCCGCCTCCGACATGCTCATTCCCCGCCTCGAGCTGAGCGCGCTGTTCCCGACGGCGGCGGCGCGCTACATCGAGGCGCATGGCGGCGTGCTCAAAACCGGCGCCAAGGTCGGCGCGCTGGCGCGCGCGGCCGGCGGATGGGAACTGGAAAGCGGCGAACGTTTCGACGCCGTCGTCCTGGCCACGCCGCCGGGCGCCGCTGCCGCCCTGCTCGCTCCCCATGCCGAAGCGGCAGCGCTCGCAGCCCAACTGAACGCGTTCGAGCACGAGCCGATCGCCACCTGCTATCTGCAATACGACGCCGGCATGCGCCTGCCGCTGCCGTTCTGCGCCCTGCTCGACGAGCCGGCGACGGGGCGCTTCGGCCAGTTCGCTTTCGATCGCGGCCAGCTCGATCCCGGCCAGGCCGGCCTGCTGGCCGTCGTGATCAGCGCGGCCGCCGGCGCCGCCGCGCTGGAGCAGGAGGCGCTGGCGCAGCTGGTAGCGGCCCAGCTGGCCGAGGCCTTCGCCGACCCGCGGCTCGCCGCACCGCTCTGGAGCCGCGTGATTACCGAAAAGCGCGCGACCTTCTCCTGCAGCCCGGGCCTGGTTCGGCCGGGCAACCTGACCGCCCTGCCCCGCCTGGTGCTGGCCGGCGACTACACGGCCAGCGACTACCCCGCCACGCTCGAGTCGGCGGTGCGCAGCGGCCAGGCGGCGGCCAGGGCCATCCTCGCAGGCGACCGCCTGCCGCCCGAAAACAGCAGCTCGTCGCACGCCGCTGGCGACGGGGCGGACGGCCCGGTACAGTAACAGCATCTGATCAACCGAACTGCGTAACCGCACTGCGAAACCGAACCCCCATGGGCAAACTGGAATACCTCGACGCGCTCAAGCGGTCCATGCTCGGCCTGCCGCCGGAACTGCAGGCCAAGACCCTGGCCTGGTACGAGCAGCGTTTTGTGGACGGCATGGCGGCCGGCCGGGCCGAAGCCGACATCGCCAGCGAGCTGGACGACCCGAAAAAGGTCGCCCTGACGCTGCGCGCCAACACCCACATGCATGCGTTTGCCGAGCAGAAGAACCCTGCCAACCTGGTGCGCATGCTGGTCTCCGCGGTCGGGCTGCTGATCTTCAACCTGTTCATGCTGATCCCGGCGGCGGTCGTCGGCTCGCTGCTGGCGGCGCTCTACGTCAGCGCATTCGCCTTCTATGTCGGCGGGATCGCAGTCACCGCCAGCGGGCTGTCCGGCGCGAACGAACTCGTGCTGGACGGGCCGCTGCGCGAGGTCATCGAGGACGGCGGCCGCGACGAGGATGCGGCGACGCGCATCTCGATCGGCGAAACCGGCATCCATGTGCGCAAGGGAAGCAGCGAGACGGTCATTGGCGAGGCACGCGACGGCGCCGATTCGCCCTCGCGCGTCGTGCGCGGCGCCGAACGCGTGGCCGGCCGCGGCATCCATATCACGACCGAGATGGACGAAGAATCGCGCGCCACCCAGACCGCGCTCGGCCTGGCGTCCGTGCTGGGCGGGATCGTGCTGTTCCTGGTGTCGCTCGTCCTGACGCGCTATGCGGCACTGGGCGTGAGACGCTACGTGCAGATGAACCTGTCGCTGCTGCGGGGGGCGTGAGCATGCCGATACGTACTTTGTTCAGGGTGGGCCTGAGCCTGCTGGTGCTGGCCTTTGTCCTGATCGGCCTGTCGTACAGCGTGCTGCGCGCCCAGGGCGTATCGGTGCGCCACGAGGGCCGCATGGTGGGCGAGGAAACCCGCCCCATCAAACGCGACATCCGCGCGGTCGAGCTGAGCGGCCCGATCGACATGGTCCTGCACTACGGCGCCCAGCCGAAGCTGGTGGTGCGCGGCGAGCAGCGCCTGCTGGCCAACATCGAGACGACGCAGGATGGACGGGTGCTCCACATCGGCACGCGCGGCATCGTGCTGCGCCATCGCCAGCCGATCGTGGTCGAGCTGACCCTGCCGGCCCTCGACCGTGTCGGGGTCGACGGCAGCGGCAACACCGAGGTAAACGGCTTCACCGGCGAACGCATCGACCTCGAACTGAATGGCTCCGGCAGCCTCGAATTCAACGGCCGCTACCGCCAGGCCCACGCCGTCATGCAGGGCAGCGGCGAGCTGACGCTCGACGCCGGCAATGGCGACCGGGTCGAAGCGCAATTGTTGGGTTCAGGCGAGATGACCCTGGCGGGCGCCGCGCGCAGCGCCAAGCTCGAGTCGAGCGGCTCCGGCAGGCTCGATGCCCAGCGCCTGCGCGCCGACGATGTCGACGTCCGCCAGACCGGCTCCGGCAACGCCAGCGTGACCGCCCATGCCACGGTCGCGGCAGCCGTCAGCGGCAGCGGCGACATCGACGTCCACGGCAACCCGCCGCAGCGCAGCATCAGCCGCACCGGCAGCGGCGACGTGCACTTCGATCACTGAGCTGCCAGCCAGCGCAGCACGCCGTGTCCGGCCGCCCGCCCGCTGGCGAAGCAGGCGGTGAGCAGGTAGCCGCCGGTCGGCGCTTCCCAGTCGACCATTTCGCCGGCGACGAACACGCCGGGCAGCGCGCGCAGCATGCCGTTCGCATCGATCGCCTCGAAACGCACGCCGCCGGCGCTGCTGATGGCCTCGTCGATCGGGCGCGGGCGTTTCAGCACGAGCGGCAGCGCCTTGAGCGCGGCGGCCAGCCGTTCATGATCCGCGTAGTCGTCCTGCGACAGGCACTCGCGCAGCAGGCCCGCTTTCACTCCCTTGATCCCCAGCCGGCTTTGCAGGTGGCTCGACATCGAGCGCGAGCCGCGTGGCCGCGCCACTTCGTCGCGCACGCGCTCGGCGCTATGGTCGGGCGCGAGGTCGAGCCAGATCGTGGTGCTGCCGCGCGCCGCAATCTGGTCGCGCAGGGGCGCCGACAATGCGTATACCAGGCTGCCCTCGATGCCGGTGGCGGTGACCACGAACTGGCCCTGGCGCCGGGCACGCTCGCCGCTGCGGTCTTCATAGGCGATGGCGACGGTGGGGAGCGGCGCGCCCGCGTGCTTGTCGCTGAAGTGGGTGCTCCAGTCGGTATCGAAGCCGCAGTTCGACGGCCTGAGCGGCGCGACGTCCACCACACGCGATGCCAGCAAGGGCGCCCAGGCGCCGTCGGAGCCGAGCCGCGCCCAGCTCGCGCCGCCGAGGGCGAGGATGGTGGCGCCGGGCCGCACGTCGAGCTCTCCGTCTGGCGTGGAGAAACGCAGCGCACCATCCTGCCAGCCGAGCCAGCGGTGGCGCATGTGGAAGCGCACCCCGTTTTCCCGCATGCGGTGCAGCCAGGCGCGCAGCAGGGGCGCCGCCTTCATGTCGGTCGGGAAGACCCGGCCCGAGGTACCGACGAAGGTCTCGATGCCGAGGCCGTGGATCCACTCGCGCACGGCGCCCGGACCGAAGCCCTCGATCCAGGCAGCGACCTCTTTGCTGCGCGCGGCGTAGCGGCCGATAAAATCCTCGACCGGCTCGGAATGGGTGATGTTCATGCCGCCCTTCCCGGCCAGCAGGAATTTGCGCGCCACCGAGGGCATGGCGTCGTACACGTCCACCGCCGCACCGCCCGCGGCCAGCACTTCGGCGGCCATCAGGCCGGCGGGACCGCCGCCGATGACGGCGACGCGGGGACGATGCGGAAGAGTTGCGGGCATGCTGGGCTGGCTGAAGGATATGGATAAAGAAGAAGTGCGGCATTGTAGTCGAGATTGCGCACCGCGAGACAGGTGTAAAGGGAGCTTGACATGTCGATTTGGCTCGCCTACGATGTAAAGCATACTTTACATGGAGACGTGTCATGCGTGAAAAGCGTATCGCGAGGATTTACCACCGCGAGCTGTTTGCTGCCATTGCGCTGTATGCGGTGTTGCTGACGGCAGCCATCCACTTCGGGAAAACGATGGCGCCCGGGGCACTGCGCACCGTGATCCTGACGACCCCGATGATCGGCTTTGGCGCCGCCATCTGGGCGATTGCCCGCCATCTGTGGCGCCAGGACGAGTACATGCGCCGGCGCCTCATGGAAAATATTGCCCTCGCCGCCGCAATCACTGCCGGCCTCACGTTTACCTACGGCTTTCTCGAGCTCGCCGGCTTTCCGCGCCTGTCGATGTTTACCGTCTGGTGCGTCCTGTGCGGCGCGACCGGCGTGGTGCAGCTGGTGCGCAAGCTTACCAACCGATGAAAAACCATATCCGCGAGCTGCGCGCCGAGCGCGGCTGGAGCCAGGCCCACCTGGCCGAGCTGCTCGACGTCTCGCGCCAGACCATCATCGCCATCGAAACCGGCCGCTACGACCCCAGCCTGCCGCTCGCATTTGCGATTTCCAGGCTGTTCCAGCAACCGATCGAATCGATCTTCACCCCAACCCAGGAGCCTGCATGAAATTCAAAGCATCCCTGTTGTTCGCCCTCTGCCTCGCGGCCGGGTTGCCGGCCCTTGCCGCCGGCCAGCCCGCGGCGCCCAACCCGCCTGACCCGGCCAACCGCTTTGCAGCGGCGGCCGCCGCCCCGGCCGAGCGCTTCGAGCTCAAGGGCATGCTGGTCGAGCGCCACGGCAGCGGGGGGCTCCGGGCCCTGATCCTGATTCCGGGCCTGGCCAGCGGCAGCTGGGTATGGCAGGAGACTGCGCGCGAATTCGCCGGCTCGCACACCGTATACGTGGTCACCCTGCCCGGCTTCGACGGCCGCCCCGCCGCCGAGGGGAACCCGCTCGAGGCGGCGCGCGTCGCCTTGCTCGAGCTGGTTGCGTCGCGGCGCCTGGTCAAGCCGGTGCTCGTCGGCCACAGCCTCGGCGGCACGCTGGCGATCGATCTCGCCGCCAGCGAACCGGGGCGCATCGGCGGCGTGTGAGCGTCGACGGCCTGCCTGTCATGCCGCGCACGGAAGACGTTCCGGCCGAGGGGCGTGGCGCGATGGCCGAAGGCATGCAGCGCCAGATGGCCGGCCTGGCCGGGCCCGCGTTTGCGGCGCAGCAGCGGCAGTACATGCGCACGATCGGCATGGTCGACATGGGCAAGGCCGATGACGCAGCCCAGCTCACGGCACGCAGCGACCCGGCAGCGGTGGAGCGCTATATCGGCGCGGTGCTGGCCCAGGACCTGCGCCCGCGGCTGCCCTCGATCACGGCGCCGGTACTCGTGCTGGCGCCCTATTTCGCGCCCGACCTGGCCGAGGGGGGGATTACCGCGCTGGAGAAGGTCGCGTATTATCGGGAACTGATGACGGGAACCAAACGCCTGGAAGTCGCGCCGGTCGACAACGCCCGTCATTTCGCAATGATCGACCAGCCGCGCGCCTTCAACGAGGCGCTGCGACAGTTCCTGAAAACCCTTTGAGGAGCATGCCATGCCAAAGTTGTCCTACTGGATCGGCCAATACCTGATCGCTGCCGTTTCGATGTTCGTGCTGCTGCTCGTCATCGACGTGCTCATGCGCGGCGAGACGCTCGAGCGTGCCTGGCCCTCGTCGCTGGGCTGGGCAGCGGTCGCGTCCGCCATCTTCATCGGCTCGCGTTACCGCAACATGCGCAACGGCATCGCCTGCCGCGCCTGCGACGTCCTCGACAAGAAATAAAGTCCGATCCACCTTGATGTATGCGGAGTCCGCCTGTCCCGGCGGACGCTACCCTGTCCCGTTATTCACGCTGCATTTGTTAAGAATATAAGATTCTGCTTGACAAGCATTATGCAAAGAATATTCTTACAGGCAGCGAACGATGCGAGCCCATGAGGCCCGCACGATTCGCCCGGTAGTCCGTTTCACCCATCTTGGAGGATGAATATGTCGTTGAAGACAGGGCCAAACACGGCCCGCAGGACCGTACTGGGCGCAATCGCGTCCAGCCCGCTGTGGCTGCAAAGCGCATGGGCCGCTTCGCAGTCGATGAAGATCTCGCACCAGTTCCCCGCCGGCAGCCTGATGGCAGGCGATTTCCGTGACCGTCTCTGCCGCATGTTCGCGGCCGACGTCGAAAAACGCACCCGCGGCAGCCTCAAATTCTCGATCTACGCCAACTCGTCGCTGATGGCGCCGAACGCCCAGTTCGGCGCTCTGCGCAAGGGCGGGCTCGATCTCGCGCTGGTGCCGCTATCGTATGCGGCCAACGAGGCGCCGGAAGCCAATATCGGCCTCATGCCCGGCCTGGTGACCTCCTACTCCCAGGGCTACGGCTGGAAGAACGCCGAAATCGGCAAGGAACTGAGCCGCATCCTCGGCGAGCAGGGCCTGGTCATTGTCAGCTGGATCTGGCAGGCCGGCGGCGTCGCCTCGCGCGGCAACCCGATCGTCGCGCCCGAAGACGTGCGCGGCATGAAAGTGCGCGGCGGCTCGCGCGAGATGGACCTGATCCTGCAGGAAGCCGGCGGCACCGTCGTCAGCATGCCCTCCAACGAGATCCATGCGGCGATGAAGAGCGGCGCGCTCGACGCGGCCTTCACCTCGTCGACCTCGCTGATGTCGTTCCGGCTGCAGGAAGTATCGCGCGCACTGACCAGCCCGCGCGGCGGCGGCTACTGGTTCATGCTCGAGCCGCTGCTGATGTCGAAGACGAAATTCGACCGCCTGAGCAAGGACCAGCAGGCCGCCGTCATGGCAGTCGGCGCCGACCTCGAGAAGTTTGCGCTGCGCATGGCGCAGGCGGACGATGCGGCCGTTGCCAGGGTCTACGCCCGCAGCGGCGCACGCGTGGCGGAGATGGATGCGGGAGCGCTGGCGAAGTGGCGCGACATGGCGCGCAACACGGCCTGGCGCGATTTCAGCAGCCGCAGCGAGAACTGCGCCAGGCTGCTCGCGCTGGCGGAAAAGTCGATGGCCTTCCTGTAGGCCTTGCGATGAGGGGCGGGCTTAGCCCCCCGACCGGCGGTATCTACCCGCCGGTCACAGGCGGGAAGAAGGCCACTTCCCCGCCCTCTTTTACCGCGGTCTCCGGATCGCACATCACATGGTTGAACGCCATGCGCAGGGCGCGCTCGTGGCCGAGCGCCGCGCGCCAGGCACCGCCACGTTCGATCAGGTGCTCGCGCACCGCGCCCACCGTGGTCACCCCGGCAGGCAAGTCGATGCGTTCGTTCGAGACGCCAAGGGCCTCGCGTACGGAGGCGAAAAATCGCAGTTCAATGTGCATGTTTTCAGTACTGTAATTCTGCGAAAGGAATGAAGCGCACCATGTCGCCTTCGTGGATGATGCGTCCGGGTGGATTGTCAACCAGGCCGTCGCCCCATACCGTCGACGTGAGCACGCCCGAGCCCTGGTTCGGGAACAGGTCGAGCCCGCCGCCGGCATTCACGCGCGCGCGCAGGAATTCGTTGCGGCGGTCGGCCTTGGGCAGGCTGAAATCGGCCCGTACCTGCCAGGCGCGCGCCTCCACAGGCCCGCTCACGCCCTGCAGGCGCAGCAGGAAGGGCCGCACGAACAGCAGGAAGGTGATGAAGCTCGATACCGGATTGCCCGGCAGGCCGATGAAGAACGCGCTATCGGCTCCTTCCGCCCGGCGCACCTCGCCGAAGGCCAGCGGCTTGCCGGGCTTGACCGCGATCTGCCACATGTTCAGTTGGCCTTCCGCCTCCACCGCCGGCTTGATATGGTCCTCCTCGCCGACCGAGACGCCGCCCGAGGTGATGATCAGGTCGTGTTCCTGCGCCGCTGTGCGCAGGGTGCCCCGCGTGGCCTCGAGCGAATCGGGCACGATGCCGAAATCGGTGATGGCGCAGCCGAAGTTCTCCAGCAAGCCGCGCAGCAGGAAGCGGTTCGAATTGTAGACGGCGCCGGGCGCCAGTTGCCCGCCCGGCGCTTCGCCCGGCATGGTCAGCTCGTCGCCGGTAAAGAACACCGCTACCCGCAGGCAGCGCCGCACCGGCAGGCTGGCCAGCCCCACAGAGGCGGCCAGGCCCAGCTCCTGGCTGCGCAGGCGCGTGCCGGCAGGCAGGATGGTCGAGCCGGCCTGGATGTCCTCCCCCGCGCGGCGGATCCACTCGCCGCTGGTCGGCACATGGCGTATCGTCACGCTGTCGCCTTGCACCTCGCATTGTTCCTGCATCACGACCGCGTCTGCTCCCTCGGGAATCATCGCGCCCGTGAAGATGCGCGCGGCGGTGCCGGGTTCGAGCGGCTGGCCGACCGTGCCGGCCGGGATCCGCTGCGCCACGCGCAGGAGCGCGCCGCCACTCAGTCCATCAATCGAGCAATCGGCCGCGCGCACAGCATAGCCGTCCATCTGCGTGTTGTCGTGCGACGGCACGTCGATGGTCGAGGCCACGTCCAGCGCGAGCACGCGCCCGTTCGCCTCCAGGGTCGGCACCTGCTCCACTTCAAGCACCGGGCGGGCCGCGGCGAGCAAGGTGTCGAGCGCTTCGCGCACCGACAGCATCGGGCGCGCCGCAGGTTTGTCGTTCGGCGCCGCCACGATCACAGTCCCGTATGCGCGGCGATGAAGGTCTTCATCTCGCCGACGTTCGGCCGCATCAGGACGAACTTCTGCGGCAGCGCTTCGATGTTCTCGAAGCCGGGCGGGCGCTCGGCATCCATCCCCAGCGCTTCCAGGATCGTCTCGTTGAATTTGGCAGCCAGCGCGGTCTCGAGGACGATCATCGGCACGCCGGGCGTGATGTGCTCGCGCGCGACCTTCAGGCCGTCGGCGGTGTGGGTGTCGATCGTGAGGCCATAGTCATCGAAAGCCATGCGGATCGTCTCGAGGCGCTCGGCGTGGGTCGATTTGCCGGAGACGAAACCGTACTCGCCCACGCGCCGGAACTCGTCGCCGTCCGCGCCGGGGCCGCCCGACAGGTCGAAGCCGCCGTGCGTCTCGACTTTGCGGAACAGCGCGTGCGTGCGCTCGCTGTCGCGGCCGACCAGGTCGTAGACGAAGCGCTCGAAGTTCGACGCCTTCGAGATGTCCATCGACGGGCTGCTGGTGTGGAAGGTCTCGCTCGACTTGCGCACGCGGTAGACCCCGGTGCGGAAGAATTCGTCGAGCACGTCGTTTTCGTTGGTGGCGACGACCAGCTTGTCGATCGGCAGGCCCATCATGCGCGCGATGTGGCCGGCGCAGATGTTCCCGAAGTTCCCGGACGGGACCGTGAACGACACCTTCTGGTCGTTACCCGTGGTCGCCGCCAGGTAGCCGCGGAAGTAGTACACGACCTGGGCCACCACGCGTGCCCAGTTGATCGAATTGACGGTGCCGATCTTGTGGCGCGCCTTGAAGGACAGGTCGTTCGAGACGGCTTTCACCAGGTCCTGGCAGTCGTCGAACACGCCTTCGACGGCGATGTTGAAGATGTTCGGGTCCTGCAGGCTGAACATCTGCGCGGTCTGGAAGGCGCTCATTTTCCCGCTCGGGGACAGCATGAAGACGCGCACGCCGCGCTTGCCGCGCATCGCGTATTCGGCGGCGCTGCCGGTGTCGCCCGAGGTGGCGCCGAAGATGTTCAGTTCCTCGTCGTCCTTGGCCAGCGCGTATTCGAACAGGTTGCCGAGCAGTTGCATGGCCATGTCCTTGAAGGCCAGCGTCGGGCCGTTCGACAGGGCCTGCAGGATCAACTTGCGCCCGCCCTCGTCTTCCAGCAAACGCAGCGGGGTAATGTCCGCGGCGCGCTCGCCTTCGCGTGCATTGCGGTAGACCTCGGGCGTGTAGGTCCTGGCGGTGAGCTCGCGCAGGTCGGCGTCCGGGATGTCGGTGGCGAACTTGCGCAGAATCTCGTAGGCCAGTTCGGCATACGACAGGCTGCGCCAGGCGTGCAGTTCGTCCGGGGTGACCTGCGGGTACTCGGCCGGCAGGAACAGGCCGCCGTCGGGCGCCAGGCCGCCGAGCAGGATGCTCGAGAAGGTTTCGGGATTACGGGAAGCGGACGCGCTCGTTGCGCGGGTAGACACGTATTGCATACAGTTCGATGATCCGGTTGGGCTCGCGTTGATTCTTTTATTATAGTGCGGGCCGGGTAATCCTGTCTGTATGCTCGAGTTTACGCTGGTTGTTAAAGTTGCAGGCCTTGTAGGGTGGGCTCGGGAGTCCACCCTACGAACCCGATCAGCAAGCTGCGTGATTCACCGTCACCACATGAATCGCCAGCCCGCCCAGCGAGGTTTCCTTGTACTTCACCTGCATGTCGGCCCCGGTCTGGCGCATCGTTTCGATGACGTTGTCCAGGCTCACGAAGTGGGTGCCGTCGCCCTTGAGCGCCAGCGAGGCCGCGGTGATCGCCTTGATCGCGCCCATGCCGTTGCGCTCGATGCAGGGGATCTGCACCAGGCCGCCGATCGGGTCGCAGGTCATGCCGAGGTGGTGTTCGATGCCGATTTCGGCCGCGTTCTCGATCTGCTCGTTCGTGCCGCCGAGCGCCGCCACGAGGCCCGCCGCCGCCATCGCGCAGGCCACGCCGACCTCGCCCTGGCAGCCGACTTCGGCGCCCGAGATCGAAGCGTTCTTCTTGCACAGCATGCCGATCGCCGCCGAGGTCAGCAGGAAGTCGCGGATGCCGCGCACCGCGTCCGTCGGGCGGCAGTCTTCGGCGTAGTAGCGCACAACGGCCGGGATGATGCCGGCCGCGCCGTTCGTCGGCGCCGTGACCACGCGCCCGCCGGCCGCGTTTTCCTCGTTGACCGCCATCGCGTACAGCGTGACCTGGTGGGTCGAATCGTGCGGCAGTTCGTTGACGCGCTTGCCTTCGACGCAGTGCGCCTGCTTCCACAGCTTCGCTGCGCGGCGCTTGACGTTCAGGCCGCCCGGCAGCTGGCCTTCGGTCACCAGCCCGTGCGCGATGCACTCGCACATCACCTGCCAGATCTTGTCCAGGCCCGCGTCCAGCTCCGCTTCGCTCATGCGTGCGAGTTCGTTCGCGCGCAGCATGTGCGGGATGGAGATGCCGTGCTCCCGGCCATGCGCCAGCAGCTCGACCATCGTGCTGAACGGGAACGGCACAGGCGCTGGCGCCGACACATCGGCAGGCTCCTGCGCGGCGCGTTGGGCTTCGCCGGCCGCGGTGATGAAACCGCCGCCGACCGAGTAAAAAATGCGCTCGATGACGCTGCCGTCACGCAGCTGCAGCACAAAACGCATGCCGTTCGGGTGTTCCGGCAGGCTCGAGGCCTTGTGCCAGAGCAGCCCGGTGCGGGCGGTGAACGGCACCTCTTTCGTCCCGAGCAGGCGCAGCACGCCATCGAGTTCGGCTTCGGCCAGCTTGTCCTCGACGGTGTCGGGGTCGATCCCCTGCGGGGTCTCGCCCATCAGGCCGAGGATCACGGCCTTGTCGGTGGCGTGGCCGACGCCGGTCAGCGCGAGCGAACCATACAGGTGCGCTTCGACGCCGACGGCCCGATCGAGCGGGCCGCACTCGAGCAGGAAGCGGCGCGCCGCGACCATCGGGCCCACGGTATGCGAGCTCGAGGGGCCGATGCCGATCTTGAACAGATCAAAAACACTCATGTCCATCTGGTTTGTCTCCGCTTTTCTTCTATTTATATTGTGTTTAAGCGGTGGCGCCAATGTCGATATTCTCGAGCATGCTGGCGACCATCTCCTCGGTGCCGACGCGGGCCTTCCAGCCCCAGTCGGCGCTGGCGCGGCTGTCGTCGAGGCTCTTCGGCCAGCTGTCGGCGATCGCCTGGCGGCTGTCCGGCTTGTAGGCAATCCTGAACTCCGGGACGGCGCGGGTAATCGCCTCGGCCAGTTCGCGCGGGTTGAACGACACGCCGGCGACGTTGTACGAGGAACGGATCAGTACCTGCTCGCTCGGCGCGTCCATCAGTTCGATGGTGGCGCGGATCGCGTCGGGCATGTAGATCATCGGCAGCGTGGTTTCCGGGCCCAGGAAGCACTCGTAGGTCTCGCCCTTCAGGGCCGCGTGGAAGATCGCGATCGCGTAATCGGTGGTGCCGCCGCCCGGTGGCGACTTGAAGCTGATGATGCCGGGATAGCGGATGCTGCGCACGTCCACGCCGTACTTGGTGTGGTAGTACTCGCACAGGCGCTCGCCGGCCAGTTTGCTGATGCCGTAGATCGTGGTCGGGTCCATCACCGTGTACTGCGGGGTGTTTTCGCTCGGCGTGTTCGGGCCGAAAGCGGCGATCGACGACGGCCAGAACACCTTCAATGGCTTGCCCGCATCCAGGCGCGCGCGGGCGACTTCCAGGATGTTGAGCAGGCCATCCATGTTCAGGCTCCATGCCTTCAATGGCGCCTTCTCGCCGGTGGCCGACAGCAGCGCGGCCAGCTGGTAGACCTGGGTGATGCCTTCGTCGGCAATGAGCGCGGCCAGGCGGTCCTTGTCGAGCACGTCAAGCTGGGCGTAGCGCGCCGCGCCGTAGACATTGGCCGTGCCGATGTCGGTGGCGAGCACCTTATCGGCGCCATGTTGTTCTGCGAGTGCGGAGACCAGCTCGCTGCCGATTTGGCCGTTGGCGCCGATGATGAGGATGCGTTCCATAAGTATTCCTGAAGCCGGTGATTAATTATTCTTGATGCGCATTTTTAATGATGTTCAGCTCGCGCCCGGCTTGTTCGAAGGCGGCCAGCACCGTGTCGAGCTGCTCGCGGGTATGCGCCGCGGAGAGCTGGACGCGCACGCGCGCCTGCCCCATCGGCACCACCGGGTAAAAGAAGCCCGACAGCAGCACGCCCAGTTCGAACATGCGCGCCGCGAATTGTTGCGCCACGGGGGCGTCGAACAGCATCACCGGCACTACCGGGTGCGTGCCCGGCTTGATGGTGAAGCCGATGCGCTCGATCTCCTTGCGGAAGTAGGCGGTGTTTTCCATCAGGCGGTCACGCAGCTCGGTCGACTTCGAGATCCGCTCGAGCACCGACAGCGAGGCGCCGGCGATCATTGGGGCCAGGGTGTTCGAGAACAGGTAAGGACGCGACTTCTGGCGCAGCGTCTCGATGACTTCGCGGCGGCCCGAGGTAAAACCGCCCATCGCACCGCCCAGGGCCTTGCCCAGGGTGCCGGTGATGATGTCGATCTTGCCGATCACGCCGCAGTGCTCGTGCGTGCCGCGCCCGGTCGCGCCCATGAAGCCGGACGCGTGCGACTCGTCGATCATGGTCAGGGCGCCGTATTGTTCGGCCAGCGCGACGATCTTGTCCAGTTGGGCGATGGTGCCGTCCATCGAGAACACGCCGTCGGTGACGATGACCTTGTGGCGCTTGCCGGCGTCGTTTGCCGCCTGCAGCTGCTTCTCCAGGTCCGCCATGTCGTTGTTGGCATAGCGGTAACGCGCCGCCTTGCACAGGCGCACGCCGTCGATGATCGAAGCATGGTTCAGGGCGTCCGAGATGATGGCGTCGTTCTCGTCGAACAGCGGCTCGAACACGCCGCCGTTGGCGTCAAAGGCCGCGGCGTACAGGATCGTGTCTTCGGTTCCGAGGAAGTTCGACAGCGCCGCTTCCAGTTCCTTGTGCACGGTCTGGGTGCCGCAGATGAAGCGCACCGAGGAAAGACCATACCCATACTTCTTGAGCGCTTCTTCCGCTGCTTTTTGAGTCTCCGGGTCGCCCGACAGGCCAAGGTAGTTGTTCGCGCACATGTTGATCAGGGTGCGGCCGTCCTCGGACTGGACCTGCGCGCCCTGGCGCGACGCGAGCACGCGCTCCGGCTTGAACAGGCCCTGCTCGCGCAGGGTGGAGAGGTTCTGCTGCAGCCCGGTGTAAAACGCGTTCTTCGCTTGTTCGCTCATGGTGGATTCCCTATTAATTAATGCTTGCCCGACCCGGCCGGCTTGACCCTGGGGCGGCCTATACTGTACCGTTGTCCGTCCGTTGCCAAGTTTCGGTGCTTCGCTGCTTTTTCGCTATCTCGAACCGAAATTCAATATAATGGATATTACGCCGCCCTGTTGAACTTGGCAAGGTCCGGCACTCCCCTCACACAATGATGGCCTTCAGATGAAAACCGTGGTTACGACCAACAACGCCCCGCCCGAAGTCGGCGCCACCCTGCAGCGCCTGCGCCTGGCCAGGGGCCTGACCCTGGAAGACCTGTCGCGCATCGCGGGCGTGTCGAAGTCGATGCTGTCGCAGATCGAGCGCGAAAAGGCCAATCCTACCATTGCCATTACCTGGCGTCTGGCCAATGCGCTCGGGGTACAGATCGGCGAATTGTTGTCGTCGGAAACGCGCGAGGTCGAAGCGATCCGCGTGCTCGACGCCCATGAGACGCCGACGCTGCCTGGCACGCACGCCGGCTACACGCTGCGCATCCTGGGCCCGATGGAGCTGGCCGGGCAGTACGAATGGTACGAGCTGACGCTGGCGCCGGGCGGCGCGCTGGCCTCGCAGGCGCACGATCCGGGGACCAGGGAGCACCTGACGGTATTGAACGGCTCGCTGGAGGTGGAAGTCGGGCTGGAAAAGCGCAAGGTCAAGGCCGGCGGCACGGCGAGGTATTCGGCGGACCAGGATCACGTGCTGAGGAATGCCGGGAAGACCGAGGCGAAAGCGCTGCTGGTGGTGGTGCACCGCTGATCGCACGCCCCCATCACATTTATTTTCACTTGGCTGCATCCAAAAGCAAGTTGTCGACGTAGTAAGGATATCAACAGCGCCGTGGCGCCTGGCAGCAGGCGCTGCGTCCTTGATCCACTACCGCACGGCAACGTGCCAACCATTTCAGGATGCCGACCATGAACAACAACCGTTTCCCAAAGCTCATCCTTGCGTCTTCGATCGCCCTGGCACTCGCCGCCTGCGGCGGCAGCGACGACGATGGCATGCCCGCCCCTACCCCCGCGCCGACGCCGGCTCCGCCCATGATGTCGGCGGGCGACGTTTTCGCCATTACGGTAAGCAATAAGCTGGTCTCGTTCAACCGTGATGCGCCGGCCACGGTGCGCACGAGCGTCGACGTCGTCGGCCTGCAGGCCGGCGAAAACCTGGCGGGCATCGATTTCCGTCCCGCCGACGGTGTGCTGTACGGGGTCGGCAGCAGCGGACGCATCTATACGATCAATACCGCCACCGGCCTGGCAACGCTGAAATCGACCCTCGCCGCCGATGCGACCGATACCACGGCACCCTTCACCGCGCTCAGCGGCAGCGACTACGGTGTGGACTTCAATCCCGCCGCGGACCGCCTGCGCGTGGTGAGCAATACCGGGCAGAGCCTGCGCATCAACGTCGACAGCGGCGCCACGACGACCGACGGCGCCATCAATGGCGGCGCCGCGAATGCCGCGGTCACAGCCTCTGCCTACACCAATTCCTTCGCCGGGACCGGCACGACGACCCTGTACGCGCTCGATACCGCGAACGATACGCTGTACGTGCAGAATCCGCCGAACAACGGCACGCTGAGCCTGCCGGTTGCGCTGGGGGTGGATGCCGGTGCAGTCAATGGCCTGGATATCGATGCGCGCACCAATCTTGGGTACGCCGTGCTGACGGTTGGCGGCGCGCGCACCCTGTACACGATCAACCTGGCAGCGACGAGTGCCGCCGCCACCGCCATCGGTGCGCTAGGCATCAACGAGGACATCCGCGGAATTGCCTTGCGCGCAGCGCAGGCGCCGCTTGCCTATGGCCTGACGGACGACGCACGCCTGGTGAGCTTCAAGCCGGGCACGCCGAATGTGATCGACACCTCGAGCGCGGTGACCGGCCTGAATACCGGCGAAACCCTGCTCGGGATCGATTTCCGCCCGCGCGACGCCCTGCTGTACGGGCTCACTTCGGCAGGGCGCATCGTCAGCATCGACCCGGCAACAGGCGCGGCGACCGTCAAGGCCAGCCTGGCAGCCGATCCGGCGGACACCAGCTCACCCTACGCGGGCATCGTCGGCGCCGCCTTCGCGGTCGACTTCAACCCCGTGGCCGACCGCCTGCGCGTGATCAGCGACACCGGGCAGAACCTGCGTATCAATGTCGACACGGGCGCGACGACGACCGACGGCGCCGTCAACCGCGCGGGGGCCACGCCGCTGGTCACCGCAGGGGCCTATACGAACAGCATCGCCGGCGCCACGACGACCACGCTGTACGATATCGACAACGCGAGCGCCAGCCTGGCAATGCAGAACCCGCCGAACGACGGCACGCTGACCCTGGTTGGTCCATTGGGTGTGGCCGTCGCTGGTGACGTGGCGATGGATATTGCGGGCGGCGCCAATGGCCTGGTGCTGGCGGCCCTGCGCACCGCTCCCACCGGCCCGTCGACGTTGTACCGCATTGACCTGGCCACCGGCGCCGCCACGCCGGTCAACGGCGCTGCCAATCCGGCCACCTCTGCGATCGGCAATGGCCAGGTCGGCCTGCGCGATATCGCCATTTCCATCCGGCAGTAAGGCGGACCGCGCTGGGCTGGCCAAAAGCTACAGCATCCGTACGGCGCGGCCGATGAAGAGGATCGGGCCGGTCGGGCGCCCGATCGGCGAGCCGTTCTTCGGCTCGAGCGTAATTTCGAAGAGCTGGTTCGGCTGCAGCGGCGGCAGGCTGGCGAGCGACACCTCGACCGGCTGCCCTGGCTGGACCAGCCCGAGCGACACCGGGCCTTTCCAGGTGTCGGCCTTGGTCCACAACTGCAGCGCCTTGTCCGGCGGTACCTCGGTCGTCCCGAGCGGAACCAGTTTCAGCGCGCCGCCTGCCTGGGCCTGCAGGATCCAGCCGGGCGCCATATTGTTCGGCGCCGCGAGCACGACCATGTAAGGTGGCGTTGCCTCGGGCGGCTGCAGGCGCGGGACGACCGCCAGCATCGCCGCGGCCGCAAAGCCGGCAGCGGCCAGGCCGCGCCACAGCTTCAGGTTTTCCCACCAGGGCGGACCGGGGACAACGCGTGCCGGCCTGCCAGCTGCTGCGAGCGATGCTTCGACCCGCGTCCACAAGCCCGGAGAAGGCTCCACCGGCTCGGCCAGCCGGGTCAAGGGCAGCAAGCGCTCCTCCCACTCCTGCACGGCGGCGCGCAAGGCCGGGTCGTGCGGCAAGGCGAGCTCGACCCGCCTGCGTTCGCCCGCGGACAAGGTGCCGAGCACGTATTCGCCGGCCAGCTCGCGGTCTTCCAGTTCGCGGTCTTCGTTTTCTCCGGGGCTGGTCATCCCATGCACTCCTTCAGGGCGCTCAGTCCGCGCTTGATCCACGCCTTGATGGTGCCCAGCGGCGACTGCATGCGCGCTGCGATCTCGGCGTGCGAGCAGCCGTCGACGTAGGCGTAGAGGATGCTGTCGCGCTTGGACGCGTCCAGCCTGATGAGGCAGTCGTGCAGCCTGCCGAGGTCCTGCTGGCGCTCGAAGGCGTCGACCAGTCCCGCACCGGTGGCGGCCGATTCGGCGTTGGATGCATCGAGCGCGTCGAGCGCATCCTCGCCGGCCTGGACTTCGCGCCCGCTGCTACGGGCCACGCTCAGTGCCTGGTGGCGCACGATGCTGTAGATCCAGCCGCGGCCTTCGCCCCTGGCCGGATCGAAGCTGCGTGCCTTGGTCCAGATATTCAGGAAAGCGTCGTGCAGCACGTCTTCGGCCAGCTGGCGCCGGCGCAGGATGCGCAGTGCGACACCGAGCAGCCCGCGGGCGTCCCTGTCGTAGATGCTGCGCAGGGCCTGCTGGTCGCCGCGTGCGCAGGCGGCCAGTGCCGCATCATAGTCGAAATCGTCCGCCGCATTCATCGGGCACTGCCTTCCTCGTCGACGTCGCGGGCCGCCTTGCGGCGGCCTCGATTTCCGGATACGCCCGCCTGTGCCACAGGGCGCAGGCGGGCGAAGATCACTCTACAAGTGACAATACAACATGACAACACCTGATTACATCTTGAGCGCCTTGCTGAGGAAGCCCCAGCGATCCGCCACTTCCTCGATCTGCTTCGTGGTCGGCTTGCCGGCGCCATGGCCGGCCTTGACGTCGATGCGGATCAGCACCGGGTTGCAGCCGGCCTGGGCCGCCTGGGCGGCGGCCGCGAACTTGAAGCTGTGCGCGGGCACCACGCGGTCGTCGTGGTCGGCGGTGGTGATCATCGTCGCCGGGTAGGACGTGCCGGCTTTCAGGTTATGCAGCGGCGAATACTTGACCAGGGCCTTGAACTCTTCCGGGTTGTCCGCCGAGCCGTAGTCCGAGGTCCAGGCCCAGCCGATGGTGAACTTGTGGAAGCGCAGCATGTCCAGCACGCCGACCATCGGGATCGCCGCGCCGAACAGGTCCGGGCGCTGGGTCATCGCCGCGCCGACCAGCAGGCCGCCGTTGCTGCCGCCGCCAATCGCCAGCTTGGCCGGCGAGGTCACCTTGTTCGCCACCAGCCACTCGGCCGCGCCGATGAAGTCGTCGAACACGTTCTGCTTTTGCAGCTTGGTGCCAGCCTGGTGCCAGGATTCGCCGTACTCGCCGCCGCCGCGCAGGTTGGCCACCACGTACACGCCGCCCATTTCCATCCAGGCCAGGTTGGCCGGCGAGAAGCCCGGGGTCATCGAGATGTTGAAGCCGCCGTAGCCGTACAGGTAGGTCGGGTTGCTGCCGTCGAGCTTGATGCCCTTCTTCGAGACGATGAACATCGGCACCTTGGTGCCGTCGCGGCTCGTGAAGAACTGCTGGCGCGTTTCGTAGTCCGCCGGGTTGAAATCAACCTTTGGCTGGCGGAACACGGTGCTCTGGCCGGTCTTCAGGTTCAGCCGGTAGATCGTGGTCGGCGTGGTGAAGCCCGTGAACGAGTAGAAGGTCTCAGCCTCGCCGCGCTTGCCCGACAGGCCGCCGACGGTACCGATACCCGGCAGCGCGATCTCGCGCACCGCTTTGCCCTTGAGGTCATGCACGCGCACGACGCTGCGCGCATCCTTCAGGTATTCGAGGACCAGCTGGTTGTTGATGATGTCGGCGCCGGCCAGCGTGTCGGCGTTCTCGGCGACGATTTCCTTCCAGTTCGCTTCGCCAGGCTGGCTGACGTCGATCGCGACGATGCGCTTCTTCGGCGCCTTGCGGTCGGTGCTGAAGTAGAACACGCTGCCGACGTTGTCGATGAAGTCGTAGCCGGCGTCGAAGTTGTCGATCAGGTCGACCACTTTCGAATCGGGCCTGGACAAGTCCTTGTAGGACACGCGGTATTTCGGCGCGGTGCCTTTTGTGGTCGTGATGACGAGGTAGCGGCCGTCGTCGGTGGTCTGGCCGCTGAAGCCCCATTCCTTCTGGTCGGCGCGGTCATAGACCAGGGTGTCGGCGCTCTGCGGGGTACCGATGCGGTGGTAGTACAGCTTCTGAAAGTAGTTGACGTCGGCCAGCTTGGTCGCTTCCTTCGGCTCGTCGTAGCGGCTGTAGAAGAAGCCCTTGCCGTCCTTCGTCCAGGCCGTGTTCGAGAACTTGACGAATTTGACGTGGTCGGCCAGGTCCTTGCCGGTCTCGATGTTGCGCACGCGGATCTCGTTCCAGTCCGAACCCGACGCGGCGGTGGCGTAGGCCAGCAGCTTGCCGTCCGGGGACACTTCGGCGCCGGCCAGGGCGACCGTGCCGTCGGCGGCCAGCTTGTTCGGGTCGAGCAGCATGCGCGGTTCGTCGCCCAGGTTCTTCATCGTGTACAGCACCGACTGGTTCTGCAGCCCGTCATTGCGGGTGTAGAAGTAGCGGCCGCCATCCTTCGAAGGCACCGAATAGCGCTCGTAGTTCCACAGCTTGGTCAGGCGCTGGCGGATCGCTTCGCGCTGCGGGATCTGCCCGAGGTAGCCTTGCGTCACCGCGTTCTGGGCGTCGACCCATCCCTTGGTCTGCGCACTGTTGGCGTCTTCCAGCCAGCGGTACGGGTCGGCAATGGTCGTGCCGTGGTAGTTGTCAGTCTGCGCGACTTTCTGGGTAACCGGGTAGGTCACTGCCGAGCCCGTTGCGCAGGCCGCTGGTGCGGCGGCCTGCACTGCGCTGAAAGCGGCCATCAGGGCGACGGCGAGCGTTGCATGTCTCATGTGCATATTGTTCTCTACAGAGTCGTGAAAGGCGAAATGTGCCGACGGGCATCATAGCGCGAAACTCGGCGGGAAGCGATATCGCCGAGAACTCGTCGCGCCGGTGGCGTAGCCCGTAGGGTGGTCGGCTCCACCCGAAAGGGGGCATTCACGCGGCTGACGCGCCGCCCACGCGTTCAACGCACGCCCGAGACGACGCGAGGTATCTGGAGCCGGTTGAACGCGTGGGCGGCGTTCAGGTCGCAGGTTGGTCAAACACCCGGGTGGAGCCGACCGGTGAACCCGTGATCGAGGCCATTGGCCTCGATCACCCCTACGGTTGCCGCTGCGGCAGGACGTCGCGGTGGCTCAGCCGCCACTTGTGCGACAGGTCGAGCGCCCAGCCGATTTCGGAGGGGCTCAGGCGGCGGGCGACGATGGTCTTGTTGACGTTGGCGGTGGCGTCACCGCCTTCGGCCGCGAGCAGCATCCACATGTAGGCGCGTACCGGGTCGCGCGCGACACCGAGGCCGCTGCCGTACATGCCGCCGAGGTTGTACTGGGCGAGCGCGTGGCCCTGCTCGGCGGCCTGCTCGTACCAGTACACGGCGAGGCGGTCGTCATGGGCCACGCCCTGGCCGCTGGCGTACATGACGCCGAGGTTGTTCTGGGCGCTGGCGTCGCCCTGCTCGGCGGCGAGGCGGTACCACTGGGCAGCGCGCACATCGTCTTTATCGACGCCCTGGCCGTTGGCGTAGATGACGCCGAGGCTGAACTGGGCATTCGCCGCGCCCTGCTCGGCCGCCCGCCGGTACCACTCGAAGGCCTGCTTCGGATCGGGCTCGACCCCGCGGCCGCAGGCGTACATGTTGGCCAGGTTGTACTGGGCGCCCATGTGGCCCTGCCCTGCGGCGCGCATGTACCAGTCGAGGGCGCGCGCATCGTCGCGTTCGACGCCACCGCCCTTGGCGAACATGGTCCCGAGGCGAAACTGCGCCTCGCGGTCGCCGTGGCCGGCGGCACGCTGCAGCCAGGCGCAGGCGCGGCGGGGGTCGGCACGCACGCCCTGCCCTTCGGCGTAGGCGATGCCGAGTTCGCGCTGGGCGCCGCGTTCGCCGGCGGCGGCGGCCTTGCGCAGCCAGTACAGGGCCTGGCTGTCGCTCGCCTCGACGCCCTGCCCGCGCTTGTACATCATGCCCAGGTTCAGCTGCGCCGGCGCGTCGTCCTGCAGCGCGGCCTTGCGGAACCAGGCCATCGCCAGGGGATAGTTGATGGCAGCGCCATTGCCGTACAGGTAGCATTCGCCGAGCTGGTTCTGGGCGCCGGCCATGCCCTGCTCGGCCGCCCGGTAGTACCAGGACAGGGCGCGCTCGGGATCGACGGCCACGCCGCGGCCCTGGCGGCACATGTGGCCCAGGTTCTGCTGGGCGGACGCGTCGCCCTGCTCGGCGGCGCGGCGGAACCAGCGCGCCGCCTCGGTGTCGCAGCGCTGCACGCCGCGGCCGTGGTAATACATGGCGCCGAGGTGGTTCTGGGCGAAAGCCAGGCCCTGCAGCGCCGCCATGCGCAGCCAGCGCACGGCCAGGGCGTCGTCGCGCGGTACGCCATTGCCCTTCTTGTACATCAGGCCGAGGTTGAACTGGGCATAGGCATTGCCACGCTCGGCCGCCTCACGGAACCACATATAGGTCTGCTGGCTCTCGTTCTGGAGCTTCTGGCGGTTCATGTCCTTCTCCCAGGTGGGACGTCGGCAATGCAAGCGGGCATAGCGCAGCTCATGACACTATATGGAGCGCCACAAGACTGCATCGGCTGTTGGCCGCGCGGTAAGCGGCCTCATAAGTATTAACAAAATTTTAATGACTAGGATGCGGCCCGGGTTTGACTGCGCGCAATCGTGCAGGCGTGCGCATACATGAAAAAAAACCGGCGGGCCCATCCGGGCCCCGTCGCCGTGGCCGTCCCTTCCGCCCGTCAGGCGGGGTGTGCGGCGTTTTTTTCGGCGGCGTACTTGCCCAGGTAGCCATGCACTTTGGCCGCGGCGAGCCTGTTGACCGACACCAGCAGGTCCGGCGTGACCTGCGCCAGGCCGTAGTTCGAGCCGAGATGGCGGCCGATGTGGATCAGCACTTCGGCCGCCACTTCGGCATCGGCTTCGGCGCGGTGGGCCGCGCTGCGAAAGGCGATGCCGAGCTGGCGCGACAGCTGGCCCAGCTTGTAGCTCGGCATGCCCGGAAAGACGCGGCGCGACAGCTTCAGCGAGCATACCAGTCCCACGTGGCCGCAGGCGCGGCCGAGCCGCTCGCTTTCCGCCACCAGGAATTTCTCGTCGAAGCTGGCATTGTGGGCCGACAGCGTGTCGGCGCCGATGAAGTCGAGCAGTTCCGGCACGACGGTGCGTGCAGGCGGCGCCGCATCGACCATCTCCTGCGTGATCCCGGTCAGGCCGGTGATGAAGGCCGGGATGCGCGCGCCGCAGTTGACCAGCGAGACATAGCGGTCGACCACGCGCCCGCCGACGATGCGCAGCGCCGCCACTTCGGTAATGCGGTCGCCCATCGCGGGAGACAGGCCCGTGGTCTCGAAGTCGAGCATCACGATGGGGCGTTCAAATATGGTCATGGCGATCCTTTTCCTTTGACACTCTTAACCGAATTTGCGCAGGGCGTCCAGTGCGAGTCCGGCCCCGATGCTGCCGAACAGGTCGCCCTCGACCTTGCGCGCGTCGGGCACCAGGGCGCCGATGCGTGCGCGCAGCAGGCCCACGCCGCTCGAGCCGCCGGTGAAGAACACGGTGTCGACCGCGCCCGCGGCCACGCCGGCGTCCGCCAGCAGGCGCAGCACGGTGGCGTCGATGCTGCCCAGCAGCTGGGCGATCGCGTCTTCGAAGGTAGCGCGTTCGACCAGCAGGTTTTCCGGCGGCGCCAGGCGGTCCAGCTCGAGCGTCACCACCTCGCTCGAGGACAGGCCGATCTTCGCGCCTTCGACCTGCATCGCCAGCCAGTGGCCGGCGCGCTCGTCGATCAGGTGCTTCAAGCGGGCAAGCTTGCCTGGCTCGCGCGCATCGCGCGCCAGTTCGTCGAGCTGGCCGATGCTCTTGCGTGTATAGGCCTGGTTGATCGTGTGCCAGGTGGCCAGGTTAAAGTAATAGCTCGACGGAATCTCGGCACCGGAACGCAGGGCGCTGCGAAAGCCCAGCAGCGGCATCACAGACGCCAGGCTCAGGTACTTGTCGAAGTCGGTGCCGCCGATGTGCACGCCGCCGGTGGCGAGGATGTCGTCGCGCCTGTCGAGCTTGCCGGCGCGGCCCGGGCCCAGGCGCACCAGCGAAAAGTCGGAGGTGCCACCGCCGATGTCGGCGATCAGGACCAGTTCCTCGCGGTCGATCTGCGATTCGTAGTCGAAGGCGGCGGCGATCGGCTCGTACTGGAAGGACACTTCGCGGAAACCGACACTCTTCGCCACCTCGGCCAGGGTGTCTTCGGCCAGCTGGTCGGCTTGCCCGTTGTCGTCGATGAAAAAGACCGGGCGGCCGAACACGGCGTGCTCGAAGCCGCGCCCGGCCTGCTCCTCGGCTCGGCGCTTGACCTCGCCGATGAACTGGGCCAGCAGCAGGCGGAACGGCAGCGAACGCCCCGCCACCTCGGTCTGGCCGTCCATCAGGCTGGTGCCGAGCAGGCTTTTAAGCGAGCGCATCAGGCGGCCTTCGTAGCCGGCCAGGTAGTCGGCCAGGGCCGCGCGCCCATAGCGCACCTCTTCGTCGTCCGCATTGAAGAAGACGACCGACGGCAGCGTCGGCTTACCGTCTTCGAGGGCGAGCAGCGAACTCGCGCCCGGCGAACCCGCGGGAGCAAGCTTCCTGCCTGAGCCAATCCAGCCAACCGTGGAATTCGACGTACCGAAGTCGACGCCGCAAGCGTTCGTCATGTGTGCCTTTGCCGGAGCGCGTTTTGAAAGGGCGCGCTTGAAGAATCGCGCTTTGAATGGACGCGCATTGAAGGAGTGCTCTTTTAAGGGGCGCGCTTTTAAGGGGCGATATCTTACCAGAATCTACTTGCCCTTGCGAATGGTCAGGAAGCGGCGTTGCGCGCCCGTCACGCGCGGCGACCACCGGGCGCCTTGGCTATACTGAAAGGCACCCGCCGTCCGGAGCCGTGACCATGGCCAACTACTGGGTCCTGAAACGCAATTGTTCGCTGACGCCGCGCCAGTCGGGCGCCGTCTATGCCCTGCTCTGCGCTGCCTCCTTCAGCATCGCGCTGGTCTTCCTGCTGCAGGGTATCTGGATCGTGCTGGCATTCGCGCTGGTCGAAATGCTGGCCGTCGGGCTCGCGCTGCTGCACTACGCGCGCCACGCGCTGGATGTGGAACGCATTGCGCTGTTCGACAGCTGCCTGGTCGTCGAGCGCATCGACGCCGGCCGCCGCCAGGAAATCCGGCTCGATCCGCTGCGCCTGCGGGTGCATGCGCCCGTGCCGCGCGCCCAGAAGCTGATCCGGCTCGAATCGCGCGACGTGAGCGTCGAGGTCGGCAGCTATGTCTCCGAGCCGATACGTGTCCAGGTAGCCCAGGAAATCCACCGCGCGCTGCGCTCCCATCCCGCCCGCTTGCACCCGTGAAAATGTTGTCTTCGTTGTAAGTTTCCTCTTACATTCACACGGCGACGCAACCGATAGGTGTTTTCTATCCCCGCTCGCATAATTCTCTATTAATTACATAGCGCTGCACTATAGCCCCTCGTCACAAGCGCAGGGGGAAACAGCAGGGCAATACGAGGGGACTACGCAATGAGTACCAAGCTGCATGGCTTTGCCATCGTCACGCACGGGGGCGCCGGCGAACCGCTGGAGTTCACCGACGGCTGTGAACTCGCCGCCCGCCGCGGCCGCGAAAAAATGCTCGAAACCGGGGACGCCCTCGACGCGGCCATTGCCGCGGTCGTCGTACTGGAAGAAGACGAACGCTTTAACGCCGGTACCGGCGCGGTGTTGTGCCTCGACGGGGCCACCATCGAAATGGACGCCTCCATCATGGACACCCGCGGGCATCTAGGCGCGGTCGCCGGCGTGCGCGATGTGCGCAACCCGGTCCGGCTCGCGCGCCTGGTAGCGGACACGCCGCACGTGCTGCTCGCCGGCGAAGGCGCCGACCGCTTCGCGCGCGCCATGGGACTGGAGCGTTCGCAGCCGATCCGCGACAGCCAGCGCGAGAAGCACAACCAGGTGCTGAAGGAACTGGCCGGCTCGGTTCCCATGATGCCCGGTATCGACAATCTCCTGTTCGAGCGCTTCTGGAACTACAAGACGCCGCTGCAGCTGCCGCCGAGCGCGGCGCACGATACCGTCGGCGCCGTCGTGCGCGGCCCCGACGGCCACTTCGCGGTGGCCGGCTCGACCGGCGGCTCGGCACCCTCGCTGCTCGGGCGGGTGGGCGACACCCCGATCATCGGCAGCGGCTTCTATGCCGGGCCGCTGGGCGCGATCGCGGCGACCGGCATCGGCGAGCACATCATGCGCCACCTGCTGGCGCGCACGGTCTACGGCTGGATCGAACAGGGCATGCCGCTGCAGCAGGCGCTGCAACGCGGCATCGACCTGATCGACAAGGACGCCGACACCGGGCTGATCGCCGTCACCAAGACCGAGGCAGCCTCGTGCAGCAACACCCATATGCCAACCGGAACGATCGTCGAATAACATGAAGACAACGCCCCACCAGACCTCATCGCATGGCCACCTGGTCATCATCGGCGGCGGCGAGGACCGCAAGCACGACAAGGCCATCCTGGCCCGCTTCGTGGAACTGGCCGGCGGCCCGGACGCGCGCATCGTCGTCATCACGGCCGCGAGCACGATCGCCGACGACATGTGGGAGATCTACGACCAGGCCTTCGGCGACCTCGGCGTGAAGCAGCGCTTCCACCTGCCGCTGGTGAGCCGCCAGGACGCCAACGACGAAGCCAAGGTGCGCATGGTGGCCGAGGCCGACGGGATCTTCATGACCGGCGGCGACCAGAAACGCCTGCTGGCGATCATCGGCGGCACCTCGCTCGACGCCGAAATGCACACCGCGCTGAAGGTGCGCGGCGCCTGCATCGGCGGCACCAGCGCCGGCGCCTCGGCCATGTCGGGCCACATGCTGGCCCAGGGCAAGACTGACCTGCTGCCGCAAAAAGGGGCGGTCAGCCTTGGCGCGGGCCTGGGCTTCCTGCACCGCGTCGTCATCGACCAGCATTTCTCGGAGCGCCAGCGCCTGGCGCGCCTGCTTTCGGTGGTGGCCCACAACCCTTACCTGCAGGGCATCGGCATCGATGAAGACACGGCCCTCATCATCGAGCGCGGACGCGGCATCGAAGTGGTGGGCGAAGGCTCGGTCACCGTCGTCGACGGCCGCACGATGGACACCAACATCGCCGACATCCGCGACCACGCCACGCCGGAACTGATCGACGTGCGCCTGCACCTGCTGCCGGCGGGCAGCCGCTGGTACCTGCCAACCGACGCCGAACCGGGCAACCGGCCGATGTCGCCGGCGCTGCGCGAATTTTTGGAAACTGTAACAAAACGGAACCCGATCTCATGAGAATCCTCGAAAAACGCTTCCTTCGCGGCCCAAATCTGTTCAGCGCCGCACCGTGCCTGATGGCCGTCATCAGCGGCGCTGCTACCGAACCGGCGCCTGGTTTCGGCGCGCGCCTGCTCGCCCTGTTGCCCGGCCTGCCGGCGCAAAGCTCGGCGCGTCTGGCCGACCTGGCCTGCCTGGCCGATGCCGTTGAACCAGTCGTGATGGAACTGCAGCGCATGGCCGGAGCGCCCGCCGAATTCAGCCAGACGCAGGCCCTGCCGCGCAAGGCCAGCGCCCGCCGCGCCGTGTGCGGATACCGCACCGAGCAGGTCGCGGGACAGGCGCTGGAAGTGGCCATCGCCATGATCGAGGCGCTGGCCAGGGGCGAAGACTACGACGTTGCGCCGGCGCTCGCGGCCCTGCAGGAGACGGCCCAGGACTACGCGATCGGCACCAGCACCGGCGCGGTCGTCAACGCCGCCCTGCGCCGCGGCATCCCGGCCCTGCGCATCACCGACGAGGCGAACCTGTTCCAGCTCGGCTGGGGCAGCCGCCAGAAGCGCCTGCAGGCCACGATCACGGGCGCGACCAACTCGATCGCGGTCGGCATCGCCAGCGACAAGCAGCTGACCAAGACCCTGCTCGAGCAGGCCGGCGTGCCGGTCCCAGGCGGCGCCACCGTCACCAGGCTGGAGGACGCCCAGCGTGTCGCGCGCAAGCTGCGCGGCCCGGCCACGATCAAGCCGCTCGACGCCAACCAGGGCAAGGGCGTGACCACGACCTGCACCACGCCCGAAGAAGTCGAGCGCGCCTTTGAACACGCGCGCAAGTACGGGCGCCATGTGATCGTCGAGGAATTCCTGGCCGGACGCGATTACCGCGTGCTGGTGACGGGGAACAAGATCGCGGCAGCGTCGTGGCGGCGTCCGCCCTGCGTGACGGGCGACGGCAGGTCCACCGTACGCGAGCTGGTCGAGCTGGAGAACCGCAATCCGGCACGCGGCGACGGTCACACCAACATCCTCACCAGGATCCCGATGGACGACCTGGCGGCGGCCACGCTGGCGAAACAGGGCTACGGCTTCGATTCCGTGCTGCCGGCAGGGGTCAGCGCCGACCTGCGCGGCAACGCCAACCTGTCCACCGGCGGCACCGCCGAAGACGTGACCGATTTGCTGCCGGAAGAAACCCGCGAGATCTGCATTCGTGCCGCCCGCACCATCGGGCTGGACGTGGCCGGCATCGACGTCATCTGCCAGGACATCGCACTGCCGCTGCGCGAGCAGGGCGGCGGCATCATCGAGGTCAATGCCGCGCCGGGGATCCGCATGCACCAGTACCCGAGCCGCGGCACGCCGCGCGACGCCGGCGCGGCGATTGTCGACGCGCTGTTCGGCCAGGACGACGGCCGCATTCCCGTGATCGCCATTACCGGCACCAACGGCAAGACCACGACCTCGCTCCTGATCGCGCACGCCGCCCGCCTGGCGGGCCTGCGCACGGGCGTCACCACCACCGAAGGCGTCTACATCGACGGCCAACTGACGATGAAGGGCGACTGCACCGGCTACCGCTCGGCGCGCAGCATCCTGGCCTCGCCGGAGGTCGACTTCGCGGTGCTGGAGACGGCGCGCGGCGGCATCCTGAAGCGCGGCCTGGCTTATGACCGCTGCGACGTGTCGGTGGTGCTGAACGTGTCGAGCGACCACCTCGGGCTGGACGGCATCGAGACCGTCGACGAGCTGGCGCGCGTGAAAGCCGTCGTCGCCCAGCGCGCCTCGCGCGCCGTGGTGCTGAACGCCGAGGACGATTACTGCGTCGCGATGGCCAAGGAGCTGGCGGAACATGTCGAGGTGCTCTACTTCGCGCTCGACGAAGACAACCCCGTGTTGCTGCGCCACCTGGAGCGCGGCGGGCGCGGCGTCTACCTCGAGGACAACACCGTCGTGCTGGCCACCGGCGCACGCCACGAGGCCCTCGTCGACGTGCGCCAGATGCCGGTCTCGCTCGGCGGCTGCGCGCGCTACAACATCGCCAACGCGCTGGCGGCGACCGCCGCCCTGGCCGCGAGCGGCTTCGGTAACGCCGAGATCGTCGACGGCATGCGCAGTTTTGTTTCCGACAGCAAGCACAATCCGCTGCGCTCGAACCTGTTCGACGTCGATGGCGTGACCGTCATCGTCGACTACGCGCACAACTGCGCCGCCTATGCCGCGCTGGCCGAAACGGCGCGCGCGATGACGCCGGGCCGGGTTGTAGGGGTCGTCGCCGCGCCGGGCGACCGCCGCGACGCCGACTTGGTGGACGTCGGCCGCACCTGCGCCGCCGGTTTCGACGACCTGGTCGTCTACGAAACCGAAAAGCGCGGCCGCGGCGAGGGCGAGGTCGCCACGCTGCTGGCGCAGGGCGCCCGTTCGGGCCGCATCGCCGCCGACAAGCTCACGGTCGAACTGAACGTGCACCGGGCGATACGCCGCGGCCTGGCTCTGTGTCAGACGGGCGACGTGCTGGTGTTCGGCTGCGGCTCGTCGATCTCGGAACTGACCGAGGCGCTGCGGCCGACCAGGCCGGAGATCGCGCAGCGGATCGAGGCGGAAGCGGTGTGAGCTTCGTGAAGTAGTGTGTGTGGATTGGCGGCCCGATGGGCCGCCTTTTTTTACCCTACGCCCCCTTGAAATGAAAAACCCCGCACGCGACGGGGTTCTGTCTTGCGATCGCCACCAATCAAATCGTCTGCGCCGCGATCTTGTCCGCACTCTCCGGATCATCCACGCGCAGCGCGTCGATGAAGGTCTGGATCGATGTCCCGCAGGCGAACACCAGCACGTCCCCAGGCCGGCACAGGGACAGTCCGAGCCGGATCGCCTTGTCCACCTCGATCTCACGGTGCAGCGTGTCCGATGGCCCGACGACGTTCTCGGCGCCCTGCATGATCAGGTCGACCGCGCCGCCCACCGGGCGGCCACGGCTCTGCGACTCATAGATCACCAGTTCGTCGAAACGCTCGCCGCAGACTTCGCCGATCTGGACCAGGTCGCTGTCGCGGCGGTCGCCCGGGGCGGTGACGATGCCCACCAGCTGGCCGGGCAGCAGCGCGCGCGCCATTTCGGACAGGGCCGCATAGGCCGCCGGGTTGTGCGCGTAGTCGACGATCACGGTCACGCCGCGCACGTCGAACACGTTGGTGCGCAGCGGATTGGTCTTGGTGTCCGACACAAAAGTAGACAGGCCCGCGGCGATCTGGATGTTCGAGAAGCCCGCGGCCATCAGCGCCGCCGCGGCCGCGAGGGCGTTGGCGATGTTGTAGCGCGCCAGGCCGCCAAAGGAGGCCGGCATCGCTTCGACCCGCATCAGCTCCTGCTGGCGCATGCCGTCGGCGATCACGATCGCGTTGTCCAGCACATAGGTGCCGCGCCCGCCGTCTTCGAGGTGCTTGAGCAGGACCGGGTTTTCCGGTTCCATCGAGAAGAAGATGATCTCGGCGCCCGGCCTGGCGCGGCGCACCATCTGCACGCACAGCGCGTCCTCGGCATTCAGGACCACCGCTTTCGCAGCCGACGAGGCCACCACCGCCTTCACTTGCGCCAGGTCTTCGATGGTGTCGATGCCGTCCAGGCCCAGGTGGTCAGGGGCTACGTTCAACACCACGCCGACATCCGACTGGTCGAAGGCCAGGCCGCGCTTCAGGATGCCGCCGCGCGCCGTTTCCAGCACGGCGAAGTCGACGTCCGGCGCCGACAGGATGGTGCGCGCCGACCAGTAGCCGGTGCAGTCGCCCTTCACCAGGCGCTTGCCGTTCACGAACACGCCTTCGGTAGTGGTCACGCCCGTGCCCAGGCCGGCGACACGCGCGGTGTGGCCGATCATCAGGGTGGTGGTGGTCTTGCCGTTGGTGCCGGTGACGGCCACCACCGGGATGCGGCCGTTCGAGGGGCCCATCAGGCCCTCGATGATCGCCGCGCCGGCGTCGCGCGGCGCACCGGCGCTTGGGTGCTGGTGCATGCGGATGCCCGGCGCGGCGTTGACTTCGATGACGGCGCCGCCCTGCTCGTCCAGCGGCACCGCGATGTCCTGGCAGACGATGTCGATGCCGGCCACGTCCAGGCCGATCTTGCTGGCGGCGCGCACGCACAGCGCGCGCGTGGATTCAGGCAGCCGGTCGGTGCAGTCTTCGGCAGTGCCGCCGGTCGACAGGTTGGCGTTGCTGCGCAATTCCACGCACACGCCGGGCGCCGGGACCGCATCGGGGGCATAGCCCTGGCGGCGCAGCATGTCCTCGGCATGGGCGTCGAGGGCCAGGCGCGTGAGGATGTTGCTGTGGCCAGCGCCGCGCGCCGGGTTCTGGTTCTCGATTTCCACCAGTTCGGTAATGGTGCTGACGCCGTCGCCCACCACATGGGCCGGGCGCCGGAACGAAGCTGCCGCGATGCGCCCGCCGGCGACGAGCACGCGGTAGTCGCGCCCCTCCACGAAGCGCTCGACGATGATCCGGCGACCGTATTCGCGCGCGAACTCGAAGGCGCGCGCCACTTCCTCGGGGGTGGTGCACCTGGTGGTCACGCCCTTGCCCTGATTGCCGTCGAGCGGCTTGAGCGTGACGGGCACGCGCAGGCGGCGCGCGATGCGCTGGGCTTCTTCGACGGTGGTGACGGTGCCGCCTTCGGGCACCGGCACGCCGGCCTCCTGCAGCAGGGCCTTGGTGAGCTGCTTGTCGCTGGCGATTTTCACCGCGACATAGCTGGTGTCGCCGGTGGTCGTGGCCTGCAGGCGCTTCTGCTTCGAGCCCCAGCCGAGCTGGAACAGGTTGGCTTCGTCGGTGATGCGCTGGCTCGGGATGCCACGCTCGTGGGCGGCGGCGAGCACCGCAGCGGTGCTGGTGCCGATCGAATAACGCGAGCCAAGCGCGCGCAGCTCCTGCATGCGCGGCTCGAACTCGAAGGCTTCGCCACGGGCGAGCGCGGTCACCAGGTCGCTCGCCATCTGGAAGGACGGCTCGGCCAGCTTTTCGATAGCGTACTGGACGACGATGCGGAACTGGCCCGGGCGCCCGAGGGCCGGACGGGTGCGGCCATAGCCGACGGCCGGGCCCGCCATCGACTGCAAGCTCAAAGTCACCTGTTCGATGACGCGCGCCAGGTAGGTGCCGGCGCGCAGGCGCTGGGCGAAGCCGCCCGGCTGGCCCGAGGGCACCAGCTGGCCATTCAGGGCGGGCAGCATCGCCAGCAGGGCGTCGTTAAAGCCGGGAATATCTTTGGAGGAAATGCCGTACAGGTCTTCCAGGTCCACCACGCTCAGCAGGCATGGGGTATCGGCGTGGATGTTCGGACCGCGCAGGAATCGTTGTTCGAGGATGTACACAGAAATGTCCCTATAGTTCGAATTATTGTTTTGATTATATTTAAGGCGTTGCCGGCAGCCCAGCCGCCCGCAGCGTGGCCGCAGGTCGCCTGCCCAGGGGGCAGCCGGCCTGCGGCCAGTTTTTTCAGAGTGCGGTCAGATGTCCAGCAGTTGCGCGTACATGCGCGTGGCCATCAGGCCCGCCGCACTGTGGTGATGCGCAGGCGACATCAGTTCGGCAAGGAGCGTCATCGCTTCAGCCTTGCCGGCGGCTGCGGCAACCCGCTGCTCGAGCAGGCCGAGCTCGTTGTCGCCCCCGCTGTCGCGATCCGTGTCGCGCGCCGGGCGGCGGCGGATCAGCCCGCGTTCCGGGAACTGGCTGCTGCGGTCGAGGTGTTCACCAAGGTTGTCGAGGGTGCGCTGGCGCGCGCGGTGGGTCAGCACGCGCGCTTCCTTGACGTTCCTGGCCCCGCCTGGCGGGGTGATGATCCAGTCGCGCAGCACCTGCTGCTCGTAGGCGGAAAAGACGCCGAACATCTCGGCGCGTTCGCCATGCACCAGCTTCCAGAAACGGCTGTGCTCGACATCTTCGCCACGCTTGATCCAGCCCGCGCTCTCCAGGGCGCCGAGGAAGCCAGGGATTTGCGCCGGGTCGCCCAGCCAGTCGTTAACCGAGCGGCCCGCGACGCGGCAATAGTCGGAGTGCATGTTCTTGCCGACGCTGCTCTTGTGCGCCAGGATGCGCACCAGTTCTTCCTGCAGGTCGAACGCGGCGATGACGGAATTCGTGCTGGCGCCCAGTTCGTTCAGGCGGTAGCCGTCGATCACGCGGCGGTAGAAGGCGGCACGGTCGCCGACGCGCGGCATCAGGTCGACCAGGGCCTGCACCGCCTTCTGCGCGTGGCCGCTGGCCGCATTGTCCACCGTGACGTGCAGCGTGAAATAGTACGGATCGATCCCGAATTCGTTCAGCTCGTAGGAGGTGATCATCAGGTGCAGCGGCAACTGCTCGTAACCGAGGTTGTAGCCGATAATTTCCGGCAGCATGCGGTCGGCATTGTGGCCCAGCGCCAGCTGGATCGCGCCCTGCACGAAGTGTTCTTCGTCGAGCTGTTCCCAGGCGTCCACGTCATGGGCGGCGAGCAGCTTGCGGTAGATCGTGACGTGATTCTTGCTTGGCGCGCCCTCGCCCAGCTCCTCGACATAGGTCTTGATCAGCGGGTGGTAGTCCGGATTGTCCCAGTGCTTGAGCAGGCCGTAGAGCCAGGCGCCATCGACCAGCTTGGTCGGCGCAACCGACTTGATGAAGTTCAGGGCGTGGCTGCGGTTGCTGAAATAACGGCGCGGCGCGCCCGCCTTGCGGGCCGCCAGGTAGTCGCGGTACTCCTTGCCGACGGCCTCGGTGCGGGCGGCGATCCAGCCGGGCAGCTGCGCCAGCGTCGGCGGCAGGTCGGCCGGGATGTTCTGCACAGCGGCGATCTGCTCGCGCAGGTAGGCCTCGCCGGCGCGGGCGTTGCCGAGCGGGTCGCCATACAGGGCAAAATACAGATCCTTCGCGCAATGCGCCGCGGATTGCGCGGTGCGTTGGACGTGGGAGACTTCCGGAGCATCAGTAACGAGTTGTGGCGTCATGGACTGGCAGTCATAGTCTTGTTGATTAATTACCGGAATTATCCAGTCTGGACTATGCATTGCGAATCGGCACGCGTGCCCTAAGGATGTAAGACAGAACTTACAAAAGTTACAAATAATATGGATGGGCTACATGAGACCCTTCAGTCGCCCAGGCTGATGCCCAGTTCGCGCGCCGTCGCCACCGTATCGCCATCGACCGGTACTTCCTTGGTGCGCCCGGCAACCTGGTCGAGCGGCACCAGCTCGATCGCCTGCCAGCCGAGCGCCACCATGACGCCGGCATGGCCCGCAGCCAGCGCGCGCACGGCGGCCGCACCGAAGCGCGAGGCGCACACGCGGTCGAAAGCCGACGGGCTGCCGCCGCGCAGCAGGTGGCCGAGCACGACGGTGCGGCACTCCTTGCCGGTCAAGGCCGCCAGCTCGCCCTCCAGGCGCGCGCCGATCCCGCCCAGGCGCTCAGCGCGGCCAGCCACGGCTCCTGCCCGCAGCTGCCGTTCGCCGCCGCGCGCGCAGGCGCCTTCGGCAACCACCACCACCGAGTGGCGGTGGCCGCTGGCGTCGCGCTGCGCGATGGCCTGCGCCACCTTGCCGACCTCGTACGGGATCTCGGGAATGAGGATCGCGTGGGCGCCGCCTGCGATGCCGGCGTGCAGCGCGATCCAGCCGGCATAGCGCCCCATCACCTCGACCACCATCACGCGGTGCTGGCTGTGGGCGGTGGTGTGCAGGCGGTCGATGCATTCGGTGGCGAAACCGACCGCGGTATCGAAGCCGAAGGTGGAAAAAGTGTGGGCAAGGTCGTTGTCGATGGTCTTCGGCACGCCGACGACGCGCAGGCCCCGCGCATGCAGGGCCTGGGCAATGCCCATGGAACCGTCGCCGCCGACGATGACGAGCGCATCGACCCCGCGCGCCCGGCAGCGTTCCACGACCTCGCCGCTGCGGTCAAGCTCGACCAGGGCGCCGTCGGGTCCGGGCGTCGGGTAACGCAGCGGATTGCCGCGGTTGGTGCTGCCGAGGATGGTGCCGCCGAGGTGGCCGATCGCGTGCACGTCGGCGGCGGATAAGCGCCAGACCGGCTCGCCGGCGCATTCGCCGGGCGCCAGCAGGCCGTTGAAACCGTCGCGGATGCCGTGGCACTCCCAGCCCAGCCGCTCGCTGGCAAGGACGACCGAGCGGATGACGGCGTTCAGCCCGGGCGCGTCGCCACCGCCGGTGAGCAGGCCGATGCGGCCGATGCCGCTGTTGCGCCCGTTATGCCGATCGACCATGTCTTTCCTCCATTTGCCCTTGCCGTTTGCATAACATTAGCACGGAGATGCGCGCGCCTGCGCCCGTGTGTTGAACGGACGGGCGTACCGTTTGTCCAACAGATTTGCATATTAGTTTGCACCGGATTGACGATGAACCGCGCGCGCTGGCGCGCCGCCGCCAGCGGCGTAGTATAGGGAGGTCGACAGTGCGGGATGACGTTTCGCTGCCAGGGGAATCGCAATGGCTCAGGGACAGGGGCAGGTATTGATCGTCGGGGCCGGCCCGAGCGGGCTGGTGCTTGCCCTGTGGCTGCAGGCCCTCGGCGTCGAGGTGCGCATCGTCGACGCCGCCAGCGGCCCCGGCACCACTTCGCGCGCGCTCGCGGTGCAGGCGCGCACGCTCGAGCTGTACCGCCAGCTCGACCTCACCGCGCCCGTGCTCGACGGCGGTTACGCGGTCGGCGCCTTCAACATCTGGGCCGAGGGCGAACACCGGGCGCGGATCGAACTGGGCGCCATCGGCGCCGGACTGACGCCCTACCCCTTCCTGACCATTTTTCCGCAGGACCGCCACGAGCGCCTGCTGGAAACGCGGCTGCTGGATGCCGGGGTACGGGTCGAGCGCAACTGCAGCCTGCTGGGTTTCGAAGAAACCAGGGGCGAGGTCCTGGCGCGCCTCGGCCATGCCGACGGCCGCGAGGAAGTCTGCGCGGCGCGCTACATCATCGGCTGCGACGGCGCTCGCTCGAGCGTGCGCAACATTATCGGCGCCGGCTTCCCCGGCGGCACCTACCGCCAGGTCTTCTATGTCGCCGACATCGAGGGCGAGAGCCCGGCGCTCAATGGCGAGCTGCACATCGACCTCGACGAGTCCGACATCCTGGCCGTGTTCGCGATGGCGCCGCGTGGCCGCGCGCGGCTGGTGGGCACCGTGCGCGACGAACGGGCCGAGCATCCCGAAAACCTGAGTTTCGCCGACGTCAGCGCGCGCGCCATCGACAACCTGATGATCAGTGTCAGCCGCGTGAACTGGTTTTCGACCTACCGCGTGCACCACCGCGTCGCCGACCGCTTCCGGCTCGGACGCGCCTTCCTCGTCGGCGACGCCTGCCACATCCACAGCCCGGCCGGCGGCCAGGGCATGAATACGGGCATCGGCGACGCCATCAACCTGGCCTGGAAGCTGGCCGCGGTCCTGCGCGACGGCGCGCCCGACAGCCTGCTCGACAGCTATGAAGCCGAGCGGCGGCCCTTCGCCCGGCGCCTGGTGCACACGACCGACCGCGCGTTCAACTTCATCACGGCCGATGGCGCGGTCGCCGAAGTCGTGCGCACCGGCGTGGTGCCGCGCATCATGCCGATGATGGCCCGCGTGCCTGTCGCGCGCGAGTACTTTTTCCGCACGATTTCGCAGACCGTGCTGCACTACCGGCATGCGCCGCTGAACGACGGCAGCGCCGGGAAAGTCCATGGCGGCGACCGCCTGCCCTGGGTCGCCATCAACGGCGGCGACAATTTCGAACCCCTGGCCAGGCCCGGCTGGCAGGCGCACGTGTATGGCGAAGTGCGGCCAGAGGCGGCAAACTGGTGCGCGGCGCATCGCGTGCACCTGCGCCAGTATCCGTGGCGCGACGGATTCCGCGCGGCCGGGCTGGCACGCGATGCCTTCTACCTGCTGCGCCCGGACACCTATGTCGCGCTCGCGGCCGGCACGCCCGACCCACTGCTCTTCGACGGCTACCTGCGCGCCAACGGGCTCGCGCTCTAGCTAGCGGATGCCAGTGGAGCGAAGAGCTAACTGAAGATTTGAAGCAAAGCAAACCTGCGCCACCTCAACGCATTTGCGGCGATGATTGAAGCACGCCGCGCTCGCTTGCCGCGTTTGCTTACGTACGGGGCGCACACCCGCTCAACCACCTTCGGAGAACCATGGAACTCACCGTCAACAACAGCACCACCTCCGCCTTCCTCGTCACTGTCTTCGCCGAACTCCAGGATGGCAGCTTCGTCGGCAAGGTCATGGCGGAAACCGACGTGCCCTACACGCCCTATTTCGACAACGAAGTCGACCAGGTGGTCGTGTACATCTCGCCGGACGAAGAGCAGTTGCAGGCCATTCTCACGGCGCTCAATGAGCGCCGGCTGGCGTTCGGGGATTTGCAGAACTATGGGTCCGCGGCTGGCGGGAAGTCGATTATTTCGGTCTGACCCGTAGGGTGGATAGGGTAATTTCGGCCAATGGTCGGAATTACGTCCAGGCGTTCAACCAGCGCAAGATCAGCCCAGCAGGCATTTCACACGTAATTTGAACGCGTGGACGGCAGAGCCGTCCACCCTACGTGCTGATCACGCCGGGCGCGTACGCCGGCCCGTGCTCCTGGCCTCGGGCGCGCCGCGAGCGGCCGGTACGGTCCGCGTCACCAGCACCGTCGCGATCCGCCGCTCCACCACTTCGGCCACTTCGAAACGCAGGTTATCGAGTTCCACCGCCTGTCCGTTCGATGGCAGCGCGCCGAAGTGTTCGAGCATGAACCCGGCCAGCGAGCTGTACTCGTCGTTCGGGCTGACCAGGGCGTCGGTGCCGAGCACCTGCTGCAGGTGGTGCAGGTCGGCCGCGCCGTCGACGCGCCAGCGGTCGGGGCCTTCCTGGATCACAGCCGGCTGCTCGTCTTCATCGGGAAAGTCGCCGGCGATCGCCTCGAGCAGGTCGATCGGCGTCACCAGGCCCTGCAGGGTACCGTATTCGTCCGCGATCAGCACCAGCTGGCCATGCGAGCGTTTCAGCGTCTCCATCACTTTCAGCACGTCCCCGGACTCGGGCAGGATGATCGGGGTGCGCAGGTGCGCCGGGTCGATCCTGCCGCCGAGCGCGAGGTCGGCCATCAGGTCGCGCGCACGCACCACGCCCAGGATGTCGTCGAGCTGCCCCTTGCACACCGGGAAAAAGCTGTGCGGCGTTTCCAGGATCTGGGCACGGATGACTTCGGCATCGGCTTCGATGTCGATCCAGCTGATGTCCGAGCGGTTGGTCATGATTGACCGGATCGAGCGTTGCGACAGGCTCAGCACACCGCTGACCATGTTGCGCTCGGCCGGCTCGAAAGCGTCGGGCGTGGGGTTCGCCATCACCGCCTGGCCGTCCTGGGCGGGCGTGCCCTTGCCCCCGAGCATGCGCAGGATGGCGTCAGCGGTGCGCTCGCGCAGCGGCATGCGCGCCTCTTCCTTGGCAACGTTACGGCGCGCCATCTGGTTGAGCGCCTCGATCAGCACCGAGAAGCCGATCGCGACGTACAGGTAGCCCTTCGGAATGCCGAAGCCGAAGCCTTCGGCAACCAGGGACAGGCCGATCATCAGGAGGAAGCTCAGGCACAGCACGACCACGGTCGGGTGGGCGTTCACGAACCGCGTCAGCGAGGTCGAGGCAAACAGCATGACGCCCATCGATACCACCACCGCCGCCATCATGACCCACAGTTCGTTGACCATGCCGACGGCCGTGATGACGGAATCGAGCGAGAACACGGCGTCGAGCGCAATGATTTGGGCCACCACCACGCCGAAGCTGGCGTACTCGGCCAGCCCGCTGCGCCTCAGGACCACGCCCTCGACCCGCTCATGCAGCTCCAGCGTCGCCTTGAACAGCAAAAACAGGCCGCCCAGCAGCAGGATCAGGTCGCGCCCCGAGAACGACAGGGAGCCGGCGGTAAACAGCGGCTCGCTCAGGGTGACGATCCAGGAAATCATGGTCAGCAGGCCGACCCGCATCAGCATGGCGAGCGACAGCCCCAGCAGGCGCGCCCGGTCGCGCTGTTCGGGCGGCAGCTTTTCCGCGAGGATCGCGATGAAGATGAGGTTATCGATGCCGAGAACGATCTCGAGTACAACCAGCGTGAAGAAACCTATCCAGATATTCGGATCGGATAACCATTCCATATGGCGTCCCGGGAAACGTCGAAGTCTTGGCCGTACCATAGCCGGGCGCGGCGATCCGGGGCGCACGCGTGCGCCCGGGCGCACCAGGGTCAGCGCACGGACCTGCCCCGCATCAGCCACACCCGGCTGTTCACCCCCGGCAGCATGCTGCTGTTGACGATGGCAAGGTTCCCCGACCCGTCCACCGCAAGCTTCTTGCCCAGCAAACCCTGGTGGCTGCCGTTGCCCGCGCCAGGCGGGGCAGCGCTGCCCGGCACCGGCGCCGGCCGGCTAAAACCCTGCGCGCCGTCGGGCGAGACGGCGATCTGGAGCGCGCGCGGCCTCGCGCCAGGGGCGTCCAGCACTTCCCAGATCACGACCATCCGGCTTTGCCCATCCGTGCCGATGCCGGGATAGGCGGCGCTGGCCGTCCCCGTGCCGGACACCGGGCTCGAGATCGTGCGCGGCGCGCTGAAGGGACCGCCGCCTGTCGAGCGCGCATGGCGGATTTCGGAGCGGCCGCCCGGGCCCGCCGGCGCCTCCGCATATACCAGGTGCAGGTCGCCCTTGCCGTCGACGGCCAGGCGCGGGGCGTCCGCATGGCCGGGGCCCGCCCCGACGCGCCTGGCAGGGCCGAAGCTGGCCCCGTCGTCGTCCGAGCGCGCCAGGTGGATGTCGGCTGCCGGATCTTCGCCCACGGTCCAGGCCAGGTGGACGGCGCCATCGGGACCGGTGGCCAGCGCGGGGGCGCGCGCCGGCCGGGCCGCGTCGCCCGCCACCTTGCGCGGCGCCGTGAAGCTGGCGCCGCCGTCGCGCGAACGGGCGAACCAGAGCGCACCGTGGTATTCGGTCCAGGTCGCCAGCACGTCGCCGTTGGCGGCGACCGCCAGGTCGTGGCTGCCGTTCGACCAGACCGTGCAACTCAGGCGTCCCTTGCCGTCGCCGCCGCGCGAGCGCGACAGGTTGACCGGCTCGGAGAACTGCAGGCCGCCATCGCTCGAGCGCGCGAACAGGATGTCGCCGCCATGCGAGCCGCCCGAGAAGATGATCTCCTGCCACAACATGTACAGCGTTCCCGGCCGCCCTCGCTCGCCGGGCGCCATGGCGATGCGCGGGTGCCAGGAAAAAGTGGCGGGGCTGCGCGAGACGTTTTGCGGCGTGCCGGCGAGCCTGCCGCCGGCTGGGTTCACCTTCTGGACGAAGACATCCTTGCGCTTCTGGTCGACCCAGGCCACGGCCAGGCCGCCGGCGGCGTCGAAGGCGACCGTCGCGTCGTCCACGTAGTCATAGCGCGAGTCATTCTGCTGCCAGGGTCCGCGCTCGCCGCGGCCGGCGGCAAGCGCGGTGGGCTCCTGCCACACCAGGCCGGGCGGCGGCGGTGCGTCGTCGCCTGCCGCTGCCGGAACCATCAGTGCCGCCAGGGTGATATGAACGGACCAGGCCAGATGCCGCATCGCTGCCTCCCATCGGGTGTGCCGTGTTTGACCTCGTTCGCCGGCGGTGGTGCCCTGCCGCTGCCACGGCATTGCAGCGCCCTTCGCCGGGTGCCGCCGCAGCAGTTCCAGCACCGCGTCCTGCTCGACTGGGCGGCTGAACAGGAAGCCCTGGTATTCGTCGCAGTCCATCCCGCGCAGGATTGCCAGTTGCGCCTCGGTCTCGACGCCCTCGGCCACTACCTTCAGCTTGAGGCCGTGCGCCAGGTTGATGATCGAGCGCGCGATCGCCGCGCTGTCCTCGTCCTTGCCGAGGTCGCGCACGAATGCGCGGTCGACCTTCAGGCTCGCCACCGGGAAGCGCTTCAGGTAGGCCAGGCTGGAGTAGCCGGTGCCGAAGTCGTCGATCGCCAGCTCGACCCCGAGCGCGCGGATGTCGTGCATCAGCCGGTCGACCTCGTCCTCGCGGCTCATCAGGGCGGTCTCGGTGATCTCGATCTCGAGGCAGCCTGGCGGCACCCCGTACTCGTTCAGGCAGCGCCTGATCGTCGCCAGCAGCGACTTCTGGTAGAACTGGCGCGGCGACAGGTTCACCGCCACCTTCACGCACTGCCCGGTCGCGCGCGACCAGTCGCCGACGCGGCGGCAGGCCTCTTCCAGCACCCAGTTCCCGATCGGGATGATCAGGCCGGTGCGCTCTGCGATCGGGATGCACTGCACCGGCGACACGTTGCCCAGCAAGGGGTTCGACCAGCGCAGCAGCGCCTCGAAGCCGACCACCCGGGCGCCCTGCACGGTCGCTTTCGGCTGGAAGACAAGCCGCAGCTTGCCCTGCGCGAGCGCGCGCCGCAACTGGGCTTCGACCGTCAGGCGCTGGTCGAGGTCGAGATGGACGCGCGCCGAGAAGAAGTGGACGGCTTCGCCGAGCTCGACCCCGTGGCCGCTGCGGGCGCCCTGCGCGCAGCGGTACAGCGCGTCGGCGCTGCTGCCATCCTGGGGAAACAGCGCAACGCCGAGCGCGGGCCCGAGGAAGAATTCGCGGCCGTCGAGCAGCAGGGGCGCCGAGCAGCGCTCGTGCAGCTCGAGGGCGAAGCGCTCGACCGCGCCCCGCCCGCTGCCGGCGTCCACCAGCACGCCGAATTCGGCGCCGCGGATGCGGGCAAGGACCACGTTGTCGGCGGCGCGGTCGCCGGCGAGCTGGCGCAGCAGGTCGCCGATCTGCCGCAGCGCGCGGTCGCCCGCGTCATGGCCGAGCAGGTCGACGATCTCGTGCAGGCGCTCGAGGCTCAGGGCCAGCACGGCCTGCGCCCGGCCGCTGACGGCGGCCGCAGCCAGGCGCGCCTCGAGCAGGCGCCAGAACTGCGCCTGGTTGGGCAGGCTGGTCACGCCGTCGAATTCGCCCAGCCAGGCCAGGCGCGCCTCGGCGCGCTCGCGCTCGGTGATGTCGGTCAGCACGCTCACCAGCTGCGTCTCGCCCGATTCGGCGACCAGCCTGGTCGTCAACTGGATCACGGTGCGGGTTTCAAGCTTCCCATCGCCGCCCCTGCCCAGCATCGGGCCGACCGTTTCGACGCTGGCGCCATCCTCGAGCAAGGCCTGGTAGTGGCTTGAGCGGTCCTGGTCCTGGGTCCGGAAGACCGCCTGCTCGTCGACCCCGGCCAACTCGCTGCCCGAGCGCCCGACCAGCCGCGCAAAGGCATGGTTCGCCATCACGATCCGCTGCTCTGCGTCGAGCACCCAGATGGGGGCGCCCACCGCATTGATGATCGAGGCCAGGTAATCGGAGCTTTTTGCCAGGCGCGCTTGGCTGCTCGACAGCAGGTCGATCAGCTGGAACTGGCGCCGGGCGCCGCGCGCAACGCGCCAGGCCACCAGCGACAGCACGGCGGCCAGCAGGACATTGAACGCGAGCGCCATCCACAGCCTGCCATACCAGGGGGCGAGCGCGTCGCTGCGGTCCATGCCGGTAATGATGAACAGCGGAAAGCCGGGCACGGTGTCGTAACCATACAGGCGCGGGGTGCCGTCGAGGGGACTGTCGGTCTCGAACGCTCCCCGCTCGGCGCGCGGCAGGTGTTCGCGAAACAGCGGCGTCTGGAGGTACTTGCGCCCGATCCCCGGGGGATAGCCGGGGCCGCGCACCAGCATCGTGCCGTCGCGCTGGAACAGGGTGACCGAGCCGCCGACGCCGAGCTCGACCAAGCCGTACAGGCGGGCGAAACGCTCGGCATCGACCTGGGCGACGATCCAGCCGCCGGCGACGTCGGTCCCGGCCCCGCCGCTGCCGGCCAGCGGCCGCGCGAAGTTGATGAGTTCCGCCCCGGTGCGCGGGTCAATGTGCGACACGAAGATCCGCGGGCCCTCGCCCCCGCCAGGCGCGCGGGGCAAGGCGTTGAGCATCGGAAGCGGCGGCAGCGGCGGCCCGCCGTCCGCCTCGAGGCTGACGCTGGAGACGACCCTGCCGGCGGCATCGACGATGGCCAGGCGGCGCAGGTATTCGAGGGCCCCGCCGGAGCTTTCGCCGAGCAGCACCTGGCCGACGTCGGCGGCGCCGCGGTCGCGGTAGATGCCGGCGGCGCGGGTCATGGTGCCGTCGACGGCTTTCGCCACGCTCATCGTCTGCGCCGCAAAGGCGATCGCGACGTTGCGCAGCGAGGTCTTCTCGGCATTGAGGGTGTCGTGGTAGCTGGCGAACAGCATGGAGGCGGTCACCAGCACCAGGGCCAGGATCAGGCCGGCCGTCGTGACGACCAGGTTCACCTTCGGATAACGCCAAAGCTCGCGCGACGCGGGAGGTTGCGGCGGTGTCATGGTGGCGGTCTCTTGAGAAAGGGGGCATGCGGCGCGATTGTACAACGGCGGAGCCAGCCGCGAAGTCCGCCTGGCGCCTGCCGGGCATGGCAGGCGAAACCAGGAAATTGGGAGCTTGTTTGATCTGCATCAGTTGTGCGTCTGACGCGGCGCGCTACTCGGCGTAAAGTCCTCAGGCCGGGAGCCGGCAGACGACTATTTCCGCGGAAAGGACCAGCCATGTTCAAGACGATCATCGTCCAGGTCGACGACAGCGCGTCGATGGACGGCCGGCTGCAGGCCGCCGCCGGGCTTGCCCGCGCGCACGACGCCCACCTGGTGGGCAGCGCGGCGACCGGACTGTCCTGGCCCGCCTATGCCATGCTGACCGGTTCGATGGCGGTCATGCCGATCGACGAATTCGAAACCCTGCGCGCCGCAAAACGGAGCGAACTCGAGCGCTTTGCCGAGCGCGCGCGCCAGCTCGGCGTGCAGTCGGTGGAGGAGCGCCTAGTCGAGGACGAGCACCGCGATGCGCTGCTGCTGCAGTCGCGCTATGCCGACCTGGTGGTCACCAGCCTGGACGGCGGCGGCACCTCCACCGTGCGCGGCGTGCCGCAATACCTCGCGCTGCACAGCGCGCGCCCGGTGCTGGCGGTGCCGGCGGCGTATGCCGGCGCGCCGCTCGCGGAGACGGTCGTCGCCGCCTGGGACGGCAGCGTGCCTGCCCTGCGCGCCATCGTCGGCGCCCTGCCGCTGCTCGAGCGCGCCCGCGCGGTGCACCTGGCGATTGTCAATCCGGAACGCGAGGGCGACCTGCACGGCGACGAACCGGGCGCCGACATGGCGCTGTACCTGGCGCGCCACGGCGTGCGGGTCGAGGTCGCGGCGGTCCAGACCGACGCGGCCGCAGGCACGGCCCTGCTCGAGCTCGTCGCCGCCCGCAGTGCCGGCCTGCTGGTGGCGGGCGCCTTCGGCCACAGCCGCTACCGCGAGATCGTGCTCGGCGGCGTTACCCGGGTCCTGCTCGAGCGCGCGCCGGTGCCGGTCCTGTTCGCGCACTGATAACCAGACAGTGGCCTCCTTCCCGGAGCGTGCATGCGCGCGAGTCTTTCGCTTGGGCGTATGCTGTCGCCGAAAAGGCGCGGGGCGGCCCTGTGCCTTGTGCGCGACATGGACGGGATCGGAGAATACGCTTATGTTTTCAAGTCACACCAACAACCGCGGGCGCGCCGTCGGTGCGGCGATGGCCCATGTGCGCAAGCGCCTCTGCCTGCGCCTGCACGAACTCATGACCGGCAGCGAGGAGCACTTCGTGGCCGGCTGGACGCCCTTCCTCGCCGAAGTCGAAGCCGGCTTCCGGCAGGAAGAATCGATCATGGAGACGCTGCGCTACCCCGGCCTGCAGCGGCACCGGGCCGACAACGCCCTCGCCTTGCGCGCCCTGCACCGCATCACCCTGCAGGTCGAAGCCGGCGACACGACCCTCGGCCGCCAGGCGCTGGCGGCGCTTGGCGACATCCTGTCGCTGCACCGGCTGACGGCCGGCGTGGCACTGACCGGCCCGCCGGCGCGGCCGGCAACGATGCCGGGCCGCTTCAAGGCCGGGATCGGGCGGCGCGCGGTGCCTGAGCACGTCGCCGCAGCGGGCCACCAGCGCCATCATCGGCACTGAGCCGCACTGGGCAGGCACTGAGTGCCCCGGCACACCCACGCCAGGCGCCGCCCTCATCGCCGGCGCCTGCGTGGCTGCGTCCGTCCCCCAGGTTCCAGTATAGTGTCGAAATGAACACACCTACCCCTACCGACCAGCATGAAGTGCGCGTCAACGACCGCGAGCAGCTCATCTACCTGTTGACCGAAGCGGCCGAGATCGAGCACGGCCTGATGTGCACCTATCTGTACGCCGGCTGGAGCCTGAAGCAATCCGCGAGCGAGGGCGTGACCCCGGCCCAGCTGGGCGCCCTCGACCGCTGGCGCAAGGAGATCCGCAGCGTTGCCATGGAAGAAATGGCGCACCTGGCCACCGTCAACAACCTCCTGATGAGCATTGGCTCGCCGCCGCATTTCCGGCGCCAGAATTTCCCGGTCCCGGCCGGCTACCATCCCTCGAGCCTGGTGGTCCGGCTGGCGCCGCTCACGCGCGATACGCTGGCCCACTTCGTCTACCTCGAGCGTCCCGAAGGCATGGAGATGGCCCAGGCCCCCGGCTTCGAGTCGCCGAGCCCCTACGAGCGCCGCCCGCGCTCCAGCCGCCTCACGCCCACCAGCGAGGACTTCGACACCGTCGGCCATCTCTACCGCGGCATCGAGCAGGGCTTCGAGTCCCTGGCCGCGCGCCTGGGCGAAAGCGCCCTGTTCGTCGGCAGCGTGGATGCGCAACTGGGGCCGGACATCATGGACATGCCCGGCCTGGTGACGGTCACAGACCTGCGGTCCGCCATCCAGGCCATCGAGGTGATCATCAAACAGGGCGAAGGCGGACGGCGCGATGCCGAAGAATCGCACTTCGCGCGCTTCGTGGCAATGGCGGCGGAATATGACGCCTTCCTGGAAGACGACCCGCATTTCATGCCGCACCGCCCGGTCGCCTTCGACCCGGTGATGTTCGCGCCGCTTCCAGGCGCGCCTGGCTGCCATGTCGACGCCCGCGACAGCGCGCGCGTACTCGACCTGGCGAATGCCACCTACGGGCTGATGCTGCGCCTGCTGGCGAGCGGCACCGGCGTCGCCGCGGGCGGCCCGGCGCGCCGGCGCCTGGAAATCGACGGTGCGATCGGCCTGATGCATGTCGTGCACGAGCTCAGCGTCCTGCTGACGCACTTGCCCGCAAGCACTGAGCCTGAACCGCATGCCGGCATGAATTTCCACCTGCCGCGCAGCGGGCTGGTCCTGCCCCAGGTCGGCGCGGGCGCCGCGCTGCTGGCCGAACGCGCCAACGAAATCGCGCTGGCGCTCGATGTGCTGGCGGCATCGGCTCCTGGCCTCGACGCGAAGCTGGCCGGGCGCCTGCGGGACCTTGCCGCTTCGCTGGCGGAGCCGGCGGCCTGAACGGAGCCGGATAGCGGCCTGGGGGGCTGCCAAGGGAACTAGCGCCGCGCGCGCTTGTCCGACGTGATGTGCGCACACGCGCGGTGCCGTCTGGAGAAGATCTTGTTTCTGCGCAGCCGAGGTTCGCTCTCGTTCGCGGTCACCATCCTCCCGGCGGTGCTGCTGATACTCCTCGCCCTGCTGCCGCGCCCGGCCCTCGGTGCGGCCGGGGTCGGCCTGCTGGTCGTCGACGGCGCGATCGGCCCGGCGAGCGCCGACTACATCGTGCGCGGCATCGCCCGCTCGGCGCAGAACGGCGACCAGCTCGTGATCCTGCAAATGGATACGCCCGGCGGGCTCGATACCTCGATGCGCAGCGTGATCAAGGCGATCCTGACCGCCCCGCTGCCGGTCGCTACTTTTGTGGCACCCGGCGGCGCGCGCGCCGCCAGCGCCGGCACCTACATCCTCTACGCCAGCCACATCGCCGCCATGGCGCCCGGCACCAACCTCGGCGCGGCGACGCCGGTCGAAGTCGGCATCGGACCGCAGCCGCCACAGCAACCGTCAGACCCGGTCCGCCGGCCCGGTCCCGGCGGCGCGGAGGACGCGAAGAAACCCAGGGACGGTGCGGACGGCCCGCTCTCCGGTTCGGCGTTGACCCGAAAGCAGGTCAACGACGCCGCCGCCTACCTGCGCAGCCTGGCCCAGCTGCGGGGGCGCAACGCCGACTGGGCCGAGCGCGCCGTGCGCGAAGCGGTCAGCCTGAGCGCGAACGAGGCCCTGCAGCAGGACGTCATCGAGTACGTCGCGGCCGACGTCCCCGACCTGCTGGCCCAGCTCGACGGCCAGGCGGCCACCGTCCTCGGCCAGGAAAAGCGCCTGGCCACGCGCGGGGCGGCGGTCAATCCCTTTGCAGCCGACTGGCGCACCAATGTGCTGGGAGCGATCACCAATCCCGGCGTCGCCCTGCTCCTGATGACCATCGGGGTCTACGGGCTGCTGTTCGAGTTCATGAACCCGGGTTTTGTCGCGCCGGGCGTGATCGGCGCGATCTGCCTGCTGCTGGGACTGTACGCGCTGCAGCTGCTGCCGGTGAACTATGCGGGCCTGGCCCTGATCGCGCTCGGCCTGCTGTTCATGGTGGGCGAGGCTTTCCTCCCCAGCTTCGGCGTACTCGGCCTGGGCGGCGTGGTCGCCTTCATCGCGGGCGCGCTGATGCTGATCGATACCGAACTGCCGGGCTACGGCGTGCCGCCGGGGCTCGTTGCTGGGCTGGGCCTGGTCAGCTTCCTGCTCGTCACCGGCACCGTGCGCCTGGCCCTCAAGACCCGCAGGCGCCCGGTGACGAGCGGCGCCGCCTCCTTCATCGGGGCCGAGGCGCGGGTCGAGGACGTGGCCCCGGGCGGGATGGAAGCCTGGGTGCGCCTCGACGGCGAACTCTGGAAAGCCATCGGCACGGCGCCCCTGCGGCGCGCGCAGGCGGTGCGGGTCGTCGCCAGGTCCGGCCTGGTACTGAAGGTAGCACCCATCGACACACAACAGGGAGCATCCACATGATCCTCGATATCGGTTTCGGCCTCGGTGCCCTCTTCATCCTGCTCATTCCCCTGCTTGTCTCGGCGATCCGGGTCCTGCGCGAATACGAGCGCGGCGTCATGTTCCAGCTGGGGCGCTTCTGGGGCGTCAAGGGGCCGGGCCTGGTCATCGTGATCCCGCTCCTGCAGCAGATGGTGCGGGTCGACCTGCGCACCATCGTGCTCGACGTGCCGACCCAGGACGTGATCTCGCGCGACAACGTGTCGGTGAAGGTCAATGCCGTGATTTATTTCCGCGTCGTCGATCCGGAACGGGCGATCATCCAGGTGGCCAATTTCATGGAGGCGACCAGTCAGCTGGCGCAGACCACCCTGCGCGCCGTGCTCGGCAAGCACGAGCTCGACGAAATGCTGGCCGAACGCGAGCGCCTGAACGTCGACATCCAGCAGGTGCTCGACGCCCAGACCGATGCCTGGGGCATCAAAGTCGCCAACGTCGAGATCAAGCATGTCGACCTGGACGAGTCGATGATCCGCGCCATCGCCCGCCAGGCTGAAGCCGAGCGCGAGCGGCGGGCCAAGGTGATCCATGCGGAGGGGGAATTGCAGGCCTCGGAAAAGCTGCAGCAGGCGGCGCTGGTGCTGTCGCAGCAGTCGGGCGCCATGCAGCTGCGCTACATGCAGACCCTGAGCGCGATCGCCGGCGACAAATCTTCGACGATTGTGTTCCCGCTGCCGATCGAGCTCCTGACCGGGCCGGGCAAGGCGGGGGCGGACCGTGTCTGAGGACCACTGCCCTGCGCCTGCTCGATACGGCCGGCTTTGACACGCCAATTGCCCGGCCTGTGCGTCCCTTCGGCTTTTTCGAACCGAGTATTCGTAAAATCAGGGTCCACCCATAGCCGGCTGAACTATACTACCGGGAAAATTCCCAGCCCGCGGCCCACTGCCCCCGCAACAGACTCGACAAGTGAAACAAACGATGCCCGTCCCTATCGCGCCCCTGCCACCATTGCCCGGAATCGCGCCATGCAGGCAGCCGCGCAGGCAAACAGGGCCGGGCGCGTGAAAACTGGCATGCGCTATTCCAACCTGATCGTCCCCCTGCTGTTCGCCGGCGTGCTGGCAATCCTGCTGCAGCACTTCCTCGGTTCGCTGGCCTGGGCCGGCCTGCTGGCCGTGATCACCTGGCCGCTGCACACCCGGCTGCAGGCGCGCGGCTGGCCGCGCGCCGCCTCGGCCTGCGTGCTGCTCGGCGCCCTGCTGGTCAGCTTCATCGGCCCCGCCCTGCTCCTGCTCGACACCCTGACCGACGAACTGGCGGGCGTGCATCGCCTGCTCGGCCAGCTCAATGCGACCGGGGTGCCGGTGCCCGCCTGGATTGGCGGCCTGCCCGTCATTGCCGAGTCGGCAAGGGAATGGTGGCAGCAGCACCTGGCCGTCCCGGGCGGCCTGAACAACCTGATCCAGACCACCGTCGGCGACTTCATGCCGCACCTGACGGGCGCGGCGCGGATCTGGGGTTCGACCATCCTGGCCAATGCGCTCTACCTGTTCCTCACGCTGCTGACCCTGTTCGTGCTCTACCTGCACGGCCCGACCGTGGTGCGTTACGTCGACCGCACCGGCATGCGCCTGGCGCCGGCGCACTACGGCATGCTGCGCCACGTGCTGCCGCTGTCGGTGCGCGGCACCGCACTCGGACTGTGCTCGATCGCCGTCCTCGAGGGCATCGTGCTGGGCGTTGCCTATGCGATCGCCGGTGCCCCGGCCCCGGTCCTGCTGGGGGTGATCACCGGCTACCTGGCCCTGATTCCCGGCGGCGCGCCGCTGTCGTTCACGATGGTGTCGCTGCTGTTGCTGGGCCAGGGCCACTCGGCGGCGGCGCTCGGCCTGTTCACCTGGGGCACGGTCGAGCTGTTCCTGGTCGACAAATTCGTGCGCCCGAAGCTCATCGGCCACCGCGTCAACCTGCCCTTCCTCGCCGTGCTGTTCGGCCTGCTGGGCGGGGTCTCGACGCTGGGCGTGATCGGGCTCTTCGTCGGGCCTTTCATCATGGCGGTGCTGTTCGTCTGGCTGCGCGAGGAGCGCATTGCCGCCGCGGCCGCCGAACGCGAGGCTCCCGCCTCGGTCGCCGCGCCGGCCTCCAAGTAAACCGGCCTCGCCGCTGCATGAGTGGTCATTTGCCCGCTGCAATGATTCGATATTCTTTGAATTGTCGTATGGTTCGCGTATAATGTCGGCAACCCTTTCACCGGACCCGGCCATGGATACCAAAGCCACACTCTCAGCACTCGCCGCCCTGGCACAGGAAAGCCGGCTGGCGGTCTTTCGCCTGCTGGTGCAGGCGGGCCCCGCTGGCCTGGCCGCCAGCAGGATCGCGGAACACCTCGACATCCCGGCTTCCTCACTGTCGTTCCACCTGAAAGAGCTGTCCCACGCCGGCCTGCTCGCGTCCAGGCAGGACGGGCGCTTCGTCATCTATTCGGCGAACATCGACACCATGAACGGCCTGATCGGCTTCCTCACGGAGAACTGCTGCGGCGGCCTGCCCTGCCATGCGGCCGCCGCCACCTGCAAGCCCGGGCAGGAGGGGGCGTGACCGCAGCCCTGATCTTCCTCGGCACCCTCATCCTCGTGATCTGGCAGCCGCGCGGGCTGGGCATCGGCTGGAGCGCCTCGGCCGGCGCCGTCGCCGCCCTGGCGGCCGGCGTCATCGAGGTCGCCGACATCCCCGTCGTCTGGCACATCGTCTGGAACGCGACCGGCGCCTTTGTCGCTGTGATCATCATCAGCCTGCTGCTCGACAAGGCGGGCTTCTTCGAGTGGGCGGCGCTGCACGTGGCGCGCTGGGGCCGCGGCCATGGGCGGCGCCTGTTCGTGCTGCTGGTGCTGCTGGGCGCGGCGGTGGCGGCGCTGTTCGCCAACGATGGCGCGGCGCTGATCCTCACGCCGATCGTCATCGCGATGCTCGCCGCCCTGCGCTTTTCGCCGCGCGCCACGCTGGCCTTTGTGATGGCGGCTGGCTTCATCGCCGACACCGCCAGCCTGCCGCTGGTGGTGTCGAACCTGGTCAACATTGTCTCCGCCGACTACTTCGGCATCGGCTTCGCGCGCTACGCGGCAGTGATGGTGCCGGTGAACCTAGTATCGGTGGCTGCCACGCTGGCGGCGCTCGCCTGGTTCTTCCGCAAGGATATCCCGGCGACTTACGACCTCGCGCAACTGAAGCGCCCGCAGGACGCCATCCACGACCGCGCCACCTTTGTCACCGGCTGGTGGGTGTTGGCGCTGCTGCTGGCCGGCTTCTTCTGGCTCGACGAGATCGGCGTGCCGATCAGCGCCGTCGCGGCCGCCTGCGCGGCGCTGTTGCTGGCGGTCGCCGCCCGCGGGCACCGGATCTCCACGCGCGAGGTGCTGCGCGGCGCGCCGTGGCAGGTTGTCGTATTCTCGCTGGGGATGTACCTGGTGGTGTATGGCCTGCGCAATGCCGGGCTGACCGGCTACCTGACCGGCCTGTTCGAGCTCTGCGCGGGGTATGGCGTGTGGGGCGCGGCGCTCGGCACCGGCTTCATCACGGCGATCCTGTCCTCGCTCATGAACAACATGCCGACCGTGCTGGTGGGCGCGCTGGCGATCGACGCCACCGCCACCATTGGCGCGGTGCGCGAGGCCATGGTCTACGCGAACGTCATCGGCGCCGACCTCGGCCCGAAAATCACGCCGATCGGCAGCCTCGCCACCCTGCTCTGGCTGCACGTACTGCAAGCGAAGAATATCCAGATCACCTGGGGCTACTACTTCCGGGTCGGTATCGTGCTGACGCTGCCGATCCTCTTCATCACCCTGTGCGCACTGGCGCTGCGTCTGAGTTAAGCAACTGAGTTAAGAAAGGTCACAAACATGGACGTCACCATCTACCATAATCCCGCCTGCGGCACCTCGCGCAACACGCTCGGCCTGATTCGCAACGCCGGCATCGAACCGGTCGTCATCGAGTACCTGCAGAACCCACCCGACCGGGCGACGCTGGTCGGCATGATCGAACGCGCCGGTTTGTCGGTGCGCGAGGCGGTGCGCGAAAAAGGCACGCCCTTCGCCGAACTCGGCCTCGACAATCCCGCCACCACCGACGAGCAGCTGGTCGACGCCATGCTCGCCCATCCGATCCTCATCAACCGCCCGTTCGTGGTGACCCCGCTCGGCGCGCGCCTGTGCCGTCCGTCGGAAGCCGTGCTCGAGATCCTGCCCGCCGCGCAGCGCGGTGCGTTCAGCAAGGAAGATGGCGAGCGTGTCGTCGACGCCGAAGGGAAGCCCGTCAAATGAACAAGATCGACGACCTGCCCAACATCCGCCCCGAGCTGCTCGAGCTGCCGACCGAAGCGAAACTGGCACCAGTCGGCGACATGAACCATCCGCCGCGCATCCTGATGCTGTACGGCTCGCTGCGCGAACGCTCGTTTTCCCGCTTCCTGACCTTCGAGGCGGCGCGCATCCTCGAGCATTTCGGCGCCGAAGTGAAAATCTTTGACCCGATGGAGCTGCCGATGGTCGGCAGCGTGCCCGAGACCCATCCGAAAGTGGTCGAACTGCGCGAACTGTGCCTGTGGTCCGAAGGCCAGGTGTGGTGCAGTCCCGAACGCCACGGCGCGATCACCGGGGTGATGAAGAACCAGATCGACTGGATCCCGCTCGAGCAGGGCGCGCTGCGCCCGAGCCAGGGCCGCACGCTGGCCGTGATGCAGGTCTGCGGCGGCTCGCAGTCCTTCAACGTCGTCAACACGCTGCGCCTGCTGGGGCGCTGGATGCGCATGTTCACGATCCCGAACCAATCCTCGGTGCCGATGGCCTACAAGGAATTCGACGACGAAGGGCGCATGCGACCGTCTGCCTACTACGACCGCGTGGTCGACGTGATGGAAGAACTGGTGAAGTTTACCCTGCTCACGCGCGGGCGCACCGACTACCTGACCGACCGCTACAGCGAGCGCAACGAGCGCGCGCTCAAAGCGATCGACCGCCAGATCGAGCGGATCTAGACGCTCCGGCAAGATGTTCGACGTGCCGGCGACAGATAATCATCCCTGGCCAGACGACCGCTCCTGGCCGTTTGCTGCCAGCCGCGGCCGGCTGCTCTCGATCCAGATCGGAGCTAGGATGGTCCCACACCAGGGGTGTCGATCCCATAGAAAACGAACAATCGGGAACTGCCTTCGCTCATCCTCACACCGTTCACTACCCGCCATTGGCCTTCATGGCCGAGCGGGTAAAACTCTTGCTGTCCGCTCGTTCCATGCACGGCCTCCTGTAGAAGCGACACAGCAAAGTTATACATGGCACGACGGGTCGAAAAATCGAGAACGATGTCTCCGTTGCTGGAGTCGCTTTGAGCACGCAGACAGTGATGCTTCCCTTCCTGTACCTCGTGGGAACCGACTTCGTCACCTCCAGCGGTAACAACGATTGTCGTCGACAGTTCTACGTTCATTTTTTTACTCCCTGGGTATTCACTGGCCGGCGCTTAGGCCTCGACACCGCAGATCCGGTCACACCCCACGGACTTTGCCTGATACAGCCGGCAGTCAATCCGATAGTGGGGAAGCGAAGCAGTCATGGGAAAAGGTGCTTTAGAGAAACAGCATTGTGTGCTGAAAGCACCGCCTGGCGTCAAGGCAAAACAGTATCAGTGTGCCATCGATCATTTGCAGGCCACATCGAGCGCACCCTCCGCGGCCAGCCGGGACACCTGTTCGATCAGCGCGCGCATCTTGGGCTGATGCTGGGTGCGCATGGGGAAATACAGGAAGAGCCCGGAGGTCTCGGGGACGCACCCCGTCAGTACCCGCATCAGGCGTCCGCTCTGCACATCATCCGCGATTTCCAGGTCCGGCAGGTAAGCGATCCCCATGCCCTGGCGTGCCCACTCGGCAATCATCCGGGTATCGTTGGCGGTGAGGAGCGCCTCCGTGTCGAGGAGCAGCTCGCCTTCGGCGCCTGTCAGCCGCCACGGTGGCAAGCGCCCGGAGGTCGGGAAACGATAACGGAGCGTTTCATGGCGCAACAGGTCGTGCGGCCGCTCGGGGACACCTGCATGCTCGAAATAGCCCGGCGCCGCCACGATCGACCACGATAAGGGGCTGCTGAGGCGGATTGCCACCATGTCCTGGGCAAGCGCCTGCCCCAGCCGGATGCCGGCGTCGTAGCCCGAGGCTACCAGGTCGACCAGGCCATCGTCGAGCGACAGCTCGAACGTGAGGTCGGGGCAGGCAGCGCGCATGCGCGGCACCAGGACCCGTGCAACGAGAAATCCGAGGGCGCGCGGCGCGGCGAGGCGCAAATGACCGGACGGGCGGCTCTGGAAGCGGCCAAGCTCGTTGAACGCATCCTCGATCTGGCTGACGGCCGGCTTGAGGGCGGCCAGCAGGCTCGCCCCGGCCTCGGTCAGCGCAACGCTGCGGGTCGTCCTGGCGAACAAGGGAACGCCGTGTTTCTTCTCGAGCGCGCGGATTCCTTTACTCACCGCCGTCGGCGTAATGTCCAGCCGCCTCGCGGCCTGCGTGAAGCTGCGCTCGTCGGCAACGGCCAGGAAAAGTCGAATCAGATCGAAGGAGCCCATATCACCTCATTGTGAACCAGTGGTTCATAACGCATGTCCACTTGCATGCTTTTTCTCCATGATGCCCGAATCTACACTAGGTGCACATTCTTGGGAGATGACATGAACACACTACCGCAAGCCATTGCAGGCTATATCGATGCCGCCAACGCGCAGGCGCCGGACCGCCTGGCAACCTGCTTTCACGCCGACGCCACGGTCTTCGACGAAGGAAGCGTACGGCGCGGCCGCGACGAGATCGCCGCATGGGCGCGTGAAACCGGCATGCGCTACCAGTCCACCATCGAGCCGGTCGGCCTGGAAGAAGCCGGCGGGCTGCACAGGCTGCGCGCGACCGTCCGCGGACACTTCCCCGGCAGCCCGATTGCCCTGCACTTCAACTTCCTGCTCGAATCCGGAAGCATTCAATCGCTGGAGATCAAGCCATGAACGCTTATCCATTCAAGGGCAGGCACGCGCTCGTCACCGGCGGCACGAAGGGGATGGGCGAGGCCATCGTCCGCCGGCTGGCGCAGGACGGTGCCACCGTGATCACGACGGCACGCCGCTTGCCGCAGGAGCCGCTGCCCGGGGTCCGCTATCTCGAGGCGGACGTTGGTAGCGCCGACGGGGTGGACCGTGTCGCCGAGGCCGTGAAGCGCGAATTCGGCTACCTGGACTTCCTGGTCAACAACGTCGGCGGTTCTTCCGCGCCCGGCGGAGGAGCACTTGCACTGACCGATGCGATGTGGGATGCGGCGATCCAGGTCAACCTGATATCGGCCGTGCGGCTCGACCGCGCCTTCCTGCCGGCGATGTTGGAACGCGGTGCCGGCGCCCTCATTCATATCACCTCGATCCAGCGGCGCCTGCCCTTGTTTGACGCGACAGTGGCCTATGCCGCGGCCAAGGCGGCCCTCGCCAATTACAGCAAATCGCTGGCCAACGAATTCGGCCCCCGCGGCATCCGGGTGAACAGCGTCGCACCCGGGTTTATCGAAACCTCTGCCGCGCAGGCCCTGATCGGGCGCATGGCGGAGCACCAGGGAGGCAGCGAAGAACAGGCGAGGCAGCGGCTCATGGCGTCCCTCGGCGGCATTCCCATCGGCCGCCCGGGCAAGCCCGGGGAAGTCGCCGAACTGGTGGCGTTCTTGTTGTCGCCGCTGGCGGCGTCGGTTCATGGCGCCGAGTTCGTGATCGATGGCGGCACGCTGCCGACAGTCTAGGCAGTGTGACCTGGATAGCGCATCATTCGATTCACTCGCGCACCAGGCTGACGTCGTCCAGCGCGAGCCAGTCGCCGTCCTTGCCTTCCGAGTACACGCCGACCTGCACGGCGCCGCTGTCGACCCGGATGCCCGGGAGCGTGAGTTCGGTCCATTTGCCGATCGGCCCGGCGAGCGCCTGCGCAATCTCGGCGCCGCCGTGTCCGCTCGCGTAGAGCCGGGCCACCCGCTGCCCGCCGCTGCTCTTTACCCAGGCCTTGAGCGTGTAGACGCCGTTCGGCAGGACAATGTCCTGGATCGCGCTGCCCATGGTCTCGCCGCCGTGCCTGAGCGTCAGGGCCCAGCGGCCGCTGCGGGCGTCCTGGGTGTTCATGAACGGTGCGTCGCCCTTCAGGCTGGTCCAGCTGCTGACCCAGCCCGCCACGCCAGTCTGGCGTACGCGGTCCGCCTCAAAGCCCGGATTGAGAACATAGTTGTTGCCTTTGCCGACGCTCCAGCTGCCGTTGGCGGCGTCGAGCGTGAATTCGCTGAGCGAATGGAAGCGCGGCTCGGCGCCCTTGAACGACAGCGGCACCCAGATGTTATAGCCGTGTCCATTGCCGGCAAAATTGCTCCAGCGGTCACCGGCGTACAGGATCGTGGTCCCGGATTTTCCATGCACCGGGATGAAGAAGCCATTCTGGGACACGTGCGAAAAGTCGGCGTCGGTCCCGGCAATGAGCTTTTCGGGCGTGTAGGGGCCGGTCACCCGCGAGGATGTCATGCAATAGCTGCGCGAGGCGTTCCATCCGTGCAGGTCGGACGAGCAGAAGTAGTACAGGCCCTGGTACTTGAACATGGCATTGCCCTCGCGCCCGCCGGCCGGCGCGTGGTAGACCTGCGTGGCCGGCTCGACCTCCAGGTAGTCGGCCGTGCGCAGGGGCGCGACGTACAGGCGCCGCCGGTCACCGTTGTTGCTGAAGATGAGGTAGGGCTGGCCGTCGTCGTCGATGAACACCGTCTGGTCGCCCGAGGTCGGCGAGGCGACATTCCCGATGCGCGCCTGCAGCCGCTCGACGACGAAGGGGCCGGTCGGCGTGTCGCTCGTCGCAAACAGGACGCCGGCGCCGCCGCTCTTGCTGCCGTATTGGGTCAGCAGCACGTACTTGCGCGTGCGCGCGTTGTACACGACGCCCATGCGTCCGACCCAGGCGTTCGCGTCGGCCAGCTTGCCGGGCTGGCCCGCCTTCATGACCTCGCCTTCGAAGGTCCAGTTGACCAGGTCCATGGACGAGTAGGCCGTCACGGCCGCGAAATGGGGCGACGCCCTTGCCGCTGTTGCCGGATTCGGCGCATTGGCGTAACTGACTGCCTCGGCATACTTCACCCCGTACCAGTAGTGCTTGTCCCCGACCTTGAGCATCCCCCCGCCCTGCGAAAAGATAGGCGTACCGGCCGTGTCCTTCCAGAAGATCCCGTTGCGGATGGTCTGGCCGCCGGCCGCCGCCTGAGGGACCAGGCAGCTGCCGCCAATGGCGAGGGACAGGCAGGCAAGGCGAAGGAAATCGGTCATCGAAGGGCTCCGGGTTGTTGGTCGTGACCCAGGCGCCTGCGCGACCGGGTCTGCTTGCGAGTTTACCTGTACGGCAGGCTCGCAAGGCCCCCCAACGAGTCAAGCTGATGACAGAATGACGCGGCGGCGCTCAGAAATACTTCACCCATCCCCCCGCGCTTTGCCGCTTGTAGAGGCCGAAGCGCCTGGTCGACCAATACAGTGCCGCCGCCAGCAGCACCGCGATCATCCACACCTGCCACACAGAGCCCACGTCCGCACGCTGCAGACCCAGGGCCGCGGCCGCGACCCGCTGCAGTGCCAGCAGCGCGTACAGGTGCAGCAGGTAGTAGAACAGCGGCGCGCCGCCGAACACGGCGGCTACCCGGGTCAGCGCGTTGTCCGCCCCTTCCAGCCACGCCAGCACCAGCAGGCCGCCGCCCAGCGTCAGCAGCAGGAAGTCGAGCGAGGGCGGATACTTGGTGAAGTTCAGGAAGGACATCAGGCTCTGCACGGGTTCCGGATGCAGCGCCCAGGCGACCGGCTCGCCATACAGGTTCGGGACCCGCAGCAGGAGCAGCAAGCCGAGGCAGGCCAGGCCGGCGATCGCCAGCCAGCGCCGGCGCGGCGCGGCGCGGCGCCAAGCGTACGCGCGAACAGCGGCCCGCAGGCATAGCCGAGCAGGATCACGCCGATCCAGGCCAGCACCGGGTTGCTGATCTTCACCCGCACCGGTTCGTCCGCCAGGTAGCCGCGCTGCTCCAGCACCGTCCAGGCATGTGCAGCGAAGCTGCCCGGCTCGAAGGACAGGCCGGCCAGCGCATTGTGGCCGCCCACGATGAGGAGGCCGGCCGCCGCAAGCACGGCCAGCGGCAGGCGGTGCAGCAGCGCGAGCGCGAGCATCGCCAGGCCGATCGCCCACATCACCTGCAGGTACAGCACCGCCGGCGCGAACGTGCCCGTCCACGCAAAGTTGATGACCACGATTTCGAGAGCAATCAGCAGCAGGCCGCGCTTGACGAGGAAGCCCGTGGCGTCGCGCCGGCCGCCGGGCGGGTTCGCGTACAGCCAGGCCGACAGGCCGGTCAGGAACACGAACATCGGTGCGCAGAAGTGCGCCGACAGGCGGGTGAAGAACAGCGCCGGGCTGGTGCTGGCCACATCCATCGGGTCGCTCACCTGGTACTGCAGGAAGAAGGTTTCGCGCACGTGGTCGTGTTGCGCGGCCGCAAACGCTTGCAGGACAAGGAACATGGCGACCAGCCATGCCGCCTGCCGGCCACGCAACCGCGCCATTGGCTGCCAGGCGAGCAGCAAAATGGACAGCAAGAAGTGGATCGCGGAGCGGGGCATGCAGGCTAATCAGGTAGGCAACCCTGCCATTTTACCCGCAAGGGCGCGAACCACACCCGCCCTCAGTAATCGACCGGGTAGTCCTTTGGGAAGCTGCGCCCGCCAAAGGCTTTCTGCTGCGTCCACTCCTGCGCGGGGCTGGTCCAGTAGCTGTCGGTCTCGGGCAGGCCGAGCGCCAGGAAACTCGACGCCGCGATGTACATGCTGCCGTTGTTCGAGTACCAGTCGCCAAGGGCGCCCTGCTGGCCGACAAAACCAATGGTCAGGAAGCCGTCCTGCGTGAAGTTGCCGGGCGCGCTCCAGACGGCCTTGTGGACCGCATGCAGCGCGGGTCGCACCTGTCCCTCCGCCAGGCTTCTCGGCAGCTGCTTGCGCCAGGCCAGCAGCGCCAGCGGCTGGAAGGCGGCGGTGCGGTAGGTAAGCGAGCGGCCGATCGGCGGGAAGGTTCCCTGGGGCGAGATGAAGCGTTCCAGGTGTTCGCAGTAGCGCCCCGTGCGCTTGACTGCCTGGGCCAGCAGGTCGGCCGGCTTGCCTTGCCAGAACGGCCCCTTGTGCCTGGTCAGCACCTCGAGGACCTCGACCAGCATCGGGTACATCACGAAGGAGTTGTAGTAATCGAAGTGGAAAGACTCCCCATCCTTGATCCAGCCGTCGCCGATATACCACTCGTTGATCTTGCGGATGGCAACGTTCAGGCGCATCGGATCGTACTCTTCGCCGACCGACATCAGCCAGGCTTCGTTCATGGCCGCAAACAGCAGCCAGTTCGTATAGGGCGGATTGACGCGCCGCAGACCCTTGATCTCATTGACGATGCGCTGGCGGGTGGTGGCGTCGAGCGGCTCCCACAGCGCTTTCGGCGCGCGCATCAGGGCGTTCGTGAAATAAGCCGAGTCGACCAGGGCCTGGCCCTGGCCCTTCCATAGCAGGTAGTCGGGATTGGCCGGGTCGACCGCGTTGGTGAAGCTTTGCAGGGCCTGCTGCTGCAGGCGCTTGCGCACCCTGCCCTCCGCCGTGCTGTCCTCGGGCAGCGCCAGCCAGGGCGCGATGCCGGCGGCCAGGCGGCCGAAGCACTCCAGGTAGGCCACGCGCTTGTCGCGCCCGTCCCAGGTCGGGCTGACTTCCAGCGCGAAGCGCTTGTGCAGTTCTCCCTTTGCCATGTTCGACAGCACCGGTTCGGCCATCTTCTGCAGCAGTCCCGCCATCCAGGCGCGCTCGCTCCCAGGCGCGGCCATGCTGGCCGCCGCAGCCGTTTGCGTGCTTCCCGCCAGCCCGCTCGCGGCTGATCCCAGCACTACACGCTGCACAAAGTCGCGTCGTTTCATTCCTGTCTCACTCCTCCACTGCCAGGGCGTCGCCGACGTACGCCCGGTATTGTCTGATCCGCCCGGTCACGCCCTCTGCCCCCTGGCGGCCCGTGTAGCGCATGCCGGCCACCTCGGTCCGCGCGCCGAGGTCGATGACCAGGCGGTGCGGATGGACGGCGCCGGCGCTCCGGCTACCGCTGCGGCCGCTGTAGGCGGTGTGCCAGTGGTCGCTGTTCTGGCCGTTGATCGCGTTGAGCGCACTGCCGTCTTCCTTGCCGGCTTCCTCGCTGCTGACCCAGGCAATCGTCCAGGCCGACTGGTCGATCACCTTGCCGTCCTTGCCCAGCAGGGCAATCTCGGCGGCCGCGGCATGCTCCTTGCCGTCGAAGGCGCTGAGCGACTCGAGGCAGAACTGGCGGCCGGCAGCGGGCGCGGCGAAGCGGACCTCCTGGGTCGCGGCGCCCGGCGCAAATTCGCCCTCATGCACGGGCCTGATGCCATCGAGCTGCAGCCTGGCCGTGCTGGACGGTCGCGCCAGGTCGAGTTCCGGGTGCAGCACGTCGAGGATGGGCTGCTCGAGGCCCGCGATGCGCGCGGCGCGCGGGCCGGTCAGGTCGAGCACCACGATCTCGTTGCGGCCGCGCCGGACCCACGGCCCCGGCAGGTACATGGTCTGGGTCGGGCCGATGCTCCAGTAGCGGCCCAGGCAGCGGCCATTGATCCAGACGATGCCCTGCCCCCAGCTCGACATGTCGAGGAAGGTGTCCGCCTGGCGGCCGGCCTCGAAGCTGCCGCGCCAGAACGCCGGACCCTTCGCGCGGCCGCGCCGGAACGCCAGCGGCGGCAGCGCTGCATCGGCATCGAAATCGATGGCGCGGATCTGCCAGTTTTCCACCGGCTGCGCCGCGCCGTCTTTCGGGGTGAAGGTGACCGGGCCGTGCAGCCCCTTGCGGTCGTGCACCTCGCGCCCGAAATTCACGCGCGCGATGGTGTACAGCAGGATCTCGACCGTGACCGGCCTGCTGCGCGCCACCAGCGCCACCTTGAAACGGCGGCGCCGCGTATCCATCGTGCCCACCAGCTTGCCGTCGACATACACCCAGGCCAGGTCGCGCACCTTGGCCGCGGCCAGCACGCCCGCCGGGCCCGCAGGCAAGGTGACGCGGTAGGCCACCAGCCCGCGGCTGATGTCGTACGCCTCGATCGCGCGCGGCGAGACATCGCGAATGGTGCGCTTGGGCAGGTTGGCCAGCACCGGCGCCGACTCGGACAGCGCAAACGGCGCGATGCTCATGGTCGGGTTGCGCGGCGGCGCCTCCGGCAGGCTCTCGCCTGGTGCCAGGTGCGGCAACATCGCCGCGCGGTAGGCCATGAATTTTTCGCCGATCCAGCCCGCTTCGCTGATCGGCGCGTCGTAGTCGTAGCTGGTGGTGTCCGGGCGGAAGGGCCGGTCGCAGCCGCCCCACAGCCCGAAGGTGGTGCCGCCGTGCGCCATGTAGAGGCTGAACGAGCCGTTCGCCTTCAGCATCCATGCAATATCCGCAACCGCCTTGTCGGCACTGCCGCGGCGATGCGGCGCGCCCCAGGTGTCGAACCAGCCCGAGTAGTATTCGCCGCACATCAGCGGGCCCTTCTGCACCGCGGCGAGCGCCCTGAAGCCGGCCGCCGGATCGCTGCCGAAGTTCGCCACCGACAGCAGCTCGGGAATATGGGTCTTCGCCACCGCATTCGTCGGGTTGCACTGGAACAGGGGCACATCGAAGCGCGCATCGAGCACCGCCTGGCGCATCACGCGCATGTACTCGAGGTCGCTGGCAAAGAAGCCGTATTCGTTCTCGACCTGCACCATCAGGATCGGGCCGCCCTGGGTCACCTGCAGCGGGCCGAGCACGCGGCCAACCTCACGCAGCCAGCGCCGCGCCGGCAGCACGAAGGCGTCGCTGCGGGTGCGCAGGAATTCGCCCGGGTGCTTCAGCAGCCACCACGGCAGGCCGCCCATCTCCCATTCGGCGCAGGCATACGGGCCCGGGCGCAGGATGACCCACAGCCCCTCCTGCTGCGCCAGGCGGCAGAATTCGACGGCGTCGCGCTGGCCGGCCCAGTCGTATTTGCCCTCGCGCCACTCGTGGTAGTTCCAGAACAGGTAGGCGCACACGGTGTTCAGGCCCATCGCCTTGATGGCTTTCAGGCGATGGGTCCAGTACTCGCGCGGCACGCGGGCGAAGTGCATTTCGCCGCAGCGGATCTGCAGCGGTTTGCCGTCGAGCAGGAAGTCGTTCGCGCCGATGGCGAAACGTGCCGCGCCGGGAGCCGCTGCGCGGGCGCCGATTGCCAGGGGCAGCATGGTGCCGCCGAGTGCGCCGGCTGTGCCGCGGATGATGCGGCGGCGCGCAGTGTTGGTTGTCATAATTTATTGATCGAGAAAATGGGCCATCTCAACGGCCGCGAGCAGGAAGGCGCCGACGCCGAACGGCGCCGTCGACTGCTGGTTGACGACTTGCCCCGGCACGGCACGCTCGCCGATCGGCTGCACGTAACCGAGCCTGCCGTCGGGCTGGAGCGCGGTCTTGGCGAGAAAATTCCAGCCGCGCAGGGCGACCGACGTGTACGCCGCCTTGTCGAGGTAGCCATTGTTGATGCCCCACAGGTAGCCGAAGGTGAAGAAGGCGGTGCCGCTGGACTCGGGTCCCGGCGCGTGCTGGGGGTCGAGCAGGCTGCGCGTCCAGGAGCCGTCCGGCTGCTGCGCCGCTGCCAGTGCGGCCGCCATGCGTTGGTAGCGCCCGGCGATCAGGACGTGGCTGGGGTGGTCTTTCGGCAGGTCGGCCAGCACTTTCGCAAACGCCGCAAACACCCAGCCGTCGCCGCGTGCCCAGAAGTCCTTGCCGCCATTCTTGCTCGCGTGTTTCGGGAACACGTATTTCGCATCGCGGTAGTAGAGCCCTGCCTGGGCGTCGTACATCAGCCCGTCCGCCCAGAGGAAGTATTCGTGCATCTTGTCCAGGTACCGTATGTCACCGGTGACTTTATGGAGTTTTGTCATGACCGGCATCACCATGTACAGGCCGTCTGCCCACCACCAGTAATCCCTGTTCGGCGTGCTCATCTGGTATTCCATCACCTCGCGCGCACGCGCAATCTTGCGCGGATCCTTCACAGGATCGAGCCGGTACAGGTCGATATAGGTCTGGAAGCAGATTTGCCAGTCCCCGAACAGGACGTAGTCGGCCTTTTCGCCGTAGCTGTACTTCCAGTTCGCCTTGACGTCGGACGTAGCGCCGCGCCATGCGTTGTGCTCGGCCCAGGCGGTCGAGTAGTTGCGCCAGGCCGGGTTCTGGGTGAGCTGCCAGGCCGCCATATTACCGGTGTGGTAGGCGGCGACGTCCCAGAAGGCCCACTGCTGCGGCGGGTTGTTGGCTTGCCAGTAATCGTTGGCGCGCCTCAAAGCTGCCAGCACCTCGGGGCGGGTAATGCCGGCGGCGGCCGCGGCGCCTGCATTCCTCGACGTGGCGCAGCCGGTGGCGATGGCGGCGACGCCGGCGGCGGCAATCTTCAGATAAAGTCGTCTGGTCATAAGATAAAAGGTAAATGCGCGCTTCAGAAGCGCGGCTTCCAGCGCAGCACTTGCACGGGTGTGGGCGCTACCTGCGCCATGCCTTCGCCGTCGACCTGTTGCACGGCCTGCACGAACAGGTCGAGCACGCCGTCGCGGCGCCAGGCTTCAGTGTCGAAACTCGGTTCCCAGGCCCCGACTGGGTGTTGGGTCAGGTCGTGCACCGACCAGCGCCGCGCGTCGAAGTCATCGATGCGCACGGCCGAGACGCGGTCGCCCCGTTCGCGGTCGCGAAACACCAGCAGGCCGGCGGGTCGGCCCGCCCCGCCAGGGGTGATCAGGATCTGCGGACGGGCGATGGGAATGGCCTTGGTGCCGCCGCCGCTGAGCGAAAACGGCGTGGTCCGAAAGTCCAGGTCGAGCCGGCGCCAGCTGCCATCCTTGTGGTACAGCACCCGGTACTGCGGCACGCTGCTGCCCGGCTCGCGCCAGTACGAGGCGATGTACGGGCGCCCCTGGGCATCGGCCGCCATCGAGGTCTGGTTGATCAGCTCGCTCTTTTGCGGAATGCGCGCCGCGTATTCCGCGCTGGCGGCCGTCATCGGCAAGGCATATGGCTGGCCGGCGCTGTTTTCCCAGGTGGTGCCGCCGTCACGCGAACGCGCATACGCCATGTCGTGGTTGCTGGCCACATCCGGGGAGCCGCGCCACACCCACGACAGGTGGAGCGTGCCCTGGGCATCCACAACGGCCTGCCAGTAGGCGTTGCGCTGCTTCTCCCCATCGATCAGGTTGGTATGCAGGCGCTGCCACGTTCCGGTGCCGGGCTCGTAGCGGTTGACGACCAGGTTACCGCGGCCGGAGCCACCATCGCGGTAGAGGAAGAGGAGCCGGCCGTCCGGCAACCGGAAGAATTCGGGATAGGACACGCGCTTCTCGTCGCGGCCGGTCATGGATGCGGTTTCCATGTCGAGGCTGCCCGGCGCACGGCTGCGTGCGTATTGCAGGATGCTGTTGTGGTGGTCCCAGGACAGGTGCAGGTAACCGGCGCCATCGAGCATGATGCTGATCGCGTTGTGGGCATCGGCCGCGTTGCCGCGATACGCCGTGCGCCTGGTCTCCCAACGATCGCTGCCGAGCCTGCGCTTGCCCAGCACGACGTGGGCGTCGCGGTCATAGAAGGCGATGTACTGGGTCGTCGCATCGCTTACCAGCGCGTTCTTGCGGAAGACCACGGCATTGACCGAATTGCCGGCCCAGCCGTCCGCCACGGTGCTGATCGCCACCTGCGGCGCCGGGGCGGACACGCTTGCGCAGCCGGCAGCAGCCAGCAGCAGGCAGGTCGACACGAACAGGTAAGCAAGGGGCGTCCTGCGGGGGAAATGCATGACATTGTCTCTAGTATTGTTGTTTGACAATGCTAAGCCAGGCATCGCTCCCGCTTCGCTCAAGTTGCTGACCGATATGATTGACGCAAGGTTTCCAAACCGCGCCCCCAACAAAAAGCCCCGCTCGGCGGCGGGGCTTGATGGGGGTGCTGCTGTACGGGTCAGCGGGCGGCGTTCGCTGCCAGGCGGCGGATGACGGCCGGGCGTACCGAGTCGGAGCCGCGCGACAGGCGGTACAGCTCCATGAGGTCGCTGCCGGCGCCGGCTGGTGCCACGATGCGGGCAACGAAAACCTGCATGCGCGCGAAGGCGGTGGCGAACAGGCTGGAACGAACTGCTTTGGTGGTGGTGGACATGATTTCCTCTCGCTGACTTGTCTGGGGTATGTAAGCAGTATGGCCCCTTTCAGATAGAAAGCAAATTGTGGTTTCTGATGATCGACATTCACAAACCGCATGTCTTTCGCCGTGATCAGCGCCGCCCGGCCGCGTGCTCCAGCAGCCAGCGTTCCTGGGTATCCCGATGCCCCTGCGAGGTGAAATGCGCCTGCTGCGGCTCGACCACCAGGCTGCGCGCGGACGGGATGACGTTGTAGACGGCAAACGTCGAGGTCGGTGGCGTGACCATGTCGTTGTAGCCGGCGTAGTACAGCACCGGCGCGCGTAGCCGCCTGGCGAAATTCGCGGTGTCGTAGTAGGCGGAGGTGGCCACCTTGGATTCCACCGGCTGGTCTTGCCTGACACCGGCTTCGTCCGTACGGAACAGGCCCGGCCAGCCGCCGGCGCGCCCGTGCAGGTAGCCGGTGACGTCGCTGTACGCTGGATAGGAGGCGATCGTCAGCGACACGCGCGGGTCGAGCGCGCTGGCCATGATGGCAAGCTGTCCGCCCTGGCTGCCGCCCTGGGCCACCAGGTGCCTGCCGTTCCATTTCGGGTGCTGGGCGAGATAGTCGAGGGCGCGCAGGGCCCCGAGATACACCCGGCGGTAGTAATAGGTGGCCGGATTGTCCAGGTTGAAGCGGTTATAGCCGTCGAGGGCGCCGTAGTTGAGCTGCTCGTACAGCTCGTCGGGCAGGTCGACCGGGATGCCGTGGATCCCGAGCTGCAGCGTGATGAAGCCTTTGGCCGCGAGCTCGGGCGTGCCCTTGTAGCCGCGCACGCCCGCACCCGGCACCTGCAGCACGGCCGGGAACGGCCCGGCGCCGCGCGGCACCGACAGCACGCCATAGATGCGCGTGGTGCGGCTGCCCGGCCCCACGTTCTGGAAGCTGAGGTAGGACACCTCGACTTCGCCCGTCGACAGCGCCGGGGCCGGCGTAAGCCGGAAGGCCGGGGCAATCGCCGCCAGGTCGCGCCTTTGCGCCGCCCAGAAGCGGTCGAAGTCGGCCGGCTCGCTCTGGACCGGGCGCAGTTCGAGCGGACTGAAGGCCGCGGTAGCGATCCCCTGATACGGCTTGCCGTCCAGGTCCGCCTTGACCAGGCAGCGCACGAATCCAGGCTGCGTCTGCGCGGGCACCGGCAACACCAGGCCGTCGCGCGGGACGATGGCCGTGCGTTCGGCGCCCTCGAGCATGTCCGGCCCCAGGCGGTAGCGGATGCGCACGCCCTCGGCCGGATACGGATTCCGGTCCACTTTCACGAGGAAGGCGGCGGGCTCGCCGACGCGGTAGGTCCAGTCGGGGCGCGTGAGCGTGACCTTCAGCGGCGTATCGGGCAGTGCCGCGTCGAGCACGCGCACTTCGGAAGGCGCGGCGGCGGAGGCGGTGGCCGGACTGGCGCACGCGAACTGCATCGCCGCCAGGAAGATGGCTGCGGCGGACAAGGAAATCGAAACAGGTTTCATGATCGGGTTACAGGATAAGCAAGGGGCGCATGCGCGGGATGAAAGTTCAAGCTGAGCGGGCCGGACCGATGCAACGCCGGGCCCGGCCCTTCGGACTTACGCCCGGCGCTTGCGCGAACGGCGCATCGTGAGCAGGCCTGCGAAGCCCGACAACAGCAGCATGGCCGTCGCCGGTTCCGGCACTTCATTCGCCTGCTCGATGCGGAAGGACAGCAGCGGCGAATCGTCGAGCTGGCCCGGATTGTAGAACGCCTCGCGGCTCCAGTCGAACAGGCCGTTGACGCCCGAGAGATCCAGCGTCAGCGAGGCGCCGAGGTCCACCAGCGTCAGGTAGAAGCCGGCGTCATGGCCGGCGAGTTCGGCCGGATTAGCGTTCGCCAGGAACACCCAGCGCTCGAGCTGGGCGTCTTCCGGGTTCACCACCTTGTTGATGGCCGTGGTCTGGGCCAGGTCGACCAGCGTGCCGTCGACCGCCGTGACGCGGAACGGCGACCCCTCGTCGTAATAGAACTGGCCAGTAAAACTCCCGTCGCGCCAGGTGGCGTCGAACTCGTACCAGCCGACTGGCGCGGCCCACACCGCCTGGGAGAACAGGCAAAGCGCTGCCGCGAACAGCATCTGAAGCTTTTTCATCTTGATATCCTTTTCGTGATCGTAAAAACAGCTGGTCCCTTCAGGTCCCTCTTACGGGACAATCAGCTCGTCGATGTTGCCCAGTCCCTGGCCTGTCGATTCGAAGCGCAGCGTGTTGCTCCGGCCCGGTGCCAGGTTGACGCTGGCGCTCATCGTGGTCCAGTTGGTCCAGCTGCCCGTCGGTTTGAAGGTGACGGCCTGGGCGACGCCATTGACCCGCAAGACGCCGGTGCGCGGCGTCGGATTGCCGTTGGCGTAGCGGACCGTGATGGTCTTCGTTCCGCCGAGGTTGCCGTTGATGCGCCCGAATTGCGCGCTGCCGCCGCTGGTCGGGAAGTTCAGGAAGCCCGTGTGCCGGTAGCCCGCGCGGTCGGTCCTGATCGCCGCGCCGCCGTCCAGGACGGCAGTCTCGGCCTGGATGGTGCCGGCGCCGTTGTCCGCAACGTGGACCGGCGCCTGCGGGAAGGAGGTAGCGCCGTCGCCCAGGTAGAAGCTCGGGTGCGGGGGCTGGTTGTAGCCGGCGTTCTGTCCCGCCACCTGGGTGCGGTATTGCGGATCGTGCATCAGGGTGGTGACGCGGGTGCCCGTCGGGATGGTGGTACTGAAGACCATCAGGTGGGTGTTGCTGGCATTGCGCCAGACGATCTCTTCGCGCCAGTCGCCGAACAGGTCGGCCGTGAGTACCGGGGTGGCCTTGGTCCCATTGTTGGAGGCGGCGCCGAGCGCCCCGGCGTCGACGATGGCCGGATTGGTGTTGTTGGCCGGGTTGTACTTGTTGACCGAGGTGTTGCCCATCACCTCGCGCAACAGGTCGCCATCCCACCAGGCCGCGAAGTTCATCGAGCTCGGTGCGGTGGAGCTGATCAGGGCTCCGGTGGCGCTGCGGAAGCCGCCGCGGCTGGCCCAGCATTCGGCACCCAGGTAACCCGGATGGACGTCGAAGCACACGCCGCGTCCCACGTCCGCGTTGGAACCGCTCGCGCCCCAGATCAGCGCGCCGGTGGCGGCATCGTGCATGCCCGAGCCGGTGGCGCCATAGGTTGCCGGACTTTCGTGGATCATGTACACCTGCTGGCCCGGGCGGTTCGGATCGAATTTACCGAAGTGCAGCGCGTCGCCGTGCCCCAGGCGGGTGGTGTACAGCAGCTGGCCATAGCTGTCGATGGTGGCCGCGCCGTAGACGATGTCGTCCTTGCCGTCGCCATTCGCGTCGCCGGTGGCGAACCAGTGGGCGCCCTGCCCCCGTGCCGCCGCGCCAGACACATCGGTATCGAACACCCAGCGGCTGGTCAGCGCGCCGTCGCGCCAGTCCCAGGCCGCGATCACGGCCCGCGTGTAATAACCACGCGAGAAGATGGCGCTCGGGCGGTTGCCGTCGACATTCGCCACGCCTCCGAGGAAGCGGTCGACGCGGTTGCCGTAATTGTCGCCCCAGGAGCTCACCGTGCCGCGCGCTGACAGGTAGTTGACGGTCTTCATGGCCGCGCCGGTCAGGCCGTTGAACACGGTCAGGTATTCCGGGCCGGTGAGGATGTAGCCGGCGCTGTTGCGGTGGTCGGCGGTCGGCGAGCCGATCACCACGCCCTGCCCGTCCACGGTGGCATCGGCCGTTTTCGCCATCACTTCCGCCAGGCCGTCGCCATCGAAGTCGTAGGCCAGGAAGGTGGTGTAATGGGCGCCGGCGCGGATGTTCCTGCCGAGGTCGATGCGCCACATCCGGGTGCCGTCGAGCTTGTAGGCGTCGAGGTAGGTGTTGCCGGTGTAGCCGGACTGCGAGTTGTCCTTGGCGTTGGTCGGCTGCCACTTGACGATGATTTCATAGCTGCCGTCGCCGTCCAGGTCGGCGGTGGAGCCATCGTTCATTTCATAGGTGTAGGCCTCGCCTGCCTTGGTGACGCCTGCCGGCGGAATTTGCACGGGAATGGACTTGTACAGGTTGGCCCAGGTCGCGCCCGCAGCAAAACCGGGCTGCTCCACGCCACCGACGACGGCGCGTACGGAATAGCTGTCGGCCGCGGTGCCGGTCGCATCCGTATAGTTCAGCGCATTGACGGGCGTCGCAGTCAGCCTGGTCGCGCCGCGGTAGACGTTGAAGGTGGTGCCGGCGGCGTCCGTGGCGAGCTGGCGCCAGCTGATGAAGACGCCGGAAGCGGATTTGATCGCGACCGCCCCACGGCTCAGGTTTTCGACCTGCATCCCCGGGCCGGCAGTGACTGCGCTCGCGCTGCCGGCCATGGCCAGCAGTGCGAGCAGGAGGTACGGCGCTGCAGCTTTCTTGTTGAACATTTTGTCCCCATTGCCTTATTGTTGGTTATTGTCAATAACGCCTTCGTGTCGCCTGATGTGCGGAGCATTTCAGGAAAGCTTCGGCCGCACCCAGCCGTCCCGCTATCTTATTGACAAGTTTGGACCATGGATTCCCCGCTGCCGAATAATCATTCGCATGAGAGATGTCGTGGAAAAAACGCGGCATACTGAACGGTGAGATAGCTCGTGCGCCGGCACGGGCTGTCGCCGCACAGAGAAAGGAAGCTATGCTGAACCACATCGGCGCCGGTGTTGCGCTCGCAGTCATCCTGCCCATGGCCGCCGTGCAGGCACAGGCCGGGCCCGCAAAGTCGACCGAGGCAGCTGCGGTCAAGGTGCTTATCGTGAGCGGAGGCTGCTGCCACAACTATGCCCAGCAGCGCGAGCTGCTCGAGAGAGGCCTGAAGGCGCGCATGCCGGCCGAGGTCAGCCATGTTTACTACGACCCGAAGCCGGGCGAGCAGGCGACGCGTCCGGCCCTGCCCATCTACGCCAATCCGCGCTACGCGGACGGGTATGACGTGGTGATCCATAACGAATGCGCGGCCGACGAGGACAGCCCTGCGGCACTCGACGCGGTGCTGGCGCCGCACCGCAAGGGCACCTCCGCCGTCAACCTGCACTGCGCCATGCATTCCTACCGCTCCGGCGCCTGGCGCCAGCCCGTCAAGGCCGGGGACGCGAACGCCCGCTGGTTCGAATTTACCGGCATCCAGTCCACCGGCCACGGTCCGCAGTCGCCGATCCGCCTCGCCGTTGCGGAAGGCGGGCACCCGATCGCTGCCGGCTTCGTTCCCTATACGACCGGCAGTGACGAGCTGTACAACAACCTGACCGCCTTCGGCGTGACGCCGGTGCTGACCGGCGTACAGCCGGAATCGAAGGTCGAAGCGGACCGCGGCAAGGTTTATGCCGTGGCGTGGACCCACGAATACGGCCCGAAGCGCGCCCGGGTGTTCAGCACCACGCTGGCCCACAACGGCGCCGTGATGGCCGATCCGCGCTACCTCGACCTGGTCGCGCGGGGCGTCCTGTGGGCGGCCGGGCGATTGTAAGCGGCCAAAAAAATGCCCCGCTCATGGCGGGGCTTTGTGGCGCGACACACACGGGTCAGCGCTCGGCGCTTGAGGCCCGTTCACGGCCGGCCGCCGGAAGACCCGTATCGGAAGCTGGGGTCAAGCGGTACAGTTTCCAGACGTCGCTCATCTCTTCGGTCGAGCTCACGGGCACGACGAGACGCCCGGCAATGTTCTGCACGAGCGTGACGGCCTTGCTCCACAGGCGGGAGGCCGGGCGTGACGCGGAGGACTGAAGGCTGGACATGGGGTTTCTCGCTGTTGTCTGATGCGGTCAGTATGATACTTTCGAGAAAGAAATCTAATTGCATTTCAGAATGATCGATATTCAGCAGACGCATCTCTCCTATGAGAACCGCCTGAATGGGGCGATCCGGCCCGCCTTCCAGCACCGTGCACGCTCGCAACACTTCCCATCTGCCGGGCAAAAAAAACGCCGCCACGCATCTGCGTAGCGGCGCTCTTCTTTCTTGCACTTCCCAGCTTAACGCACTGCGGCCACCGCCAGCGCCGTCATGTTGACAATGCGGCGCACCGTCGCGCTCGGGCTCAGGATATGCACTGGCTTCGCGCTGCCGAGCAGGATCGGCCCGACGGTGACGCCCTTGCCCGCCGCGACCTTCAGCACATTGAACAGGATGTTGGCCGCGTCCAGCGACGGCATCACCAGCAGGTTGGCGCTGCCGGTGAAGCCGCTGTCGATGTTGTACATGGCGCGGATCTCTTCCGAGAGCGCGGCGTCGCCATGGACTTCGCCGATGGCCAGCAGTTCCGGCTCGCTTTGCTGCAGCAGTGCGCCTGCTTCGCGCATGCGCACCGCCGAGGGGCGGTTCGAGGAGCCCTGCGAGGAATGCGACAGCAGGGCCGCCTTCGGCTCGAGGCCGAACTCGCGCAGGGTGGCCGCGGCCAGGCGCGCGATGCCCGCCAGTTCCTGCGCCGTCGGCTGGTCATTGACATAGGTGTCGGTGATGAACAGCGTGTATTTGTCGAGCACCAGTGCGTTCATCGCGGCGAGCACCTCGACGCCGGGCGCGGTGCCGATCTCGTTTTTCACGTGTTCCAGGTGGCTGTCGTAGCTGCCCTTCATGCCGCAAATGAGCGCGTCGACTTCACCCGACTGCAAGAGGCGCGTGCCCTGTAGCGTGGTGTCGACTCCTGCGTCGGCCTCGGCCAGCGTGTAGTCGACACCCGCCTGCAGGCGCAGCCCGGCGTCCTTGATCGCGCGCGCGATGGCCGTCTTCTCGCCGATCAGGACCGGCTTGGCGATCCCTTCGTCGACCACGGTCTGGATCGCGCGAAGCACGCGTTTGTCGTCCGCTTCGGCAAAGGCGACGCGGCGCGGGTTGGCCCTGGCCTTGGCGAACACCGGCTTCATGAAGAACCCGGTGTGGTAGATCATCTGCGCCAGCTTTTCGCGGTAGGCCGCCATGTCCGTGATCGGCCGCGCCGCCACGCCCGAGTCGGCAGCGGCCTGCGCCACGCGCGGCGCAATCGCGGCCAGCAGGCGCGGATCGAAGGGTTTCGGGATGATGTATTCGGGGCCGAAGGCCAGGTCCTGGCCCTCGTAGGCCGAGGCCACCACGTCGCTCGCCTCCGCTTCGGCCAGCTCGGCGATCGCCGTCACGCAGGCCAGCTTCATCTCGTCGGTGATGCGCGTTGCGCCGCAGTCGAGCGCCCCGCGGAAGATGTAGGGGAAGCACAGCACGTTGTTGACCTGGTTCGGGTAGTCCGAGCGGCCGGTGGCGATGATGCAGTCGGGCCGCGCCGCGCGCGCCACTTCCGGGCGGATTTCCGGTTCCGGATTGGCCAGCGCCAGGATCACCGGCTGGTCCGCCATGGTCTTGACCATCTCGCCGGTGAGCACGCCCGCGGTCGAGCAGCCGAGGAAGACGTCGGCGCCATCGACGATGTCACCCAGGGTGCGTGCTCCCGTCTCCTGGGCGTAGCGCGCCTTGTTCGCTTCCATGTTGGCGTCGCGCCCGACATAGATGACGCCCTTCGAATCGGTCACATAAATGTTCTCGCGCTTCACCCCGAGCAGCACCATCATGTCGAGGCAGGCAATCGCCGCCGCGCCGGCGCCGGAGGCCACCAGCTTGATCCGGCCGATGTCCTTGCCCACCACCTTCAAAGCGTTCAGCAGCGCCGCAGTCGAGATGATCGCCGTGCCGTGCTGGTCGTCGTGGAAGACCGGAATGTTCATCCGCTCGCGCAGCTTCTTCTCGATGTAGAAGCATTCCGGCGCCTTGATGTCTTCCAGGTTGATGCCGCCGACGGTCGGTTCCAGCATCGCGATCGCGTCGACCAGCTTGTCCGGGTCGAGTTCATCGAGCTCCAGGTCGAACACGTCGACCCCGGCGAACTTCTTGAACAGGCAGCCCTTGCCTTCCATGACCGGTTTCGAAGCCAGGGGGCCGATGTTGCCCAGGCCAAGCACCGCGGTGCCGTTGGTGATCACCGCCACCAGGTTGCCGCGCGAGGTGTACTCGGCGGCCATGGCCGGGTTGGCGGCGATTTCCTCGCAGGCGTAGGCGACGCCGGGCGAGTAGGCCAGCGACAGGTCGCGCTGGTTCGACAGGGGCTTGGTGGCGATGACCTCGATCTTGCCGCGCGTCGGGCTGCGGTGGTATTCGAGCGCGTCGGCGCGCAACTGGGTGTCTTTGGCTTCGCTGAGGTTGGATTCGGTGCTCATGTTTTCCGATGCTTGATGAAGTAATGTTCGGGGTCCGGCGGGCCAGGCAAGCGCGGCCCACCCAGAGAATATACCAATGCACGAACTTGCGTAGTCAATCGACAAGCCTTCGGGAGCGCGGCCATTCCCACGGCATACCGCCTGGCAATAGGACCCATTTGATCCGGATCAAGAACGTAAGGGCTGACGCGCCCATTCTGTTGTCCGTCTATCGCAAGCCGAGACGGGTCCGGGTAAGGCAATCATGTTTCAGCGCATACTTGTTCCGAGCGACGGTTCCGACCTGTCTGCCGTTGCCGAGAATGCGGCCATTGCATTCGCGCAGGTGTGCGGCAGCGAGCTGGTTGCCCTCTCGGTCGTGCCGCCGGAGCCGGTCGTGCTGTCGGCCGAAGGCGCGCTCGTCACTGGCGGCACCGGCACGGACGTCCTGCTTGCCCAGGCCGAAGCGCATGTCGGCCGCGTCGCCGCTGCCGCCGCCAAAGCCGGGGTCGCATGCGAAACATTGACCAGCTACGGCGATTCGCCGGCCGAGAAAATAGTCGAGGCCGCCCAACGCGCCGGCTGCGACCTGGTCTTCATGGCGTCCCACGGCCGACGCGGCCTGAGCCGGCTGATCGCGGGCAGCGTCACCCAGCATGTGCTGGCCTATTCCACCGTTCCGGTCATGGTGTACCGCCCGCAGGACCAGGCGCAGGGACGGCGTCGGGACTAGGCAGGCGTTGCCATTTCGCATGTTAAACTGGACAACCATATGAAAAAGGAATGTCAATGAGCGAGTTGGTGAAGACCGGCATCATCGGTCTCGACGAGGTACTGCACGGTGGCATTCCCCGGAATAACAACCTGCTTGTCGAAGGCCCGCCGGGCTCCGGCAAGACGACCTTCGGCCTGGGCTTCATCTACCACGGGGCACGCGACTACGACGAACCGGGCGCCATTGTCTCGTTCGAACTCGATTCCGCCAAGCTGCTGCGCGATGCGGCAGGCTTCGACTGGGACCTGCAAGGCATGATTGACCAGGGCAAGATCAGGATCATCCAGACCAGCCCGGCCGTGCTGCTCAGCGAGTTCCGGAGCAGCGACGGCGCGTTTGCCGCCTCGCTCCTGGCGATGGGCGCCAAGCGCCTGCTGATCGACGGCCTGACGCCATTGCGCCTGTACGCCGAAATCAACGACCTGCCCTTCCGCGAGGACGTGCACCTGCTCATCGAGGGCCTGACCCGCCTGGGCGTGACCACGATGGTCACGGCCGAGAAGGACGAGTCGCTGGGCGGCGTGTCGGCCCATGAGCGTTTTGTCTTCGACACCATCATCTCGCTCACGCGCGAGGAGAACCGGCGGCGCGCGCACCGCCGCCTGACGGTGATGAAGTCGCGCGGCCAGGATTTCATCAACGGCAGCCATACCATGCGCATCGAGCCGCAGGTCGGCGTGCATGTCTACCGCCGCGCGCAGTCGCGCCCGGTGGCCTCGCCCGACCAGCCCACCTCGGAAGAGCGCCTGTCGACCGGCTCGCCCGCCATCGACAAGATGATGGACGGCGGCATCTACAAGGGCTCGGTCACGCTGGTGAGCGGCATTTCCGGCACCGGCAAGACGGTGTTCAGCGTCCAGTTCCTGACGCACGCCATCAAGAACGGCCACAAGGCGCTGCTGGTGAGCCTGGACGAACACCCGCGCCAGCTGGTGCGCAACGCCAAAACGCTCGGTTTCGACCTGCAGGCCCTGGTCGACTCGGGCGACCTGTTCATCCATTACGAGTCGCCGCTCGAACTCGAGCTCGACGTGCACTTCGACCGCATCGTCAAGCTGGTCGAAAAGGAAGGCATCGACTGCGTGGTCTTCGACTCGATCGCTGTCTACGAAATGACCAGCCGCGCCGAGGTGGCCGACTACCTGTACGCGCTGGCCAGCTTCTTCAAGAACCGGCTCGCCACCACCCTGTTCAATTACGAGAGCCCGGAACTGCTGGGCGTGTCGCAGATCAGCGAGGAACTCAAGGGTTCGCACCTGGTCGATAACATCATCCTGCTCAACTACGTGGAGATCTCGACGGTCCTGCGGCGGGCGCTCGCCATACCCAAGGTGCGCGGCAGCCGCAACGTGCAAGTCACGCGCGAATACGCCATCGGCGTGGGCGGCCTGCTGCTGGTGGACGAGAGCGGCAGCGACACCCAGGCTGTGCCGCAATTGCCGTTCTCGTCCTACTATGGTTTGCTGTCGCGTTCGCCATCGCGCCAGAGCCCGGCAGTCGAGGAGGCCGTCGCCAGTGGCGCCCCCCTGCCCGATTCGGCCCACCTGCCTACCGAAAAGACGCAGTGATCACAGTCGAGCTGCCGGACAAGGCGCCGGTCGACTGGGAGGACTGGCATACGCCGCTGCGGCAATTCACCGACGCGACGGGCCTGGTCACGTCCGCCTACGATATCGAAGGCGTGCGCCGTATCGGTCCCCTGACCGGTTCGCGCATGGCCACGCTGCTGGCGGAGCGCTCGACGCTGTGGGCCGAAGACGGCCCCGGCACCGCGCTCGAACGCTCGCTGGTGGCCACTGTGCGTGCGCAACGCAGCTCGGCGTCGGCGCAATTCGGCGAAGGTTTCCGGGTATGCGCACAGCCGCTGCTGCTGCGCGGCGAGGTCTACGGCGTGCTGCTGTTCGGCTGGCGCTTTGCCGACTTCAGTTCGCCGCTGGCCTGCGAGCGCATCGCCCGGCAGATCGGCCTGCCCGGCCACCTGCTGTGGACCGAAGTGCGCCTCGACGCGCCCGTTTCCGACCAGCGGATGGGCACGTACGCCGCCCTGCTGGGCACGCTGTCGAGCACGCTCGACAGCCAGCGCGAAACCATCGATGACCTGACGCGCGTGAACCGCACGCGTGAACTGTTCCTGGCCACCGTCTCGCACGAGATGCGCACGCCCCTCTCGGCCCTGTCGATGCGCATCGAGCTGATGCTGCGTACGATCCCCGACCTGCCGCCCAACGCGGTCAGCGGCCTCGAATCGATGCGCGTGCACGTGCGCCAGGAAGCGGGCATGGTCGAGGACCTGATCGACGCGGCCCGTACCCTGACCGGACAGATGTCGATCGACCGTGCGCCCGTCCTGCTGGGCCAAGTCCTGCGCGACGCGATCTCCACGGTGGAACCGCATGCCCACCCGAAGAAGATCCTGATGCAGGTGACGCCGAGCGACTATGGCGACCATATCCGCTTCGAGGCCGATGGGCGGCGCCTGCAGCAGGTATTCTGGAACCTGCTGTTCAATGCGGTCAAATTCACGCCAGTGGGCGGCGTCATCCGCATCACGATCCGGCGCCGCGATGGCATGGTCGAGATCGATATTGCCGACTCCGGCCAGGGGATCGAACCGGAAGACCTGGCGCACGTGTTCGGCGCGTTCAAGCTGCAGCAGCACGACAATGCCACCGGGCTCGGGCTGGGCCTGTATATCGCGCGCCGCATCGTCGAGCTGCACGAGGGCAGCCTCAGCGTCAGCAGCGCGGGCCGCGGCCTGGGCGCTACCTTTGCCATCCGCCTGCCGCTGGGGCCGCAGGCAGGCAGCCCCGGACGGCCCTAATCGGCCCTAGCCGGCCCGCTGGCGGCTGATTGCGCTGACGATCTCGCGTGGGCCGACCGGTTTCACGAGGTGGTCGTCGAAGCCTGCGTCCAGCGTCGCGCGGCGGTCCTGCTGTTGCCCCCATCCGGTCACGGCGATGAGTGTCGTGGCCCCACCCCAGCCTTGTGCCCGCACCCAGCGCGCGACCTCGAGCCCGTTCGCGTGGGGCATGCCGATGTCGAGCACCAGCACATCGGGCTGCCATTGGCGCGCCATGTCGATCGCTTGCCGGCCGTCGTGGGCGACCCGCACCGCATAGCCTTCGATACGCAGGAGCTCGCCCAGCACATTGGCTGCATCGACGTTGTCGTCGGCGACCAGCAGGCGCCCATGCGAGGCAGCGTCGCCCCCGCTATCGGCATCGAGCGGCTCCTCGGCGGCTCCCGTCGTCAGGCATGGCAGCTCGACCCGTAGCGTCGTCCCGCGCCCAGGGCCTTCGCTGGCCGCCAGCACCGTGCCCCCATGCAATTCGACGAGCTTGCGCACCACGGCCAGGCCGATGCCGAGCCCTTCGGGCCCGCCGCTGACCTTGGCCTGCACTTGGAAAAACATGTCGAACACCGCTTCCAGCTCATGCGGGGCGATGCCGATCCCGTTGTCCGCAACCGTCACGACTGCCTGCTGGGCACCGGCGGACGCGCTGACGCTGATCACCCCGTGCGCGGGGGTGAAGGTCGCGGCATTGTTCAGGAGATTGGCGAAGACCTGGGTCAGCCGGACCTCGTCGCCCGCCACCATGATCGGCACGGGCGGCAGGTCGAGACGGATCTGGTGCCCGCGCGCGGCAATCAGCGCACGCGTGCTTTCGTACGCGCCTTCGATGGCGCGGCGCAGGTCGACCGGGCGCACCTCGAGCTCGACACGGTCGAGGGTGATGCGGCTCAGGTCGAGCAGGTCGTCGAGCAGGCGGCCCATATGCGCGGTCTGGCGCCCGATGACGTCGCGCGCCTTGCCGATGGCGTCGGGGGACGCCACGTGGCGCAGCATCTCGACCGAATATCCGATCGCCGCCATGGGATTGCGCAACTCGTGCGCCAGCACCGACAGGAACCGGCTTTTCTGGCGGTTGGCTTTCTCCAGTTCGCGCTGGACCGCCTTCAGGGGGCTGACGTCGACAATGGCGGCGACCGCCCCGCGCACCTGCGCCTGCGCGTCGAGCAGGGGCGCGGCATTGACCAGCAGGGTGAGCTCCCGCCCATCGGCAAAGCGCACCGCCAGCTCTTCGCCGCGCACTGGCTGGCCGGTGCGCGCGGCGACCCGCATGGGCCAGGCCTCCGGGTCGAGCGGCCTTCCATCCTGCAGGTAGGCATACCCTTCGCCGTCCGTGTGCGCCTGGCCGCCGGCCCCGATGTCCGCGCCGGGCGCGATGCCGAGCAGGCCCGCAAAATACGGGGTGGTGACGACATGCCGCGCATCCGGGTCGTGGCTGATGGCCACCCCCACCGGCAGCACGTCGAGAATGGTTTGCAGCTCTTCCTGCTGCTTGCGCTGGCGTTCCTTGGCCGCTACCTCGCCCGTCACATCGCGCAGCGTGCCGATCACAAGGCGCGCCCCTGCTCCATTGTCCGGCAATACCTTCCCGCTGCCGGCGATCCAGCGCAGCGCGCCGTCGGCGCCCAGCACCCGGAACTCGCTGGCAAAGCGGCCATCGTCCGCCAGGGCGGTTTTCCAGGCGGTAGCCAGCAGCGCCCGATCCTCGGGATGCACCTGGTCCAGCGCCCCCTCCGGGCTCGCATGCACGAAACCGCGCCGCTGGCCGAACATGGGGCCCGCATCGTCGGAGGCGGACAGCCGCCCCGTCGACAGGTCGAACTGCCAGCTTGCCATGCCGGCCGATTGCAGGGCGATCTCGAGCCGGGCGGTGCCGAGCGACTCGCGCGCCAGCGCCGCCTGCAGGCGAGAACGGTTACTGGCGCGCTCGAAGCAGGCCAGCACCGCGAACGGCACGCGCGGATAGTGCTTGAGCGTTTTTGTGATGTAGTCGTCCAGCCCCTCCTTCATCGCGTCGACCGCCACTTCCTCGTTGCCGCTGCCGGTAAACATGATGACGGGCACTTGCGGATGGAGGCGCTTGATGTCGCGCAGGACGTCGGTGCCGACCGTCCAGCGCAAGCGGTAATCGGTGATCGCGACATCGAACCCGCCGGCCTCGATCGCCTCGGCCAGGGCGGCGGCATCGCTGATGTGGGCGACCGCAACCTGCTCGATGCGCAGCCGGAGTTCGCGCTCGACCAGGGCGCGGTCGTCGGGATTGTCGTCGATGAGCAGGACCCTGATGGCTCCGGTGTGGGCCGCTCCGGGGTTGGTCGCGGGGTTGGTCGCGGGGTTGGTCGAATGATCAGGCACTGGGCAACTCGATCCAGAAAGTCGATCCGATGTCGGGCGCCGCCTCGACACCCACGGTGCCATGCATGCGCTCGACGCCTTTCTTGACGATCGCCAGGCCGATCCCGGTGCCCGGGTACTCTTCCTCGCCGTGCAGGCGTTCGAACACATTGAATACGCGCTGGCGCGCCTCGTCGGCCATGCCGATGCCGTTGTCCTGCACCTCGATGCGCACCAGGCGGCCGCGCGGGCGCGCCACGATGTTGACGGCCGCGTGCGTGTGCGGACGCACGAACTTGACGGCGTTGGCGAGCAAATTGGTGAGGGCCTGCACCAGTACCGGCCGGTGCGCCCGGACGACCAGGTCGTCAGGGATGTCGACCTGGATATCGGCCGCCTGGTAGGCCGCTTCGCCCTGCAAGGCGGCCTGGGCGTCGCCCACCGCCCAGGACAGGGGCAGGATCTCGGCATTGATCTCGGCGCGCGACAGGCGCGCGAACTCGAGCAGGTCCGATACCATCAGGTCGATGCGCTTTGCGATAGCGTTGATGCGGTCCACGTACTGTTCGAAATTGCTGAAGTCCTGCGCCTGCAGGTCCTGGTGCAGCGCGACTGCATAGCCCTGGATGGTGCGCAGCGGCTCGCGCAGGTCATGCGACACCGAGAAGCCGAAGGTCTCGAGCGCCTCGTTGGCTTCTTCGAGCTGCCGGGTGCGCTCGATGATGCGCTGCTCGAGCTCGGCATTGAGACGGTGGATCTCGGCGCCGGCGCGGCGCAGCGAGGTGGCGTCTTCGACGATGCCGTCGATGGCCTCGTCGCCGTTGAGCTTGACCCGCACCAGCTTGACCACATAAAAGCGGCCGGCCTCGTCGACCGCGCCCAGCTCCGCCTGCAGCTCGGCCGTATCGAAAACAGCCTGCATCTGGGGCAGGCGGGCGACCACCTGGTCGAGCAGGGGATGGCGCACGGACTCGGGCGCGCCCGGGTCCGCACCGAGCATCGTCCAGAATGCCCGGTTCGCCTCTTCCAGTTTGCCCTCGAGCGACATACGAAACACGCCGAGCTGGATGTTTTCCAGCAGCGCCGCAAGGCGGGTTTCCGAGCGGATGGCGCGCGCGCGGATCTTGGTGCGGTCCAGGCAGGTGCGCGCCGCCAGCGGCAGGCGCGCATAGTGGCGCGGGCTCTTGATGATGTAGTCGTCGAGCCCGAGCTTCATCGCCTCGACCGCGATTTCCTGGGTGCCGGTGGCGGTGAACATGATGACCGGCAGCTGGGCGTCGAATGCCTTGACCTGCTTCAGGATGTCCAGCCCGGTAATCCAGCGCATCTGGAAGTCGGTGATGACGAGGTCGATTTCCAGTCCCGCCTGCAGCTCGCGCTCCCAGCCGGCCCGGTCGCTCACATCCCGGATGACGCACCCGGGCAGGTGGCGTTCGAGCTCGCGCCGCGCGAGCGCACGGTCGTCGGGGTTGTCGTCGAGGACGAGGATCTGGATCGTCATGGGCGGTTTTTCATGCAGGCATGCCTTGTCAAAGCCGCGCCGCGGCCGGCGCGTGCGCCGGCGGCGCCGTCAGGTTGTTCTTGAACCAGTACAGGCCGAGCACGCCAAGCAGCTCGACCAGGCCGTTGAATGCGACCGGCTTTTGCAGGTAGGAGTTGGCGCCCAGCGCGTACGCGTTCTGGATATCTTCGTCCTCGCCGGACGAGGTCAGCACGACCACGGGCGTGGTCGCCAGCGCCGGCCGGCTGCGAATCCAGCGCAGCACTTCCAGGCCGGATCGCCTGGGAAGTTTGAGGTCCAGCAGGATCAGCGCCGGCAGCGGATGGCGCGCGCGGTCGGCGAACCCGCCGCTGCCTTCCAGGTAGGCCACGGCTTCGTCGCCGTCGCGGACTTCCTGCATCGACACCGCCAGGGCCGCCTTTCTGAGCGCGCGCCGCACCAGCAGGACGTCATCGGGATTGTCCTCGACCAGTAACAGCACGGCGTCAGTGCCCCTGCCCTCATCCACCCTGCACTCATCCACCATCGTGCTCTCCATCGGATTCCCTGTGCTGTTAGTCGGCTGCCGGCATGGTCAGCTCGAATACGGTGCCGCCCTGCTCGCGGTCGGCGATCTGCACCGATCCATCCATGCGCTCGAGCCCCTTTTTCACGATCGCCAGCCCGATTCCGGTGCCGGGATAGCGCTCGTGGCCGTGCAGGCGTTCGAACACGCCGAACACGTGCTCGCGGTGTTCCGGCGCGATACCGATGCCATTATCGGCGATCGAGAGCCTTGCCGCCAAGCCCGCGCGCGTGCCGGAGATCTCGATGCGCGGCACGACGCCGGGCGCGACGAACTTGATCGCGTTCGAGACCAGGTTGACGAGGACCTGGACCAGGATGGCGCCGTTGCCACGTACCGCCGGCAGCCCGGGCGCAATGAGCAGCTGCGCGCCGCTGTCGCGGACCTGCGATTCGAGGTCGCGCAGGACGCTCTTCATGACCTGGCCGAGATCCACGCGTTCCAGCCGCATTTCCGTGCGCGACAGGCGGCTGTAGGCGAGCAGGTCGGTAATGAGCTGGTCCATGCGCACGACGGCCGCGACGATGCGTCCGGCGAACATCTGGCCGTCCGCCGACATGCGCTCGGCCTCGTCTTCGAGCAGGGCAGTCGCGAAGCCTTCGACATTGCGCAGCGGCGCACGCAGGTCGTGGGCGACCGTGTGCGCAAAGGCGCGCAGCTCGGCGTTGGCGTCGGCAATCTGCGCGGTCCGTTCCTCGACCCGCTGCTCGAGCAGCCGGTTCGCCTCGATCAAGGCGCGCTGCGCCGCCTTGATCTGCGTGACTTCCAGCAGCGCGACGACGACCCCCTGCACCTGGGCCTCGTCCATGACCGGATAGAAGCTGGCCAGCCAGTCGCGCTGCTGGCCCGGCATGCATGCCGTGCCGCTGGAAAATTCCAGGCCGCTTAGCTGTTGCCGCTCGCGCAGCACCTGCGCCAGCAGGGCGTCGGCCCGCTCCCCGAGCGGCGCCGGCAGCACCTGCGACGGCGCCATGCCGACGCAGGCCTGCTTGGCCCGGCCAGCCGCTTCCGCCAGTGCGTCGTTCAGTTCGACCAGGCGCAGCTGTGCATCGACAAACCCGAGTCCGACCGGGACCGCATGATAGATCGCCTCGATCTGGGCCAGCTTGCCGTTCAATTCGGCCTCGCGGCGCACCAGGGCCAGCTCGGACTCCTTGCGCGCGTGGATGTCTTCCGTGAACCCATACCAGGCGACGATCGCCCCGCCCTCGCCCCGCCGCGGCATGGCACGCGAGCGCATCCAGCGCATCTCTCCGCCGGCGGTCCGGATGCGGTGCTCAAAGTCGTAGGGTTCGCCGGTCGCCACGGAATGCGTCCACGCGGCGCTCATCGCCGGCAGGTCGCCGGGGTGCACCACCTCGGACCAGCCGTCGCCGAGGACGCCGTCGTGGCCCTGGCCGGTCAGCGCGATCCAGCGGTCCGAGATATCGTTGATGCGGCCGTCGACCGTCGCCTTCCACGGAATTTGTGGATTGAGCTCGATCGTGTAACGGTTGTTCGCCTCCGATTCGGCCAGCGCCCGCTCGCGGGCACGCCGCTCGGTCACGTCCCTGAACATGAGCACGGTGCCGGTTGCCTTGCCGCCTGGCGGACGGATCGGCGCCGCACTCATCTCGACGACATGCTCGCGCCCTTCTTCCGACGACAGGAGGACGGCGGCGGCCGTGCCGGCGCGTTCCGCCGGCACGCCGATCGCCGCCCCGCTTTCCTGGTCGCGCATGCGCAGGACGCCGTCGAGCGGCATCCCGATGGCGCGTCCCTCGGGCGTGCCGGTCAGGGCCTGTGCCACCGGATTGATCAACTCCACCCGGCCCTGCAGGTCGGTCGCAATCACGCCATCGCTCATGCTGCGCAGTGTCGCGTCGAGCCGTGCCCGCTCGGACAGCAGGCGCGCCGCGTCGCGCGACGACACGATCCACAACACCACGATCAGGACCACCGCGATTGCCGACGTCGTGGCAGCCGCGAGGATCAGGTTGCGGCGGCCGGCCTCGGCGCGCGCCTGCCGTTCGCGCAGCAGTCGCTGTTCTTCCGTGCCGATGCGCTGCGCATGGGCCAGGATCCGCTGCTTGAGCAGGCGGCCCGATTCGAGCATCTGGGTATCGGCGAGCTTGCCGGCGCGCCTTTCCTGCATGACCCGCTCGAGCATCTCCATCCGCATCCGGACCGCATCTTCGAATGGCGGCAAGGCGGCCTGCTGGCGCGGATTATCCCGGGTCAGCTCCTGCAATGCGCGGATCTGGGGCAGGACCGCCCCGCGCGCCTGCCGGTAGGTCGCCACGAAGGCGTCGTTCTCGGTCAGGAGGAAGCCCCGCTGCGCCGCCTCCGCTTCGCTGGTCAGGGTCAGGATCGACTGCACCTGTTCCAGCACTTTGTGGGTATGCACCACCCTTTCCCACGACTCCGACTGGTCCTTCACGCCGCGCGCAAGGAATACCAGTGCGACGCCGAGCACCAGCAGGCTGGCGATGGTGGCGATAGTCACCGGCGTGCGCAGTTTGAATCTGTTCATGCAATCCCCGTCGCCGCCCGAGGCGGCCCCGGCGTAAGGATACACGAGCCCGTCGGCAGCCGAAGGCGGCAACTGTGCGCCCCAGGCGTCAGGCGTGACCGACCCCGACCGCGCTGTACATGCGCTCGAAGTCCTCGATGGGGATCGGCTCGCCCAGCAGGTAGCCCTGCAGCGCGCCGCAGCCGCCGCGGCTGAGGAAGCTGCGCTGCGCCTCGTGCTCGACGCCCTCCGCGACGATCTCGAGCTTGAGCTGGCGCCCGAGCGCGATGATGGCGTTGACGATCGGGCCGGCGCCAGGATCGAGATGCACGTCGTGCACGAAGGAGCGGTCGATCTTCAGGGCGCTCAGGGGCAGGCGCCGCAGGTAGGACAGCGACGAGTACCCGGTCCCGAAATCGTCGAGCGAGAAACAGAGTCCCTGCGCGCACAGCTGGTGCATCCGGTCGGTCAGCTCGTGCACATCCTCGGCGAAAACGCTCTCGGTCAGTTCCAGGCACAGCCTGGCGGCGGGCGCGCCCGACCTGGCCAGGGTGGCCGCGACATCGGCCGGAAAATCCGGATTGCGCATTTGCTGCACGCTGACGTTGACCCCGAGCTTGAGCCTCCCCAGCGTGCGGTCGCCCGTCCAGCGCGCGAGCGCCCGGCAGCTCTCCTCGAGCACATACTGCCCCAGGGGCAGGATCAGGCCCGAGGACTCGGCCAGGGCGATGAAGTCGCCGGGGCAGACCAGCGCGCCGTCGTCGCGGCGCCAGCGCACCAGCACCTCGGCGCCCACGAGGCGGCCCCGGACGCTGAATTGCGGCTGGCAGTACAGGACGAACTGGTGCAGCGCGAGGCCGTCGCGCAGGCCCCTTTCAAGAGCAGCCTGGCGATCGGCGGCCGCCTGCATGCCGGGATCGAAGAAGCGCGCAATATGGCGCCCTTCTGACTTGGCCCGGTACATGGCCAGGTCGGCTTGCTTGAGCAACGTCTCGACATCCGTTTCCATGCCATCGAAAAGGGCCACGCCGATGCTGGTGGTGCTGACGAACAGGCGCCCGGCAAGCTCATACGGCGGGTCCAGCACGGCCAGGATCTTGCTCACGACGTGGTTGGCCTCGGCCACTGCGTCTTCCAGGGTGTCGCCCAGTTCCTCGAACACGACCACGAACTCGTCGCCGCCGAGGCGCGCCAGCTGGTCACTGTGGCGCAGGGCCATTTTCAGGCGTTGCGCCACCTGGCGCAGCAGCATGTCGCCGATATCATGGCCCATGGTGTCGTTGAGCAGCTTGAAGTTGTCCAGGTCGAGGAAGAGCACGGCCCCGAAGCGGCCGGAACGATGGCTACGGGCAAGGACCTTGTCCAGTTCTTCGGCAAGGAAGCGCCGGTTGGGCAAGCCCGTCAGGTGGTCGAAATAGGCCAGCTCGTAAATGCGCTGTTCCGCACGTTTGCGTTCCGTCAGGTCGGTATTCGTCCCGGAAATGCGCCGGGCACGGCCGGCTGCGTCGCGCGACACAAACCCGCGCGAAAGGATGGGCACCTCGTGCCCGTCGCGGTGCCGCATCCGGAATTCGACGCAGTAGCCCTCCCTCGAATCGGCCAGCAGATTGCACAGGAAGGCGCTGACCCGCGCTTCGTCTTCCGCCACCAGCATCCTGGACCAGGTGGTGGCGTCGCTCGGCAGCTCGCCGGGCTGGTATCCCAGCATGTTCCACCAGCGGTCGGAATAATAGACTTCGCCGGTCACGAGGTCCCAGTCCCAGGGTGCGTCGGTCGAGCCCTTCAGGACCAGGCGCAGGCGCTCCTCGGATTTCTGCGCCTCCCGCTTTGCCTGCTTGAGCCTGGTGCAGTCGGTGAAGCAGACGACCACCCGCTCGACCTGCCCGCCGGGGCCACGCTCCGGATAGGCATTGCAGATCAGCCAGCGCACCGTGGCGGGCGGCTCGGCAGGTATGCCCAGGACGAAATCCGAGACAGGTTCGCCGGTGGTAAGCACCTGGTGTACCGGATACTCAGCCGGAGGCATGACGGTATTGTCCGGCCGGACAAGGGTCCATGCCGCCGCGTTCGATTCCGTCCCGATCAGTTGCTCTTCGGGCCTCCCAAGCAGCTCCCAGGCCCGCCGGTTGGCGGAGAGGATGCGGCCATCGGGCCCAAGCACCACCACGCCGGCCGGCAGGTGGTCGAGCAGGTCGTCGAGCTGGCGTTGCAGGGTATCGGAGTGGTCGGAACTCATGGCGTGCGACCGGCTTGCCTTTAAAGCACCGATTGTGCCACTTTCCGTGCGCGCGTGGGATGAATCAAATCGGAGGCCGGGCTGCCTCGCCCGCTGCGTTGTGTGGGCAAAAACAACGCGCCAGGCCGTCGCGAAAAATAGCCTTTTCACAGGAAGAACTGAACGATATATGCATTTTTTGTGACATAACAATACAATATTTTTAACAACTTTTGACGGTTCCGGTTGTGCCCGACGCTATAGTTCGCTCCGAGCCGGCTCGACAAGCGGACACGAAACCATGCACCGATCGACGTACATTTTTCCGAGAGACAGAGACCACATGCACACTCCCGTATTCACGCTGCGCGGCGTCATCGCCATCGCGGCGCTGGCGCTCACCGGTTCGGCCTTCGCCGCCGGCCAGGCCGACCAGACCGTCGCCAAAGACCCGCGCACCGGCAAGATTCGCAACGCGACCGCTGCCGAAGCAAAACAGTTGAACGACCTGCGCGCCGCCGATCGCGCCGCCCAGAAAGCCGCGCGCGTCGCTTCCGGCGCCCCGGCCGCCGGCGTCGTGCGCCTGCAGCAGAACGGCATCGTCGCTGCCCACGTCGATGAAGAGTCGGTGATGTACTCGGTGATGCACCGCACCGCGGACGGCAAGCTCGAGGTTAACTGCATCCACGGCAAATCTGCCGCTGAATCCGCCCTGAACACCGCAGTGACCACGCATTCGAAGGAGCACCAGCATGAAGTTCAATAAGAGCCCACGCCTGACACTGGTGGCCGGGGCCCTGGCCCTCGCCTGCGCTGCCTCGGGCTCCGCCCAGGCAGCAGCAAAGATCGTCATCAACAACCTGAACGTGCCTGGCGTCGGCTTCAATGACCAGACCCCGGCCACCCCTGTCGGCGGCAATCCCGGTACCACGATCGGCCAGCAGCGCCTGATCGCCTTCACGCACGCAGCCAACATCTGGGGCGCGACCCTGACCAGCAACGCGCCGATCGTCATCAATGCGAGTTTCGTGCCGCTGTCCTGCACCGCCACCAGCGCCGTCCTCGGCAGCGCCGGCGCCACCCAGGTGTTCGCCGACTTCCCCGGCGCGCCGAAGGCAGGCACGCTGTACTCGTACGCACTGGCCAACAAGCTGTACGGTGGCGAGATTTCGGACGCCCCGGGCCCGCAGATCACTTCCCGTTTCAATTCGAACCTCGGCCAACCGAACTGCCTCGCCGGCAGCTCGTTCTACATGGGCCTGGACGCCAACGAAGGCACCAACATCGACTTCGTCGCCACCCTGCTCCACGAAATGGGCCACGGCTTGGGCTTCCAGACCTTCACCAACGGTGCAAGCGGCGCGCAGTTCGCCAACTACCCGTCGGCCTGGGACCACTTCCTGCTCGACAACACGACCAACAAGCTGTGGGTAAACATGACCAACGCCGAGCGCGCTGCGTCGGCCCTGAAGCCGTCGGGCCTGTCCTGGACCGGCCCGCGCGTGACCGCGGCCGTGCCGTCGGTCCTCTCCGCCACGCCGCAACTGCGCGTCATCGGCGTGGGCGCCAGCTCGCCGGCCGGCGACCTGTACGCGGTCGGCGAAGCCGATTTCGGCCCGAAGCTGGACAACTCGCCGCTCACCGGCCAGATCGCCCAGGTCGCCCTGCAGGCCGACAGCCCCGGCTCGGCATGCACGCCGTTCAACGCAGCGAACGCCGCCGCCGTGCGCCGCAACATCGCCCTGGTCAGCCGTGGCACCTGCGGCTTCGCGGTCAAGGTCAAGAACGCACAGAACGCAGGCGCCATCGGCGTGATCGTGGCCGACAATGCACCGGGTGCGGTGACCGGCATCGGCGGATCCGATCCGTCGATCATGATCCCGGCAGTGCGCGTGACGCAGGCCGACGGCGCCCGCATCGCCGCCAGCCTGGTCCAGCCGAATGGCAGCGTGGCCGGTACCGTCGGCAAGTTCGAGCGCTCGAAGACCGCGATCTCGGGCGCCGATTCCCAGCGTCGCATCACGATGTTCACGCCTAACCCGTATCAGCCAGGTTCGTCGGTCTCGCACTACAACACGAGCGCCACGCGCAACCAGTTGATGGAGCCATCGATCAGCGCCGACCTGTCGCACGCGGTGACGGCGCCGACGGATTTGACGATGGAATTGTTCAAGGATATTGGCTGGTAATCTTTACTGCTGATGTTGCATGCAAAGCCGCCTGTTCGAAGGCGGCTTTTTTATGTGGCGTTGCAACTTGCTTTTGGATCAATGCTGACTGGGGATATTCGCGCGAGGAGGTCCGCCCCCGGCTTTCCTGACAAATCCGACCTTGATCTTGGCTGTGGCGGTATGCCGAGTCTATTCAGGCACAACCGCCGTGACTTCGATCTCGACCCTTGCCCGGTCCTCCACTAACCCCGCCACCTGCACCGCGCTCATCGTCGGAAAGTGGCGCCCGATCAGCTCGCGATACGCCACGCCGATCTCCGGATAGGCAGCAACGTATTCTTTTTTGTCGAGCACATACCAGGTCATACGCACGATGTGCTCCGGCATGGCGCCCCCTTCGGCCAGCACCGCGACGATATTCTCCAGCGCCTGGCGTACCTGGCCGGCAAAATCGTCGGTGTGGAAGACGCCGTCGCGGTCCCAGCCGACCATGCCGCTTACAAACACCATCCGCCCCGATGCGGCGATGCCGTTGGAGTAGCCGCGCGGCCTCGGCCAGCCTTCCGGTTGCAGGAATTCCATCGATTTATACCTTTACTTGATTAGGGTGCCCCACCGCCGCCTCGGCCAGCAATTCGCGCGCGATGATCAGCTGCTGCACCTCGGTCGCGCCTTCGTAGATGCGCAGCGAGCGGATCTCGCGGTACAGGCGCTCCACCGGCTGCTCGCTCACCACGCCCAGGCCGCCGAACATCTGCACGGCAGCGTCGATGACCTGCTGCGCCGTTTCGGTGGCGGTCAGCTTCGCCATCGCGGCCTCCTTGGTGACGCGCCGGCCCTGGTCGCGCTGCCACGCGGCGCGGTAGGTCAGGAGTGCTGCGGCGTCGATGCCGGTGGCCATCTGTGCCAGCTTGGCCTGGGTCAGCTGGAAGTCGGCCAGGGTCTTGCCGAACATCTTGCGCGACGTCGCGCGGGCCAGTGCTTCGTCGAGGGCGCGGCGGGCGAAGCCAAGGGCGGCGGCGGCGACCGAGGTGCGGAAGATGTCGAGGGTCGCCATGGCGACCTTGAAGCCTTGCCCAGCGTCGCCGAGGCGCTTGGACACCGGTACCCGGCAGTCGGTAAAACACAGGCGCGCCAGCGGGTGCGGGGCAATCACGTCGATCCGTTCGGCGATCTCGAAGCCCGGCAAGTCGGCGTCGACGATGAAGGCCGAGATGCCGCGCGAGCCGGGTGCTTCGCCGGTGCGCGCAAACACCACGTACATGTCGGCGATGCCGCCGTTGGAGATCCAGGTCTTCTCGCCATTCAGGACGTAGTGGTCGCCGTCGAGCGTCGCCGCGCAGGACATCGCCGCCACGTCGGAACCGGCGTCCGGCTCGGACAGCGCGAATGCGGCAATCGCCTCGCCGCGGCCGACCCGGGTCAGGTACTCACGCTTGTTCGCTTCGCTGCCGAACAGCGTGATGGCGCCGCTCCCCAGGCCCTGCATGGCGAACGCGAAGTCGGCCAGGCCCGAATGGCGCGCCAGGGTTTCGCGGATCAGGCAGACGGCGCGCGTGTCGATGGCATCGACCGCCCCGCCGTAGGCCGTGCCGCCGATCGCATGTTTCAGCCAGCCCGCCTCCCCAAGCTGCTTCACCAGCGCCCGGCAGGCGGCGTCGACCTCATGTCCGTGCTGCTGCGGGATATTCTGCGCGGCCCAGACATCGAGCTGCTGCGCCAGTTCGCGGTGCTGAGGCTCGAGGAAGGGCCAGTCCAGGTAGTCGGTATCCGCCATGTGTCTTCAATCTCCTTCAAATTGCGGTTTTTCCTTCGCCACGAACGCGTGGTAGGCGCGATGGAAGTCGTTGGTGGCCATGCAGATCGCCTGGGCCTGGGCTTCGGCCTCGATGGCTTCGTCGACGCCCATGTTCCACTCCTGCTGCAGCATCTTCTTGGTCATGCCGTGCGCGAAAGTGGGGCCGGCGGCCAGCGCGGCGGCGAAAGCCTGGGCGTCCTGCAGCACGGTTTCGGGCGGGCACAGGCGGTTGAAGAAGCCCCAGCGCTCGGCTTCCTCGCCACCCAGGCTGCGCCCGGTATAAAGCAGCTCGGCCGCGCGGCCCTGGCCGATCACGCGCGGCAGCAGCGCGCAGGCGCCCATGTCGCAGCCGGCCAGGCCCACTCGCGTGAACAGGAAGGCGGTCTTGCTGCGTGCGGTGCCGTAGCGGATGTCCGAGGCCAGCGCGAGGATGGCGCCGGCGCCGGCGCAGATGCCGTCGATGGCCGCGACCACCGGTTGCGGGCAGGCGCGCATGGCTTTCACCAGGTCGCCCGTCATGCGGGTAAAGGCCAGCAGGCCCGGCATGTCGAGTCTGGTGAGCGGGCCGATGATGTCGTGCACGTCGCCGCCCGAGCAAAAGTTTTCGCCGGCGCCGGTAACGACGATTGCCTTGACCTCGGTGGCGTAGGCCAGCGCGCGGAACAGGTCGCGCAGCTCGGCGTACGAATCGAAGGTCAGCGGGTTCTTGCGCTCGGGGCGGTTCAGGGTGAGCGTGGCCACGCCTGCCTCCACGTTGAAGAGGAAGTGCTGCGGCTGGTAGTCGGCGAGGCTGGCGCGGTTGCCCGGCAGCTGGTGCGGTTCGCCTGTGAGGTAACGCATGGGTTCTCCTAGTGTTCCGGTTGGTCCGGGGCGCCGAGGCCCCGCTTCATGGTCGACAGCAGGTTCAACAGTGCCGTCCGTTCCCCCTCCGTCAAGCCGGCCATCAGTTCCCTGATCCAGCCTTCGTGGGTTGACGCCATGCGCCTGAAGGCACGGCGCCCGGATGGGGTCAGCCTGACGCTGAAGGCGCGGCGGTCGTCCGGCACGCTCTCGCGCACGACCAGGCCTTCCTGCTCGAGCAGGTCGGTGATGCCGGTGACGTTGCCGCCGGTGACCATCATCCGCTTAGACAGTTCGCCCATGCGCAGGCCCTCGGGATGACGGTCGAGCTGCGCCATCAGGTCGAAGCGCGGCAGGGTGATGCCGAATGCGAGCCGCAGGCGGCTGCGGATCTCGGCTTCGATCAGGGTGGTGCAGGACAGCATGCGCAGCCAGAGTTTCAGCGACTGGTGGTTGTCGCCGGTCAGCCGGCTCTCGAGGTCAGGATTGAGCGGGTCCTCATCGGCGGCCTGCTCGGCCATAATGTGTTTGCGCGCCATCTCAGCCCTCGAGCAGTTTCGCCGCGACCTGTTGCGGGGTGAGGCCGCTGCTGGCAGCGGCCACCTGGCGTTCGCGCTCCAGGTTGCGCTCGAGCTGCAGCTTGCCGGCGTGATACTGCTTCGGCCAAGGCATGGCGGTGTAGCCAAGCTTCGCGGTTTCGTGCAGGGTCCAGGCCGGGTCGGCCAGGTGCGGCCGCGCGATCGCGCACAAGTCGGCGCGGCCGGAGGCGATGATGCTGTTGACGTGATCGGCCTCGAAAATTGCACCCACCGCGATGGTGGGGATGCCGACCTCGTTGCGGATGCGGTCCGCAAACGGGGTCTGGAACATGCGGCCATACACGGGCTTTTCCTTCTTGCTGACCTGGCCGGAGGAGACGTCGATCATGTCGGCGCCGGCGTCCTTGAACAGGCGCGCGACCTCGACCGCATCGTCCGGGGTCAGCCCGCCGGGGGTCCAGTCGTGGGCCGACAGGCGCACGCTGATCGGCTTGTCCTCGGGCCAGGCGGCGCGGATCGCGGCGAACACCTCGAGCGGGTAACGGCAGCGGTTCCCGAGACTGCCGCCGTATTCATCGCTTCTTTGGTTCGTCAGGGGCGAGATGAAGCTCGACAGGAAGTAGCCGTGGGCACAGTGCAGTTCCAGCCAGTCGAAGCCGACCTTTGCCGCCCCAAAGGTGGCACGCACGAAGTCACGCTTGATGCGCTCCAGGTCGTCGCGCGTGGCTTCGCGCGCCAGTTGCGAGACCCCTTCCAGGTACTGCTGGCTTGACGCCGACACCAGCGGCCAGTTGCCGTCGTCGAGCGGCTGGTCGCTGCCATCCCAGGCGCGCCGGGTCGAGCCCTTGGCGCCGGCGTGGCCGAGCTGGATGGCGATCTTCGCGTCGCTGCTGGCGTGGACGAAATCGACGATCCGCTTCCACGCCGCCGTGTGTTCCGGGGCGTAAAGGCCGGGACAGCCGGGCGTGATGCGGGCATCGGCCGACACGCAGGTCATTTCGGCGAACACCAGCCCGGCTCCGCCGAGCGCGCGGCTGCCCAAGTGCACCAGGTGGAAGTCGCCGGCCACGCCATCCACCGCAGAATACTGCGCCATCGGCGAGACCACGATCCGGTTCTTCAGCACCGTGCCGCGCATTCGGTACGGCGTGAGCATCGGGGGCATGCCGCTTTCCATCTGCGGGACCGGCAGGCCGGCCTGGGCGAAGGCCCGGCCGGCGATCCAGTCCTCGAAGCGGCGCACGTAAGCGGGGTCGCGCACCCGCAGGTTCTCGTGCGACAGGCGCTGGCTGCGCGTGAGCATCGAGTAGGCGAACTGCTCGGCCTCCATCACGGTGTAGCGTTCGACGTTCTCGAACCACTCCATCGAATTGCGCGCCGCGCTCTGGATTTTGAGGACCTCGATGGCGCGCAGTTCCTGGTAGGTGTCGAGCACCTTATCAATACCGTCAGCGATGCCGCGGGCACCGTGCTGCCCGAAGCAGCGCGCCAGCTCGATTGCATCTTCCAGCGCCAGCTTGGTGCCGGAGCCGATCGAGAAGTGCGCGGTATGGGCGGCGTCGCCCATCAGCACGACCGGCACGCGCCGCCCTTCTATGCTGTTCCAGTGCACCCACTCGCGGCAGACAATGCGCGGGAAGGTGATCCACATGGCCGAGCCGCGCAGGTGCGAGGCATTGCTGAGCAAGGCGTGGCCGTCGAGGTAGCGGGCGAACAGCTTTTCGCAGTAGGCGACGCCCTCTTCCTGGCTCATGTCGGCGAGACCCGCCTTGCGCCAGACTTCTTCCGGCGTCTCGACGATGAAGGTCGAGGTATCGCCATCGTACTGGTAGCAGTGGGCCTGGAACCAGCCATGCTCGGTCTGTTCGAAGGCGAAGGTAAAGGCGTCGAACTTCTTTTTGGTGCCGAGCCAGACGAAGCGGCAGCGGCGGCTGTCGATCTCGGGCTGGAAGGTCGCCGCGTAACGGCTGCGCACGCGGCTGTTCAGGCCATCGCAGGCGATCACGAGGTCGGCGCCGTAGTGGGCGGCGATGGCCTGATCGTCCGCAACGTCGGTTTCGAACACGAGCCGAACGCCGAGCTCCTCGCAGCGCGCCTGCAGGATATTCAGAAGCCGCTTGCGGCCGATGCCGCAGAACCCGTGCCCGCCGGAGGTGACGGTGCGCCCCTTGAAATGGACATCGATGTCGTCCCAGTGGTTGAACGACTGCAGGATGGTGCGCGCCGTGTCTTCGTCGGCCGCCACCAGGTTGCCCAGGGTCTGGTCCGAGAACACCACGCCCCAGCCGAAGGTGTCGTAGGGGCGGTTGCGCTCGATGACGGTGACCTCGTGCGTGGGGTCCTGCTTCTTCATCAGGAGGGCAAAATACAGGCCGGCCGGGCCGCCGCCGATGCAGACGATGTTCATGGCGCTTCCACACCTTGACTTGCTGCGTGCTGCGCTTCCTGGCGCAGCTTGAAGCGTTGCAGCTTGCCGGTTTCGGTGCGCGGCAAGGTGGTCCGAAATTCGATCCGGCGCGGGTATTTATAGGGCGCGATCGCCGCCTTGACGTGGTCCTGCAGGGCCTTTGACATCTGGAGGTCCGCCTGCTCGCCGGGCCGCAGCACGACATAGGCCATCACCACCTGCCCGCGCTCCGGATCGGGGGCGCCCACCACGGCGCATTCGGCCACGGCCGGGTGCTGCAGCAGCACGTCCTCGACTTCGGGGCCGGCGATGTTATAGCCGGCCGAGATGATCATGTCGTCGGTGCGCGCCTGGTACCAGTAATAGCCGTCCTCGTCCATTTTGTAGGCGTCGCCGGTCAGGTTCCAGCCATTGCAGACGTAATCGCGCTGGCGCGGATCGTCCAGGTAGCGGCAGCCGGTCGGGCCCTTGACGGCGAGGCGCCCGATCACGCCGGGGCCGGCAGGGTTGCCGTCGCCGTCCAGGATGCAAGCGCGGTAGCCGGGTATCGGGCGGCCGGTGGCGCCGGGGCGGATGTCCGCGCCGGCGGCCGAGATAAAGATGTGCAGCATTTCGGTCGCGCCGATGCCATCGATCATCGCCAGGCCGGTGGCGCGTTGCCAGACCTGGCGCGTCTCCAGCGGCAGGGCTTCGCCGGCCGACACGCTGCGCGTGAGGCTGGCCAGGTCGTACCCGCCGGCCAGCGGCGCCATCTGCCTGTAAAAGGTGGGCGCGGTGAAGCAGACGGTGGCGCGGTAGCGGGCAATCGCCGCCAGCAGCAGGTCGGGCGTGAGCTTTTCCAGCAGCACGGTCGAGGCCCCGTAACGCAGCGGGAACAGCAGCAGCCCGCCCAGGCCGAAGGTAAAGGCCAGCGGCGGCGAGCCGATGAAGACATCGTCCGGCCGTGTGGCCAGGATCGAGCGCGGGAAGCAGTCGCAGATCGCCAGCACGTCGCGGTGGAAGTGCATCGTACCCTTCGGGCGGCCGGTGGTGCCCGAGGTAAAGCTCAGCAGGCAGACGTCCTGGGCCCAGGTATCGACCGCCTCGAACTGCGGCGGCATGGCCGCCATCAGGCCCTTGAGGGAACCGTCGCTGGAGTCGTTAAAGGACAGAACGCGCGGTGCGGCATCCAGCCCCTGGCAGGCCAGGTCCAGCTCCGCGCGCAGGTCAGCGGCGCACAGCACGGCGTCCACCCGGGCGAGCGTCATGATCGTGGCGAGCTCCCTGGCGCGCAGCAGCGGCATGGTCGGCACCGCGACGCAGCCGGCCTTCCAGACCGCCAGCACGCAGGCCGCCATCATCGGGTTGTTGGCGCCGCGCAGCAGCACCCGGTTGCCCGGGACCAGGGCCAGGCGGGCGCGCAGCACGCCGGCGATGCGGTTGACGGTTTCCAGCAGTTCGGCATAAGTCCAGCCCAGGGTGGCGCCGCGGATCGCGGTCGAGGCGCCATGGCCGCGCGCCACCATCTGGTCGACCAATTCCACGGCGCAGTTGATGCGTTCCGGGTAGCGCAGTTCGTCGAGTTCGAACAGGAGCTCCGGCCACTCTTCGCGTGGCGGCAAATTATCGTTCGCAAACGTGTCCAGGTACGCGGTTCCGCTCATGGTGTCTCCGGCCAGTCGGGGGGAAACATGGCCGCGCCAGCAAGGGGCCATGTCGCATTCGGCGTTCTCCACATACTTTAAGCCTAAAGTATCTGGATGAGCAAGACATTCCCGGGCCTCCAGCACGCCGTTATCAGGCGGTCTTTCATCAATACAAGCTTCTGCGCCTGTCAATACGACTCGGCGTCAACTCCTACGAAATACCCCGCCAGAACCTGACATGGTGCGCCGCACCATTTGAATATACTCAACCAAAACATAAAGGAGCCTTCTGACTCTCCCTTGAAGAGGTAAATATGATCGACATGGCAACCGCAAGCTGGCCTTTTTTTGGCTTCAACCCTTGGGCCGGCGTGCCCGGGAATACCAACGTGTCGCGCAGCGAGCCTGCAGGCGGAGGCGAATTTTTGTCGGGAACCTTCGACAGCGATGCGCGCTCGATCCAGTACAAGCTGTATATACCGAGCGCTTACCGCAATACGCCCTCGCCAGCGGCCCTTCCCCTGGTGGTGATGCTACACGGCTGCGGACAGAGCGCCGCCGATTTCGCCCTCGGCACGGGCATGAACGAACTGGCCGAGGAAGCCCAATGCCTGGTGCTGTATCCCGAACAGTCGGCGCAGGCGAACTGGAACCGCTGCTGGAACTGGTATGAGGCGGCGCACCATGAGCGCGATGAAGGCGAACCCGCGCTCATCGCTGCCCTGACGCGCAGCCTGATTGGCCAATACGCCGTCGACGAGTCGCGCGTATCCGTGGCGGGCCTGTCCGCGGGCGGCGCCATGGCGGTCATTCTCGGAAGGACCTACCCCGACCTGTTCAAGGCGGTAGGCTGCCACTCGGGCCTGGCCCACCGCAGCGCCACCGACGGCCTCTCGGCCATGTCGGCCATGCGCGACGGCGCCGACCTGGCCGCGTGCAAGCAGTCAACGCCGCTGGCGAGCATTCCGGTGATCGTCTTCCATGGCGACGAGGACCGCACGGTGCACCAGAAGAACAGTGCGGATGTGGTCCAGCAAACCATCGAAAGCCACCTCGCCCAGGTCCCCGGGGAAGCAAGGGAAATGGCCGTGCACGAGGAAACGGGTGAGACGAGCGGACGCAGTTTCACCCGGCATACGCATTGCGACGAGACGGGTGAAGTCGTGGCCGAGCAATGGACCATCCATGGAAGTGGCCACGCCTGGTCCGGCGGCAACCTGCACGGCAGCTATGCCGATGCACGCGGACCCGATGCGAGCAAGGAGATGCTGCGCTTTTTCATCGAGCAATGAGCCTGTGTCACTGAGCGCTCAATGGACGGTCAATGGAACGTTACCGAACGCGAGTGCGTGCGCGTGCCGTGCGCGACACGCCGGTAAATCCGGCCAGTGCGGCGCCGAACAGGGCCAGCGAACCCGGCTCCGGCACCTCGGCCGCGGCTTCGGCCACGACGCCGAGGCCGAAGCGGTTGATGCTGCCGTTGTCGCCCGCTTCGTGGTCGGTCACGACCAGCGTCCACAGCCCGAACACATCGCGGTCGAGGAAGGCCACCAGCGCCTCCTGCGGCCTGAACGACCCGGTATAGGGTGCGTAGGCCCAGCCGGCGTCGATCGACACGCCGGCCTGGTCGTCGAACACGGTGTTGGTGTAATTCGCGCCGCCCGAGCCGCCCTGGCGGTTCGACAGCAGGACCGAGGTGCCGCCGTGGCTGAGCGAAATGGTCAGGTCGTTGTTGTAGCTGTGGGTGATGTCGATCAGGGCGTCGATGTCGAGGACGCGGCCGTGGGTGCTCACGTTCAGCACGGACGTCACGGTGCACAGGTCGCAGATGGCGACCGGCGTGGTGTTGCTGTAGGAAGTGCTGACGACGGCAGCCTGGGCGGATGCGGCGGCCAGGGTGCAGAGGGCGGCCGCGGCCAGGCAGATGGTCAGGAGGCGGGATTGGATGTTCACGTCGGGTCTCGTTTCTGTATGTTTTAGTTGATACGTCGCCCGCTTCCGGAGCCGGGAGCGGGCATGGTCTCGTGCAGTATTACTGCGTCTTGATCAGGTCCATCGCATCGAAGGCGTAGCCGGGGGTGAGCCACGACGAGGTCGAGCACGAGCCGCTGACGACATAGATTTTCAGGGTATTCGCACCCGCCACCAGCGCTGACGCAGGAATCGTGTAGTCGTAGGTGATGTTGCGGGCGCGGTAGGTACCGACCGTCATGGTGCGTGTCGATGGCTGCCCTGGCGGGAACACGTCGCCCGACTGCGAGCCGACGAAAGGCGATGACCAGTTGTTGACGTTGATCTGCGGCCGCCCGCCCGCCTGCGCGGTCGTGATGCCGATCCGGAATTTATACGTCGACGCGGCCGAGATCTGGCTGGCCTTCAGGTTGAACTGCACGGTAACCGGCGGATTCTGCGCATTCGGATTGGCCGCGCAGACACCGGCGCCGGTGGCCAGGCCCTTCCACTGGTAGGCCGGCATGGTCGTCGCCGCAGTCGAACTGCCGACCAGGTAGGGGCTGGTGGGCACCGCGGTGCTGAACCATGGGCTCATGCGCACGTCCTGCGGATGCATGACCGTGATCTTGTCGCCGTTCTTCATTTCAGCGGGCGTGCCATCCCATTCGCCGATCCGGAACAGCGCCGGCGTCATGCTCGGGTCGCCCTTGGCAAGGTGCCATTTGCCGCGCGGGTCATCCCTGTGCACCAGCGGGTCAGCGCCGATCGTGATGGCCGGGACGATATTCGTCGTGCCAGCGGTGACGGTCACCGGGGCGCTCGCCACGGCCAGTTCGTTCTTGTACACCGTCATGGTGTAGTCGCCCGGGATCATGCCCTCGCTGCTGACGCGGCCATCGTTGCTGGCGGCGTCGGCCCAGTACTGCGCGGTGGCGTTCGCAAAGCCGACCGTGTAGCCGAAATTGCCCGTGCGGCCCGAGATGGACGGCACGAATACGCCGCCGCGCGCGTTCGGCGCCACATAGCCGAGCAGGTTCATGCCGCTGAACCACGAGGTATCGACCGGGGCCGGCGCGCTGCCGTCGGTGAAGGTGAGCGTGTAGTGGTTCAGGCGGTTCATCCGGAAGCCTTCGGTCTGGCCTTCGCCGTAGTTCACGATATACGTGATCTCGTTGGTGGTGCTGGTGATCTGGTTGAGCAGGCTGCGGTAGAACGGACCACCCGAGCCGCCTTCCTGGTTATCGCGCACGATCCACAGGCCCACGCCGGGACCGGTGCCGCCGATGTACTGCCAGTCCTTCAGGCGCATGTTCGAGTAGTGCTTGGAACGGGTCTGGCCGACGAACGCGCCGCTGGTGAAGCCGAAGATGTCGCCCGACTCGATGGTGCTGTTCGTGCCGCGCAGGTCGTCCGGCCAGACGCCGCCGACCAGGCCGCCCGGCGTGCCTGCCGGGGTGCCGTTTGGGAGCACGCCGATCGGCACGCGCACGATGAAGCGCGCCAAATTGAGCGTGCTCGGCTCGGTCGTGAAATAGGTGCCCATGTAGATCTTCGGGTCGCCGCGCTTTGCCATGTAGTAGTGGGTCAGGTTGCCCGCCACCACGGTGATCTTGACGTAGTCGGTGCCGATCGTTTCGGCGCTGACGTTGACCGCGGAGACGCCTGTGTACAGGAAGTCGAAGCCCGAGTTGACATGGGTGCCACGCGCCTGGTCCTGGTACTGCACTCCGTTGTAGACCATCGACGCAATGTCGCCCGCTGAGCGGGTGCTGGCGCCATCGTCAAAGCGGCGGATTTTGAAGACCAGCCCGGCGCCGGTATCGACGGTGAAGAACGTCGAGTCGGTGGTGAGCCCGAAGGGCGAGGTGGCCGTCGCCGCCGGGATCGCCGTCACCGACGAGAGGGTGGCGATTTTCGGTGCGTCCGATGGCGCGGGGGCGTCGCCGCCGCAGCCTGCGACGAGTGCGGACAGCGTTGCCAGCGCCGTGACCGCGCGCAATGAGTGCTTGTTCATCCTGTCTCCGTGTTTATCGACGACAGGGCCCGATTGCCGCTGCCGCACATCTCCAACAGCTTCTCGCTTCAAGCCGGGAGACCTGTGCGGGCTGTTGTAATTTTGAAATGTGGGCGTCAGTATCTCGGGGTATTTACGGCACGGTCAATCGCGGCCAGACACGGTTCCGCAAAGAATCACGCGCGTGATTAATTGCGCACAGGTGCGATTCCAGATTGGCGCGAATATGTGCGAATCTGGCGTTTTTTGGTATCGGTTCGCATTGTTTCGCCCGATCCGGCCGGCCACGATATGGCAACGTGTTAATTTTGCAGGAATTGCCGATTCCTCATTCATTACCACTTCATGCACCGATTTTTTCCAGCTGTACCGCGGAATTCGTGGCAACACCTGTTCGCAGTACTGGCGCTGACCGTGCTGCTGCCGGCGCCGGCCCTGGCCGCGGAAAGCAATCTGCAGCAAAGTCCGCGCGCCACTGTGTCGCTGGTGAGCGAACATGCTGCCGTCATCGGCAAAACCTACGACGCGCGCACCACGCCGCACATGTTCGTGATCGACGCCAAGGGGATATTGCGCTATGCGGGCGGCATCGACAGTATCGCGTCGAACAAGCCGGCAGATATCGAAAAGGCCGATCCGCTCTTCAAGACCGCGCTGGAATCGGTCCTGAAGGGCGAAAACGTGGCGCAAGCGGTCACGCGGCCTTATGGCTGCAGCGTGAAGTACAAGTCCTGACGCCGCAGTCCTTCATCGGCTGACGACCTGGCCGGGCGGCGCAGCAGCTCATTGTTGCAGCCTGGTCCCGGCCTGGCCCGCCAGCGCCTGCATCGGCGCCAGCACCTCCCCAGCCTGCATCCCGGCCGGCAGGCGCACGCGCATCGGCTGGCTGTGCATGTTCGACGCCGACACGACCTGCCCGGCGGGGCCCGGTGCGGCATCCCAGACTGGCGCCTCGATGCCTTCGAATACCGTTTTCAGTTGCTGGCTCCAGCTGGTGCGCAGCAGCTGGAAGTACTGGTTTTGCTCGTCGATCGTGACGAAGCGGGTGACGGCCAGGCTGTCATCCTCGTAGACCAGCATGTCGAGCGGCAAGCCGACCGAGACGTTCGAGCGCAGCGTGGAATCCATCGAGATGAGCGCGCATTTGGCGGCGTCGTCGAGCGAGGTCTGGGGCGTGACGACGCGGTCCAGGATCGGCTTGCCGTACTTGGCTTCGCCGATCTGGAAATAGGTGTTTTCGTCGTGCGACTCGATGAAATTGCCCGCGGAGTAGATATAGAACAGGCGGCAGCGCTCGCCCTTGATCTGGCCGCCCAACACGATGCTGATGTTGAAATCGACACCGAACTCGCCCAGCGTGGCTGCTTCCTGCTTGTGCACCGTGCGCACGGCCTCGCCGACGATGCGCGCCGCCACGTGCATGTTGGGCGCGGTCCAGATGTTCAGGCCGTCCGCGCCCACCTGCTCGCCCACGATTTGCAGCACCGACTGCGAGATCGACAGGTTCCCGGCCGTCATCAGCACCAGCATGCGCTCGCCCGGGTTTTCGAAAACGCTGAGCTTGCGGCAGGAGCTGACCTGGTCGACCCCGGCGTTGGTGCGGGTATCGGCCAGGAAAACCAGTCCGGCATTGAGGCGGATGCCTACACAATATGTCATCGCGGTGCCTTGTCGGTTGAAACTGCCATTCTACATGGGCACCATGGGCACAATCAGCGCGTCGACGCTCATGGTTTCCTGTCCGCCGCCGCGGCGCACGCCGCGCACCGGCGCCGCCGATTCGTAGTCGCGTCCGATGGCGAGGCGGCAATAGGCGTCCGTCATCAGCCGGTTGTGCGTGACGTCGATGCTGACCCAGCCGGAGAAATCCCCGTCTTCGGCCCAGACGTCGACCCAGGCGTGGCTGGCCGCATGCCCGGTCGTGCCCGGATCGATGTACCCGGACACATAGCGTGCGGGTATGCCGTGTGCATGGCAGCAGGCCAGGAAGATGTGCGCGTGGTCCTGGCACACGCCGGCGCCGAGCGCCATGGCGTCGTTCGCGGTGCTGAAGACATTGGTCGCTCCATTTTGATACTCGACTGCACCGAAGATGTGCGCCGCCAGGTTCATCAGGTCGGCGGTGCAGGCTTTGCCGGCGGGTTTGCCAGCATCCGCGCCAGGCAGGCAGCGCGCGGCGATCGCGGCCAGCAGCGGCGTCGGTTCGGTCAGGCGCGTCGGGACGGTGAAGATCAGGGGCGACAGGCTGTCCTGGCCGAGCAGGCGGCCGCCAGCCAGCGCGGACGTGGCGACGACGCCTTCGACCACGATGCGCACGGTGTCGTGCGGCTCGTTGAAGGTCAGCATGTGCGACAAATTACCGTAGGCGTCTCCGTAGGACACGCAATGCCCCGGCGTGTGGAGTTTCCACGACAGCACCCGTTGCTGCGGCTCGGAGCGTGGCGTCAGGTGCAGTTGCTCGATGCTGTAGGCCTGCGCCTGGGAATAGCGGTACAGCGTTTCATGGCGGATCGAGAGTTGCATGTCAGGCTCCCAGGGGGACGAGGAAATCGCGGCTGATGCGGTTACCGAGGTCGTAGATGTCGTCCATGAACTTGCGCAGTGTATTGTCCAGGCCGGCTTCGAGGACGTCGTCGATGCGCGCGAACTGGAGTTGCGCATGCATCCTGCCGGCCAGCCGTTCGGTGTCGACAGAGACGTCGTTGCGCACCAGCTTCAGGTTCGACACCACCTGTTCCATGCAGGCCAGCAGGGAACGCGGCATGTCCGCGCGCAGCATCAGCAACTCGGCCACGCGCGCCGGGGTGATCGAGTCGCGGTAGACCTTGCGGTAGATCTCGAACCCGGCAACCGAGCGCAGCAAGGCGGCCCAGTAATAGAACTCGCGCTGGGTCAGCAGGTCGTGGCCGGCGCTGGCTTTGACAGCGTGGTATTTCACGTCGAGGATGCGGGCGGTGCTGTCGGCGCGCTCGAGGAAGGTGCCGAGGCGGATGAAGACCATCGCTTCGTCGGCCAGCATGGTGCCGAGCGTGACGCCGTGCGCGAGATGGCAGCGGTGCTTGACCCATTCGAAGAAGGCGACCGGGTCGCTCCCCTGCCTGACCCGCTCATGCAGTTCGAGCCAGGTACCGTTTTGCGTTTCCCAGACCTCAGTGGTGAGCACGCCGCGCACAGCGCGGGCGTTTTCGCGCGCGGCCGTCAGGCAGGACACGATCGAGGACGGATTGGCGGGGTCGCCGGTCATGAAGGCCAGCACGTTGGCCTCATCCAGTTCCTCGTGCGCGGCATCGAAGGCCTCCTGCAGCTCGGAGATGCCGAGCATGGCGCGCCACAGCTGTTCGGTGTCGCGCTGCGACTGCGGCAGCATCGAGGTCTGCACCGCGACGTCGAGCATGCGCGCGATGTTTTCGGCGCGCTCGGTATAGCGCGCCATCCAGTACAAGTGGTCTGCGGTTCGGCTCAGCATTTATTCCTCCAGTATCCAGGTGTCTTTCGTGCCGCCGCCCTGCGACGAGTTGACAACGAGCGAGCCTTCCTCGAGGGCCACCCGCGTCAGTCCGCCGGGCACCATCGAGATGGTCTTGCCGGACAAGACGAAGGGGCGCAGGTCGATGTGGCGTGGCGCAATCCCGTTCTCGACATAGGTCGGGCAGGCCGACAGAGCCAGGGTGGGCTGGGCGATATAGCCGTCGGGTTTCGCGACCAGGCGGCGCCGGAAGTCCTCTATCTGCTGGCGGCTTGCAGCCGGGCCGATCAGCATGCCGTAGCCGCCCGCGCCGTGCACTTCCTTGACCACGAGTTCGTGCAGGTGCGCGAGCGTGTAGGCCAGGTCCTCGGGCTTCCGGCATTGCCAGGTCGGCACGTTGTTCAGCAGCGGCTCCTCGGACAGATAGAACCGGATCATGTCCGGGACGAACGGATAGATCGACTTGTCGTCGGCCACGCCGGTGCCGATGGCGTTGGCCAGGGTCACCCGGCCGGCGCGGTAGACCGAGAGCAGCCCGGGCACGCCCAGGGTGGAGTCGGAGCGGAAGGCGAGCGGGTCGAGGAAATCGTCGTCCAGGCGGCGGTAGATCACGTCCACCCGTTTCGGCCCGCGGATGGTGCGCATGTAGACCGCGTTGGCATTGACGAACAGGTCCTTGCCTTCCACCAGTTCCACGCCCATCTGCTGGGCCAGGAAAGCGTGTTCGAAATAGGCCGAGTTGTGCATGCCGGGGGTCATGACGACGACCGTCGGATCGTTGACGCCGCTTGGCGCCACCGAGCGCAGGTTTTCCAGCAGCATGTCCGGGTAGTGCTCGACCGGGGCGATGCGGTGGCGCGCGAACAGCTCGGGGAACAGGCGCATCATCATCTTGCGGTCTTCCAGCATGTACGAGACGCCGGAAGGAACCCGCAGGTTGTCCTCCAGCACGTAGAACTCGCCCTGGCCGGCGCGCACGATATCGACGCCGGCAATGTGCGCGTAGATGTCCGAGGGAACCTTAATCCCTTGCATTTCAGGGCGGTACTGGGCGTTCTGGTAAATCTGCCGGGCCGGGATGATGCCGGCTTTGATGATGTTCTGTTCGTGGTAGATGTCGTGCACAAACATGTTCAGCGCTTTTACGCGCTGAACCAGTCCGGCCTGCAGCGCCGTCCACTCGAAGGCCGGGATGATGCGAGGAATGGTATCGAAGGGAATCAGGCGCTCGGTGCCGGCCCCGTCACCATAGACGGCAAAGGTGATGCCGACGCGGCGAAAGGCCAGGTCGGCCTCGGCGCGCTTGCGTTCAATGCGTTCGGCCGACTGGCGTTGCAGCCAAGTGCCGAATTCGCGATAGTGTTCGCGCACTGAGGCGGCGTCGCCGGTGCCCAGGGCGGTCATCTCATTAAAAAAATTCGCCATTGCACGATTCTAGAGTTTCGATATTTTCTATCTATCAAGAATCGTGCCAGCGTTTTCGGCATTTTTCGGCCAGAAATGCACCTGCATGGTGCATATTGCCCTGCTACCGTCAGTTACCCGGCATGCTTATTTCAGTCCCTTCCACCAGTGCGCGAACGTTTGCCGTGGATCGTCCAGTTTGATCGGCTCGCCGATGCGTGGCGTCAGCAGCCTGTAGCGCTTGCCTTGGCTGGCCGCGACGGCCCGTTCGAAAGGCTCGTCCCAGGCATGGCGCGCGAGGCTGAAGCGGCCGGCATGGCCGCTCAGGAGCGTCCCTGTGTTCAGGATTTCGGCGGCGCGCGATGCTTCTTCCGGCGTCATGTGGATGTCGGCCCATTTGACGTTGTACTGCCCGGCGTCGAGCGCAACGAAATCGAAGCGCTCGAAGCGCTTGCCGATGTCTGCGAAATGGGGGCCGAATCCGGTATCGCCGGAAAAATACAGGCGCCGCCCCGGCGTCTCGAGCGCATAGCTCGCCCACAGGCTCTGGTTGCGCTGCATGAAACGGCCCGAGTAATGCTGCGCCGGCAGCACATGCACCCGCAGGCCAGGCGCAAGCTCGACGCTGCTGTGCCAGTTCATCTCGCGGATCTTGGCCGGCGCATAGCCCCAGTGCCGCAGGTGGGCGCCGTTGCCCAGGCCGGCAATGACCAGGCCGGTCCTGGGCTCGAGGGCTTTCATGGTAGCGTGGTCGAGATGGTCGTAGTGATCGTGCGTGATCAGGACGGCGTCGATCCCGGGCAGGTCTTCTACCGTGTACGGGCTGGTGCCCTCGAAGGCACGGACCATCCACGGTAGCGGCGCGGCGTTCTTGCTGAAAACCGGGTCGATCAGCACGCGCTTGCCGCCAATCTGCACGAAGTAGGACGAGTGGCCGAGCCAGACCACGATGTCCTGCTCGCGCGGCAGCGCCGCCAGGTTCGTCTTGACCGAGGGGAGCGCCGCCAATGGCGCCGGCCGGTCCCTGGGCTCGAAACGGCCGCGAATCATCCTGTAAGCCATGCCAAACCCGCCCGGGCGCGGCGGCGACGCGACCTCGTTGCGGAAGGCGCCGTCGCGGTATTGCGGCGCTCCCTGCAACTGCTGGTTGTCGGGAAGTTGCCCGAGCGCGGGAACCACCCAGGCGCAGGCGCTGATGCCGAGGGCGCAGACCAGCGCCAGGCTCGCTACTAGAAATCGTTTCAAGCTTGCTCCATGAAATAAGTCGGTGGCCGCATCCTACGCCTGTCGCGTTAAACGTGCATGGCCGGGTCCGGAACCTCAACGCGCCGCTTGCAAACCGGCGGACAGCGGCGCACGATGGGGCCGTATACCTGAGCCAACCACGACGAGGAGAAAACCATGATCAAGGTGAGCGTGATGTATCCAAACGGTCCGGACGCGCATTTCGACGAAGTCTATTACCGCGACCGGCACATGCCCATGGTAAAAAAACTGATGGGTGACTATTGCAAGCACTACACGGTCGACCGGGCGATTGCCGGTTCGCCCGACGCCAACGCGCCCTACATCGCCATGGGCCACCTGTTCTGCGACTCGGTCGATGCCTTCCAGGCGGGCTTCGGGCCGCATACGAAGGAAATCATGGACGACATTCCGAATTACACCAACCAGAAGCCGATCATCCAGATCAGCGAAGTGCTGGTCGGCTAAGAGGCCGGGCCCGGCCGCGCTGTGCCGGGACCGTGACATGCATATCCGGGGAACCCGCATGGCGCGCGCTTGTCCGATGTAGTGTGCTCACAGCTTGTGTGCCCGCACATCCGCGGTGCGTGGCACGGCGGACCTGGGAGGGAACATGAAGAAACTGCTTGTACCTTGCGATGGCTCGGAAAGCGCATCGCGCGCCGTGCGTCATGCCGCCACCGAGGCGATCGCGGGAACGGCAACCGAGATCCATCTGGTGCACGTCATCGAGCCGATGACGCCGATAAAACTGTCCGAAGCCTTCGCCGCCCAGCGGCTCGACGACCGCTTTCCGCCACAGGCCGCACAGGCGCTGGAGCCGGCGGTCGCACTCCTGGCGCAGGCCGGCGCCAAGTATTCGCTGCATTGCCTGTTCGGGGAGCCGGCGACGGAGATCGCGGAGTACGCGCGCACCGCCGGCTGCGACGCCATCATCATGGGCACCCATGGCCGGGGCCCGTTTGCGAGCCTCGTGATCGGATCGGTTGCCACCCAGGTGGTGAAGCTGGCCGACATTCCGGTCACACTGGTCAAGTAGCCTACCCTGGGCGTTCCGCATCGCCTAAGGAGCGTCCCCGTCCCTGAACTCGGGGGTCGACGCCTCCCTCGGGTCGCGGTAGACCAGCACCGGTATCGACGACCAGGCAAGCAGGTGCTGGGCCGTGCTTCCCGTACCTTGCCTGTGCCTGTGCCTGTCATGCGGGCTGTGCACCCCGACAATGATCAGGTCACAGCCATGGTCTTCCGCGGCGCGCACGATCTCGGGACCGGCCGCGCCGGCCAGTGCGGTCGCCACTTCGCAGGACACCCCGCCGGCGCGGGCGATGCGGGCGATGGTCGCGACACGTGCTTCGGCCGCCTTCAGCGCACCGCCGGTTTCGGAATCGGCGCCGGCGCCCGGTTCGCCATCGGTGGCCGCCGAAGTACGTGGCTGCGCAACGGAGAAGGCCAGGATCCGCCCTCCTCCGCTTTTCGCCAACAGCACGGCCATTTGCGCGGCACGCGACGCCAGGTCCGAGCCATCGGTTGCTACGCATATTTTCTCAATGAACATGATCGAGTCACCTGTCCGTGGAGAAGTTCAACAAGGTCGTATCACGACACGCGTACCTGAGACGCCATAGTGCCATGCGCGCCGCGAGGTTTGCCGCCCAAATGTCTCCCAGGTGTCGAGGAACCGTGCGTCCGCGCTACAACAGGGCTTGACAGGCGAGCAAACCGGCCGTAGAGTCAGGTACATGTCTTTCCCACTGCATCTGTCGACTTCCCTACCGCTTGCTGGCGCGCTGACGCTAGCGGGCCTACTACTACGCGCTTAAACGCCGCCGTACGTGCCCGGCTCCTGCCGGTCTACAAGTAGTTTGAGGAAAGTTGCACCGATGTCTGCTTCCCCGTTTTTCACCTTCTCGTTCTCCCTCTCCAGCGTCCGCCTGGCGCTCGCTGCGCGCGCTTTTGTCCGCCTGCTGCTAAAACTACCGATCGGTTGCCGGGCCTAGCGTTTCGTGGCCCGCCCGGCAGCCCGCCGCCACCCCCGCGCCGTCCCCGTCACCCAAGCACCTAGTTGCACCCATGCAGGAGTACCGATCATGTTGAAGAACCCAGCCGCCAAATACCGTCCTTTCCCCGCCGTCCAATTGGCCAACCGCCAGTGGCCGGATGCCACCATCACCCGCCCGCCGATCTGGATGAGCACCGACCTGCGCGACGGCAACCAGGCGCTGATCGAGCCGATGAGTCCCGAGAAGAAGCTGCGCTTCTTCGAGATGCTGGTGAAGATCGGCATCAAGGAAATCGAGGTAGGCTTCCCGTCGGCCTCGCAAACCGACTTCGACTTCGTGCGCATGCTGATCGACGAAGACCGCATCCCGCACGACGTCACCATCATCGTGCTGACCCAGGCCCGCGACGAGCTGATCCGCCGCACCGTGGAAGCGGCAGCCGGAGCGAAGCGCGCCATCGTCCACATCTACAATTCGGTGGCCCCGGTATTCCGGCGCGTCGTCTTCAACATGTCGCGCGAGGAAATCGTGCAGATCGCAGTCAACGGCACGCGCCTCATCAAGGAGCTGGTGGCCGAACACCCGCAGACGCAATGGGGCCTCGAATACTCGCCGGAGTCGTTCTCGACCACCGAGCTCGATTTCTCGAAGCAGATCGTCGATGCGGTCAGCGCCGTTTGGGAGCCGACCCCCGAAGCGCCGATGATCGTCAACCTGCCCTCGACCGTGGAAGCGAGCACGCCGAACGTGTACGCCGACCAGATCGAGTGGATGTGCCGCCACCTCGACCGGCGCGAGTCGCTCGTCATCAGCGTGCACCCGCACAATGACCGCGGCACCGCGGTAGCGGCGGCGGAACTGGCCGTCATGGCCGGCGCCGACCGCGTCGAGGGCTGCCTGTTCGGTAACGGCGAGCGCACGGGCAATGTCGACCTGGTGACGCTGGCCATGAACCTGTACACCCAGGGCGTGCATCCTGGCCTGGATTTCTCGGACATCGACGCGGTGCGCCAGCTGGTCGAGGAATGCAACGAGCTGCCGGTGCACCCGCGCCATCCGTATGCCGGCGACCTGGTATTCACCGCCTTCTCCGGCTCGCACCAGGACGCCATCAAGAAGGGCTTCGCCCGCCAGCAGGCGGACGGCTTCTGGGAAGTGCCCTACCTGCCGATCGACCCGGCCGACCTCGGACGCAACTACGACGCCGTGATCCGCGTGAACAGCCAGTCCGGCAAGGGTGGCATGGCCTACCTGCTCGAGCAGGAATACGGCCTGGAATTGCCGCGCCGTTTGCAGATCGAGTTTGCGCGCGTCGTCCAGCAGGTGGCCGACACGAGCGGGGGCGAGCTCACCGCCGGCAACATCCACGCCGTCTTCGCGCGCGAGTACCTGGAGCCGCAGGCGCCCTACCGCTACGTTTCGCACCGCATGAACGAGAACAGCACCCGGGGCGAGCCGGTGCAGGTAGAGGTGACGGCCATCGAAGGCGCGACGACGCGCATCCTCGCCGGCAGCGGCAACGGCCCGATCGACGCTTTTGTGGCCGCGCTCGGCCTGGACGTGCGCCTGATGGACTACCACGAGCATGCGATCGGCGCCGGGGCCGACGCGCGCGCCGCCTGCTACGTCGAGCTGCGCGTGGCGAACGGGCCGACGCTGTTCGGCGCAGGCATCGACAGCAACATCGTCACCGCCTCGTTCAAGGCCGTGCTGTCGGCGGTGAACCGGCAGCTGGCGGCGCAGGGACAGGCGGAGCCACTGGCAGCCTGAGGCCCGCCACTGCCGGGCCCGCCGCGCTCATCTTGGCGGACGCCCGGGTCTGGTCTATACTGCGAGCTCTTCCGTTTCCTGGCTGACAAGTGCGCCGACCGATAAGCTTCCTGCTGATGTTCTTCCTGCTGCTCACGCAGCAGGTGGCAATGTCGCACGCGGTCACGCATTGGACTCCCGCCGCGCTCGCCTCGGCCGCCGGCGAGGAACGCATCGGCGCCAAGGCCGACTTCACGGCGCATGCCTGCGAACTCTGCGCAGCCGCCCAGTACGCCTCACCCGTCCCCGTCGACGGCTATCGCCTGCAGCCGCCCGACCCCGTCGGGCTGGTCCATGTCACTACCCGCGAGCGCGCCGCCCAGGCAGCCACCAGGCTCGCTTTCCGCTCGCGCGCCCCGCCTTCCCTCTAAGCCAACGCTGTTGACGCCTGCCCGGCCATGCCGGCGCGGTGTCGCGTCCTGACCGGTTTCTAGCGGCGGCGCCCCCGCGCCCGCCAGTCGGCCACCTGTCACGCCTTGCATGTGCCAGCCCAGCGGCGACCGGCGCTTCCTCCCCCTTGGGACACCCCCTCGGGGCGCGTGGATGCGCCTGTATGCGCCCGGCTGTCCGTGCGGCACCCACATTGCCATACAAACAAGGTTTAGAAAATGAAACGAAAGCTGATACCGGCGCTGCTCGCGCTCGCCCTGCCCCTGGCCAACCTGCCGGCGTATGCGGATGACCCCGCCATCGTCATGGGCGAAGTGCGCGTCAGCGCCCAGCGCCAGGGCGGGCCCCTGCTGACCAATCGCGTCCTGACCTCGGTCGACGTGCTGGGCGCCGACAAGGTCGAGGACAAGAACGTCATGAACAGCTGGGAGCTGATCGGCCAGTTGCCGGGCGTGCAGCTCACCGAAACCCGGATGGGCGCCGAGTCGGGCAAGGCAACCTTCCGCGCCTTTAACGGCGAGGGCTACATCAACGGCATCAAGGTGCTGATCGACGGCATCCCGAGCAACGTCAACAGCGGCAACCAGCGCTTCATCGACATGATTTTCCCGCTCGAGATCGACTATATCGAAGTGGTCCGCGGCACCAACGATCCCAGGTACGGCCTGCACAACATCGGTGGCAACATCAATTTCGGGACGCGCCAGGGCGGCACCTACACCGATGCCCGCCTTACCTACGGCAGCTACAACACCCGCGAGGCGCAGCTTGCCATCGGCCGCGAGGCGGGCGCACTGGCCCAGAACTATTTCTTTGCGAAGCAGGTATCCGACGAATACCGGGGCACCGGTTCGGACAAATATTCCGCCGGCGCCAAATGGTTCCTCACCTCGGCGGACAAGGCAGTCAAGGCCGGCCTGGTGCTGCGCAGCTACCGGCACGAAGCCGGGGAGCCGGGCTTTCTGACGGCCCAGGAACTGCGCGCCAACCGCCGCCAGTCGCCGGCCAAGAATGCCAACGATGCCACCGAGCGCGAGATGCGCCACGCCAGTCTGCACCTGGACTGGCAGCTCACGCCGGACGCCCACCTCAGTAGCAAGCTCTACTTCAACAGCTATGCCGACGACCGGCGCGTCACCTTCACCGGCAATCCGGCCGGCACCGCCCCGCGCCAGCGCCGCCTCTGGGACGAGGACCAGCTCGGCTTCATCGGCAACCTGACCTGGAGCGTCGACAAGGCGCTGGTCCTCGACGGCGGCATCAACGTCGAGCAGCAGGACAACCGCTACCGCCGCCACCGCTTCACCTTCGCCAGCCCGACCAATTTCGGCACCCCGGCCCAGACCCAGAACGACGACAGCTACAGCTTCGACAACGTCGGCGCCTACGTGCAGGCCATCATCAGGCCGAGCGCCTCGCTGAAGATCATCCCCGCGATCCGCGCCGACAAGTTCAGCGGAACCGATCGTGGCAACCTGGCCGGGACCAGCGCACCCTTGCAGGACTACGGCTGGATCCAGCAGCCCAAGCTGAGCATGGTGTACAACCCGTCGCAGGACGTGAGCGTGTATGCCAACTGGGGCCGGACCTTTCAGGTGCTGACGGGCTCGAACATGCCGGCCTACCTGCGCCCGGGCCAGGCTGCCTTCGATGCGTCGATCAACACCGGCAAGGAAATCGGCATCAAGTTCAAGCCGGTTGCCGGCGCAAACCTTCGCCTGGCCGCCTGGCAGCAGGATGCCACCGGTGAAGTGGCCAACATGCCGGCCACCGGCACCACCGTTGGCCTGGGCGAAACGCGCAGGGAGGGTGTCGACTTCCAGCTTTCCGGTCGCGCGACGGACAAGGTCGACCTCTGGCTCTCGCACTCCCTGCAGAAGGCGCACGTGGTCAGCGCCTTTGCCGCGAATGGCGTCTCGCTGGCCGGCAAGGAGGTGTTCTCGACGCCGCGCCATATTTCCAACGCGGGCATCGAATACCGGGCATCGGACCGGCTGCGCTTCGGCCTGCAGGGCCGCGCGCAGGGCGACTACTTCATCGACAGCCCGAACGAACAGGGCAAGTTCGGCGGCTTCGTCCTGTTCGACGCGAACCTGCGCTACCAGCTCTCCGCACGCACCAGCATCGACTTCCAGCTCAAGAATATCGGCAACAGGAAAGTCGACTACGTCTGGTACGACAACTTCTTCTGGCCTGCCGGCGAGGCGCAGCCGATGTTTTCGAGCGGGCCGGGCCGCGCGGCTTACCTGTCACTCAACGTGAAGCTGTGAGCGCCTTCCATCGCCCGCTCCGCATCCACCTGAAAGGAACACCATGACCCATTCCACCCTCGCCCTCGAAGCCGTCGGCGTCACCGTCGCCTACGGCGGCAACCCGGTTCTGCGCGACCTGAACGTGCAGGTCAGGCGCGGCGAAATCTACGCCCTGCTCGGCGGCAACGGCGCCGGCAAATCGACCACCCTGAACGCCTTCCTCGGTTTCGCCCGCCCCGACGCCGGCAAGGTTGCCGTCTGCGGGATCGACGTCGGCGCCGACGTGCTTGGCGCGCGTGCGCAGCTGGCCTATGTGCCGGAGAACGTGGCCCTCTACGAGCACCTCGATGCGCGCGAGAACCTCGAATACTTCCTGCGGCTGGCCAATACCGCCTGGACGGACGAGTCAATCGGCGAAGCCCTGCGCGCCGTGCGCCTCGACGAATCGGCCTGGAAGCGCCGCCTGGGCGGCTACTCGAAGGGCATGCGCCAGAAGGTGGCGATTGCGCTGGCCGTGGCGCGCGCGGTGCCGGTGCTGCTGCTGGACGAGCCGACCAGCGGCCTCGACCCAAAAGCCACCAGCGAGTTCAATGCGCTCCTTCACAAGCTGCGCGGGGATGGCGCGGCGATTTTCATGGTGACCCACGACCTGCTCGGCGCGGCCGACGTGGCCGACCGCATCGGCTTTCTCGACCGCGGCCATATCGGCCATGAAGTTGCCGCGGGCGGCGGCGAGCGGTTCGACGTGCGCGACCTGTACCGGCGCTACGCCGGCACGCGGGAGGCCGCATGAGCACGCGCTTTCGCCATGCGATCGCGGCCATTGTCCGCACCGAATGGCGGGCCATGTTGCGCAACCAGGTCGCTGTGGCCGGCGCAGCGCTGATGCTGGCGTTGACGCTGGCCGCCATCCTGGTCAGCCATGAGCGCGTGCGCGCCGTGAATGCCGAACGTGCGCGCCTGCAGGCCAGCGCCGACGCACAGTGGCACGGCCAGCCCGACCGCCACCCGCACCGCGTGGTCCACTACGGCCACTACGTGTTCCGGCCGCTCAGCCCCCTCGCCTTTTTCGACTTCGGAGTCGATCCATTCACCGGGCACACACTGTTCCTGGAGGGGCATCGCCAGAACAGCGCGAACTTCAGCGAAGCCGGTCAGTCCTCGGTGCTGCTGCGCTTCGGCCAGCTGACCCCGGCGTTCGTGCTGCAGGTGCTGACGCCGCTCCTGATCGTGTTCCTGGCCTTCGGCAGCCTTGCGCGCGAGCGCGAGCGCGGGCAGTTGCGCCTGCAGCTGACTCAGGGCGTCGGCGCCCGCACGCTGTTGTCGGGCAAGCTGGCGGCGCACGCGGGCATCGCGATGCTGCTTGCCGCCCCGGCGTTTATCGCACTGGGCGCGATCGCCGCCACCGACACGGCGGTGGCGCCAGAGGCGCTGGCCATGCTCGCCGCTTACGCCCTGTACCTGCTGTTGTGGGCGGCCGGCGCGGTACTGGTGTCGGCGCTGCTGCCGCGCGCCCGCGACGCGCTGTTGACGCTGGTAGGCATCTGGATCGTGACGACCATCCTGCTGCCGCGCGTGATGCCGGACCTGGCCATGCTCGGCATCGAACGCGCCACCCGCATCGAGTCCGAGGTAGCGATCCACCAGCGCATGAAGGCGCTGGGCGACAGCCACAACCCGGATGACCCCTACTTCAACCGCTTCAGGCAGGCGGTGCTGGCGAAGTACCAGGTCAGCCGCATCGAGGACCTGCCGGTGAATTACGGCGGCCTGCTGATGCTGGAAGGCGAGCGGCTGACCAGCGCGCTGTACGACGAGTTCATGCGCGCCGATTACGAACGACAGGTAGCGCAAAGCGGCATCGTGTATCGCGCCGCGCTGGCCAGCCCGGTTATCGCGCTGCGCCGCTTGTCGACGGCGCTCGCGGGAACCAACCTCGACAGTCACACCCGCTTCCTGTTCGAGGGAGAAAAGTACCGCTATGGCTTCGTGCAGGCGCTGAACAACGTGCATGCCACCGCGATCCGCTACCAGAACGACCGTGACCAGCGCGTCGGCAAACACCACTGGGAGGCAACCCCGCGCTTCGGGTACGCGGCGGCGCCCTTTGCGTCGGTCGCGGCGCGCCATGCCTGGCCGGCGTTTGCCGTGCTGGCCGGCTGGCTGCTGGCGCTGGCCTTCGGCGGCCGCGTCGTCGCCCAACGATTGGAAAGGACTGGCAAGTAATGAAAGCACTGATCTTCGAACTGCGGCTCGTGCTGCATTCCCGCCTCGCGCTCGGCGCCGTTGCCCTGCTGCTGGTACTGTCCGCACTGTCGGTGTGGAGCGGCCTGCAGGCGAGCAGCGCCCAGCGCGACGCACTCGCGCGCGTGGCGGCCAGCCACCAGGCCGAGGTCCGGGCGCTGGCCGGCAAGCATGCGAACGCTGCCGACGCGGGCCAGGTCGCCTACGACACGCCGCACCTGACCACCAATCCGCCGTCGCCGCTGGCGTTCGCGGCGTTCGGCCAGCGCGACGTGCAGCCGTTCGCCCTGCGCGTGCGCCTGCTGGGCCTGCACTCCCAGCTCTACGAATCGGAGGCCATCAATCCCGAGCTGGCCATGGCCGGGCGCTTCGACTTCGCCTTCCTGCTGGTCTACCTGGCGCCCTTGTTCGTCATCGCGCTGATGCATGACCTGGTGACGGGCGAGCGCGAGTCGGGGCGCCTGCGCCTGCTGGCCTCGCTCCCCGCACAGGCCGCCGTCCTCTGGCGCCGCCGCTTCGCCCTGCGCTACGCTCTGCTGTGGCTGGCGCTGCTGTTACCCCTCGCCGCGGGCGTGGCGGTCGCCGGCGCCGGGGTTGCCGCGCTCGGCCAGCTCGGGCTGGTCGTGTCGCTCTACCTGCTGTTCTGGTTCGGGCTGGCGGCCTGGGTGGCGGGCCGGGCCGGAACCTCCGCCGGCAGCGCCGCGATCCTGCTGGCCTGCCTGGTGGGCCTGAGCATGGTCGCGCCGACTGCCCTCGACGCGGCGATCGCGCGCGGCGTCCCGGTGTCAAAAGGCGTGGAGCTCGCGCTGGCCCAGCGCCAGGAAGTGCACCAGGGCTGGGACTTGCCGAAACCCGTCACGTTCGAGAAGTTCTTCCGCACGCATCCCGAATGGCAGGACACGCCGCCAGTGACGGGACGCTTCCACTGGAAGTGGTACTACGCGATGCACCAGGCCGGCGACCAGGCGGTGGCGCCCCAGGTGGCGCAGTATCGCGCCAGCCTGCTGGCGCGCGAAGACTGGACCGCACGTGCCGGCCTGCTGCTGGCGCCGGTGAATGTGCAGGTGTTGATGCACCGCCTGGCCGCCACCGACCTGCGCGCGCAGCTGGCTTACCAGGAGCGGATTGCCGGCTTCCACACGCAGTTGCGGCGGTTCTTCTATCCCTATTTCTTCCATGAGCGTAGCTTCGGGAAGGCGGACTTTGCGCGCATGCCGACTTATGCGGCAGCCGGGGCGCAGGGCGATTTGCCGGCGGCGCCGCTTGGCGCACTGGCGCTGCTGGCCCTGGCCGCCGCGCTGCTCGGCCTGCGCCAGCTGAAAAAGCTGGGATAGGCGGCCACTGCTAGCGGCGCAGCTCCGACATGATTTTCTCGGCGAGAAAATCGCAGGGCGGGCGCCGCGATTTGCTGCTGCGCGCGAGGATGACCTCGAGCGCGTCGATTTCCGGCAAGCCCTGGACCTGGCCGAGCAGGCTCAGGTGGGCGGGCACCGCGCAGCGCGCCAGGGGCGCGACCGCCAGGCCGGCCTCGACCATGCTGAGCAGCCCCATCAGGCTCGGGCTCTCGTACGAGGTCCGGTAGGGAATCTTCGCGCGCTCCAGGCTACGGATCGCGTTTTCGCGCGCCACGCTGCCCGGCAGGAAGACGGCGATCGGCAGCGGCCGCTCGCGCCAGATGTCCTGGGCGCCGGGCGACGCGGCCCAGACCATCGGCTCGAAGCGGACGAACTCGCCCGACAGGCCCTTGACGCGCGTCGCGCAGACCAGGTCGACCGAGCCGTCCTTCACCATGGGCGCGAGGGCGACGCTCGGCAGCCCGACCACCTGGATCTCGACCTTCGGGTAGGTGGCGGAAAATTTCTTCAGGATGGATGGCAGCAGCGAGGACGCGTAGTCGTCGGGCACGCCGATGACGACGCGGCCGGTGACGTCCGGGCGCACCACCGCCGCCCAGGCTTCGTCGCGCAGGGCGAGCATGCGCCGCGCATACATCAGCAGCACCTCGCCATCCTGGGTCGGCGTGACGCTCCGTGGTTTGCGCACGAAGAGCGGCTTGCCGAGCGCCACCTCCAGCGTCTTGATCTGCATGCTCACGGCCGACTGCGAGCGGTGCACGACTTCCGCCGCACGGCTGATGTTGCCCGTATCGGCCACCGCCACGATCATTGCCAGCACGTCCAGGTCGAGCGTTTTCATTGGTATCAGATAATCACATAGATACGATCAATATTATGCGATTTTCTAAATCGTCGCCACCGTGCATAGTGTTGGAAAGGAGGTCACTCATGAACGCACCAACCCACCCCCGCATGTTCGCCGCACCCGAACTGCGCTTTGCCACCATCGATTCCGGCACGCGCGTCCCCTACCTGGCGTCCGGCGCCGGGGAGCCGCTGCTGTTCGTCCACGGCTCGCTGTGCGACTACCGCTACTGGGACAGCCAGGCGGCGGTGCTGTCGCAGGACTTCCTCTGCCTCTCGGTCAGCCTCAGCCACTACTGGCCGGCGGACGAGGCGTGCGAGCGCAGCGTGTTCAGCGTCGAGACGCACGTCGCGGAAATGGCCGGGTTCATCGCTGCCATGCAGCTCGGGCCGGTGCACCTGGTGGGCCACTCGCGCGGCGCCTGCGTAGCCTTCCAGCTGGCGCGCGCGTATCCGCAGCTCGTGAAAACGCTGACGCTTGCCGATCCGGGTGGCCCGTTGCAGATCGACGGGGCAGCACCAGCGGCGCTGCCGCCGGCGACCACCGCCCTGCGCGCGCAGGTCGCCGCCCTCATCGAAGGCGGCGAGATCGACGCCGGCCTGGAACTGTTCGTCGACTCGGTCAGCATGCCCGGCATCTGGCGCCGCAGCCGCGCCAGTTTCCGCACCATGGCGGTCGACAACGCGGCCACGCTGCCGAAGCAGTTCCGCGATCCCCTGCCGGCCTATACGCGCGCCGCGGCGCGCGAGCTGACCTGCAGGACCCTGCTCATCGAAGGGGAAAAGAGCCCGTGCATGTATCGCGACAACGTGGCAGCGCTGGCGGGCTGGATCGGGCACGTGGACAAGCGTACCATTGCGGGCGCATCGCACGGGATGAACATCACCCACCCGGCGGTCTTCAACCGGCTGATCCAGGCCTTCGTGGTGGGTGGGACCGGGCCGGCGGAATAAAAAAAAAAGCGGCCCGGATGGGCCGCGTCGGTATTACCGTTTGCTTAGAACTTGTATTCCACCGAGAGGCGGTACACACGGCCCATCATGTCGGCCATGCTGGTCAGGTAGCCACCGCTGTAGATGCTGTTGGCGGTCAGTGGCGGCCATTCTTCCGTGATGTTGTTCACACCCAGGCTGATGGTCGCGTTCTTGATGCCTTTATAGCGCACGTTCACGTTGTACTGGCTATAGGAATCCACCTCGGTCAGCGACGATCCGGCGCGCGGCGTCAGGTCCGTCAGGCCCGTCTGGTAGCGCTGCGACAGGGTCGCGCCCCATGGCCCGTTGGTGTAGCTGACCGACGCCGTGTGCTTCCAGCGCGGGTTCACCTGCGGCATGCCGGCCAGGCCCGAGTTCGGACCTGCGGCGCCGAAGCGGCCATCGTTGGTGATGATGCCGACGTTCTGGAACCACACACCGTCCTTCTCGCCCTGGAACTCGTACTTGTCGTACCAGGTACCGTCGATCTTGGCGTTGAAGACGCCGATGCTCGTGGTCGGGAAGCGGTAGCCCACCGCCACGTCCGCGCCGCGGATGCGGGTCTGGCCGCGGTTCGCCTGGCTGGCCACGATGTGGTCGATCACGCCGTTCGGCGCGCGGATGATGTACTCGGCGTACTTGGCCGGGTTCTGCTGGACTTCGGCGATCGTCAGCGCACCCAGCACGTCCTTCAGTTTCAGTCCCCAGTAGTCGACCGTGACCGTCAGGTTCTTGACCGGCTCGTAGGCGAAACCGTAGGAGAAGCCGCGCGACTTCTCGGGCTTGAGGAAGTCGTTGTTCGGCGTCTTGGTCCAGTAGGTGGTCGATACGTTGCAGACCTGGTCAGCCGTGAAACCTGGCCGCGGCTGGCCGGTGCCCGACACCGTCGGCTGCGTGCTCGGGCACAGGACCGGATCGTCCATGTCGATGGTGCGCACTTCCGGCGTCGGGTTCTGGATGTCCATGATCGACGGCGCGCGGAAGCCCGTGGAGACCGAAGAGCGCAGCACCAGTTCCGACATCGGCTGCCAGCGCGCGGCCAGCTTCGGGTTGATCGTGGTCGTCTTCAGGTCGTCGTAACGGTCGGCACGCACCGAGCCGTTGAGCAGGAAACTCTGGGTGAGCGGAACGTCCGCTTCCATGACCAGCGAGGCAATGTCGCGTTTCAGCTTCTTGGCGACGCCCTGCGGCGTTTCGCCGACCAGGTCGCTCCGCGTGACGTTGCCGGCCGCATCGATGCTGTAGTTGCCGGCTGCATCGCGCAGCACGTAATCGAGCGGCGCATTCGAGGTGCGCGCCGAGTCGCGCCGCAGTTCGCCCGAGACGGCGAACGTCACGTCGCCGCCCGCCAGGGTCATCACGGAACGCGACAGGGTCAGGTCGACGCTCTGGTTGTAGGCCTTGTTCAGGCGGTAGGTATAGTCGCGCGCCTCGATGCTGCGCAGGTACTCGACGCCGGCGGCGTCCTGCAGGCCGAACGGGTTGAGAGTACCGTTGTTGAAGCCTTCCTGGGCCTTCGAGTACAGGATGTAGCCGCCGCCAACGCGCGTGTCGCGCTTGGAAACGCCGTAGTTGGCGCCCGCGCGGTAATCCCAGCCCATCACGTCGCCTTCGACCGACAGCACCAGGCGATCATTGCTTTGCTCGTCGTTGCGGTAGGCAGGTCCCAGTTCGGCGGGACCCCACTGGAAGTAGATCGGCCGGTTGTTCATGTTCAGCGTGCTGACCGCGCCTGGCGTTTTGGCCGGATCGATGAACATGGCCGGGGTATTGGCGCCGGTGTTGCTGCCCACGACCTGCACGCCCGGGGTGATGCCCTTGCCCGGGTAGAAGCGGCTGCTCGATGGCAGCGCGTAGGTCGTGAACGGCTGCACCGCGCCCGGCGCCTGCATGCCGCGGAACTTCTGGACCGTGAATTCGCTATGCAGGACGTCCAGGTCGATCTTGTGGCCGCCGGACAGGTTCCAGCTGGCGCGCGCGGCCACCGTGGTGATCTCGCTGCCGTCGGTCACCGCGTTCCAGTACAGCGGATTGCGGAAGCAGCCGGGCGCATACACCGCGGGCGTGTTGGCGCTCTGGTTGCCCAGCACCGGAATCGAATACGGCGCGCCGCAGCCGGTGGCGAAGGTCGGGTTGTAGTTCGAGTTGGCTGCGCGGGTGAAACCGAAGTTCGCGAACGGGTTGGGGTTGCGCGAGTCCGGCGTGATACCCAGGCCGAGGGTGCGCAGGATGGCCGGATCGTGCTGGTCGGGGCGGTCCTGCTGGAACAGCGCCGACTTTTTCTGGTGGTCGATCGCGATGTAGGCATTGAAACCGTCCGTGCCCAGCTTGCCGTAGCCGAAGATGGCGCCCACGCTCTTGGTGTCGCCGCCGCCGCTCATCTCGGGAGTGGCGTATTCGGCCTTGATCTGCGCGCCTTCGAAGCCGCGCTTGGTCCAGTAGTTCTGGACGCCGCCGATGGCATCCGCGCCGTAGATCGATGCCGCGCCGCTGCTCAGGGTCTCGACCCGGTCGAGCGCGATGCGCGGAATCACGTTCACGGACACGTACTGGTCCTGCAGCGGCTCGTTGGCCAGACGGCGGCCGTTGAGCAGGGTCAGGGTGCGCATCGGGCCCAGGCCGCGCAGGTTGGTCACGGGGCCGGCGGCGCCCGAATTGGTACCGAGCGACAGCGATTGCGGCTGCTCCAGCACCAGGTCCTTCAATTCGGTGTGGCCGCGCGATTCGAGCTCGGTTGCCTTGATCACGGTCAGCGCCGTCGCACCTTCGTCGGCCGCGCGGCGGATCAGCGAGCCGGTGACCTGCACCGACTGTATCTGCGGCTCGGGCTGTGCGGCAGCCTGGGCATGGGCATGGCCGGTCATCTGCAGCAGGGCGAGGCTGACGGCGGTTGCCATCAAAGCGCGTTGCGGGCCTGGGCGGTTTTCGAGCTTCATGAGGGTCTCCAACGTTATAGTTATGGGTTACCGGCGCATTTATAATTATGCGGCCAGACCATAATGTAGATTGGTTGGACCAGTATTACCAGAAAAAAATGCTTTAATTATTCGGCAAGCATGTGCCGGTACCGTTTTACGAGGGAAAGCGACCCTTCGAGTCTCAAAAGCGTTGGCAATTCCCATCACATTTCGCGCATGCGCATCCCGGGCCGCGCCTTCCCATTTACCTTCTCCGGCCTTTGCTCTTCCCGGGGACTCTCGAGCGTCGCCAGGATGGGGCAATCCGACCGCTCGTCGCCGGCGCAGCCCTTGACCAGCTCCTGCAGGGTGTCTGCCATTTCCCGTAGGTTGCGGATCCTGTCTTCGAGTGCCACGATATGGGCCCGGGCCAGGCGCTTTACGTCGGCGCTCTGGCGCGCGCGGTCGTTCCACAAGCCGAGCAGTTCGCCGATTTCCGCCACCGGGAATCCGAGGTCGCGCGCGCGCCGGATGAAGCGCAGCCGGTGCACGTCGTTTTCGGCATAGGCACGGTAGCCCGATGCGCTGCGCGAAGCAGGCGGGATGAGGCCGATGTCCTCGTAATAGCGGATCATCTTCGCCGACACGCCCGACGCTTTCGATGCTTCACCAATGTTCATGTCGCACTCCTGGTTCATGGGTTGTTCGATGGAGGCACAAAACCGCGCAGGCGCAGTGCGTTGCCAAGCACGAAGACGCTGGACAAGGCCATCGCGCCGGCCGCGAACACGGGCGACAGCAGCAGGCCCCAGGCCGGATACAGCGCGCCCGCGGCGACCGGAATCAGGGCCGTGTTGTAGGCGAAGGCCCAGAACAGGTTCTGGCGGATGTTCCCGATGGTGGCTTTCGACAGCGCGATCGCATTCGGGACACCTTGCAGGCTGCCGGACATCAGCACCACGTCCGCCGCTTCCATCGCGACATCGGTACCGGTGCCGATCGCCAGGCCAACGTCGGCCTCGGCCAGCGCCGGCGCGTCGTTGATGCCGTCGCCGACAAACGCGACAGGGCCATGTTCCGCCCGCAGCCGCGCGATCGCCTGCACTTTCCCCTCGGGCAGCACTTCGGCGATGACTTCGTCGATACCGAGGCTGGCCGCGATGGCCCTGGCGGTGCGCTCGTTATCGCCGGTGATCATCGCCACCTTCAGGCCCAGACTGTGGAGGGCCGCGATGGCGGCCGGCGTCGCCGACTTGACCGGATCGGCGACGGCAAGGATGGCGGCGAGGCGGCCGTCGATGGCGGCGTACAGCGGCGACCTGGCTGCGCGCCCCAGCCCCTCGGCCGTCTGCCCGAACATCTCCACGTCCAGGCCCAGCGAGCGCATGTAGCGGTCGGCGCCCACTTCCACGCGCGCGCCGTCCACCGTGGCGCGCACCCCCATGCCGGTCACGGAATCGAATCCGGTCACCGCAGGGAGCGCGCTGCCCTCCTGCTCGGCCGCCTCGACGATGGCGCGGGCGATCGGATGCTCGGAGCGCGATTCCGCCGCTGCCACCATCGCCAGTACCTGCCTGCGTTCGAAGCCGGCCGCCACCTCGAGGTCGGTCAGCGCCGGCCGCCCCTCGGTCAGGGTGCCGGTCTTGTCGACTGCCACGACGTTGGCGTCCTTCAGGCGCTGCAGTGCTTCGCCCTTACGGAACAGCACGCCCAGCTCCGCACCGCGCCCGGTCCCGACCATGATCGAAGTGGGCGTTGCCAGCCCCATCGCGCAGGGGCAGGCGATGATCAGCACCGCCACCGCGTTGACCAGCGCAAAGCTCAGCGCCGGCGACGGCCCGAACGCCAGCCAGACGAGGAAGGTAATGAGCGCGGCGGCCATCACCGCCGGCACGAACCACATCGTGACCTTGTCGACCACGGCCTGGATCGGCAGCTTCGAGCCCTGGGCCTGCTCGACCAGGCGGATGATCTGCGCCAGCACGGTCTGGCCGCCGACGGCCGTGGCGCGCAGGCTCAAGGCGCCCTTCTGGTTGACGGTCCCGCCCACCAGCGCGCTGCCCGGGGTTTTCCTGACCGGGACCGGTTCGCCGCTGATCATCGATTCGTCGACATAGCTGTCGCCGTCCAGCACCTCGCCGTCGACGGGAACCCGCTCGCCCGGCCGCACCTCGACCAGGTCGCCAACGGCGACTTCGCCAATCGGGATATCGCGCGTGCGTCCGTCGCGCACCACGTGGACCACCTTCGCCTGCAGGCCGACCAGCCGGCTGATGGCCTGCGAGGTACGGCCTTTGGCCTGGGCTTCCAGGAAGCGCCCGAGCAGGATCAGCGCCACGATCACCGCGGCCGCCTCGTAATAGACGTTGACCGTGCCAAGCGGCAGCAGGCCTGGGGCGAAGGTGGCGACGACCGAGTACCCGTAGGCGGCCAGCGTGCCGACCGCAACGAGCGAGTTCATGTCCGGCGCGAGGCGCAGCAGCGCCGGGAAGCCCTTGGTGTAGAAACGGCGGCCGGGAACCAGCAGCACCAGCGTGGTCAGGACGAACTGGAGGGTCCAGCTCGGCCCCCTGCCGATCGTCTCCATCACCCAGTGATGCATCGCCGGAACCAGGTGCGAGCCCATCTCGAGGATGAAGACCGGCAGCGCCAGCGCGCTCGCCAGCAGGAGATCGCGCCTGAGCGCCAGCCGTTCGGCATCCTTCCTGTCCACGGCCTCGTCCTCGTGAGCGGCGGCCATCGCAGCGGGCAGCCGGGCTTCATACCCAGCCTTGGCAATTGCCGCCAGCAGCGCATCAGGTGCCGCCACGCCGCGCACCGTCGCCCGCTCGGTGGCCAGGTTGACCGTGGCCTCGGCCACGCCAGGCACGGCCTGGAGCGCGCGCTCGACCCGCCCGACGCAGGACGCGCAGGTCATGCCCTCGACCGACAGTTCGACCGTCTGCGCGGGAACCTCGTATCCCGCTTTCTCGATTGCCTGGACCAGGGCGGCGCGGTCGACCGCGCCATCGCCGCTCGGCCGCACTTCTGCCCGCTCGGTGGCGAGGTTGACCGTGACGCTCCCCACGCCCTCGACCTTGCGCAGCGCCGCTTCGACCCGCCCGACGCAGGACGCGCAGCTCATGCCCTCGATCGGCAGGCTCAGGGCCGGCGCGCCGGCCGCTGCCAGCTGTTTATTTGCGTTGCTCATGCTTTTACCCTCGTACCTTGTGCTTAACATGCACTCACGGTACACCTTACCATCATGGGAAGGTCAAGCAGAACTTGTGGCAGGGGTCCGGCGGCAACCTAATCTACAGCGGCCGTCTCCTGCCCGAATGTCCGGCGCCAGTCCCTCGGGCTAACCTGGAAGCGCTTCTTGAAATGCTGCCTGAACGACACCGGCGTCTGGAACCCGGCAAGCTCGGCAATTTTTTCGACCGGCAGCGTCGTGGTTTCAAGCAGGTCGCGGGTCCGACGCAGGCGCTCGTTGACCAGCCAGTCGACCAGGGTCATGCCGGTAGCCTTGCCGAAGTGGCGCGTGAAGGTGCGCCGGCTCATCGCCGCGCGCGCTGCCAGGCCGTCGATCGTATGCTGGCTGCCGATGTTTTCGCGCAGGTAGTCGAGCAGCCGGTTGATCTGGGCATCGTGGGTGGACACGGCCACCGGCTGCTCGATGAACTGCGCCTGCCCGCCCTCGCGGTGCGGCGGTATGACCATCGTCCGCGCGACCTTGTTGGCGGTCGCGGAGCCGTAATACTCGCGCACGATATACAGGCAGCAGTCGAGTCCCGCCCCGGTGCCTGCGGAGGTAATGAGCCAGTCCTCGTCGACATACAGGGCGTTCATGTCGAGCTTCACGCGCGGAAAACGGCGGCTGAAATCCTGCTCCGCCATCCAGTGCGTCGATGCCCGCTTCCCGTCCAGCAGCCCTGCATAAGCCAGGGCATAGGCCCCATAGCACAGCCCGACCACATGCGCACCCCGTGCATGGGCGCGTGCCAGCGCTTCAGCCAGCTCTGGCTCCGGCGGCGTCGCCAGGTCGTGCCAGCCCGGCACCACGACAATGTCGGCCGTCTCCACCAGTTCCAGGCCGCCATCCGGATGCACCGTCAAGGCCCGCTCGGCCGCCAGCGGCCCGCCACAGGGCGAGACGATCTTCAGGTCAAACAGGCGACCTTCCGGCAGCTCCGAATTGAAGACCAGGTAGGGCACGGCGAAATGGAAGGGGCTGAAGCTCGGATAGGCAATCATCGCAACGACAGGCAGGGGCTTTGACATGGCGAAGGGACTGTCGGGCCGTGGCCCAAAAGTGTCGATAATTGGCTTGTGGGTCAATTTTAAACGGGGCGCGCCTCGGCCACAATGCTGCTTCCAATCTTTCATTCCCAGGGAAACAGCACCATGCAGACAATGACCACCCTCCGCGCCATCGCGTTCTCGCTCACCATTGGCGCCCTCGCCGCCCCGGCCCACGCCGCCGGCCAAGCCGCTTCCGCCGCCGGCAAGCAGGCCGTGCAGGTTCAGCAGATACGCAACGCCACGGCGAAGATCCACTACGCGGGCAAGACATTCCTGCTCGACCCTTTCCTGGCAAAGAAAGGAAAGTATCCGGGCTTCGAAGGCACCTTCAACAGCAAGCTGCGCAATCCGCTCGTCGAACTTCCGATGCCGGTGGAGGAGGTGCTGAAAGGCGTGGATGCGGTCATCGTCAGCCATACCCACCTCGACCATTGGGATGGCGGCGACCACCAGCACATCCCGAAAGGTATTCCCGTGTTCGTGCAGGACGAAGCGGACGCGAAGATCATCCGCGGCCAGGGTTTTACCAATGTGCGCATCCTCGGCGACAAGACCGACTTCGAAGGCGTGCAGCTGACCAAAACCGGCGGCCAGCACGGTACGGATGCCATGTACGCAATGAAGCCGGTGGCCGAGGCGCTGGGCAAGGCGATGGGCATTGTATTCCAGGCTCCGGGTGCGAAAACCCTTTATGTGGTGGGCGATACCGTCTGGCGTAGCGACGTCGACCAGGCCCTGGCGAAGTTCAAGCCCGACGTCATCATCCTGAACGCCGGCGATGCGCGCATGATTGGCTTCACCGGTTCGATCATCATGGGCAAGGACGACGTGCTGCATGCGGCGCAGGCTGCACCCAAGGCGACGATCATCGCTTCCCATATGGATGCGATCAATCACATGACACTGAGCCGCAAGGAGCTGCGCGACCACGTCCGGCAGCATGGCATCGGGGATCGGGTCCGCATTCCAGCCGACGGCGAAACCCTGAAGTTTTAATGGCGCCTGACAAAAGCTCTCGATGTACTTCTAACAGAAGAGAGCGCAGGCTAGCGAAAGAAAGGATTGGTGAATGCCGACCCGGCGCTCGTGGGGGATGCGTAGTTGCCGAAATCGGTAGAGCGAGCCGAGGGTTCGCTGTACGGCCCATCGCCATCGGCCAAGCCTTTCACGTGACGCCGTGCGGTCACGCGCGATCCTTGCTGCGATCGGTAAGGTTTCAGCCAGTATGCTCGCACACGGCAGATATTCCCAAAGTATCCCACTCTTGAGGACGAACAGGATTCCCGCCAGGGCCGCGCGATCATTGATGCGCGGCCTTCCGCCTTTTGGCGATTGCCTGGACAGGTAGATGAGCGGCTATAAGCGGACATAGATCTTCTGGGAGAAGTGCTTGGGCCATGGCATCAGTCCGGCTGAGAACATGGCCACCATCTTGATGCTCGGGCTATACTGCGTACGTGCGCTTCTGGCCGGTAGCAGACCTATCTGAACGTCTGCCACCGACCCTGAGCGGATCTAAGCGCTTCTGCTACTCCATTCTCACCGCACAGTCTTATCTGGCGTCCTTTTGCATAAAAACCGACAACGGGTGATCTGGGTAGTTGCCAAACGAACCACGGCGCTGGTAACCCATCCGTTCGTACAAAGCCAGAGCTCCCGGCATCGTAGGCCCCGTCTCCAGCATAAAAGTTCGGCAACCGCTCTGCACGGCCTTCGCTTCCAACGCTTCTATCAGCCGACGTGCTATGCCTTGGCCGCGTGCCTGCGGACGTACGTATATCCGCTTGACTTCGCCGTATTCCGGTTTAATTACGATGGCGCCACAGCCAATCGGAGCCCCGGCGGCGTCACGAACCACGGCAAACAAGACGCTCGAGTGGCACAGCGAAGATATGTCGAGTGCGTACACATTCTCGGCCGGGTAAAGCGAATACAGGTAAGCATCGAGCTCTCCGATGAGCTCGTGAACAGCGGGTTGATCTGGGGTCTCAAATTCGATCTGCATGCGTGCTTTCTTTCAGTTGATAACGGATGCATCTACCAGCTCCGAGTCAATCCTCATGAGAATCGGCGCCTCGGCGCCTAGGCTATGACCGCTTTCGGCTGTGGATTCAACCGGTGAACGCAACACTCTAAGACTTATGGAGGAGTGTTCACATGGAGCGGAAATCTCGGATTATCTACACGGACAATCAGAAGGCACTAATGTGGGAGCGATGGCGCCAGGGCGATCCGCTCCAAAAGATTGCCCAGTTGTTCGACCGAAACCACTCTTCAGTCATTCGGATTCTGGGCGAAACAGGTGGAATATGTCCAGCACAACGATGTCGCTCGCGCCTGGCGCTAACTCTTGCTGAGCGCGAAGAAATATCCCGCGCAGTCGTAGCAGGCTGTTCGATTCGCTCCATTGCCCTTTCCCTCGGCCGATCACCCTCAACAGTGTCTCGGGAGATGAAGCGAAATGGTGGTTTGGAAGGATATCGAGCAAACCAGGCCGACCAACGTGCCCGGGATCGAGCACGACGTCCCAAGCCGTGTAAGCTCGTGGTGAATCGAGCGCTGGCTGATATCGTCGCCAGCAAACGCCAGCTGCAATGCTCGCCCGAGCAAATCGCTGGCTGGCTCAAGCAGGCATACGCGAGTGACGAGGACTATCACGTCTCACACGAAACGATCTATCGTAGCCTCTACATTCAGGCCCATGGTGCCCTGAAAAAGGAGTTGCCGGAGCACTTGCGGCGTAGCCGGAACATGCGCCGATCCCGCCATCACACGCAAAAAAACAGACAACCACGGCAGGATCGTCGACACGGTTTCGATCAGCGAGCGTCCTGCTGCTGTCGAAGATCGTGCGGTACCTGGCCACCGGGAAGGCGACCTGCTTTTCGGCAGCCACAACAGCCAGATCGCTACACTTGTCGAGCGTCAGACAC
>NZ_JBHSMU010000018.1:0-191005 GCF_042655085.1 Massilia niabensis | reverse complement strand
CTCTCGGCGTATCCTCAGGAGAAGCTCGATGAAGTGGCCAGGCAATTGAACGAGCGGCCCAGGAAGACACTTAACTACGAAACACCTGCGCAACGATTTCATGCATGTGTTGCGTCGACCGATTGAATGCGCAGTCGTAAGCGGACGCTACAACAGGTCCACTTTCGGCTAGGCGCAGACGTTCAGCTGCCACAACTAACTTGACTAAACTTTGTTCAATCAAGCATGTTCCGACGCCCGCCGTAAACGAATGCCCGCCGGTGGGGTGATGGGCGAATCGTTCACACGTGCTTCCATTACGTGCACGATTTTGCAGGCGTCGAACCGTTTCTCGACATTGTCGGCCAGTCGGGACAAACATCCCCCGGCCGACGCACGTTGTTAATTCTGTCTTACTTCTGCATGCTGTAACGCTCGAGCCAGTGCGCATACGGCGCCGGCAGCACCCAGGTCGGACGCTCCACGCCCAGTTCCTTGGCTGCCTGCAGCGGGTAGTGCGGATTGGCCAGGTGGGCGCGGCCGACCATGACCAGGTCTAGCTGCTCCTCGGCCACGGCGCGTTCCGCCAGGTGCGGACCATCGAAGCCCCAGGCCGAAGCGACCGGAAGGCCCGCCTGTTCACGCACGCGCTTCGCCACCGGGCCCAGGAAGGCCGGTCCCCAGGGAATATTCACGTCCGGAATGGTGAAGTTGATGCTGACGCTCAGCATGTCCAGGCCGCGCTGCCGCATCATGCGGATCAGTTCGATCGACTCGTTCAGGGTTTCTTCGTCCTTGCCGTCGTATTCGATGACGCCGAGGCGCGCGGTCAGCGGCAGGTTCGCCGGCCAGACTTCGCGCACGGCCTCCAGGGTCTCGAGCAGGAAGCGGCTGCGGCCGGTGAAATCGCCGCCGTACCCGTCGGTGCGCTGGTTGGAGTGCGGCGAGAAGAAGCTCTGGCCTAGGTAACCGTGCGCAAAGTGCAGTTCCAGCCATTCGAAGCCGGCGTCGCGCGCGCGACGGGCAGCGTCGACGAAATTGGCCTTGACGCGGGCGATGTCGTCGAGGGTCATTTCCTTTGGCACTTTCGGCAGGTTGTTGCCGAAGGCGACCGCCGACGGTGCGATGGTATCCCAACCGTAGGCATCTTCCGACGGAATGTGGTCGTCGCCTTCCCACGGACGGTTGGCGCTGGCCTTGCGGCCGGCGTGGCCGATCTGGATGCCGGCGACCGCACCTGCGGCCTTGATGCGAGTGGCGATGTGCGCCATGCCCTCGACCTGTGCATCATTCCAGAGGCCAGCGCAGCCTGGCGTGATACGGCCTTCCGGCGAGACCGCGGTCGCTTCCACGATCACCAGGCCGGCGCCGCCACGGGCGATGCCTGCGTAATGGGTCTGGTGCCATTCGTTGACGAAGCCATCGTTGGCGCGGTACTGGCACATCGGCGGCACCGCGATGCGGTTGCGCAGGGTGACGTCTTTTAGCGTAAACGGTGTAAATAAGGCTGACATGGTTCTTTCGTATTCAAAACGTGGGTCAAGCCGCGGTCTACGCCGCGGCGGGCGGCCAGTATAGAAGGAACGCCTGAAACTTGCTGACGAGCCCGGCATGTCGGGGCTGTCGCATTCGTCCCGCGTCGACGATCGGCTTGCCTTGATCATTGTGATAATCTTGCTGATCGCTCACTTTCAGGGACCATCATGACCTTGCCCGTCGTTGCTATTTTTGTTGCCAAACCCGGCTTTGAAGAGAAACTGGAAGCCCTTTTCCGCAGCGTTGTCGAGACGACGCTGCGAGAGGAAGGGTGCATCAGTTATCAGGTGAACCGCGACATGGGTAATCCACGTCGCTTCGTCTTTACCGAGGAATGGCGCAGCCAGGCCGATCTCGACCGGCATCTTGCAGCGCCGCATCTGCAGAGGCTGTCCGAGCAGGTGCCGGAGTGCATCGAATCGAGCGATGTGCTGCTGTTGGCGAAGCTTGCTGGCGGTGCAGTATAAGCGTGCTCGCCAGCGTACGAGTTTCTGCGATCCAGGACATCGCCAGCAATGCGTTCGGGAGGTCCGCAATCGGCCCCGTAGCCGGCGCCGCGCGGCGTGGACCGTGCGTGGACGAACGCCCGCGCAGCGCGCTCGGCACGCGCGAGGTCTAACGCAACGCGCCGACACTTACTGGCGCTACAACAAACAAATCGCCGAGCCAACCCGGCTCTCGCCCCTAAAACGGCGCTCGGGGCGCAAGCCGCAAACCGGTAATACAAAAGAATGACATGGAACGAATGCTTTACAAAGCGCCGAGCGCCGTAAAGATGCCGGACCTTTCCCGGCGCGCGATTGCCGAGAGCAAGGCTAAAAGCTGATCAGGTATGATCAGCTCTCATCGTCGCTTTCTGGCTCATCTGCAACTTGTAGCTAAAATTGTAGCTAGACCGGTTCAGCACCTCGCGATATCGCCTAAAACCCGCATGGATAGTGAGCATGGATCGAAAAATGAAGATTGCCACCTTCAACATCAACGGCATGAACGCCCGCATGAGCGCCCTGCTGCAATGGCTGGAAGAAAAGCAGCCGGACGTGGCCTGCCTGCAAGAATTGAAGTCGCCACAGGAGCGCTTTCCGATCGCCGAGATCAACGCGGCCGGCTATGGCGCGATCTGGCAGGGGCAGAAGAGCTGGAACGGCGTAGCGATCCTGGCGCGCGGCAAGGATCCGGTCGAGGTCACGCGCGGCCTGCCCGGCGACGACAGCGACGAGCAGAGCCGCTACCTGGAAGCGGTGGTCGACGACCTGGTGGTCGCCTGCCTGTATCTGCCGAACGGCAATCCGGCGCCGGGGCCGAAATTCGATTACAAGCTGGCCTGGTTCGAGCGTTTCATCACGCGCGCGGCCCAGCTGCTGGAAACCGGCGCCCCGGTTGTGCTGGCCGGCGACTACAACGTGATGCCGACCGAGCTCGACGTGTATAAACCGGAGCGCTGGGTGAACGACGCCCTCTTCCGCCCCGAGTCCCGGGAAGCCTTTCACCGCCTGATGGCGCAGGGCTGGACCGACTCGCTGCGCACGATGCACCCGGACGAGGTCATCTACACCTTCTTCGATTATTTCCGCAATGCGTTTGGGCGCAATGCCGGGCTGCGCATCGACCACCTGCTGCTCAGCCCCGCGCTCGCCCCTGCGCTGCGGGCGGCGGGCGTGGACCGCGACGTTCGCGCGCGCGAGAAGCCGAGCGACCACGCGCCGACCTGGATCGAGCTGGACATGAGCGCGGTGACGAAGAAGACTTAGCGCCCGCTGCGGTCCGCCAGGAACTGCTGCGCCCGTGGATGGCGAGGATTGGTGAAGAATGCCTCGGGCGTGCCCTGCTCGAGGATGCGCCCTTCGGCCATGAACCAGACACGGTCGGCCACGTCGCGGGCAAAGCCCATTTCGTGGGTCACGCAGACCATGGTCATGCCTCCCGTTGCCAGGCGGCGCATCACCTGCAGCACCTCGCCCACCATTTCCGGGTCGAGCGCGCTGGTCGGCTCGTCGAACAGCATGATCGGCGGGCGCATGGCCAGCGCGCGCGCGATCGCCACCCGCTGCTGCTGCCCGCCCGACAGTTCGTGCGGCCAGGCGTTGGCCTTGTGCGCCAGCCCGACGCCGTCGAGCAGCTCGAGCGCATAGGCCTTTGCCTCAGGCTTCGTGGCGCGCTTCAGGTTGACGGTCGCCAGCATGCAGTTCTCCAGTGCCGTCAGGTGGGGGAACAAATTAAAACTCTGGAACACGAAGCCGATCCCCGCGCGCAGGGCATTCACGTCGAGCCCGCGCGCGTGGATGTCGCGCCCGTCGATGGCGATGCGGCCGCCGTCGATCTCCTCGAGGCGGTTCAGGGTCCGGATCAGGGTTGACTTGCCGGACCCGGACGGCCCGCAAACGACCACGACCTCGTTTTTCGCGACTTGCCCGGTCACGTCGACCAGGGCGTGGTAGTCGCCGTACCACTTGTTGACTTGCTCGAGAACGATCATCGTTCGGGTATCTCTTCTAAAACGACATGGACTGGGGCCGGCTCGAACCCTGTCCAAGGCGGCGTTCGAGCAAAAACGCGAGGCGCGACAGGCCGAAGCACAGGACGAAATAGGTCAGCGCCAGGATCAGGTAGACCTCGACGGCCTTGGTGAACACCAGCGTGTTGACCTGGGTGGCGATGAAGGACACTTCCGACAGGCCGATGATGTAGCCGAGCGAGGTGGCCTTGATGGTCGCCACCAGCTGGCTGACCAGCGACGGCAATACATGGCGCAGCGCCTGGGGCAGCACGACCAGGCGCAAGGCCTGGAAGTAGCCCAGGCCGAGCGAGCGCGCGCTCTCCATCTGGCCTTTCGGCAGCGACCGGATGCCGGCGGCGACGATTTCGGCCAGGTACACCGCGTCGAACAGCACCAGCGTCATGAGCATGGTCGTGGCCTGCCCGGTCTTCACGCCGGTCACGGCTGGCAGGAAGAAGTAGGCCCAGAATACGACCAGCAGCAGCGGCACGGCGCGCACGACCTGCACCAGCGTGGCGGTCGGCCAGCGCAGCGCGCGCCAGGGGCTGACGCGCGCCACGCCCAGCAGCAGGCCGAGCGGCATTGCCAGCAGCAGCGCCGCGCCTGATAAGAGGATCGTCAGGGACAGCCCGCCGAGCGGCCCGTTCGGGTATTGCCCGACGAGGAAATACAACCAGTAATCCTGGATCAATTCAATCATGGCCGCCTCAACTTGTCCGCACCGGGAAACGGCGCGCATACAGGGCGGCCGCCAGCGAAATGAGCAGCGACACGGTCAGGTAAGCGAGCGTTGCAAAGGTAAACGCTTCGACGCTGCGGAAGGTGGCCGTCTCCACGCGCGCGGCCTGGTACATCATTTCGGCGGCGCCGATCACGGTGGCCACGCTGGTGTCCTTCCACAGGTTAACTGTCTGCGACAGCAGCGGCGGCACCGAGATGCGGAAGGCTTGCGGCAGCAGCACGAGGCGTACGCTGGCGAGGCGCCCGAGGCCGAGCGAACGGGCCGCTTCCAGCTGCGTGCCCGGGACGGCGCGGATGCCGCTGCGGATGTCTTCGGCCATGTGCACGCCGCTATAGAGCGACAGTGCGATGACGGCGCAGATCGCTTCGGGATGGCTGTCGTACAGCGCCAGCTTGAGCGGCTCAGGCAGTAGCTCGGGAAAGGCGAAATACCAAAACAGCAGGTGCGCCAGCAGCGGAACGTTGCGGATGCCCTCGACGACCGACGCGCCGATGCCGCGCAGCGCCTTGGAATGGGAGCTGCGCATCAGCGCAATGACCACACCGAAGGGCAGCGCCAGCACGAAGCTGGCGGCGGTCAGTTGCAGGGAAAGGATGAGGCCCTGCACCAGCCAGTCGTGATACTGGCCGGACTGCAGGATGGCGGGATCGAACAAGGGTGACGCCTGCTTTTAAATCTTGTCAGTGCTGATCGTAAAGCCGCGTTTAGCCATGTTCGGGCGGGTGCCCGGGCCGTACCACTTGTTGAACAGGGCATTCGCCGCGCCGCTCGCTTCCAGTTCGCGCAGGGTGGCGTCGACCACGGTCTTGAGCCCCTTTTCGCCCTTGCGCAGGCCGAGCGCGATCGATTCGCGGCCGATGCTGTTCGGCAGGATCGTGAAATTCTTCGCCGCCGGGCCCAGCTTGCCGTAGTCGGCCAGCAGCGAGGACTCGTCGTTGACGTAGGCGATGCCCTTGCCCTGCTGCAGGGCCTGGAAGGCTTGCTGGGTGTTTTCGAAGGTGACGATGGTGGCGGTCGGCACGGCGGCGCGGATGTTCGTTTCCTGGGTGCCGCCGCGCACCGTGACGACCTTCTTCCCGGCCAGTTGCGGCAGCGCCGTGACGCCGCTGGCGGCCCGCACCATGACTTTCGAGCCGGTGACGAAATGCGTCAGCGCGAAATCGACCTGCGACTCGCGCTCCTTGTTATGCGTGAGCGTGGCGGCGAGCACATCGACATGGCCCTGCTGCAGTTCGGGAATGCGCGCGGCCACCGACATCTGGCGGAACACGGGTTTCACGCCGATTTTTTTGGCCACGGCTTTGGCGATGTCGATTTCGTAGCCGACCAGTTCGCGCGTCTTCGGGTCGATGAAACTGTTCGGCTCGTCCGTGCCGAGCACGCCGAAGACCATCTCGCCCTTCTTCTTGATGTCGGCGAGCTGGTCGGCGTTGGCTGCGCCGGTAAGCGCAAATTGGGCGGAAAGCGCGATGGCGCAGGCGAGGAAGGTACGGCGGGTGCCCATGGGTTCTCCAACAGCTTGTTCAATGAACCGTGCAGTATAGGGCAAGGCACCACCGCCCAGAAGGATCGATTTCCTATATAAACATGTCCAGCTGGCATAAGCGCCGCGCGCCTGGGAGCGGCGCGCGGCCCGGACCCGTTTTCTTTAGTTCGTTCCGCCGCTGCCCGAAGCCGAGCCGCCGGCCGAACCGCCAGCCGAGGCAGAACCGTTCAGCGTGCCCGACACCGGCAGTTGCGTCGACGCCGCTTTCCCTGCGATGGCGCGCGCACTGCCAGCCGCGCCGCGCGCAGTCGCGCCGGCCGCACCGCGTGCGCCATTGACGCTCGAGCGCGCATACTCGGCCGTACTGTTGGCCTGGCTGCGCGCCGCGGCCACCGCTGGGGCGGCGGCTGCGCCAGCCCCGGCGCGGGCGCTGCCGACCAGGTCGCGCGCCTGTCCTGCGACAGCACCAGGCTCCATGCCGAGCGAGCCGGAAGCGCTCCCGTGCCCCTGCACGTCGGCGCTGGCGCCCGATGGGCTGCCGGAAACGGTCACGGAGCGGCTGGCGCCAGCCGCTCCGCTTGCCGAACCGGATGCGCTGCCGGCAGTGCTGCCGCCACCCGCCAGCGCGGACGCCCCGCGGCCGAGATTATCTGTCAGCCCGGCATTGCCGTTGCCGCTGCCTGCGGCGCTGCCGGATCCCGAGGCTGCAGCATCGCCGCCGCCTCGCAAGGAAGAAGCCGCACGGCCAAGGCTGCCAGTCAACGCTCCGTTGCCGGCGCCCGACGCGCCGCCGGCCGCGCTGCCGCCCTGGATCGGCGCAGCCGCACGTTCGAGGCTGCCGCCAAGGGTGCCGGCACCGCTGCCCTCACCGTCGACCCGGCCGCGCATCTCGCGGCCTGCGGTCGGCAGGCTGCCGGCCAGGCCGGCCTCGCTACTGCCTGCGCCATTCGCCGCGCCGCGTCCGCCGAGCGGCAACTGCCCCGCGAGACCCGCACCGGCGTTGCCGCGGGCGCCGGCCTCGCCGCCGGCATCGAGGCGGCTGCTGGCGCGGCGTTCGATATGGCGGGTCGCGTCGAGGGCCGAGCCGCGGCTGCCCATCGGCTCCATCGAGCCCATGCGCCCGCCGAAGTTGCCGCCGCCGCCGATCATGCCGCCGACTGCGCCGCCCAGTCCGCCGCCACCGCCCCCGCCGAGCAGTTGGGCCTGTGCCGACACGGCAACGGTCATGGACAGGGCGATGGCGATGTGGCGAACGATGTTCTTGGTCTTCATGATGGTTTTCTCCTGTAAGTGGGGCGCACAATCCGGCGCCGTTACATGGAAAACGAGCGGCCTCGACCGTTTATTCCATCGATCCGAAAATATTTATATTTTTTTAGCGGAAGCGCGCCGGATCGACCCGCAGCGCGGCGCCCACCACGCCGTGCCCGGTGGCGTTGCTGACTGCTGCGGCATCGCCGCGCACGGCCTGGCGCGCCAGTGCGGCCAGCGCCCGCGGCGCCGTGTCGCGGCCAGGCTCCGGCAGCGATTGCGCCAGCAGCGCGGCGACGATCGGCGCCGCAAACGAGGTGCCGCGCACCTGGCGGTACGGCGGCGCGCCCGGCGCCGCGCTCACCATCTGGCTGCCGGGAGCGGCAAACATCACCTGCGGGCCGCGTGCGGCTTCCGGCAGCGGCCGTCCCTGGCGGTCGACCGCGCTCACACCGACCACGCCCGGGTAACTCGCCGGGTACAGCGGCGGCGCCGCGGGCCCGTCGTTGCCCACTGCCGCTACCAGCAGATGCCCGCGCCCCACCAGCGCCGCGACCATGCGGCCGAGCGTGGCATTCGCCGGCCCGACCAGGCTCAGGTTGACGACCCCGACCCGCTGCTTCGCCATCCAGGCCAGCGCGGCCGCGATCTTGTCGGCCGAGCCGCCGGTCGGGCCGTCGCAATAGATGTCGGCTGCATACAGCCGGGTGCCGGGCGCCGCGCCCCGGAACCGTTCCGCGCGGCCGATCATCAGTGCGGCCACGGCCGTGCCATGCGGCGCCGGATGCTGCCTGCCACCGCAGCCGAACTGTTCGATCGTGGCATCGGCGAACACCGGGTGCGCGGTATCGACGCCGCTGTCGATCAGCCCGACCCTGCCTTGCGCTCGTTCTGGCGCGCCGCCGCCGGCCGCTTCGCCACCGGCGCCACCGCCATCGGGCGGCGCGCCCGAGCCGCCCAGGTACACATGGTTGAAGTCGAAGGATGCCTGCGGGTCAAGGCTGCGCAGGCGCGCAAGCGCGTCGGTCGTCGCCATGCCGGCAGGAGCACGCAGCACGACGAGCGACTCGCCGAGTTCCTCGAAGTGCTGCTCGCGGACCACTTCGAAGCCGATAGCGGCGGCTTCGCGCAGGACGGCCGGCGTCGGGGAGGTCGCCACGATTTCACGGCGCACCACCGGTTCGCCGCGCGGGTCGCGCTCGAGCACGTCGCGATGGCGGCGCAGCAGCTCGTCCACCTGCCCCAGGCGCAGCAGGCCGAGCTCGCCCGGCACCGCGCGGTCGAGCAGGCGCTCGGCCGGGCGCACCAGGTTCTCCAGGCCCGGCTGCCCGAGCTGCGGCAGCGACTGTGGCAAATTCATGGACGGCAGGCGCAACTGTGCATGGGCCGCGCCGGCGCTGCACAGCGCGAGCGCGGCAATCAGCAGGCATCCGGGGAGGGGACGGCGGGGTTTCATGGTGGGGATCATAAACGAAAAGATGATTTTGAGAACTATATTAGGAAAAACGATTGGCAGATGGAATAAAATCCCTCGCGCCGACGTTTTACTTCATGTGACCACCCACCAAGCCATGCTCGCCAACGAACTTGCCGCCCTGCTGCCCCGGATGCGCCGTTTTGCGCGCTCCATCACCTTCCACCGGGAGGATGCCGACGACCTGGTCCAGGTCGCGATGGAGCGCGCGCTCGGCCGCGCCGATCAATATACGGAGGGCACGCGCCTGGACAGCTGGCTGTTTCGCATCATCCGCAATGCCTGGATCGACGAAGTGCGCAGCCGGATGCGGCGCGACCAGCTGTTCGCTCCCGAGGAGGAAGGCGAACATGTCGGCCACGACGGTGCGGAGGCACACCAGCAGCGCATGGCCGTGCAAAAGGCGATGAGCCTGCTCTCCGACGAGCACCGGATGGTGGTCGCGCTGGTGCTGGTGGACGGCTTGCCGTACAAGGAAGCGGCCGAGGTGCTGGAGATTCCGATAGGCACGTTGACGAGCCGGCTGGCCCGGGCGCGCGACGCATTACAGAAACTGTTGCTTGACGAGACGAGGACCGAAGCATGCGCTTTTCCGACGAAACCCTGATGGCCTATGCCGACGGCGAGCTGGGCGAACCCGAGCGCAGCGCCGTCGAGGCCGCCGAGCGCGCCGACCCGGCGATCGCCGCCGGCATCGCCCGCCACCGCGCACTGCGCGCGAATGTCTTTGCCGCCTTCGCGGGCGTGCTCGACGAGCCGGTGCCGGCGCGCCTGCAGCCGCCAGTGGCTGTCGCCGCGACTGGAGCGCCGCTTGAAAGAAAGACTGGCACTATCGCATCGCTCGATGCCGCCCGGGAGCGCAAGGCCAAAGCGCGTGCCGCAGCCAGGTCGGAAGACTCGACAAGTGCTCCCAGCGTGCAGCGGCGCGCCTGGCCACGCTGGGGTGCACTGGCGGCCTCGCTGGCCGTCGGCGTTCTGGCCGGTACCCTGTGGATGAACGGGGGCGACGATGCCGGCCTGGTGTCCACGGACGCCAACGGGCGCCTGGTCGCCCAGGGCGAACTGGCGGGCGCGCTGTCGCAACAGCTGGCGGGCAGCGCGCAAGCGGGCAAGCGGGTCCAGATCGGCGTCACCTTCGCCGCCCGCGGCGGCGCTTACTGCCGCAGCTTCACTGCCCGTGGCACTGCCGGCCTGGCCTGCCGTCACGGCGACACCTGGCGCATCCCCGTGCTGCAGGACGCTCCGGCCGACAGCGGCGCCTACCGCCAGGCCGGCAGCACCGCGCCCGCCGCCGTGCTCGAGGTGATCGACGAGCGCATGGAAGGCATGACGCTGGACGCAGACGCCGAGCGCGCCGCGCGCGACCGCGGGTGGAAACGATAAACGGAGCGATGCCCCATCGGTGCGGCACAAGAACCGGCTCGTCCAACGGCCCCGTGTGGCCTGCTATACAATTGTTTTCAAGTGGCGCCCACTGTCGGCGGCGCCAGCGCACATTCTGGAGAAAACATGTCGGGCTATAGCATCAATATTGAAGAAAAAACGCTTGCGGGCAATAACTTCCGTGAAGTCCTGTACACCACTCCACGCAGCCAGCTCGTCATCATGACACTGCAGCCGGGCGAGGAAATCGGGATGGAACATCACGACGACCACGACCAGTTTATCCGCGTGGAAGAAGGCGAAGGCGTGGCCATCCTCGACGGCGAAAAGCATGCCCTCGAAGACGGCACGGCGGTGGTGGTCCCGGCCGGCACCGAGCACAACGTCATCAATACCTCAAGCACCGCACCGATGCGCCTGTACACGCTCTACACCCCGCCCGAGCACCCGGACGGCATCGTGCACGTGACCAAGGCCGAGGCCGACGAGTACGAAAAGCAGCACGGCCATTAATGCTGCCCGGTAAACCCTGGCGGTGCACTCCGGCCGGGTTTATCGCGTGCCGAGGAAGGTCTTCATTTCATTCTGGAAGCGCTGGGGCTGGTCCCACATGATGAAGTGCGCACTGTCCTCGATGCGCGTGAGCTGAAGGTTCCTGACCGGCGCGTACGCGGCCCTGTAGCCGGCGTCGAACTGCGCGGCCGGCACGGGCAGGTTCTTCGGCTGGACATACAGCACGGTGACAGGCACCTTGATGTTCGCCAGTTCGGGGATCAGGTTGGTCACGATCAGCTCACGGTAGGCGCGCCCTCCCAGGTCGGGGTCGCTCGCCTGTGAATCTTCGATGGCGCCTGGCCTCATCGCCTCGGTGTTGACCATACCCTTGATGGTGTCGCTGGCACCCTTGGCGCGCTGTTCCGGACTGGCCGCGCGCATGCGGGCAGCGAACCCGTCCGCGACCGCCTCGACCTTTTCCGCAGTAGCACCGGGCCCGGCGAACATCACCCCTAAATACGGCACCATGTCGACGACCATCAGGCGCGACAGCGCATCCGGATGACGACTTGCCAGCATCATGCCGATCGTGCCGCCCAAGGAGTGGCCAATGACGGCGGGCTGCCTGAGGCCGGATTCCCGGATGTAGCGTGCGATCTCCTCGGCCACCGGCGCCGCGACCCTTCCCTCCTTGTTGCCACCAACCGGCTTCCCGGCGAAGCCCGCGATGTGCACCAGGTGGTAGCGGTAGCCCGGAAGCGCGGCGACGGTCGAGGCCCAGGCGCGCGGCGAAGAGTTCAGGCCGGGAACAAGCACGACATCCGGGCCCGCTCCTTCGGTGCGGACAGCGATGCGCTCCGAGCTGAATGGCGCGGCCAGCGCGCCCGTAAACGGCAAGGCAAGCGCGACGGCTACTGCCGCGCAGGTGAAGGACCGGCGCGAAAAGCTTGTGGAACTCATTCAATCTCCTTGTGTTGTTTGAATAACGGAGCTTGTTGCCGCCACGTTGTACCCCTTGAGAGAGGGCTCAACGAGTAAAGGCACAGTCGCTCGAGAAACTTCACCAAAAGTAACAAACTCAGGGATGCAGGCACCTGCCCGGCGCGGACAGCCCCGCTCACCCGCCCCCGTTCTCCCTCGCGCGCGCGAGGAGAAGTGCCCGCTCGCGCGCATTCGCGGCCATCGATGCCGCGCGCTCGAACTCGGCGGCCGCCTCGGCGCGCCGCCCCAGCTTTTCCAGCAAATCCCCGCGCACGCTCGGCAGCCACTGGTAGCCGGCGAGCGCCCCGCCCTGCTCCAGCGCATCGACCAGCACCAGCCCCGCCGCCGGCCCCTCGGCCATGCCGACCGCCACCGCTCGGTTCAGTTCCACCACCGGCGAGGGGTCGATGCGCGCCAGGTGCCCGTAAATGCCCGCAATCCGGGCCCAGTCGGTCTCGGCCGCCGTGCGCGCCCGCGCATGGCAGGCGGCGATCGCTGCCTGCAGCTGGTACGGCCCGGGCGCGCCGCCCAGCTGCTGCGCCCGGGCCAGCGCCGCCAGGCCGCGCCTGACCAGGATACCGTCCCAGCGCGCGCGGTCCTGGTCGAGCAGCAGGACCGGCCTGCCGTCCGCGTCGACCCGCGCACGCGCACGCGAGGCCTGCAGCTCCATCAGCGCCGCAAGCCCGTGCGCTTCGGGTTCCAGCGCTGGTACGAGATGCGCCAGCTCCGCCAGCATGCGCCCGAGGCGCAGGGCTTCGTCCATCAGCGCCGGGCGCATCCAGTCGCTGCCGGCCGTGGCCGTATAGCCTTCGTTGAAGATCAGGTAGACCACTGCGAGCACCGAACCCAGGCGTTCGGCGAGCTCGCCAGCGCCCGGCAGTTCGAAGGGCACGCGTGCCTTGCCGAGCGTCCGCTTGGCACGCACGATGCGCTGGGCAATGGTCGCCTCGGGCACGAGGAAGGCGCGTGCGATTTCACCCGTGTTCAGGCCGCCGAGCAGCTTGAGCGTGAGCGCCACCCGGCTGTCGACCGGGAGCACCGGATGGCAGGCGGTGAAGATCAGCCGCAGCAGGTCGTCGCCAATCACATCCTGGCGCTCGGCGTCCAGTTCGTCGACAACATCGGGCACGATCATCGCCTCCTGTGCTTCCAGGTCGAAGCCGATCTGCTGCAGCTTTTCCTGGAACACCTTATCGCGGCGCAGGCGGTCGAGCGCGGCGTTCTTCGCCGTGCGCATCAGCCAGGCCCCCGGGTTGTCGGGCACGCCCGTGGCTGGCCAATGCTCGAGCGCGGCCACCAGCGCGTCACCCGCCAGTTCCTCGGCGAGACCAATGTCGCGCACCAGCCTGGCGACCCCGGCGACGATCTTCGCCGACTCGATGCGCCAGACCGCGCCGATGGCCTTGTCGACATCGGCCCGCATCGCGCCCGCCATCGAGCCCGGCATCACGCCTGGCATCACGCCTGCGCTTGGGCCGCGCTGGGATCCATGTACGCGAGTTCCCATATGTGGCCATCCAGGTCCTCGAAGCCGTGGCCGTACATGAAGCCGTGGTCCTGCTTCGGATTCGGCGCGCGCCCGCCGGCGGCCAGCGCTTTGGCGACCAGGGCGTCGACCTCTTCCCGGCTCTCGCACGAGAGGCAGGTCAGCACTTCGGTCGCCTGGAAGGCATTGGCAACGGGCTTGCTCGTAAAGCCCTGGAAAAAGCGCTCGGCCAGCAGCATGGCAAAGATGTTCTCGCCGATGATCATGCAGGCGCCATCGTCGTTGCTGAACTGGGGGTCGAAGCCGAAGCCGAGGCTGGCGAAAAATTCCCTGCTGCGGCCGAGATCGCGGACCGGCAGGTTGACGAATATCTGCTTGTGCATGGATTGCTCCTCGTTGTTGGCCGCGGGGTTCAGGCTTGCTGCGACGCCGGCGGGTTCGTTTCGTCCAGTTCGCGGAAGCGCTCGATCGCCTCGGTTGGCGCGAAATCGTCGAGCTCGAAGATCTGGCGCACTTCGATTTCCGCATCGATTCCCTGCCCACGCGGGTTGGGGAAGCGGCGCGCCCATTCGAGCGCTTCCTCGCGCGTGCGTACGCCGATGATGGTATAGCCGGCGATCATTTCCTTCGATTCCGTGAACGGGCCATCGATCACCGTTCGTTCGCTGCCGCTGTAGCCGATGCGCCAGCCGCGGCTGCTCGGGTGCAGGCCATTGGCGTCGAGCAGGACGCCGGCGCGCGCCAGTTCGCCGTGGTAGTCGGCCATGGCATTGAGCAGCTCTTCGCCGGGCATGACGCCGGCTTCGGACTCGGGAGTGGCCTTGACGATGATCATGAAGCGCATGTTCGTTCTCCTGTGTATGTGAAAGACAGGCGGCCGGACACATGTCCGTAACACGCCGCCTCTTGATGACACGACGAACGGGCGCAACGAAAATCGACACGCCGCGTCAAACATCTTCAAATTATTTTTCAGCTCTCGTAGCACGGGGCCAGTGCCCGTACCTCGACCGTTGCCCATTCGGCCGCCGGGCAGCGCGCGGCCAGCGCCAGCGCCTCGTCGCGGGTCGCGACCTTGACGTGGAAAAAGCCGCCGATCATTTCCTTGGCTTCAGCGAAGGGCCCGTCAACGATGCGGGCACGGCCGCCCTCGACCCGGACCCGGCTGGCCTGGCTCGTCGGTGCGAGCGACTGCGCGCCGAGCAGCACGCCCTCGGCCGCCAGCTCGTCGCCGAAGCGCAGCATGCGTTCGTACAAGGCGCGTCCTTCCGCTTCGGTGCGCGTTGCGCGCTGGCCGACGGGTTCGTGGATCAGCAACATGTATGACATCGGGATTTCTCCAGAGATATAGACGTAATGGCAAGCAGTATGCAACGGTGTGGCCGACCAGTAAAGCATGTGGCCACGCCCCGATACCCTGCCGCCGTCAATCGTGCACGCACCCCCAAGGCGCACTGGTCTAGTTATCGTCCGATACTTCCTACAGCGGCGTCGCCTTTTCTCCTATTGCCCTGCGCTCGGGCGGCGTTACCATCGAAGCACCGTTAACCGACACCAGGAGGCGAAATGGGTGAAAACAAAGGCAGAGGCATGAAGGGCCGCAGCTACGACGAACTGTCAGGCGTCGGCACCAGCAGCGCCGGCGTTACCGGCACGACCGGCAACCTGAACAACGGCGTGCGCGATGGCGGCATCGGCAAGCCCTCGGCCAGCGACAGCGGCAACCGCAATCGCCAGTCGGCCGACGCGGACGATAGCGACACCACGCCGGCACTCGGCAGAGGGACGCGCTCGAGGAGCGGCGGCAGCCAGCAAGGAGGCAGCCAGCAAAGCAGCAACCAGGGCTCCAGCCTGGGTAAAAGCCTGGACCAGGACGTTTTAGGCAAGGAGAATTGACAAGGTGTGATTCCGGCGCGCCAGATTGACCCACTCATTTGACTAAGTCAATGGCGCATTGACGATCCGATCATGGCGGACGCCCCGCACTGGGGCGTCCGCCTCGTTGCGTCCGCTTTGCCTACCCCATGATCATGCGAATACTCCTCCGCACCGTCCTGCTCGCGGGCCTGGTCCTCGGCGCCTACGCCCTGGGCGGCCCCTGGTTCAAGAACATGCTGTACGCCATGCGCCTGGCGTCGATGCCGGCCGCGCAGTCGGTACCGGTGCCGGTACGCGGCGTCGCTCCGCGCGCGCTGGCCGATACCTGGGGTGGCGCGCGCGGCGGCGGGCGCAAACACGAGGGCATCGACATCTTCGCCAGGCGCGGCACGCCCGTGATCTCGGCCACGGAAGGCATCGTCATGCGCGTCGGCAGCAACCGGCTGGGCGGCCAGGTGGTATGGGTGCTCGGTCCGGGCGGCCAGCGCCATTATTATGCGCACCTGGACAGCTATGCCGACATTGAAATCGGCCAGCGCGTGCGCCCCGGCACCATCCTCGGCTATGTGGGCACGACCGGCAACGCCGCCGGCACCCCGCCCCATCTCCACTACGGCATTTACGAGGCCGGCGGGGCGATCAACCCGTATCCGCTACTGCGCCCCACCACGGTGGCCGATGCCGGCCGGCCCTGAGCTGCCGCCCCGGGCGAGCCCTCGCACGGACGACGCGGACTTCCGGCTTATGCTTTAATCAAGCTCCCTACCCGATGGAGCACCGATGGATCTGCCGCCGCAACGCCCCGCCAACCCTGCCCAGCTTCCTGACCTCGATGAGGACACCCTCGCCTTCGTGCGCCGCGTCTTCCAGTACGCCCGCACCGGCGCGGCCGGCGAATTGTCCACCCTGCTCGGCCAGGGCCTGCCGCCGAACCTGCGCAACGAGCGCGGCGACAGCCTCCTGATGCTGGCCTGCTATCACGGCCACCCCGAGGCGGCGCGCGCCCTGCTGGGCGGCGGCGCCGACCCGGAAATCCTGAACGACGCCGGGCAGACGCCGCTCGCCGCCGCCGCTTTCAAGGGCGATGCCGCCTGCGTCTCCCTGCTGCTTGCGCACGGCGCCGGGGTCGACAACGCCGGCCCCAACGGGAAGACGGCGCTGATGATCGCGGCCATGTTCAACCGCGTCGAGATTGCGCGCCTGCTGCTCGAGCACGGCGCCGACGCGCTTGTCCTGGATGCGGCCGGCATGTCGATTCGCGAGGCGGCAGCGAAGATGGGCGCCCAGGACGCCGTTGCCTTGTTAGATAGCAGGGTCGAGCTGCGCTGACCTTAATGCGGCTGGCGCAGGAACTCGGTCGCCGTGCTCGCCGACATCGGCCGGCTGAACAAGAAACCCTGGAACAGGTCGCAGTCGCAGTCGGCCAGCGCCTGGTGCTGCGCGCTCGTTTCCACGCCTTCGGCGATGACGTGCATGTCGAGCTTGTGGGCCAGCGCCATGATGCCGGCGCACAGGTCGGCGTCCTTCGGGTCGTCGGCGATGTTCTTGACGAACGAGCGGTCGAGTTTGAGGTAGTTCACCGGAAGCTGGCGCAGGTAGGCCATCGAGGAAAAGCCGGTGCCGAAGTCGTCGATCGACAGCACCACGCCGCCACCGCGCAGGCGGTGCAGGATCGCAATGGCCAGGTCGGGGTCGGACATCATCATCGATTCAGTCAGTTCCATCTCGAGGCAGCCGTGCCTGATGCCGTAGGCGCGCATCAGTTCGAACACGTAATCGGGCAGCGCGGCGCTGGTCAACTGGCTGGTCGAGAGGTTGACCGAGACGGGGATCGTGCCGAGCCCGGCGCTGCGCCAGTCAGCGATCTGGCGGCAAACCTGTTCGATGACCCAGCGGCCCAGTTGCAGCAGCAGGCCGAGCTGTTCGGCCAGGGGGATGAAGTGGTCCGGCAATATCAGCCCCACGCCGGGACGGTTCCAGCGGATCAGGGCCTCGAAGCCGGCCACGCTGCCGTCGCGCCGCATCTTCGGCTGGTAGTGCAGGGCGAATTCGCTCGACCCCATGGCTGCCCGCAGGTCGCGTTCGAGTTCCACACGCTGCGCCACTGCCCCGCCCAGCTCGGGCGAATAGAAACGGTACTGGTCGCGCCCGTTATCCTTGGCCGAATACATGGCTGATTCGGCCCTGCCCAGCAGCTCGGCCGCATTGTAGCGGGCGCCCTGCGACAGGCTGATACCGGCGCTGAAGGTCAGGTGCAGCGGCTGGCGCAGCACCCCGTAGGGCTGCCCCAGGCAGGCGCGGATCGCTTCGACCTGGTCCGCCACCTCCTCGACCGACCCCGCCCCGGGCAGGGTGAACGCGAACTCGTCGCCCGACAGGCGTGCCAGGTTACCGGGCCTGACGTCGCACTGCTGCAGCCGCTGGCTGACGAGCTGGATGAGCTGGTCGCCGATACCCTGGCCGTAGTTGTTGTTGATGAACTTGAACTGGTCGAGATCGATAATCACGGCCGCCAGCCAGGTCCCGCCCAGGGTCGCCACCAGCAACTGTTCTTCCAGGTTCGACTCGAACATGGTGCGGTTGGCCAGCCCGGTGAGCGAATCGGTGATCCGTTCGTGCTCGAGGCGGCTGCGCAGGCCGCGCAGTTCGGTGATCTCCGTGGAAAAGCCGATCAGGCAGGCCGGCTGGCCCGGCAGGCGCAGCGCGACCTTGCGCGAGCGAAAATGGTGCTTGCAGCCATCGGCGCCGATGATGGTTTCCTCGCGCATGTCATCACCTTCGCCGGCCATTACCGCGCTGTCGTACTCCGTTACCCGCGCCGCCAGTTCCGGCGGCATCAGGTCGCGGTCGGTACGCCCGATCAGGTCGTCCAGTTGCCGCCCATACAGGTCCAGTACCGGCTGGTTGGCGTACAGGTAACGGCCCTCAATATCCTTCAGGTAAATGGCCGCGTCCACGTTTTCGAGAATGGTGTCGAGCAGCTCATTGCGCTCGACCAGCTGTTCGACCACACGGCGCTGCGCCGTGATGTCGCTCGAGATGCCGCACAGCCCGACCACGCGGCGCTCGGCGTCGAACAGCGGCAGCTTGACGGTGCGAAAAGTGCGGCGTTCGCCGCTGCGCAGGGTGATCAGCTCGTCGGCATCGACCTTTTCGCCTTGCAGGGCCTGGCGGTCGGTGTGGGGGGTGGCGGAGCGCGCGAGGTCCATGAAGGCGTCGTCGGTGCTTCCGAGAATCTGCGCCGCCGGGGCGCCCAGCGCGGCGGCCAGCGACTGGTTCACGAACCGATACCGTCCATCCACATCCTTGACGTAGAAGCAGGCCTCGAGCGTGTCGACGAGCGTCCACAGGTTGCGCAACTGCTCGATGCCGACCGGCTCGCCGGTATCGGTGTCAAGCGCAGTATCGGGCGCGGTGCCGGGCGCACCCGCGTCGCGGGGTGTTTCCATGCTGCCTCCCTGGGATCGGCCTGGCTGCAACGCGCGGCTGGCAAGTGGTGCCCGTTCCATGCGCCGCATGCAGTAGTGCCCCCAGTGTAGCCCGATTGCCGCCGCTTGCGGCGTGTCCGTGCCGGGAAGGCATTGCGCTTACTTGGTGACCGCCAGCACCGTGCGGCGCCCGCCCTTGAAGGTGTAGAGGGTGATGGTGCCGTCGCGGATGTCGCCGCGGGCGTCGAACGCGACCAGCCCGGTGACGCCCTTGTACTGGATGTTCGCCAGCGCCGGCAGGTATCTGGCGGGAGCCGTCGAGCCGGCCTTCGTCATCGCCTCGGCCATCGTCATCACGGCGTCGTAGGCGTAGGGCGCGTTGATTTGGACCTCGATCCCGAAACGCTTTTTATAGGCGGCGCGGAAATTGTCCATTGCTGCCTTGCCGGCCGCGTCGACGCCGCCGGCCTCGGCGCAGAACACCTGGCCGTCCGCCATCGCCCCGCCCGAGAGCTTGTGGATCTCGTCCGAGCAGATGCCGTCGCCGCCCATCATTTTCGTGTTGAAGCCGAGCTGTTTCATCTGGCGCAGCATGGGGCCGGCCACGGAGCTCATGCCGCCAAAGAAGACCAGGTCCGGTTTCGTTGCGCGGATCTTGGTCAGGATGGCATTGAAATCGGTCGCCTTGTCGTGGGTGAACTCGCGTGCGACCACCTTGGCACCCTGCTGCTGCAGGCCCTTGGCGAATTCGACCGCCAGGCCCTGGCCATAGGCGGTGCGGTCGTCGATCACGGCCACGCGCCGCGCGCCGACGTTCCTGACGGCATAGCGGCCGAGCGCCTGGCCCAGCTGCACGTCATTGGCGACCACGCGGAAGGCCGTGTTGAAACCCTGCTGCGTGTATTTCGGGCTGGTGCTCGACGGCGAAATCTGCGGGATGCCGGCCTGGTGATAGATTTTCGAGGCCGGGATCGTGGTGCCCGAGGTTTCGTGGCCGATGACGCCGTTCACCTTCGCGTCGACCAGCTTCTGGGCCACGTTGGTGGCCTGCTTCGGGTCGCCGCCGTCGTCCTCGGCCATCAGCGCGAAACGCACTTTCTTGCCGCCGATGACCGCGCCGCGGCTGTTCAGGGCCTCGATCGCCATGCGGGCGCCGTTTTCGGTGTCCTTGCCAAAATACGAGACCGGGCCGGTCACGGCGGCCGAGTGGCCGATCTTCACGACTTCCTGGGCCGATGCCAGGCCCAGGCCGGCGCTGGATGACAATAACACTGCGGCGGTGGCCACGACTGCTTGCTTCTTCATGCATTCCTCTTGATAGCGATGACGGCGGCGCCGGTTTTTCTCCGGCGCAAAGGAGCAACTATATCAAGGATGGGCGCGGGGCGTCGACCGCAAGCCCGGCCGCACGATTGACGCCACGTCCCCCGGCTCCAGGCGGGCATGGGGCATACTGGAGCCGCCGGAGGCTCGCGCATCGACAGCAGCCTCGGGCAGGTTGGCGGGTCCGCCCCGCTGTGTTCAGGGAGAGGACCATGACCAGCAAGCCGAACGGCCAGCCCGGCCACACGCAACCTGCGCACACCGCGCAACTCCGGTTCCGCACCCTGCTCTACCGTTTCATCTTCTTCGACTGGCTGTTCGCCGATGTCGGTCGCGCCTGCACACCCATCGAGCGCCACGCCGCGACCCAGCACAACCGCCGCATGAGCAAATACCTGCCGGTCTACCTGCGCCGCTGGAGTTTCCTCACCGTCCTCGATTTCGCGCTCGGCTGCCTGGTCGAGCGCGCCCTGCAGGCGACGCTGCTGTCGGCCTGGTTCTTTACCTGGTCGTGCATCACCGCGACCGGCGCCGTCGTCATCATCGTGGCCTGGATTTTCCTCGCGCAGCCGCAGCAGCCGTGACGGGCGGCCCCCGCACAGCGAACGCGACTGCCGATATAATCCTGCGCAGCCGCGCACGCCTGCCCGGCACGCCGAATCTGGAAAGCGACCCTGGAAAGCATATGAAGAAAACCCTGTCCCTGCTGCTGTTCGTGTCGAGCGCCGCGCTGGCCGACGACGCCGCCGTCCTGCAATGCCGCGCCCTGCCGGACGCCGCCAGCCGCCTTGCCTGCTACGATGCCATGCCGCTCGGCGCGACAGCGGCGACGCCGGCCGCAGCCACAGCCGTGGCGGCAAGTCCGCGCATGCCCTCGCCTGCCGCCCCTCCCGCCATTGCCGGCTTCGGCAGCGAAACTGTGAAAAAGAAGGTGGACGACCTGCCGAAGTCGATGGACAGCACCGTCGTCGGCGACTTCGAGGGCTGGGGCCCGAATACGCGCATCAGGCTGGCCAACGGCCAGGTCTGGCGCGTGATCGACGACAGCTCGGCCGTGCTGCCGCGCCGCAGCAACACGAAAGTGCGAATCGAACGCAACCTGTTCGGCACCCTGTTCCTGAGTGTTGAGGGAACCAACAGCTCGGCCAAGGTGCGCCGGGTCGAGTAGCGTGACTGCATAGCGATGAAGAAGAGCGAACGGCGCGAAGCGATCCTGGCGGCCGCCCTCGAGGTGTTCGCGGAATCGGGCTACGACCGGGCATCGATGTCCGACATCTGCGCACGTGTCGGCTACTCGAAAGCAACGCTGTACAACTATTTCGCCTCGAAGGAAGCCCTGTTCCTCGACCTGGTCGGCCCCGCGACCCAGGCCGGCCTGGACGCCGTGCACGACACCCTGGCCGCGCCGGCGCCGGACCTGAATGCCGCGCTCGAACACTTCGCGCGGACCTACCTCGCCCACAGCTTCTCGCCGCGGGTTGCCCTGCTGCGGCGCCTGCTCGTGTCGCAGGCGGGGCGCCCCGGCTTCGAAGGCGGGCATTACGATCTCGGCGCCGCGCGCACCATGGCGCTGCTGACCCGCTTCCTGAGGAGCCAGATGGACGCCGGCCGCCTGCGCGAAGCCGACCCCGCGCGGGCCGCCCTGCACCTCAAAAGCCTGCTCGAGGCCGAATGGAGCCGGCGCTATCTCTTCGAGGCGCCGCCGGCCCCGACGCCGGAACAGATCGAGCGCACCACGGCGAGCGCTCTGTCGGTCTTCATGGCGGCCTATGGCCTGCCGGGGACGGCGACGCTGGAAAAAGAATGAAACCCATCTCCAAGAACATCGGCATCGCCCTGCTGCTGTGCGCACCCTTGTCGGCCCTGGCTGCCGACCTGGTCCGCGGCGCACGCCTGTTCGGCTCGCGCTGCGCGTCCTGCCACAGCATTGGCCCCTCGGCGCACGCCGGCTTCGGACCGCACCTGAATGGCGTATTCGGCCGGCGCGCCGGCAGCGCCCCCGACTTCCGCTATTCCCCGGCGATGGCGAAGTCGAACATCGTCTGGAACGACAAGAATCTTGCCGCCTTCCTCGACGAGCCGGACGAAGTCGTACCCGGCACCAGGATGCGCTTCTGGGGCATGGGCAACGCGAACCAGGTGGCCGACCTGCTGGCATACCTGCGCAGTCACCAGGGCACGAAGGCGCGCTGAGCGGTCACGGGCCCTAACGCTTCTTTCCATGCAGCGCCTGGCGCGAGCGCTTGCGCTCCTCGGCCTTCTCGCAGCGCCGCTTCTGTTCTTCCGTTTCCGGCACCAGCGGCGGCACCGCCTGCGGCTTGCGGTTCGCGTCCACCGCGACCATCGTGAAATAGCAGCTGTTGGCGTGGCGCTGGGTGCGTTGCTGGATGTTTTCGGTGACGACGCGGATGCCGATTTCCATCGAACTCGTGCCGGTGTAGTTGACCGAGGCGAGGAAGGTCACCAGCTCGCCGACGTGGATCGGCTGCAGGAACATCACCTGGTCCACCGACAGCGTCACGACGTAGGAACCGGAATAACGGCTGGCGCAGGCATAGGCCACGCTGTCGAGGAATTTCAGGATGGTGCCGCCGTGGACGTTGCCCGAGAAGTTTGCCATGTCGGGCGTCATCAGGACCGTCATCGTCAGTTCGTGGACCGGTCGTCCTTGGTTGTCGTTCATTGCAGGTCCTAAGGTAGGTGAAGGCAGGCGCTTGAAAAAGTATTCTACGGCGATTCGCGCGTCTTTACTTTCATTTCTGCAATCACCGAGAACGACTCACTCCAGCTGGAAGCTCCCCTCGGCCGCAAGCCGGCCCTGGCAGTAGAGTGCATAGCTGCCAGGCTCGAACCCTTTCGCCAGCACGACGGTGGCGCCGAGCGGGATCGGCGCCCGGAAACGCACCGAGATCGCGGTCACGCGCTGCCCCGAGGCCTGCTCCAGTTGCGCGGCCGCCTTGCCGACCGAGTGCATGCCGTGGATGATCGGCTCGCGCAGCCCCATCAGTCGCGCCGTCCAGCGCCCCAGGTGGATCGGGTTCCAGTCACCCGAGACGCGCGCATACGCGCGCCCGGCCGAGGGCGACAGTGTCCATTCGCTGATCGTGGAACCCGGTTCGACAACCGCGGGCGCCGCGCCGCCGCGGCGCTGTCCGCGCAGCGCCAGGTACTTGCTGGTGCAGGTGAAGACGCGCGCATCGCCGCACCTGCCCTCGGTCTCGAGTGCGCAGTACACGGCGCCCGACGCGGTGGGCGGCAGCATGTCGATGCGGGTGGACAGCCGCATCGGCCCGAGCATTGGCCCGCCGTGCAGCACCAGCACGTTCTCGACATGGACCATACCGGCGATCCGGTAAGGGAAAGCGGGCGCCAGCATCGTGACCATGTGGGCGCGCTGCACGGCGAGGTAGTAATACGTGACGGGCGTGGCGCCGGGCGCGAAACCGAGCGCCGCGTTATAGCGTTCGACGTCGGCCCGCTCGAACGCATCGGCCAGGAATTCGGAGCGCAGCGGCGCCGAGGGCGCAGCACCCGTGCCATGCGGGCGCTTGAACAACGCGCGCAGCAGCAGGGCCGCCCCCATCGGCGGCAAGGACGGGGGCAGCAGCGAAGGCGCGGATTGCCCCTTGTCGAGCGAACGAAACAAGTATTCCTCCGTAAATGACCGAACAAGCATTGCTTTATCGATGGCGGCGCAATATTCACGTCACCAAAAAGCCGTGATTGGCTGATAATACTGCCTGACGACGCACTACCGCACTGTCGCGCACGCACTGACGCACATTTCGTATCCCGGAGACCGTATGAGCAATGACCGCCAATCGACCCTGTCGATCCAGAAAAGTTTGATGCCCCTTCCAACCGCCGACCGTTCGGCACTGCTTGCCAACCCCGGTTTCGGCCGCGCGTTCAGCGACCACATGGTCACGATCCGCTATACCGAAGGGCGCGGCTGGCACGACGGCAAAGTCGAGGCGCGCGGCATGCTGCCGCTCGATCCGTCGACGATGGTGCTGCACTATGCGCAGGAAATCTTCGAGGGCATGAAGGCCTATCCGCAGCCGGACGGCGGCGCTGCCCTGTTCCGCCCGGAAGCCAATGCGCGCCGCTTCCAGAAGTCCGCCACCCGCCTGGCGATGGCGCCGCTGCCGGAAGAGCTGTTCCTGGAATCCGTGCATGCGCTGGTTCTTGAGGACCGTGACTGGATCCCGCAGGCCGAAGGTTCGGCCCTGTATCTGCGCCCGTTCATGATCGCCACCGAAGCGGCGCTCGGCGTGCGCCCGGCCAACGAATATCTGTACTGCGTGTTTGCTTCGCCTGCCGGTAACTACTTCAAGGGCGGCGCCGCCGGCGTGACGCTGTGGGTGTCCGAGAACTACATCCGCGCCGCGCCCGGCGGCACCGGTGACGCCAAGTGCGGCGGCAACTACGCCGCCAGCCTGGCGGCGCAGGCCGAAGCGACCCGCGAAGGCTGCGACCAGGTCGTGTTCCTCGACGCCGTCGAGCGCAAGTGGGTCGAAGAACTGGGCGGCATGAACATCTTCTTCGTGTTCGAGGACGGCTCGATTCAGACCCCGCCGCTGACCGGCACCATCCTGCCGGGCATCACGCGCGATTCTCTGATCGTGCTGGCGCGCGACATGGGCCTGACCGTGCGCGAAGAGCAGTATGGAATCGACCAGTGGAAAGCGGACGCCGCCAGCGGCCGCCTGACCGAAGCCTTCGCCTGCGGCACCGCGGCCGTCGTTACCCCGATCGGCAAGGTCAAGGGCAAGGGTTTCGAAGCCGCCATCGGCAGCGGCGACGCAGGTCCCGTGACCACCCGCCTGAAGTCGGCCCTGCTCGACATCCAGAATGGCCGCGCCGAAGACAAGCACGGCTGGATGAAGCGCGTGTTCTAAGCATGAACGGGGCGCCATGCGGCGTCCTGCCGGCATGTGTTGCATAGGCCCAACATATGCTGGCAACCGTTTGCGAACAAGCAATTGCATCTTTATCATGTTCTCCTGCCGACCGCGGACACCTGCGCCCTCCGCATCAGAAACCAACGACAACGACATGAAAAAAATCGCACTCGCATTTTCCCTGGCTGCCGTGTCCATGCTCGGCACTGCACATGCCCAGACCTATGAAGTCGTGCAACCGATCGAAGCACGGCCGCTGCGCTTCGTGTTCGGTGCGGGCTTCACTTTTGGCGGCGACAAGCTGGCCACCGCGGTCTATGACGATGGTGTCGAGATCGATATCGATGCCGGCGCGGGCCTTGCCATGCATGTGGGCGTCGATTATCGCGTGAGCCCTCAGTTTTCGGTGCAGGGAACGGTCGGCTATCACGTCGACAGCGCCAACGCCTGGAATGGCGACCTGCGCTTCGAGCGCGTGCCCTTCGAGCTGCTCGGCTATTACCACGTGAACGACAAGGTGCGCGCGGGCGGCGGCCTGCGTTTCGTCACGAATGCGGCGCTGCGCTGCAGCGGCGCCTGCCGCTTCGGCGACACCGGGTTCGACGACACCACAAGCGCCGTCGCCGAACTGGAATACCTGTACACGCCCCGTGTCGGCTTCAAGCTGCGTTACGTGAACGAGCAGTTCAAGGAAAAGGACTGGAACTACAAGGTCAAGGGCGACCACGTCGGCCTGCTGGCGAACTTCTACTTCTGAAGCCGGGTCAAACCCTGCGACAAACCACGAGCGATCGTGGTTTTTTTATTTGGACCACATGCTCAAACTCAGCCTGGACGCCCTGCTCACCGTCGACACCATCGCGCGCCGCGGCTCCTTTGCGGCTGCCGCGAAAGAACTGTTCCGGGTGCCTTCGACGATTTCCTACACCGTCTCGAAACTCGAGGAAGACCTCGGCGTGCAGCTGTTCGAGCGTTTCGGACCGCGCGTGGTGCTCACCAAGGCCGGCGAAGAACTGCTCAAGGAAGGACGTTACCTCTTGAAAGCCGCAGGCGACCTCGAACGGCGCGTGCGGCGCGTCGCCTCCGGCTGGGAAACCGAATTCACCATCGCCCTGGATTCGATGCTCTCGCCTTGCGGCCTGATGGAGGACATCGAGGCCTTCTACCAGGTGGCCGACCAGACGCGGCTGCGCCTGATGAAGGAAGCCTTGTCCGGCACCTGGGAAGCGCTCATCGACCGCCGCGCCGACCTGCTCGTGGGCGCGGCCGGAAGCGGTCCTTCGGGCGGCGGCTACAGCGCGGTGCCGTTTGGCTCGATCGCCTTCGTGTTCGTGGTCGCGCCCGGCCATCCGCTGGCGGCGGTAGAGCACCCGCTGTCGAAGAGCGACCTCGCCGCCTGGCGCGCCGTGTCGGTCTCGGATTCGGCGCGCCACATGGCGGCGCGCACCGTCGGCCTGCTGTTCGGCCAGGACACGCTGGCCGTGCCCGACATGCAGGCCAAATACAATTTCCAGCGCGCGGGACTCGGCTTCGGCTTCCTGCCCGAACCCTGGGTACGCGCCGACATCGAACAAGGCCGCTTCATCGCCAAAGCGGTGGAAGAGCCGAAGCCGGACGAAACCTTGTACCTGGCCTGGCGCACCGGGGAAGAAGGCGCAGCGCTGGCGTGGTGGCGCGAGCGCATGGCGGACGGCGCCGCGTTTGCACGGATGGCGGCGCCGTTATAGCTCACACTGCGGACCTTTACCGCGGCAGGTCGAACAGCAGCACTTCGGCGTCCGTCGCGTCGGCGAAATTCACCGTCGCTTCGTCATCGATGCGCACCGCGTCGCCGGCCTTCAGGGCTACACCGTTCACGCTCACTGAACCGAGCGCCACGTGCACGTAGCCGATGCGCCCTGGCTGCAGTGGGAAGCTCACCGCATCGTCGCCGCCGAGGATGCCGGCATAGATCGCCGCGTTCTGGCGAATCGTCACCGAGCCTTCGCGGCCATCCTTCGAGGCCACCAGGCGCAACTGGCCGGTTTTCGACGCCGCATCGAAATGCTTCTCTTCGTAGCCGGCCGGGCCGCCAATCTCGTCAGGCTGGATCCAGATCTGCAGGAAGTGGACCGGATCGGTACGCGAACCATTGAACTCGCTGTGGACCACGCCCTTGCCGGCGCTCATGCGCTGCACATCGCCGTGGCGCAGCACCGAACCATTGCCCATGCTGTCCTTGTGCTCCAGCGCCCCGTCCAGCACATAGCTGATGATTTCCATGTCGCGGTGGCCGTGCGAGTCGAAGCCGCGACCGGCCGCCACGCGGTCCTCGTTGATCACCCGCAGCGGGCCGACGCCCATGTGGGCCGGATCCTGGTAGTGGCCGAACGAAAAGGTGTGCTTCGAGTCCAGCCAGCCGAAATTGGCGACGCCACGGTCTTCTGCTTTACGTACTTTCAACATGATGCGCTCCTTTGTTCTGGGCCATTCGAACCGTTCGAATATCGTTTGCGCTAGGGGAGAACCGGTGGTTTCCTGCGTCAAACTTGGCCGTCGTTTGCATGTGTTGAATTATGCGGTAACCAATCGCCAACAAAAAGCGAGTAATTTGCAGGGCTATCGTCGAAATTTTCGAATCTTGCTGCCGTTCAGCCGCCCCGCTTCGGCCGCGCGCTCATCTGTTCCCCGATCGCGTAGAAATGGCCGCCGGCGATGTGGTGGATGCTGCCCCACTCGCGCCCTGCCGTTTCGAAGTGCCAGTGACCGTCGTAGAACACCCGGTCGTCGGCCCATGCGGCGACCACCTCGCCAATAAAGAGGTCATAGGTCGCCTGGTTGTGCGGCTCGGGTACCAGCCTGCATTCCAGCCAGCCCGAGCAACCCGCGACGAACGGCAGCGTATCGCCGGCCAGGTGCAGCAGCTCGACGCCGGTGTCCTGCAGCTTGCTTGGCTCGTTGGCCAGGCTCCGCGTGCCCACCTCGTGCGTCAAGCGCAGCAATTTCACGGTCGGCACCTGGATCACGAAGCGGCCGCTCTTTTCGATCAGCTCGCGCGTTTTCGTCGCCTTGTCGAGCACCACGGTGAGCTTGGGCGGCGCGAAATCCAGCGCGCAGGCCCAGGCTGCGGCCATGACGTTGTCCACGCCATCGTGGTGGCTTGATACCAGGACGGTCGGCCCGTGGTTCAGCAGGCGGTAGGCTTTCTCGAGCGCGACCGGTTGAATGTGTTCGTGCATGCATTACTCCAATGTGTTCATGGCGCCGGCATTCTTTGGCCGGCGTGCTTCTCTTACTGCGCCAGGCGCGCCAGTTCGGCCTCGCTGAAGCCCGCGCGGCGGCGCGCTTCGAGGTTGAACGGGCCTTTCAGGACCGGCGCCCTGTACCTGACGACGAGTTCGTCATAGGTGGCGCGTGGTTCGAGGTCCTGCAGTTGGCACAGGTACTGATACCAGCGGTTGCCGATCTCGACATGCCCGACTTCGTCGCGCAGGATGATGTCGAGGATGGCGGCGGCCGCCAGGTCGCCGGCCTGCGCGATCTTGGCGCGCAGGGGCGGGATCGCGTCCAGCCCGCGCGCCTCCAGCGTGCGCGGCACCAGGGCCATGCGCGCGACGATGTCTTCGCGCGTCTTTTCGACCATCTCCCACAGACTGTCGTGGCCCGTGAAGTCCCCATAGGCATAGCCCAGGACGCCCAGGTGCCCGGCCAGCATCGAGAAGTGGTAGGCCTCCTCTTTCGCTACCTGCAGCCAGTCGAGGTAATAGGCGTCGGGCATGCCGGGAAAGCGCCACAGCGCGTCGAGCGCCAGGTTGACGGCGTTGAACTCGATGTGGGCAAGCGCGTGCACCAGCATGGCGCGGCCTTCGATGGTCGCCATCGAACGGCGGCCAACCAGGCGCGGGTGGACCAGCTCGGGACGCGCGGGGCGGCCGGGAATGGTGCCTGAGGTTTCCATCGCCGCCTCCGTGTCGAGGACGGCGCTGCCCTCGGCATGCGCCTGCGCCAGCGCGGCGACGCCGGCGGTTTTGGCGTGCGGGTCGGGCTCGAGCAGGCACTGCAGGGCCTGGGCGCGCAGTTCGATCGGGTGCGGCATCGTGCTATCCATCGGGGGTAAAGGCCGCAGTGTATCAAACCCGGCAGGGCTGCCCGCTCAGAACAGTGCGCCCTGCGGGCTGGTAAGCCGTGCGAAGCTGTCGCCTACAAAAGGCAGGATGCCGTCGGCGACGGGTTCCAGCTGCTTTTCCAGGTAATGCGCGTAGTCGATGGGCGAACGCAGGGCTTCCATTGGCTCCGGCCCGGCGGTGGTCATCAGGTAGCGGATCCAGCCGCCGTTGCGGTATTGCGCCCCGCGGCCCTGGGCGATGTGGAAATCGTCCCCGATGCGCGCGGCGCGCACGTGGGGCGGCACGTTGCGCTCGTATTCCTGGAGCGGCCGGCGCAGGCGCTTGCGGTAGACCATCAGGTCGTCAAGCTCCCCGCGCAGCGTGCGCGCTACATAGTCGCGCACGTAATCCTCGTAGGGTTCGCGCCGGAAGATGCGCCCGTACAGGCCCTGCTGGAACTGCTGCGCCAGCGGGGTCCAGTCGGTGCGGACCGCTTCCAGGCCCTTGTACACGATCTCCTCTCCGCCGCCGGACGTGCCCGCCAGGCCGGCGTAGCGCTTCTTGCTGCCTTCGTCGGAGCCGCGCACGGTCGGCATCAGGAAGCGCCGGAAGTGGGTGTCGACCTCAAGCTCGAGCGCGCTCTCCAGCTTGAACTCCTCGCGCAGGTGGGCGCGCCACCAGTCGTTGACGTGGTCGACCAGCTCCTGGCCAATGCGCAGCGCGTCAAGCTCGGCATGGCTCCCGCCGAGCCAGACGAAGGTGGAGTCGGTGTCGCCATAGATCACCTGGTAGCCGCGCGCCTCGATCAGCTCGCGCGTGCGGTGCATGATCTCGTGGCCGCGCATGGTGATGGACGAGGCCAGGCGCGCATCGAAGAAGCGGCAGCCGGTGGTCCCGAGCACACCGTACATGGCATTCATGATGATCTTCAATGCCTGCGACAGCGGCTGGTTGCCGGCGCGCTTGGCGGCCTCCCTTCCCTCCCACACGCGGGTGACGATGCCGGGCAGGCAGTGCCGGCTGCGCGAAAAGCGCGCGCCGCGAAAGCCCGGCACGGTGTCGTTCTCCAGCGCCTCCAGCCCGGCCACCAGCCCCACCGGATCGATCAGGAAGGTGCGGATGATCGACGGGTACAGGCTTTTGTAGTCGAGCACCAGCACCGAATCGTAGAGGCCCGAGCGCGAATCCATGACGAAGCCGCCCGGGCTGTCCGCGCCCGGCACGTCGCCGATGTTGGGGGCCACCCGGCCAAGGCGGTGCATCAGCGGAATGTAGGCATGTTCGAAAGCGGCGACCGAACCGCCGCTGCGGTCCGCAGCCAGGCCGGTGACGCTCGCGCGCTCCAGCAGGAAGGTCATCAGGTTCGTCTTGTCGAAGATGCGGGTGACCAGTTCGCAATCCTTCAGGTTGTAGCGCGCCAGCGCCGGCTTGTCCTGTTCAAACATGCGGTCAATCGAGGCCATGCGGTCGTAGGGGTTGTCGATGGCCTTGCCCTCGCCCAGGAGGCTTTGCGCCACGTTCTCCAGGCTGAACGAAGGAAAGCTCCAGGTCGCCGAGCGCAGCGCCTCGATGCCGTCGATGACCAGGCGGCCGGGCAGGCCTCCAAAATACGGTCCCTGGCGGTCGGCACCGGCATTGGTACGCCATTCCATCGAGGTGCCGCCGCGGCCGATGCGCAAGGGATGCTGCAGGCGCTCGGCGTGCTCGTGCAGCACGCGCAGGTCGAACCCGATCACGCTCCAGCCGATGATGGCGTCGGGGTCGTGGCGGGCCATCCACGCTTCCAGTTTCTCCAGCAAGGCCAGGCGGGTGTCAACATATTCGAGGTCGAAGTCAAGGCTGCCAGGGCCGCCGTTCGGCGGTCCTAACATATACACCTGGCGCTGGCCGCACCCCTCCAGCCCGATCGAGCGGAGCTCGCCGTGCATGGTCGTCTCGATGTCGAGCGAGACGGTGCGCAGTCGGGGGCGGTAGCCGGGCGCCGGTTTCAAATGCGCGTCCAGCAGGAGGGCCGGGTCCCCGGCCGCCGGCGTGCCCGTAAAGGCCACCGGCGCCGTGATGAAGCGTTCCATCAGGTAGCGCTCGGGTGGGCGGATGTCAGCCTCGTAGACGTCGACGCCGTGCTCGCGCAGGCGCTTTTCCAGGCGCAACAGCTGGCGGTAGTGGCGGCAGTACAGGCCGAGCACGGGCCGCTGGCGGAAGTCGCACAGGGAAAGCGGACGCAATTCGACACCGCGTTCGCGCTGCAACAAGGCTTTTATGGCCGCCTCCTGCTCGGCCGGGACGAAGGCGACCGCCTCCGCCGCCGGCAGCCGCAGGCGGCATGGGCCGTCGTCGGTGGCGAGCCAGAGCTCGACTTCGACGCCGTCATCCACGTCGCGCCAGTGGCGCGTCAGCAGGAAGCCCTGCTTTACATCACGCATATCGAGGAGGGTACGGCACGGTGCGATCCATTGGGGTAAAGGCGGCAGTTTATCAAACTGGCTGATTGTCGGGATTCGGGTATCCTCGGACTCTTGCGGCCGGCTTGCCATTGGTCGCCCTGCCCTCATCTATTTATCCATGAACGACCGCGCCCCTTTCGACAGCATCCGCCATGAATTCCACCCGGCCGTCGCCGCCTGGTTCGCCGCCAGCTTCCCGGCCGCGACGGAGGCCCAGCTGCGCGCCTGGCCGCTCATCCAGGCGGGCCGCGCGACGCTGGTGGCCGCGCCTACCGGTTCCGGCAAGACCCTGACCGCCTTCCTGGCGGCGATCGACGACCTGGTGCGCCAGCGGGAGGCCGGCCCGCTGCCGGATGCAACCCAGGTGCTCTACGTGTCGCCGCTCAAGGCCCTGTCGAACGACATCCGCGTCAACCTGGAAGGACCGCTGGCGGGCATCGGCGCCCAGCTTGCGGCCATGGGCCTGCCGGAGCACGGCATCCGCACCGCCGTGCGCACCGGCGACACGACGGTCGCCGAGCGCAACGCGATGCGCAAACGGGCGCCGCACATCCTGGTCTCGACGCCTGAGTCGCTGTATGTGCTGCTCGGCTCCGACAGCGGCCGCGCGATGCTCTCTACCGTGCGCACCGTGATCGTGGACGAAATCCACGCGGTCGCCGGCAGCAAGCGCGGCAGCCACCTGAGCCTCAGCCTGGAACGGCTGGACGCGCTGTGCGGGCGGCGCGTCGTGCGCATCGGCCTGTCGGCGACCCAGAAGCCCTTGTCCGCAGTGGCGGCCTTCCTCGTCGGAGGCGCCGGCGATTGCGCCGTAGTCGACGTCGGCCACGTGCGGGCGCGCGACCTGGCGCTCGAATTGCCGCCGGTGCCGCTGGACGCGGTCATGGCGAACGAAGTCTGGGACCGGGTCTACGACCGCATGGCCGAACTCGTCGTGCTGCACCGGACCACCCTGATTTTCGTGAACACCCGGCGCATGGCCGAGCGCATCGCGCGCCACCTCGGCGACCGCCTCGGCAACGAACACGTGGCCGCCCACCACGGCAGCCTGGCCAAGGAATACCGGCTGGACGCCGAGCAGCGCCTGAAACGCGGCGAACTGCGCGTGCTGGTAGCCACCGCCTCGCTCGAACTGGGCATCGACATCGGCGACGTCGACCTCGTCTGCCAGGTCGGCTCGCCGCGAAATATCGCCGCTTTCCTGCAGCGCGTGGGCCGCTCCGGCCACTTCGTGGGCGGCGTGCCGAAAGGACGGCTGTTCCCGACCTCGCGCGACGACCTGGTCGAATGCACCGCCCTGCTCGACTGCGTGCGGCGCGGCGAGCTCGATTTGCTACGCATCCCGCGCGCGCCGCTCGACGTGCTGGCCCAGCAGATCGTGGCCGAAGTGTCTTGCCGCGAATGGGGCGAGGCCGCGCTGTTCGCCCTCGTGCGCGGCGCGCAGCCGTATGCGGAGCTTGAACGCCAGCGTTTCGACGCCATCCTGCGCATGCTGGCCGAAGGCTACACTACGCGCAACGGCGTGCGCGGCGCCTACATCCACCGCGACGCGGCGACGCAGTCGCTGCGCGCGCGCCGCGGCGGGAAGCTGGCCGCCGTCACCTCCGGCGGCACGATTCCCGAGAACGCCGACTACACGGTGCTGCTCGAGCCGCAAGGCCATTCGGTCGGCACCGTCAACGAGGACTTCGCGGTGGAGAGCCTGGCCGGCGACGTCTTCCAGCTCGGGAACACCTCCTACCGCATCATGAAGGTGGAAGCGGGCAAGGTACGGGTCGAAGACGCGCACGGCGCCGCACCGAACATCCCGTTCTGGCATGGCGAGGCGCCCGGGCGCAGCGACGAGCTGTCGATGGGCGTCGCCCGCCTGCGCGCGGAGATTGACGCGCAGCTGGCTCCGGGGGACGGCGAGGCTGCGCTGGACCGTGCCGTGGACTGGCTCGACGAACACCTCGGCCTGAGTGAAGACGCGGCGCGCCAGATCGTCGACTACCTGGCCCGCTCGCGCGCCGCTCTGGGCGCCCTTCCGACCCAGGACACGCTGGTGATGGAACGCTTTTTCGACGAGTCCGGCGGCATGCAGCTGGTGCTGCACACGCCATTCGGCAGCCGGATCAACCGCGCCTGGGGCCTGGCGCTTCGAAAACGCTTCTGCCGCACCTTCAACTTCGAGCTGCAGGCGGCGGCCACCGAGGACGCGATCATCCTGTCGCTCTCGACCAGCCACAGTTTTCCGCTCGACGAAGTCTGGCGCTACCTGAAGGCCGCCACCGCCGAACCGATCCTGGTGCAGGCGCTGCTGGATGCGCCCCTGTTCAACGTGCGCTGGCGCTGGAACGCGACTACGGCGCTGGCCCTGCCGCGCTTTGCCGGCGGGCGCAAGGTGGCGCCCCAACTGCAGCGCATGAAGAGCGACGACCTGCTGGCGACCGTGTTCCCGGACGGCGCAGCCTGCCTCGAGAACATCGCCGGGGACCGCGAGCTGCCGAATCACCCGCTGGTCGACCAGACCCTGGACGACTGCCTGCACGAGGCGATGGACAGCGAAGGCTGGCTGGCCCTGCTGCGCCGCATCGAAAGCGGCGACATCCGGCTGGTGGCGCGCGACCTGCCGGCGCCCTCGCCGCTGGCGACCGAGATCCTGAATGCGCGTCCCTACGCCTTCCTCGACGACGCGCCGCTGGAAGAGCGGCGTACCCAGGCCGTCATGAACCGGCGCTGGACCGATCCCGCATCGACTGACGATCTGGGCGCGCTCGACCTCGATGCGATTGCCGGCGTCGCGGAAGAAGCCTGGCCGCAGGCGAGGAATGCCGACGAGGTGCAGGAAGCGCTGGTGGCGCTGGCCTGCGTGACGCAATCCGAAGCCGAGGCGCGCGAGGGCTGGCCGGCCTGGCTGGCGCAGCTCGCAGCCGCCGGCCGCGCGACCCGCCTGCGGGACAAAGGCGGTTTTGACGCCTGGGTGGCGCTCGAACGGCTCGACCTCATGCAGGCGGCATACCCGCAGGCGGTGGCGCAGCCGCCTTTGAGTATCCCTGACAGCCACCGCGGCAATGGCGACGAACCGTGGACGTTTGACACCGCCCTGGTCGAGCTCATGCGCGCCCGCCTTTCCGGTTTCGGCCCCCAGCCAATGCCCGAGATCGCAGCAAGCGTGGCCCTGCCGGAGAGCAGTGCCGCCATCGCCCTTGCGCAGCTGGAAGCCGAGGGCTATGTGATGCGCGGCCGCTTTACGCCGGGCGCACAGGACGAGGAATGGTGCGAACGCCACCTGCTGGCGCGCATCCACCGCTACACCATCAAGCGGCTGCGGCGCGAGATCGAACCGGTCGAACTGCGTGACTTCATGCGCTTCCTGTGCGACTGGCAGCACCTAACGCCAGACACCCAATGGCAGGGCCAGGACGCGCTGCCGCTCCTGCTGGCCCAGCTCGAAGGCTACGAGGCGGCAGCAGGCGCCTGGGAAAGCGACCTGCTGGCGCTGCGCCTGCGCGACTATTCGATCCTCTGGCTCGACGACCTGTGCCGCTCGGGAAAAATCGTCTGGACGCGGATCGACGCCCCGCTGGCCGCCTCCGGCGGACCGGTGCGCAGCACGCCGATCGTGCTGCTGCCGCGCCGCCAGACGGCGCTGTGGCACGCACTGCCTGCGCCTGCCGGCCCGCCCGAGATCTCGCCGCGCGCAGCCAAAGTACTGGACACCTTGCGCCGCGACGGCGCCATGTTCTTCGACGAGCTGCAGTTTGATGCGCGCATGCTGCCGGTGGAGGTGGAAACGGCGCTGGGCGAGCTGGTGGCCACGGGCCTGGTCAACGCCGACAGCTTTGCCGGCCTGCGCGCGATGCTGCTGCCGGCCGCCAAGCGCACGAGTAATGACCGTAAACGTCGCCGCGGCGCCGGCCCGACGATGGAGGAAGCCGGGCGCTGGGCTCTGGTGCGGCGCGCCGCGCTGGAGGCCGAGGCGCAGGACACCGGCAGGCCCGCGCGCCGGCGCCGCATCGATCCGGAGACGCTGGAACACATCGCCATGACCCTGCTGCGCCGCTACGGCGTGATGTTCTGGCGCCTGCTCGAGCGCGAAGCCGGCTGGCTGCCCTCGTGGCGCGAACTACTGCCGGTCTACCACCGGCTGGAAGCCCGTGGCGAGATCCGCGGCGGGCGTTTCGTCGCCGGCTTCTCGGGCGAACAGTTCGCCCTGCCCGAGGCCATTCCCCTGCTGCGCGAAGTGCGGCGCCGCCCGTTGGACGGGTCTTTGGTCGCCATCTCAGGCGTGGATCCGCTCAACCTGTGCGGCACGCTGCTGCCGGGCGAGAAGGTGCCGGCGCTTGGCGGCAATCGCATCCTGTTCCGCGACGGGGTGGCGGTGGCCAATGTCGTCGCGGGCAAGATCAACTACCTGGGCGATCCGGGGGCGGAGCGCGACTTGTTCCACGCGCATCTGGTTGGGCGTTATTAGTCGAGCAGGACGCGGCAATTCGGCGGCACCATATTCCGGATTCAGCCTGCCATCATCAATCATTAATCTCGAACGATCAGTAATCGTTCGAGCTCTGACCCGCCTGCCGATGCTGCCCAATAGCCGCATCGGGGAATTGCTGCCGCATCACTGGATATCGGCCGACTATTCTTTGCCATCATGGCAAGCTCAAGTCCAAACTGAGCGTCCTGATCAGGGCGAAGGTGACGAGCCCCAAGGCCAGGAGCGATAGCACGAAGACTGCGGCCACCTTGCCGGCCGCGCCTAGCACCGCGCGCTTCCCCTTCTCCTTATCCTGCGCCTTCTTCCCTTGATCGTAATGCCACTTGATAGCGAAGAACATGGCCGTGCCTAAGGCGAGAACCTTGAACGTACCGGCGACTATAGGGAACCAATCCATGATGTTGAGTCTTTCCAGGCTATTACTTGAGAGAGGAGAAAACGCTGGCGACCGCCATGGGAGGATGGTGTTGCTGCACGTTCTGAGGCATTCTACTTAAAAGCAATTTCCATACATTGAGACAAAATGTCCCAGTTGAAAACCATACAAGATGACAATTTGCCAGTCTGGTTGCCGCGCTTGGCCGGGAACAAAGGGCCACGTTTTTTGCAGATTGCAGATGCGTTGCAGGCGGCGGTCGTAGACGGATCGCTGAAACCCGGTGACCGTCTACCTACGCAGCGCCAGTTGGCAGCACAGCTGGACGTCGACCTGACGACGATCACGCGCGCATACGACGAAGCCAGACGCCGCAACTTGCTGGAGGGCCGCGGTGCTCGAGGCACTTATGTCGCAGCGCCGAAAGTCGAATTGACCTCGATCCTCGACCTGAGCATGAATACCCCGCCACCACCGGATGGCGTGGACTTCGACGACATGTTGAAACAAGGTCTGGCTCAAGTACTGATGAGGACAGATAATGAATTGCTGATGACTTACCACCTGGGCGGGGGAAGCGACTCCGACCGTACCGCTGGAGCCAAATGGCTCGAACCGATGTTTGGACACCTGGATTCCCGGCAGCTTGTTGTCTGTCCGGGTGCGCAAGCGGCGATCGCCGCATTGATCCTTGCGCTGACGGCGCCGGGTGACGTTATCCTCGCAGAGCCAACGACATATCCCGGCTTGCGTGCTGCAGCGACCCAATTCGGCCGGCACATCATTGCGGTGGAAGCAGACAAGCACGGAATGGTGCCTGAGATGCTTGAGGAAGCGTGCCGCCAGCACAAGCCTGGGCTGGTCTACCTCAATCCGACATTGCAGAACCCGACCGCCATCACCATGCCGGAACGCCGGCGCAAGGAGCTCGCCAGCATCGCGAAGCGCTACAATGTACGCATCCTCGAGGACGATCCCTACTGGCTCCTTGCCGATGACCCGCCACCACCTATTGCCTCGTTTGCCCCGGAACAGGTCGTCTACATCTCAACCCTGTCGAAATGCCTGACGCCCGGCTTGCGTGTCGCCTTCGTGCTCGTACGCAACCCGCACGAACGCGAACGTTTCCTGGTTGCGCTAAGATCATTTGCGCTGATGGTCGCTCCCCTGACGGCCGCACTGGCCACCCAGTGGATCCTCGACGGTTCGGCTGACAGATTGATGGAGGGCGTACGCAAGGAGGCGCGCCTGCGCCACCGGATGGCGCGGGATATTCTGGCGGGGCGCTACAGCGGCGCCGGAGACGGCCTGCATGTATGGCTCGAGTTGCCGGCGTATTGGAAGTCCTCACAGCTTGCGCGTGCAGCCGACAGCGAGGGCATCGCAGTCACGCCGGCGCAGGCATTCGCAACAGCTAGCGGATCCGTGAATGCAATTCGGATCTCTTTGGGCAGCATCAAGGACCGTGGACGCTTGCAGGCGGGTCTTCAACGGCTGTCTCATTTGCTTGCGCGGCGGCCCGAGTCGTTCAGCGCTGCTGTGGTTTAACTGTCCAGGACGCACGGGGCCGGGTGTTTTCGTAACCTGGCGCCGCTTCCGGCTAATTTGCCTCCTCCCTCATCTCCTGGAGGCAGGCGAGGTTTTTATGAGGAGCCCTGAATCCGCCTGCCTCCCATGCCCGCCTCGCGGGCTTTTTTCGTCCGTCCTCTTCATGCTCCAAGCCCCTCCTTGACGCCTAGCATAAAAAGTTGCGCACACGATTGCGCACTGGCGAAAATGCAACGCATTTTTGCAACTTATGAAAATAAACACGTGACACATGTATGCACATTTGACCTGTTCTTATGTCAACGAAATACTCATCAGGCGGCACACGGAAATGCCGTGCTTCACCAAGAGCATCCGATAACAATAGAGAACAAGGAGCATCGTCGTGAGTACAAATCGTCGTCGTTTTACCCTGGTTGCCGCACTCGTCATGGCCCTGGGCGCACAAGGCCCGCTCGCCAACGCGGCCATCACCGGCATCCTGCCTGGCACCTCAGGTACCTCAGGCACCCTCGCTTCGGCCAGGATCGATTCCCTGTTTGCCGAGGAACTGAACAAGCAGCTCGGGAATGTCTATTACGACGTCATCGTCGTGTTCGACAAAAAGGAAAGCGCCTCGCGCCTTGCCACGCTGGTGCGCAAGGTCAAGAGCTACAAGGTGCTGCCGATGGCGCGCGTGCTGCTGACGAAAGACCAGATCCGGCAGGTCGCCGCATGGCCCGAGACCCGCTTCATCGAGCCGAGCCGTACCCAGCGCCTGTTCAACGCCGAGGGCCGGGCCCTGACGCGCGCCGAGGAGGTGCAGAAGGTGCTCGGGCTCGATGGCTCAGGTGTGACGGTGGCGATCATCGATACCGGGGCGGACGCGCTGCACCCCGACCTCGGGAACGTGAAGAAGAACTACGAAGCAGTGGGCGCGCTCGGCAACGACCCGAGCCAGGTCTATGTATCGCTCACGCCGGACGGCATCGACGTCGAGACCTCGATCGTTGAGCGCCACACGACGCTCGGCACCCACTGGAACACGGACGAATACGGGCATGGCACGCACTGCATCGGCACCATCGCCGGCACCGGCGTCGACTCCGACGGCAACCTGCGCGGCATGGCGCCCAAGGCCAACATCATCAGCTACGGCGCCAGTACCGGCATCAACCTGCCCTTTACCCTGGAAGCCTACGACCACGTGATCGCCAGCGTGCGCAACGGCGAAGCCGACATCCGCATCCTCAGCAATTCCTGGGGCAGCTCGTCCTACGAGCCCTTCAACCCGAACCGCTCGACCAACGTCGCCTCGCGCCTGGCGTTCGAGGCCGGCATCCTGTCGATCTTCGCGGCCGGTAACGACGGCCCGAGCCCGAACACGATGAACCCGTACTCGAACTCCCCGTATGGCCTGGGTATCGGCGCCACCAACAAGGCCTACGGGATGACCGGCTTCTCGTCGCGCGGCCGCCCCGAGGGCAACCACGACCGCGAGCTGGCGCTGGCCAACCTGCAACTCTTTCTGGCCGCCAGCGCCGACGAGCAGGCGGCATGGGACCATGCCGCGCGCCCGCTCGGCATCGACCGCCCGGCCATCGTGGCGCCGGGCGAAAACATCGTCTCGGCCCAGAATCCGGTGCATCCGATGACCGCCAGCGGCACCAACTACGGCGCCGCGTCCGGCACCTCGATGGCCACCCCGCACGTGAGCGGCATCGCCGCCCTGGTGCACCAGGCCCAGGACAAAAAAGGCGGTGCGCGCCTGGCGCCGCTCGACGTCATCCGCCTGCTCGAAGTGAGCGCCAACAAGACGGTCATGAACGGCTATGACACCTTTGATGCGGGCGCCGGCTTCGTCGACACCCGCAAGGCCGTCGATATGGTCAACGCCGGCACCATCCCGACCGCGGTCACGCAGGACGACCTGGTGCGCTTCAACCCGGGCCCAATGCGCGTGACCGGCGGCACTTACGCTGGCGCGGCCACGCTCAATTCGTTCCAGACCAACACGGGTTACGGCCTGCACAAAGTCATGGTCGAACCGGGCGCGGTGAAGTTGTTCGCCGACGCCTCGTGGGCGCTCGAAGCGAACAACCTCTACATCACCCTGTATGCGCCTGGCGTGGACCCGGCCGCCGGAGTCAACTTCGCTGCCCAATCGGCGGGCCTGACGACGGTCCAGAAATACCGTTCGGTCGAAGTGAAGTTCCCACAGGCGGGCGAATGGCATGTGCGGGTCGACGGGCGCGTCAACCTGGTATCGACCGACTACAGCGGCAAGTACGAGGTGACGGTGCCGGACAACGTGCCGCCGACTGCGGAGCTGACGGTCAGCGCCACCAAGGTCAGCAGCGGCCAGCCGGTGACGATCAATGCCAGGGTGAAGGACGCGAATGGCGTGGGGACCGTTTCCGAAGCGCGCGTGCAGGTGGTGACGAGCGCCGGCAAGGTGCTGCACAGCTTCGACAAATCGGCCTTCGTGCAGCAGGGCGACGCCCTGGTGTTCTCGAAACCGGTCGTCCTGTCGGGCAAGGGACCGTGGACGGTCGAGGTGCGGGCCGCCGACGACGGCGAGCAGCAGGTGGTGAAGCAGGCGACTATCGGGCGCAAGTAACAGCTGGACGGCGAAGTTTGCCAGGCAGCCCAGGCCTGGGTCCTGTACTGAACAGGATCCAGGCCTTTTTCTTGTGATGTAGAGCAACAAGGCTTGACATGCAGTGCTCATTGTCGTCTGTCATCATACAAGCCGTCCGCGTATAATCACGATGCCGCATTCACGGCCCGTGCCCCTCTACCCTGACCATGAACCCGACCCCGTCCGCACAAGCGCCCCTGAAAAAACACCGCAACCTGGCGCAGGGCGTTGTCGCGCACCTGGGCGACAGCATCCGCAGCGGCAGCCTCAAGCCTGGCGACAAGCTGCCGACCGAGTCCGAAATCATGCGCCTGCTGGGTGTGAGCCGCACCGTGGTGCGCGAGGCGATCTCGCACCTGCAGGCGGCGAGCCTGGTCGAGACGCGCCACGGCATCGGCACCTTCGTGCTGGCGCCGCCGCCGCCCACCCTCGGGCTCGACCCGGCGACCGTGGTCACGATGCGAGACGTGCTGGCCCTGCTGGAGCTGCGCATCAGCCTCGAGACCGAGGCGGCCGGGCTGGCGGCGAACCGCCGCAGCGACGAGCAGCTGGTGCAGCTGCGCACGGCGCTCGACAGCTTCGAGGAATGCGCGCGCAAGGGCGTGGAGACGGTGGAGCCGGACATGCAGTTCCACCTGCTGATCGCGCAGGCTTCGAGCAACCGCTACTTCCACGACATCCTGAGCCACCTCGGCACCAACATCATCCCGCGCGCGCGCCTCAATTCCGCCCGCCTGGCGCAGGACGATCCGGCCCACTACCTCGAGCGCGTGATCCACGAGCACGAGGACATCTTCAGCGCCATCGCGCGGCGCGATCCGGAGTCCGCGCGCGCGGCCATGCGCACCCACCTCAGCAACAGCCGCGAGCGCCTGCGGCGCGCGCAGGAGCTGGGCGAAGGCGCCATCGCCGCGAGTTAAGCGCAAAGAAGACGAAATCACGCCGATATTTCGTTGGGTCACTTGCAACATCAGACGGACCAAACTAAGATTCGCTAGTTTTGGCACCGCCACCACCTGATCAGGACAAACGCATACATGAAGAAGACCCCCGCGCCGAACGAAGCCGGTGCCAATGAGCCGCGCCTGTACCGGGTGGTATCGAGCAAGATCGAAGAATTGATCCGGGCCGAAAACATTCAGCCGGGCGAGCGGCTGCCGTCCGAACGCGACCTCGCCCTCAAGCTCGGCGTGAGCCGCACCTCGCTGCGCGAAGCCCTGATCGCCCTCGAACTGGGCGGCACGGTGGAAGTGCGCGGCGGCTCCGGCGTGTATGTCAGCGAGCAGGCCACGCCGGTGGCCGAGGTGCCGACGGCCGGTCCGGGCCCGTTCGAGGTGCTGGCGGCGCGCCGCCTGATCGAAGTCGAAATGGCGGCACTGGCGGCCAAGCACGCGAGCGACTCGGCGATCGATGCCATCCTTGTTTCCGTGCTCGAGATGGAGCAGCACCACGAAGACCGCAGCGGCAACGAGCAGGCGGACCGCAACTTCCACCTCGCGATCGCACGCGCGACCGGCAACAGCGCCATGGTCGGGGTCATCGAATACCTGTGGAGCCAGCGCGGCTCGCTCTGGCACAAGCTGAAGGAACACTTCCAGACCGAAGAGCTGCGCCAGCAGACGCTGATCGACCACCGCAACATCTTCGCGGCGATCGCCGCGCATGACCAGGCCGGCGCCCGCACCGCGATGCGCGCCCACCTCGACCGCGTCACCCGCACGTTCTCGCGCGGTTGATCGGGCCACTGAACCGATCCGGCTAGGCCGGTTGCGGGTCGGTAGCGCCGCTGCGCGCGGCGGCCACCTGTCCGTCGAACTGATAGCCGTTCGCTTCATGCAATTCCCACGCGCCCTCGCCCATCAGGTGCAGCACGTGGGTATGGTGGCGCAGCACCGCGGCCCGGTGGGCAATGCTGATCAATGTGGTGCCGCCGGCGCGCAGGCGCCCATAGAGCGAGGCTTCGTTACTGCTGTCGAGCGCACTGGTCGCTTCGTCCAGGATGACGATGCGCGGTTCATGCACCAGCACGCGGCCGAAGGCCAGGCGCTGCTGCTCGCCGACCGACAACAGCTTTTCCCAGTCCTGCACGGCATCCAGGCCGCCCACGCGCTCGGCCAGGAGCGGCAGGTGAACCTGCTCGAGGATGTCCAATAACTGCTCGTCGCTCAGGCTGGACTGCGCACTCGGATAAATGAGCTGGCTGCGCAGGCTGCCGTGCTGCAGGTAGGGCTGCTGGGGCAGGAAGAAGAAATCCTCCACGGGCGGATGATGGATCTCGCCGCTGCCGGTATGCCACAAGCCCGCGATCGCACGCAGCAGCGAGCTTTTGCCGCAGCCGCTGTCGCCGGTGATGAGCAGCGCGTCGCCCGGCTTCAGGGCCAGGCTCAGCTCCCGGATCAGTACCCGCTCCGATTGCGGCGGATGCAGGGTGAGCGAGTCCAGCGCAAGGTGATCGCCCTGGCGCCGCTGGATGCGCGGGTGCTTGTTGTCGGTAGCCGCCCCGGGTCCGGCATCGGGCAGCACGAGTTTGGACAATCCCTGCAGGCGGTCGATGCCGGCCACGAAGCGGCTCAGGCTCTCGAAATTGTCGACGATGACGCCCACAGCGCCGAGCACGGCCGTAAACGCCCCGGCCGCCTGGATCGCGCGCCCCACTTCCAGTTCGCCCGACAACACGCCATTGGCCAGGATCACGAACGGCAGCACCAGGGTGAGCTGGCTGAAGGTGCGCTGGAACAGGTTGAGCGAGCGCTGCTTCTTGATCAGCAGCGCAAAATTATGGATCACCTTGTCGAACTTGCCGTCGATGTGCGCGCGCTCCTGCGCTTCGCCGCGGTAGAAGGCGATCGACTCGGCATTTTCGCGCAGGCGCATCAGGCTGAAGCGGAAATCCGCCTCGAGCCGGAGCTGCCAGAAATTCATGCGGATCAGCGGGTTGCCGAATACCCAGAGGGCGACAACCGTACCCGCGAGGGCGTAGACCGCCAGCACCCCAACCAGTACATGCGAGATCGACCACAGCACGGCGCTGAACGCCACCAGCTGCATGATCGAGCCCAGGAAGATCAGCAGGAAGTGGATCGACCTTCCGGTGAAGCTGTTGATGTCTTCGCTGATGCGCTGGTCGGGGTTGTCGATCTCGCTGCCGGTGCCCAGCTCGTAGTACTTGCGCCCTTTCAGGTAGCTGTCGAGGAAACGGCGGGTGAGCCAGCGCCGCCACTGGTTGGCGAACAGGTCGCGCATGTAGTAATAGAAGGCGTAGATCGGTATCGCGAAGGCCAGGATGAACAGGCAGGCGCGCACCGATGTCCAGAAGCGGCCGCCATCCTTGCCCGCCAGCGCCGAGGTCATCTCGCCGGCCTGGTTGTTGAGCATGACGGCGAACTTGGTCTCGACCAGCATCAGGACGATCAGGAGCAGCAGCAAGGTCCAGGCCTTCTTCCTCTCGTCCTCCAGCCAGTAGGGTTTTGCCACATTGACGAATTGCTTCCATGCGGCGAGCGACAGGGGCGCGGCGCGGCGCCGTTCTTTGGATGCCCGCGGGGCCTCGTCAGTTGCAGGGGCGGCGGTAGCGGATGGTGGCGTGGTCATATTCGGTAACTTGCAGTGGTCGGCCAGGATGCAGGTGTCCTGAGCCATACCCCCAGCATACGACCCGGCACGAAACCGTTCAGTGCGGAAACGGACATAGCACGCATTGCGCGTTTAAAACGACACGGCCCCCGCCGAGGCGGGGGCCGGTGGTACTACCCTTATTACCCTACTTATCTCCCATTACGGCTGCGGATTCCACCCTGCCCCGTTGCCGTAGCCGGCAAACACCTTGGCCCGGGTCGAGAAGCCGGCTTCCACCTCGTCGGTGCTGAGCAGGTAGCCGCCGACACGCAGGCGCAGGTCGAGCGGATTGCCCGCCAGGTCGGTCGTGCCGTACTCGCGCCAGCCGCTGGTCGCATTCGGCACTACCGGATTGGGTGCCGGCTGGCTGTTCACGCCGAGTCCGGCCCAGCCTGCGGGGGCCACATGCTTGTCCATCCTGGTGTTGATGAAGGCGATGTTGTCAAAGCTCGAGGTACCGCCCGGGCTGCGCGCCAGCCAGGTGGCGCCATCCGGCACCTCGCTCTTGAGCGGGCCCCGTCCCGGGCCGCGGGTCAGCGAACTGTTGAGGAAGACAAAGCCCTTGTCGGTCGGGTTGACCACCCGTGCCTGCAGTACGTAACCGCCGCTGGTCGGGCTGGAGGTGTCGCCGATCGTGCGGATCTCGCTTTCTTCGAAGAGCGCAGCGCGGCTGCCGCCCCAGATGAAGTCCACGTTGCCCGATACCAGGCTGCGGTAGAACCAGTTGAACCCTTTCAGGTTGAGCGTGTCCTGCTCGCTGTAGAACGCGCTGTTTTTGGCGATCAGGCGCCCGCCATCGTTGTTGAAGTACAGCGTCTCGGCCTGGCCGGTGGCGGCCGTGCGCAGCGTCGTGTTGTTGATGCTGAGGGTATCGAGGCTGAGCATGTCCGACGACTCGACCAGCATCACTGCCCGTCCACCGGTTGCGGCCGCGGTGGCGCTGGCCACCTGGCTGCCGCCCGTAAAGGGATTGAGCGTGTTGTGGTTGGTATAGCGGATGACCACGCCATCGCGGCTCTGGCCCACGATGCTGACATTGTCCTTGCCACGCAAATAGAGCAGCTCTTCGTACTCGCCGTCCATGACCTTGATCGTCACCGGCTCGGCCTTGGTGAAGTGCTTCATCGCGTAACTGAGCGCACCCTGCACGGTGCGGAAGTCGGCCGCGCCGTCATCGTCCACGGTCACGGTCGAGCCGCTTGGCACAGCCGCCCTGGTGGTGAAGGACCATCCGCCCAGCTTGCCGATGCCGGCGAACGGCACACCGCCCAGGCTGGTACCGGTAAACACGCCATCGGCGATCGCCACGTAATAGGCGGTGTCGTAGTCCAGCTTGTTGCTGTGCAGCTTGATGGTCACCGTGTTACCGGAAATCTGGATCGGCGTCGTATTCACTTTGCGGACCAGGTCCTGGCCGGGGTAACCGAGCATGTCGGTTTCACCGGTCAGCCGGATCACATCGACCAGCGCGTCGTCCGCCTGGCGGAACACGCGGATCGTGCCACCCGTGCCCAGGACCGGAGGCTTGTCGAACACCAGCTTGAGCGTGCTGTCGACGTAGGCGGCGCCTTCCATCGCGGCCGGAACGGCGACCCCCTCGAGCCGGTACACCTGGGTCGGCTGGACGAATTGCGGGGCAATGGTCGCTGCGATCGAACGCGTCATGGTCGCGTCCGAGCCGGCCCGGAACAGGATATCGGCCGTGCCCGCACCCACCGGCGTGATGGTGGCCAGCGTGCCGTCGAGCGTGACCCGGGCGACCGAAGGGTTGCTCGACTCAGCGGTGAAGCTGTCGGGCGTGCCGTCGGCCGCCACCGCATTCACCCGTACCTGCAGCGGAGTGTCCCCTGCTTCGGCCGAGTAGGTGGTGGCGCCCGGGTTGAGGGTCAGCTGGACCGGCTTCAAAGCAGGATCGCCGATGCGCACGTCATCGATCTGGAAGCTTTTGTTTGCCGTGTACAGGCCAACGCGGCCGCGTGCGGCAAAGCTGCTGTCGGTGACCGACCCGAGCTTTTCGCCGTCGAGATAGACCGTCAGCGTGGCGCCGATCATCTCGAAGCGCACGGTGTAGAACTGGGCATCCATCGCGATCGGCTTGCGCACCGCGCGCGGCCGGGTGAGCGCCCCGGCGAGCATCTTCGCGATTTCGACCTGGGTACTCGTGGTGGCATTCTGCACGTTCAGGCCAGCGGCGTACCAGTTGTTGACATCGACGTAGCGGGTCACGAGGAACAGGAATTTGTTACCGGTGGTGCCATTGGTCATCGGGCGGATACGCGCTTCCACGAAGTAGTCGCCCGACGGGACGGCACCCATCTCGCTGTCCTTGATTAATGCAAGCACGCCGCCGGTGGTGGCCGCGGTGTATTGCATCACCTTGTTGGCGCTGCCGGCCACTTCCGCCAGCACGCTGAAGCTCCCGTTCGGACCGGGCACTGGCTTCAGGTCCCATTTGGCGCTGCTGCCGTTCTGGAAGTCGTCGCAGAAGTACAGGCCGGTCGCCGGGCAAGCCAGGCTCGGGCCGGTGTCGATGACGACCTTGCCGCTGCCGCTGATCGTGGTCACGAGCTTGCCGCCGCCGGCCTGCGCCAGCGCGTTTGCCTTGACCAGCGCAATCGGGCGCGCGCTGAAGGGGTACGGCGGGGTCCAGGTGACAGTCGTCGGCACGCCGCAGGCGCCGAGCGCCTTGGCGTTCAGCAGCGAGCCTGTGTCCTTAAAAGCGCCGGGGATGGTGCCGCCGAAATTGTCGACGACGTCGGCGCAGGTGGTGGCGCCCGCGACTTCGAACACATTATTGTTCGACAGGATCTTGGCGGCGTGCCCGACGCCGACGTAGTAGCTGGTGCGGTAGACCGGGTGCGACTTCGACCCGGCATAGTAGTTGTTGAACAGGTGCACCTGGCCATAGCGCACGCGCGGCGCGCGGCTGGCCACGTCGCGGAACACGTTGTTGCTGAACGTGACGCGCAGCTTGCCCTCGTCGCCGGTAGCGCTGTCGCCGCCGCCGACCAGGTTGTTCTTGTTGTGCTCGCCGAACACGTTATAGGACACCGTCACATAGTCGGAAGCATTGGTGATATCGACCGCGCCGTCGTGGCATTGCTTCACCTTGCCGTTCTCGACGGCGAGGAAGTTGTCCGTGCGCGGGGCGTCGGTAAAGCTGTTGTGGTCGATCCAGACATGGGTCGACCCCGTCACGGAAATGGCATCGAAAGCGCTGTTCCAGTTGCCGGTCGCGCCGTCGTTCGGGTCCCAGACGGGCGCCACGTCGCAGGGATTCACAAACTTGAGGTTGCGGATGATGACTTGCGATACGTTCGACAGGATGATGTGGCCGTTGACGATGCCCGAATTGGCGTCGCCGATCAGCGTGGTGTTGCTTTTCAAGCGCACCGCGCCGCGTGCTGCCTGGTCCGCGCTGCTGGTATAAGGCTGGCCTTCGCTCATGTCGAGCACGCCCGAGAGCTTGATGATCTTGCTGTTGATGCCGCCGTTCTGGATGGCCGCAAGCAGCTGGGCGCGGTTGGTGACCGTGTAGATCTGGGAGTCGACGGCGTTCGCGCCGCCGACGGTACCGCCGGCCTGGCTGGCCCAGCCGTCTGCAGGGGCGCTCTGGCGCGCCGGATCGACCGCTGCGGCGGCAAGGCCGGCGGCAGTCATGAATGCAAGGCAGATCGCTGCCTTGACAGTGGTATGTCGCATGTTGTGCTCCTGTGTGCAGGAAAGGAATGGCGCAAACGAGGCGGCCCGCGCCGCCCCTGCGCCGCCCGTTATCAGGCGTGCGGCTTGCGCGAGCGCGCCGCAAAGGCCATCGCGGCAAGGCCGGCCAGGGCCAGGGCCGCGCTGGCGGGCTCGGGCACTTCGTTCGGGGCGTCGAGCTGGGCCGTGAACGAACCGAACTCGCTCCATGCGACAGCGCCCAGGTCGAGCGCGATGGTGTGGGCGTCGACGATCGACAGGCCGGGCACGCCGCTGGCGCCATTCGTGCCCACAAAACGGAATGCGCCAATCCGGCCTGCCAGCGTGTTGCCGAAGTCGAAGCGCATGCTGTAAGCGCCCGGGGTGACGGCGCCATTCGCGAAGACGGTCAACGCGCCGCTGCGCGAGAAATCGACGCCAAACAGGAAGTCGCTGGTGAGGAACTCGACGCCGGTATCGGTCGGATCGAGCCTGGTGGTATTCGAGCCGGGTTCCTGCGCGAACAGGTGGTCGAGGCCGAGCATGCCGTCCGCCGCGCCGTTGTAGCTAGCGGTGATGACGGCGTCCTGCAGTGACAGCGGCACGGCATGGGCCGTGGCGGCGCCGGTGGCGCTGGCGGCGAGGACCAGCAGGCAAAGGATGTTCTTGGTTTTCAAAATCGTCTCCGGATTATTTTTAGGATGGGCAGTGTCGCCCTTGTTCTGGACACCTTGCGTGCCCGGCGCCGGCGCGACGAAGACCCGAAGCTGCGGGGCCGGGGTCGAAACCGGTAAGTACAGAATATTGCCTGAGCGATTCTAGATTGGTCTAACCAGTATGGCAATTGGTATGCCCGCTTAAATACAAGTTTTTTAACTTTTTGCTACATCCGGCTCTCGCGGTCGGGCAACGGGCAGCCAAGGGCAAAGTGGCCTTGCCGCTTTGTCTACAGCGATCAGGCCGGAAAAATAACTGGCTCGTCCAGATTGCAGAACTGGCCAGACCAAAGTACAATCCGCCAGACATTGATGTGCCATGTGCATTTGCCTCATGGCGCGCTATTCGAGCGAACCGGGGACACACCCGAACGCGATTCACGATCACACGCAGGAGACACGTAGTGAAAAAGCTGAACAGTATTACCCGGTCCCGCCTGGCCGAACCACGCTTCCTTTTGTCCGCAGTCACCGTCGCCGTACTGACCCTGGCCAACGGCGCCGCCGCCCAGGAAGCCCCGATACAACGCGTTGAAGTCACCGGCTCCTCGATCAAGCGCCTTGCCACCGAAAACGCCCTGCCGCTGACCACCTACAAAGCGGAAGAGCTGACCAACCAGGGCCTGACCACGATGTCGGAAGTCGCGGTCGCCCTGACCGTTGCCGCAACCAACGAACCGGTTGGCGGCGGCGGTGGCGGCACCATGATCAACATGCGCGGCCTGAACACGAACCGTACCCTGGTACTGCTCAACGGCCGTCGCCTGGCCAATGAAGCGCTGGGCGCCAGCTCGGTCAACGTCGACGTCATCCCGATGGCCGCCATCGACCGCGTCGAAGTGCTGCGCGACGGCGCCTCGGCGCTGTACGGCACCGACGCGATCGCCGGCGTGGTCAACTTCATCACCAAGAAGACGATCAAGGATGTGACGGTCCATGCAAGCGTGGTGCAGCCGGAACAATCCGGCGGCGGCGACCAGAAGCGCGTGACGCTCGTCGCCGGCAAGGGCGACCTGTCGAACGACGGCTGGAACGTCTACACCGCCTTCAGCGCCCAGCGCCGCGAGTCGCTGATGCAAAAGGACCGCCCGAACATCTGGGACCCGGCCAAGCTGGCCGCGCTCGGCGGCACCCCGTTCACCGCGAACACCTCGGGCGGCTCCGCATCGCCCGCGAACTACACGATCTACCGTAACGGCCGCTCGGCGAACATCACCGGCAATCCGTATTTTGCGTCCGGTTGCGTGGCCCCGGGCCTGCCACAGACGACGGTGCCCTCGACCCGCACCAACGCCAACGGCGGCAAGACCTGCATTACCGATCCGACCATCTACCCGCAGCTGCTGCCGGAGAACCAGCAGGTGACCCTGTTCACCAAGGGCAGTCTGGCGCACGGCGACGGCAAGGTGCTGTCGGTGGAACTGAACCTGTCGAAGTCGTACATCGACGCCGTCAGCCCGCCGCAGCCGTTCGGCGCGAATACCGACTATGACCGCCTGACGGCCTCGCGCCGTCCGCTGATGATCACCCGCGCCAGCAAGTGGTACCCGGGCGGCAGCGGCGGCGTGCCGGCCGTGGCCGGCCTGAATGGCGAAGACCTTGCGCTGACCTGGAGCCTGGACGAACTGGGCGCCGCTACCCTGCACGACGTGCAGACCAACCACCGCCTGGTCGTTGCCGATGAAGGCGAGTTCAAGGGCTGGGATTACCGCGTCGGCGCGTCCTACGGTTACAGCCACCGCGACAGCGGCTTCAAGGAAAACTTCGTGCGCACGCCGGCCGTCTATGCCGGGGTCGCCAACGGCACCCTGAATCCATTCGGCGCCCAGGATGCTGCCGGCAAAGCGTACCTGGACAGCATTTCGGCCGACGGCCAGGACTTCCGCGTCGCCGACGTGCGCCACTACGGTGTCGACTTCAACCTCTCCCGCACCCTGATGGACCTGCCGGGCGGCGCCCTGGGCGTGGCTGTCGGCGGCGACTGGCACCGCGAGACCTACGCGGAAAACGCGACCATGATCGGCAACGAGGTGGTGTGGCGGGTGTCGGGCACGCCGGGCAACAACCCGAGCGGCCAGCGCCGGGTCGCCGGCATGTATGCGGAGCTCGACGCACCGGTCACGAAAAACCTGAACCTGAACTTCGCCGTGCGCGGTGACCATTTCAGCGATTTCGGCTCGACCTTCAACCCGAAGGCCAGCTTCCGCTACCAGCCGCTGAAGGAAGTCATGATCCGCGGTACGGTCAGCACCGGCTTCCGCGCGCCGACCTTGCCTGAACTGTACGGCACCCCGCGCACGCTGACGCCGTCGACCTCAAGCTGGGACGATCCGCTGCTGTGCCCGAGCCGCACTCCGAACGTGGCCGGCTCCGGCACCCTGACCACCGACCCGCGCTACGCCGGCCTTGGCCTCGACGCCGAGCGCGTCTGCAACACGCGACTGACGACGCTCACCGGCGCCAATCCGGACCTGCAGCCGGAAGAATCGAAGACCTATACCGTCGGTTTCGTGGTCGAGCCGTTCAAGAACTTCTATGCCACGGTCGACTTCTGGAAGATCGTCATGGATGGCACGATCGCCCAGATCAACGAAGATTCGATCTTCGACAACCTCGGCCGCTACCAGGACCTGTTCGTCCGTAACCCGGACGGCACGCTGCAGTACATCACGAAGACGCGCCTGAACATGGGTGGCCTGAAGACCCAGGGTATCGACCTCAGCCTGGCCTACTCGCTGCCGACCAAGAGCTGGGGCCGCTTCGGCGCCTCGATCGACGGCACCTTCACCGATACGTACGAAGGCCAGAACGACGCCGGCAGCCCGTGGGTCGACAGCGTCGGCAGGATCGGCGCCCTGTCGACCGGCTCCACCTCGGCCAACACCTACATCTTCAAGTGGAAGCACACGGCGCGCGTGAACTGGAACTACGGTCCGTTCTTCGCCCAGCTGACGCAGCAGTACTCGTCGAGCTACGAAGACACCAACGCGCTGCCGACCCAGCAGCCTGGCCAGCCGTTCTACAACGTGATCGAGCCGTACCGCGTGTACAACCTGTCGACCACGTACAAGGTCTCGAAGAACTTCAAGGTCGGCGCCGGCGTGAACAACCTGTTCGACACCGATCCGCCACTGTCGAACCAGCGCCTGTCCTCGCGCGTCGTGTTTGCGCAGAACATCGCCAAGCCGATCGGCCGCGCCTTCACGGTGCGTGCTGACTACACGTTCTAAATACTGGTGTTTTTGTAGGGTGGACGGCTCTGCCGTCCACGCGGTGGTAATTAGCGGCAAGATCATCCGGTCGGATGACGGAGCCGGTACCGATCACCGCGTGGACGGGGAACCCGTCCACCCTACGTTCATTTCATCTATCGAGGTCTCGAATGAAGCACTCCGTTGCGCTCCTGTCCTTCTCGCTCGTTGCCGCCCCGGCGTTCGCTACCGATCCCGCCCCAGTCAAACCCATCCGCATCATCCTCGTCGGCGACTCGACCATGGCCACGCGCACCGGCTACGGCGACGCGCTCTGCGCCCGCTTCCAGCCCGAGGTCAGCTGCATCAACCTGGCGCGCGGCGGGCGCAGCTCCGGCAGCTTCCGTGCCGAGGGCCGCTGGGATGAAGTGCAGGCGCTGCTGAAGGACGGCGCGTCGTTCTCGACCACCTATGTCCTGGTCCAGTTCGGCCACAACGACCAGCCTGGCAAACCCGGCCGTTCCACCGACCTCGTTACCCAGTTTCCCCAGAATATCGACCGCTATGTCAGCGAGACGACCGCGCTCGGCGGCGTGCCGGTACTGGTGACGCCACTTACCCGCCGCAGCTTCAAGGGCGACTACCTGAAGGACGACCTGGCGCCGTGGGCCGCGGCGACGCGCCGCATCGCAGCGCAGCGCAAGGCCGCCCTGATCGACCTGAATGCGACCAGCGCCGCAGCCGTCCAGAAGATGGGCCAGGACGAAGCCGATACGCTGGCGCAGGCGCCGCGGCCGGCCAACTATGGCGCCCCAGCCTCCGCAGCCGGAGTCGAACCGCAGGGCGCCCCGAAGAGCGCCTTCGACCGCACCCACGTAGGCGCCAAGGGCGCCGCACTGTTCTCGAGCATGGTGGCGGCCGAACTCGAACGCCTGTTCCCGGGCATGAAGCACAGCTTCAAGACGCCGGCGGCACAGGCCGCGTCGCTACCGTAAGTCTTCCCGGCGCGCCGGGCAGGCGCACCGGCCACCTCCGTCTTCCTCCTCGCGCGCACATGAAACATACCTCCCTCCTCCTGGCGCTACTCGCGTCGTTTTCCGGTGCCGCCGCCCTTGCCGCACCGGGGCCGGCACCCGCAGCGGCCAGCATCGCACGCCAGCAGGCGCCGCTCGACGGCTGGGCCGCGCAGGCCGGCGGCACCCGCGGCGGCGCCGACGCCGGCCCTGCCGACATCCTGACCGTCAGCACCCCGGCGCAACTGCGCGCCGCGCTCGCCCATAAAACCAGCCGCATCATCCAGGTCGATGGTCTCATCGACATGAGCGAAGGACGGCCGTTTGCAAGCAGCGAGGACCAGGCCAAGCGCGGGCTCGTGCGCCTGGGCAGCAACACGACGCTGGTCGGACTGGGGCCGAACGCCGGCTTCATCAACGCCCATGTGCAGATATCGAAAGTGTCGCAGGTGATCGTCCGCAACCTGCGCCTTCGCAACCCCTGCGACGTCGCTCCGACCTGGGACCCGAAGGACGGGGCACAGGGCAACTGGAACGCGGACTTCGACGCCATCTCGATTTCGGGCGCGCGCCACGTCTGGATCGACCACAACAGCTTCACCGATGCGCCCGTCACCGACGACCAGCAGCCTGTCGAGAACGGCAAGCACAAGCAGTGCCACGATGGCGCGCTCGATATCAGCAGCGGCTCCGATTTCGTGACCGTCTCGTACAACCACTTCGCGCTGCACCAGAAAAATACGCTGATCGGTTCGAGCGACAAGGCGCTGGGCGACAGCGGCCACCTGCGGGTCACCTTCAGCAACAACCTGTTCGAGAACGTCGCCAGCCGCGCGCCGCGGGTGCGCTTCGGCCAGGTCCACCTCTTCAACAACTACCACGTGGGAGACCGCAAGCACCCCGTCTACCAGCACGAATACGGCGTCGGGGTGGCCAAGCAGGCGCGCATCGTCTCGCACGCGAATGCCTTCGACATCGCCGGCGCCCGCAGCTGTACCGATGCGGTGCGCCCCTTCGAGACCGAGGCGCCCGACGCCGGCGTGTTCACCGACACCGGCTCGCTCCTGAACGGACGTCCGCTCGCGCCCTGCGGCCAGGCCGCAACCCCTGCCTGGACCGTGCCCTATCCGTTCACGCCGCGTCCCGCCGACACCGTGCGCGCCCATGTCCTGGCGAACGCCGGCGCCGGCAAGATCAATCAGCGCACGACGGCGCCGGGCTGCCCGACGGCCGACTTCCTCGTTTGCGACAGTTTCGGGCGCGCGCGCAGCGGCGCGTGGGAAGCCGTTAGCAAAGGCGCGGCTCCCGCCATACGCGGCGGCATGCTGCAACTGGGCGGGACAGGTCCGCTGCTGGCGCTGTCCACCAGCGCGCAGCTGAACGGCCTGGCCCCCGCGAATGCCTTCGTCGAGGCGCGCGTGCGTCCCTCGGGTCCCGCCGGTGGTGCGCGCCAGTTCTATCTCGTCGGCCGCTACGTCGATGCGCGCAACTGGGTCGGTGCCGGCGTCGACCTGCCCGCGAGCGGCGATACGGTCAACATCCAGCTCGTGAAGATGCAGGACGGCGTCCTGAGCCGCCTGAAGAACGTGCCGCGCGCGCGCCTGCCGCAGGCCCGTTTCGCCATGCTGCGCCTCGAGATGACGGCCGGTATGCTCGCGGTCTACCTCGACGGCGAGAAGATCTCGACGGCGCCGCAGCCGGCGTTCGCCCAGGAACGGGCCCGGATTGGCCTGTACAGCCAGGGAAGCTTCGAGCTGGACGACCTGCGCGCGGGCGTCCCCGGCGTGCAACCGGCGCGCCTGGCCCCGGCCCTGGCCGCCCCGGTCTTTACCGCACAAGCGGGCGACCCAGCGCAGCGCATCGGGATCAGCGCCGTCGCCAGCGATGGCGTGACCCGGCTCGGCGTTACCGCGCGCTCGAGCAACCCGGCGGTTGCCAGCGTCAGCGTCGGCGCCGATGGCCTGACGATCGTGCCGAAGGCCGCGGGCGTCGCCGAGATCGTCCTCTCCAGCGTCGACGACCCCGCCCTGCAAAGCACGATGGTGGCCACGATCACCGCGCCGTTCTCGGTGCCGGGCAGGACGCTGGCCCTCGGACCGGCAGTCTCCCCTGCCCCGCAGGCGCACGCGGTGCCGGCCGATACGCCACTGCGCATCACTTTCGACGGCGCACCAGGCATCGGCAGCGCCGGCTCGGTACGCATCCATCGCCAGTCCGATGGCGCGCTGGTGGACATCATCCGCGTCGGCGAGGAAGTACGCGACATCGGCTATCCCGGCCAGCCGCGTTCGCGCCACGTGCGCATGCATGGGATCACGGTGAGCGGCAACACGGCGCTGATCCGACCGCACAGCGGCAAGCTCGCCTACGGCACCGAGTACTACGTGGTGGTCGGCGACGGCGTCTTTACCGGCGCCACCCTCAAGGGGCAGGCCTTCCACGGCATCGGCCAGGCAGGCGCGTGGGCGTTTCGCACCGCCCCAGCGGCGCCGCGCGGCACCACGTTGAGCGTGGACGATGACGGCCCGGCGGACTTTCGCACCGTGCAGGGTGCGCTGAACCATGCGATGAGCGCCTTCGACAAGGCGACCCCCGTCACCATCGAGGTACGCAACGGGCGCTACGAGGAACTGCTGCTCGTGCTCGGCAAGGACAGGCTGACGATCCGTGGCGAGAGCCGCGACGGCGTCGTCATCCATGCGACCAATAGCGACGGGATCAATCCCGGCTCCGGCACTACCCAGGGCGCCGGTTCGCCCTCGTTCTCGGGTGGCCGCTCGCTGCTGATGGTCGAAGATGCGGACCTGCTGACGCTCGACAACCTCACGCTGCGCAACACCACGCTCCGCTCGAACACCCGTTCCGCCCAGGCCGAGACGGTGTATTTCAATAGCGACGGCGGCCGCCTGGTCGCGAAGAACGCCAGCTTCTTCAGCGAGCAGGACACGATCCAGGTCAAGGGCTATGCCTGGTTCTACCGCACGCTGATCGAAGGGAACGTCGACTTCATCTGGGGCGCGAACCGCGCAGCGCTGTTCGAAGAAAGCGAACTGCGCTCGGTGGGCGACAGCGCCAACCCGGCCTCCGGCGGCTACGTGGTGCAGGCGCGTACGGTCTCCAGCACCGACCCGGGCTTCGTCTTCCTGAACAGCAGCCTGACGCACGGCCCGGGACCGAAGGGGAACGGCGTGCCGCCTGGGGCGACCTACCTCGCCCGCAGCCCGGGTACCGCCTCCACATGGGATAACGTCGCCTTCATTCACTGCAGGATGGGCGAGCACGTTGCGCCGGCCGGCTGGGCCGGCGCCGGCGTGCACCGCGAGCCGGCACCCAATCCTGTGGTGCCGAACGCTGCGCACGGGTGGCGCGAGCATGGGACGATGGACCTGGCGGGCAAGCGCCTCGACCTGTCGGGGCGCGCCGGCGGATATCTGCTGAGCGCGGACGAGGTAAAGCAGCGGTTCGGCAGCCGGGCGGTGATTTTCAGCGGGTTCGCTGGCGGCCAGGGCTGGAATCCGGCGCCGTGATGAGGCGATGGATCGATGAAAAAAGCCGGCCATGTGGCCGGCTTTTTGTTAGGACTTACTGCCTGGGCCCCATATGCTCATCCAGGAAGCGCACCGTCGCCTCCACCGTCGGCTCCAGCCACGGATCGAACAGCCAGAAGCTGTGCGGCGTCTCGGGGAACAGCACTACCCGGCTGGCGACGCCCACCGCGTCCATCTTCGCGATCATTTCCTCGCGCCCGACGGCGAAACGCGTTTGCCCGCTGCCGATGAACAGGATCGGCGGCATCGCCGCATTCACGTAGAAGGTCGGCGACGCCTCGTGCCACAGCGCCGTCTTCTCCGCATAGCGTCCGCCGAACCACGCGCCGGCCGACGAAGGCTGCTTCGCAGGATCGTCCTCGAACTTGCGCGCCGCCTCCGAGGTGAAGTCGGACAGCCCGTCGATGTTGACGATGGCCTGGGCGGCGCTCGATACGGCGCCATCTCCCGCACCCGGATCGAAGGCCCGCATGCCGCCCGTTACGCCCACAAGGCTGACGATCTGACCGCCGGCCGAGCCGCCGCCGACCGCAATGCGGCCGGGATCGATACCATGGCGCGCGGCGTTGGCGCGCATCCAGCGCACGGCCGCCTTGACGTCGTGGATGGCCGCCGGGTATGGCGCTTCGGGCGAGAGCCGGTAGCTGACGGTTGCCGCCGCGTAGCCGCGCTGCGCCATCCGGATCGCCATCGGCGCGAAATTGGCCCGCACGCCCGTGCGCCAGCCGCCGCCGTGCACGAAAACGACGCCGGGCACCATTTTACTGCTGCGCCGGGCCGGCAGGTACAGGTCGAGCTGCAGCGGCCGAGCCCCGATGCTGGTATAGGTGATGTCGCGGTACGCTTGTACCGACGGCGGCACCTCGGCGCTGGCGACCTTGATGAAGGGGTACTTCGGCACCAGTTTGGCGAAAGTGGTGTGGGCCGTGTAGCTGTCGGCCGCGGGCGCCGCAGGCTGCGCAGGAGAGGCAGCGCAGACGGAGCCTGCGAACAAGCCGAAGAACAGTTTTGAACCGGTCGAGCGCATGGGAAGTCCGTCCTTTCCTAAACAGCGCCGGCGCGGAAACTGACCCGCCGCGCAAGCGTGCGTCCCGGGGCAAGCGTGGTCAGCCCATTGCGCGCGGTCCCTCCCGGCAGGTTGTGCGCGTTGATCGCATGGTCGACCGGTTCGAAGCAGAAGAAATTCGCGCCAGCCGGGGCGTACAGGATGTAGTAAGCCATGTCCGCCTGCACGGCGAGCTTCACGCCCGTATTCGGCCAGCTGATCTCGGCCTCGCCGTCCCAGCCGCAGAACACGTGGTCGACCTGCCCCTGCGGCAGCGCCTGCCCGGCGCTGAAGTCCCACTCGGGCGGCACCGCGATTTCATCTTCCGGCAGGCCGAGCGGCCCGCGGGTCCAGGTGCCGCGCGAACGGGCGCGCAGCACCACGCCGTCGCGGCGCTCGATCCAAGGATGCAGGCCGAGGCCGAACGGCAGCGGCGCGCTGCCGGTGTTGGTCACCTCGAGCGTCACGTTCAGGGCGCTGTCGAGCAGCATGTAGCGCAGGCGCGCCACATAGGAAAAAGGCGATCCGTCGCGCTGGTCCAGCAGCAGGCTCACGCCCGAGTCGGACCGCGCCTGCACGCTCCAGGGATGCTGCCAGCCGTCGCCATGGATCGCGCACGGCTCGCCCGGCCGGTTCGGCGCCGGCGTCACGGCGCGTCCTTCGAAGACGAAACCGCTTGGGTCGATGCGGTTCGACCATGGCACGAGCGGAAAGCAGGCCAGCTGCGAGGTGGTAGGCGCCGCGGCGCCCGGTGTGTGCACATAGGGGCGCAGCAGCGAGTGCACAGCGCCGCCGTGCAACCAGTCGAGGCGCGCGAGTCCGCCGGCGGCCGTGGGCAGCACCTCCGCATGCAGGACGCTGCTGCGCAGGGTAATGACCTGCATAGTGGATCCCTGAGGCCTTAGCGGTACATCGGACCGTCGAGCAGGAACTTCCCGCCCTGGAAGATCGTCGTGACGTCATCCTTTTCCGGGAACTCGGACGTGTCCGGGAATTTGCCCGCGAACTGCTCCGAGCTGTCCTTGGCCTTGTAGCCGAGGTGGCGCGCATAGCGGTTGTCCCACCAGACGCTCGGGTTGTCCGACATGCCGAAGACGATGGTGTGGCCGACGCGCGGTGCGAACAGCGAGCAGCGCAGCATCTCGGTAAGGTCGTCGTAGCTGAAATAGGTCGACATCATGCGCTTGTTGGCCGGCTCCGGGAAGCTCGAGCCGATGCGGATGCAGACGGTCTCGACGCCGAAGCGGTCGTAATAGTAGCGCGACATGGTCTCGCCGAAGCACTTGCTGATGCCGTACATGCTGTCGGCACGGGCCGGCATGCTGGCATCCAGCATGTCGGTGGTCTTGTAGTAGCCCACCGCATGGTTCGAGCTGGCGAAGATCACGCGCTTCACATTGTGCTTCTGGATCGCTTCGTACAGGTTGGCGACGCCCAGGATGTTCGCCTGCATGATGTCTTCGAACGGCGCCTCGGTCGAGATACCTCCGAAGTGCAGCACCGCGTCCACACCTTCCACCAGCGCCAGCACGGCGGCCTTGTCGGCCAGGTCGCAGCGCACGATTTCCTCGTTGGCGCCCGGCTCGCCCATGTCCACCACGTCGGAGAGGCGGACGATCTCGGCCCACGGCTTGATGCGCTCGCGCAGGATACGGCCGAGGCCGCCAGCAGCGCCGGTCAGCAGGATGCGCTTGAAGGGTTTGGAGGGTGGGGATTGAGTCATGCCGGTTCTTCCTGTCGGGTTAGGTAAAAATGCCTGTGCCGGAAGTATGCCATGAAAAAACACTAACCGGCTAGTCCGCCTTGCACATGCGGTCAGACCACATTAGAATGGCCTGACCAAATTAACCGATCAACATTAAAACAACCACCGAGACCACCGTGAACCTGCCGACCAAGCTGCTTGCTACCCTCGTTGCCCTTGCCGTGTTCAATGGCGATGCCCTCGCCGACGGCCCTTACCGCAATCCCGACAACAAGAATGCCCTCAAGGACGCGGGCGAAGGCACGTACCCGGTGCCGTACAAGAAGCCGGTCGAAGCCGAGATCACCGCCGCCCTGCACCGCATCCGCGGCTACATGGAAGCGCAGACGCCGTCAAACGTGGTCAGCAAGTCCACGCGCGCCCCGATCACCGACTTCAAGGTTCCGGTGAAGGACGCCGTGATGGCCGAGGGCGATGCCGACTTCGGCCTGCAGGTGTATGAGATGGGCGTGGTCCACGCCGGCATGCTGAAGGCTGCCGAAGTCACCGGCGACAAGCGCTTCACCGCCATGACCGCGCGCCATTTCCAGTTCTTCGCCGACAAGCTGCCCTACTTCCGCGCGCAGGAACAGCAATTCAAGCTCGAGCGCGCCAACGCCTTCTCGCGCTTCATCGACCCGCGCTCGCTGGACGACGCCGGTTCGATGTGCGCGGCGATGATGCGCGCACGCGTGGCAAAAATCGGCCCGGACCTGTCGAAGCAGATCCAGGTCTGCGGCAACTGGGTGGCGAAGCAGCAGTTCCGCCTGAAGGACGGCACGCTGGCGCGCGAGCGGCCGCAGGCTGTGTCGCTGTGGGCCGACGACATGTACATGGGCGTGCCGGCGCTGGCCGAACTGGGCCGCATGACGGGCGACCGTGCCTACTATGACGACGCCGTCAAGAACGTACTGCAGATGTCGGGCTACATGTTCAACCCGCAGCTCAACCTCTACACGCATGGCTGGAACGCAAACCACCCGGACGCGCCGCAGTTCTACTGGGGCCGCGCCAACGGCTGGGCCGTGCTGTCGATGTCGGACCTGCTCGACGTGCTGCCGAAGGACCACCCGGGATATCCGAAGGTGCTGGAACAGCTGCGCAAGTCGCTCAAGGGCATCGCCCAGCTGCAGTCGGGCACGGGCCTGTGGCACCAGATGCTGGACCGGAACGACTCCTACCTCGAGACCTCGGCCAGCGCCATCTTCACCTACGTTTACGCACACGCGATCAACGAAGGCTGGATCAGCCCGACCACCTATGGTTCGATCGCACTGGCCGGCTGGGCCGGGCTGTCGACGAAGATCAACGACAAGGGCCAGGTCGAAGGTACCTGCGTCGGCACCACCTTCGCCAGCGACCAAGTGTATTACTACAATCGCCCGACCAGCACCGCCGCCCTGCACGGCTACGGCCCCACGCTGCTGGCCGGCGCCGAAATCATCAAGCTGGTGAAGAACCCGGCCTTTAACATCGAGCACCGCGTGCGTACCTACCATTTCGTGCCCAAGGGCGGGCAGACCAACTACCGCGAACATCACTGATCCACCGGAGAGCTGCATGAATTCGATGCTTTTGCATTTCACCCTCGGCACGTTGTTGCTGCCGACGGCGGCTTTGGCTGCCGAGCGCCTGAACGTTACGGTCAGCCACGACCTGGCAATTGCGCGTCCATCGGAAACGATCACGATCCCCTGGACCGAGGTCAATCGCGCCCTGCCCGGCGCTCTGATCCAGCGCATCGTCGTTAAGGACAGCAAGGGGCGCGTGCTGCCGCACCAGGTCACCAACGTGGCGCCGCAGGCGAAGGACCCGAAGAACATCGGCGCGGCCTATGGCGAGCTGATTTTCCAGCACAACTTCGCCGCCGGCGAAAAGGCGGCCACCTTCACCGTCGAGAAGAGCGAGACCCTGGCGCCGGTGTTCCCGGCCAAGGTGTCCGCGCGCTACGTGCAGGAGCGCCTCGACGACTTCGCCTGGGAAAACGACCGCGTTGCGCACCGAACCTACGGCCCTGCCCTCGCGGCGCCGGCGGAACCGGGCAGCGGCAAGGAAGTGCTGGTCACGAGCGGCCTCGATGTCTGGTTCAAGCGGGTGGATTACCCGGTCGTCGACCGCTGGTACAACAAGGGCCACGACCACTACCACAAGGATGAAGGCGAAGGCATGGACATGTACCAGGTCGGCAAGTCGCGTGGTTGCGGCGGCACCGGCGTCTGGGACGGCAGCGCGCTCTTCACCAGCATTAACTACAAGTCGTGGAAGGTGCTGGCCAACGGCCCGGTGCGCGCCGTCTTCGAGCTGACCTATGACGGCTGGGACGCGGGCGGCACCAAAGTGACGGAAGTAAAACGCTTCACCGTCGACGCCGGCCACCAGCTCGACCAGATCGACAGCACGTTTACGTTCGCGGGCCCGCGCGAGATCACGGTCGCGGTCGGGCTGAACAAGAACCCGTCGGACAAGAACCAGGATCCGAAGATCGCGGTCGTGAAGAACGAGCGCGACCCCTCGCTGCTGCAGTGGGTGCAGCAGGCAAGCAACGGGGCGATGGGCACCGCGATCGTGCTGCCCTCGGCCAGCGGGTTTGCCGAAGATGCGCTGAACCACCTGGTCCTGGCGAAAGTCGAGTCAGGCAAGCCGCTGCGCTACTACGCGGGCGCGGTCTGGGACCGGGCCGGGCACATCGTCTCGCAAGAGGCGTGGACGGCTTACGTGGCGCAGGCCGCGGCGCGGGCGAAGAATCCGGTGAAGGTGACGCTGGGCGCACGCTGAACATGCTGCCGCCCAGGCATCAACCCGAACAGTCGGGGCCGGCGGTGCGGCCCCGACCCGCAAGCAATCAAACTTTATTTCGGTTACGCCGGCGACCAGAAGCGGCCAGAGCGATCAATCCCAGTGCCGACAAGGCCAGGGTCGCTGGCTCCGGCACCTCTGTCGGGTCGCCTGGGTCGGTCGGGTCGGTCGGGTCGGTCGGGTCGCCCGGGTCGGATGGAGCGCCCGGATTGACACTTCCTAATGTAATGTTGTCGAAGGCGATGTTGTTCGTCGCGCCGCGGAAGTCGACCGAGCGCGCAATCCCGGCGAACGTGACGCCGACCGGACTGAACCGGCAATAGAGGCCACTCGGATCGCCGCTGCAGTTATCGATATTGTCATGCAGTTCCAGGGACGCCAGCAGGCTGCCCGTACCGTTCAGTCCTTCGTAAACCTCGATAAATCCGTTCTCCTCGCTGCTATAGAAGAACGAGAAGCCCGTGTCGAAACCGGCCGCCACGTTCATCATCGCACTACCACCCTCCAGGAAAGCGATGACGGTGCTCGCCGAAGGTTCGTTGGCGACGTTACCGGTACCGCCGGCATCCAGGTCGATCGAACCCAGGGTTCTACTTGAGAAGTTAATCCCGTAGTTGGTTCCCCTATTGCCTGCAGAGTCGGTGCCACCGTTGTAGAAATCATTGACCGAGGCACGGTCTGCGACCCCTTCAAAGTCAAGCACGATGGGGACAGCCGCTGCACTGCCGGCAAACAAGACGGTCATAGCGACTGCGCACGCGATTTTTGTAATAGCTGACACGTTTCTCTCCCAAGGGTTGTCTGCCAGTGCTGGCCTAGGCTCTGCAGCAAGACGCGTGCCATTTGTAAATACGGGGCATATGCGCCAGGCATGGCGCAGATCGCGCCCACAGTGTAAGTTTTATCGACAACAAGTCGCATTGTTGTCAGTATTTCTGGTATTAATTATACGTTGCCCGGCACTACAGGCTGTCATTGCGCAGCACTATTTTGCGCTTCGGGCGAGGAGGATTTTCCGTTCGGTTGCAGAGTGCCCATAACGCAAAAACGCGGGCGTTTTTTTGGCGACCATGACGGCCCATCGGATGTCAGCGCCCGTGATTGGTACCGGCGTTGCTCATCTGTGCATTCTCGAGGGTTTGCCGGTCCACCTCGGTGGTGGTGCTGGTGCCGGCTCCAGCGCGCTTGCGCGCAAACATGAACAAGCTGCGCGAGGATCAATCAGGCTGCTGATCGATACACTAAAAACAAATGGCGTAAGTAAATAAGCAGCGTAGAATCTGCCAACTTAACTTTTGGTAAGGTTGCCGATGCCCTTTCTTGTCCTGCGCCACGTCTGCTCGATCGCAGCCCTTTCCCTGTGCCTGGGCAGCGCCGACGCGGCTGTCGATTTGACCGAACCGCTCCGGTTCGAGCGCGAGCTCAAGGTCGGCAAACTGGCAAATGGCCTGACCTACTACATCAAACGCAATGCGCGGCCGGAAAAGCAGCTGGAGCTGCAACTGGTGGTCAAGGTCGGCTCGATCGTCGAAGACGACGATCAGCAGGGACTGGCGCACTTCGTCGAACACATGGGCTTCAATGGATCGGCCAACTTCAAGAAAACGGAGCTTCTCTCCTATCTGCAATCGATCGGTGTCAAGGTCGGGCCCGACCTGAACGCGCGTACCAGCTACGACGAAACCGTCTATAAGTTGTTGATCCCCACCGGCAGGCAGGAACATGTGGACAAGGGTTTCCTGGTCCTGTCGGATTGGGCCCAGGGCATGACGCTCGACGCCGCAGCCATCGACGCCGAACGTGGCGTGATCCTGGAAGAAGCGCGCCAACGCAATGGCGCGACCTACCGCATGCATCGCTCGCTGTCGTCCAACTGGTTCGGGATCGGAGAATCACGCTATTCGAAACGCACACCGATTGGCCAGGAAGACATTATCAGGAACGCGCCCCCGGAAGCGCTGCGGCGCTTTTACAAGGACTGGTACCGTCCCGACCTGATGGCGGTCATCGTGGTGGGCGACATCGATCCGGCCGCTGCCGAGAAAATGATTGAAACCCATTTTGGTGCGATGGCCATGCCCGCCAAGCCGCGCCCCCGCGTTTACACCAATATGGTCGCGCACCGCAGTACCAACGCCAGGGTCGCCACTGATGTGGAAGCGACGACCAACAGCTTGAGTATCCGTTATCCGCTGGCTGAACGGCCGCCGCGGCGCACCGTGGGCGACTATCGCGCACTGCAGGTCCGCAACCTGTTTAACTTCATGCTGAACCGGCGCCTTCAGCAACTGACACAGCTGCCCGAGCCGCCCTTCCTGAGAGCGCAGACGGCGTACCACCCCATGGGAAAAGGCCATCAGGCCTTCGCGATCGATGCGACGCTGGCCAGGGGCGGGGCCGCTCCGGCCATCGCTGCATTGACCCAGGAAAGCGCGCGGGTGCGTGAGTTCGGCTTCAGCCAGAGTGAACTGGACACCGCCAGGAAAAGCATGTCGCGCAACGTGGAACTGCAGTATGCCGACCGCGACAAGGTGAGCTCGTCCGCCTTTGTCGGCGCCTACGTCGGCAGCTTCCTCAATGATGAGGTGTCGCCTGGCCTGGAAGATATCTACCGGTTCGCCCGCGAACTGCTGCCGACGATTCACCTGGCTGAAATTCAGCAATATGCGCGCGCCACGCTGCCGGCCAATGCCCCACGGATCCTGGCGTTCACGGGCAAGGACAAACCGGAGGCGCCGGCGCCGAGCAGGCACGAGCTGCTCGCTGCCCTGGCTGCGGCCGACAAGGCTCCTGTCACCGCGCGTGAAGAAAAGGGGTTTGCCAGCAGCTTGCTCGACTCCACCCCCACAGGAGGCACGATCGCTGTCGAAACGCAGGATGCGGCAGTGGGCCTCACACGCCTGACCCTGTCGAATGGCGTCAAGGTGATTCTGAAGAAGACCGACTTTCGCAATGAACAGGTCGTCATGCGTGCGGTCCGCTTCGGCGGCACCACACTGTACAAGCCGGAGGACGACCTGAACGGTCGCTTGTCCACCGCGCTCGTGTCGACCATGGGCTGGGGAGCCCATTCACCCGTGGCACTGAACCATATTTTGGCCGGCAAGTCGCTGGGATTGGCCATCAACATGGGCGAACACACCGAACACGTCACCGGCGGCGCCGCCCCGGCCGACCTGGAAACGCTGCTGCAAGCAATCTACCTGCGCTTTACTACCGTGCGGCGCGACGAGGATCTGTTCAAGTCCTTCATCAACAAGCAGATCGAAGGCACCCGCGACGCCATGGCGAGCCCGGCCATGGTGATCGACGACGCCATGCGCATGACATTGTATGACAGGCACCCACGCGTGGCGCGCATGCCGACTCCGGAGGCGCTCAGGAACGTCGCGCTCGACCGCTCGATTGCTCTGTACAAGGAGCGTTTTTCCAGCGCCAGGGACATGACGTTCATTTTTGTAGGCAATTTCGACCCGGTCACTTTCAAGCCGCTGCTGGCCACTTACCTGGGCAGCTTGCCGACTGGCGAGATCGCAGTCGGGTTCAGGGATCTGGGCTTTCGTCCCGTCACGGGAGTCGTCAAGAAAGAAGTGCGGCGCGGAAAGAACGATCAGAGCGTGATTGCGCTGAACTTTACCGGTCCGGCCACCTATTCCAGCGCGGAACGGGTACGCTTTCGCACCCTGGTCGAGATCGCCAGGCTGCGCCTCACGGCTGTGTTGCGGGACAAGTCGCTGGTCTACAGCGTCAACCTGAACGGCACCCTGTCGCACCTTCCCTATGGCCACTACCAGGTGGCGGCACGCTTGCCGACCGCGCCGGACAAGGTGGACCGGCTGCTGGCCATGCTGTTTGCCGAAATCGAGGCGCTCAAAACCAGGGGACCGGATGCGTCGGATCTGCAGAAGGTACAGCAAGCCGCGCTGCAAGGGCACCAGCGCTCGCTCAAGGAAAACGGTGCCTGGGCCGCCCTGCTGGAGGGAGCACTGTTGACGGACACCGATCCTGCCGAGCGGCTGGCACAGGACAGCAAGATCGGCGAGCTGACCGTGGACGACATCAAGGCCGCCGCCCGGCTGTACTTCAACACCGGCAATTATGTACAGGTCGTGATGAATCCCGAGAAGTGGTGGCAATCCACCTCAGGCCAACCGGAATGAGCATGGCTACGATGCGAGCGTTGCTGACGACGACCTTTCTATTGATATCTCCCTCAAGCATCATCCTGGCGCTGAAAAACGAACTCGTTGCAGCCCATCCTTCCGCCAGCCGTCTTGATCCTCCCGAGCAGATAGCCCCTGGCTTTGAAATAGTCGAAAATCTCCTCGGGCGTGGATACTTCGAAGGGGTAACCACCGAGCCAGTCGTATAAATCGTAGCGGACGCTCATCCCGCGGGCATATTGTCGATTTCGAAGAGCGTTCAGCAACATCAGCAGCAACATGTTCGGCGTATAGATCGCCACAAACAGGGGCCGTGAAATCGGGAATTTGTTGTAGGTGCGCTTAACGAAGGTCCAGTATTTGCTCAGGAAGGGTTGGAAATTGTATAGGGCGATAAACAGCTTTCCGTTTTCGCCGACGGTTTCGCTGGCGTTGCCCAGCGCCTGCCACATGGCTCCAGTGTGGTGGAGCACGCCCCACGAATAGGTGATGTCAAATTTACCCAGGCTTTTCATGTAGTCCAGGTCGAGTACGGAACCCTGCTGGATTTGCCAGTCAGGGTCGTTGTCGAAATAGCGCCTTTTCAGTTCCGTCGCACAGGCGACAGACTGCGGATCGTAATCGAAAGAAAATACCTTCGCTCCCAGTCGTTTGGCGGCAAGGGAGAACAAACCGCTGCCGCTGCCAATGTCGAGGAAGGTTTTTCCCTTCAAGTCATCGACCTCCAGCATGTTCTTGAGGCTGTCGATGGCCTGGACGATGCGTTCCTCATCCAGGACGCGCAAGAACCGGCTCCAGTTTTCCCCGAACGCGAACCGTTCACCCGCCTTCATCTCTTGCTGAAAATTTTCGTTTGTCAGCGTCGTCATGCGCCTGTCTCCTGGTTATTGGTGGTCGAGCCATGTCGACACTCGGCTGTGCATGTTCACATAGTCGAAGTCGGCTTGGCTGAGGCAGGTCAAGTGAGATTGGCAGGGGCGGGAAACAGAAAAAAATGCTCAATTGCAACGCCGCCAAATAGTTATTTACTCAGTGGCAACAAATCCGTTACACTCTTCGCTTACCAAAAGTAGACGCCAGCTAGGCGCAGACTGTCGCTGTCGTGTCGCCTGGTATGGCCTCAATCGACATTCGTCATTCGAAGGGAAACGTATGAAGTTCGTAGTCCAGGCCGTACTCGGCCTATCGCTGGCTTTCGTGGAACCGGGATTGGCGGCCGCTGCCGCGCCCGCATCGCAGGCCGGGGTGCCCGGCGCCGCGCACGTGCAAGCCGTGCAGGACCTGCTTGGCGTAATCCACGTCGAGTACGCACTGCGCGGCGTCGCCGCCCGCAGCCGCTTCCCGAGCGAAGACCAGCGCAAGGCCGTATTCGCCAGGCTCCAGAAGATGCCGCCTGCAGAGGTGCACCAGCGCCTGGCGCCAGCGCTGGCGCGCGTCATTTCGGCCGATACCGCCATCGAGATGACCCGTTTCTACAAGTCCCCCTATGGCAAGCAGGTCATCCACAGGAAGTACAACAGCAGCGCGGGCGTCGTCTGGCCGGGCACGAAGGAAGCGGTTCCCCCGGAAGAAAAGAAAGAGCGCAAGCGAGCCGCCTATGTCCTGGCGAGCAAGGAACTCGCGGATGCGGAACCGATGATCCAGCATGAAGCGTTCAAGCTTGTGCAAACGATCAGCAGGGAAAAGCGCTGACAAGGCCCGGCCGATGCGCCTCCCCGTGCCATACCGAGCCTGGGGAATGCAAACGGCTTGGCTCACGCAAAAACGCCGGCTCGCGCCGGCGTTTTTTTGTTGTTTTGCTTCTGAAACCGTCTTATCCGCCGAACGGCGTCTCCGCCACGCCCTGCACGCCCGGGCGCAGCAGGATGGTGGCGCCGGCCCACGGATCGAGGGGATCCTGCCCGGCGCTGATCGAGGTCACCAGCAAGGTATCCAGCCCCGGCCCGCCGAAGCTGCACATCGACGGCTTGGCCATCGGCAGGTCGATCTTGCGGTCCAGCTTCCCTTCCGGCGTGAAGCGCAGGATGCAGCCTTCGTCGTTGCCGCAGGTCCAGTAGCAGCCGTCGGCGTCGACGGCCGCGCCGTCCGGCCGCCCCGGATGACTGCGCATGTCGACGAACAGGCGCTGGTTCGACGGCGTGCCGGTGTCCGTATCGTAGTCGAAAGCCCACACCTGCTGGCTGTCGGGATGCGAGTCCGACAGGTACATCGTGCGTCCGTCGGGCGAAAACGCCAGCCCGTTCTGCGTCAGCAGGTTCGACACCACCGGCTCCGACAGACCGCCCTCAAGCGAATACCGGTACAGCTGGCCGATCGCCCGTTTCGCCGACATGTCCATGAACATGGTGCCGCTCCAGAAGCGGCCCTGGCGGTCGCAGCGGCCGTCGTTGAAGCGCATGCCCTCGCCGAGTGCGCTTGGCGTCGCCAGGCGTTCCTGGCCGACCGTGCCGCCCGCGCCGAGCTGGAGGCGGAAGATGCCCGTCTCCATGCCGGCGATGATGCTGCCGTCGGCGGCCGGTGCGATGCAGGCAACCATCTCGCTTGCCGACCAGCTGGCCAGCTCGCCGCCGAAGTCCAGGCACCAGATCGTTTTCGCCGGGATGTCGACCCAGTACCACGCTCCCTGCACCGCGCTCCACACCGGGCACTCGCCCACCAGGCTACGGCCCTTGCTTACCCGTTCCAGGTGGATGTCGCGGGTTTCGCCACTCATGCCTGCGGCTCGCGGATTTCGTCGTAGCGCGGCACCAGGGTCTTCATCACGCCCCAGGCAATCAGGTAAGCGACGGCGCAGAACGTGAACATGATCGTGTAGCCGGTCTGGATCTGGCCCAGCGCGCCGTAGTGGTCGAACAGCCAGCCGCCGATCTTGGTCACCAGCACGCCCCCGATGCCGCCGGCCAGGCCGCCGATGCCGACCACCGAGCCGACCGAGCGTTTCGGGAACATGTCCGAGACGGTGGTGAACAGGTTGGCCGACCAGGCCTGGTGCGCCGCGGCGCCGACACCGACCAGGATCACCGGGACCCAGAAGCTGAGGTAGCCGAACGGTTGCGACAGCAGCACCACCAGCGGGCACAGGGCGATCAGCAGCATGGCTTTCATGCGGCCGTCATACGGCGAAGCGCCCTTGTTGATGAAATAGGTCGGGAACCAGCCGCCGCCGATACTGCCGATCATGGTCATGCTGTACAGGATGGCGAGCGGCCACTGGAGTTCGCTGCCGGACATGCCATACTGCGCGGCCAGGTATTTCGGCAGCCAGAACAGGAAGAACCACCAGACGCCGTCGGTCATGAATTTACCAAAGGCGAAGGCCCAGGTCTGGCGGTAGCCGAGCAGTGCCCACCACGAGAGAGCACGGCCGGTCTCGGTGCCGTCGGCGGCCAGTGGTGCGTCGTCGCGGGTGATGTAGGCCAGTTCGGCGGCGCCCATGCGCTTCTGCTCGGTCGGTTTCTCGTAGAAGACCATCCACAGGCCGAGCCAGACGAAACCGATCGCGCCGATGATGACGAATGCCGCCTGCCAGCCCCAGGTGGCGGCAATCAGCGGCACGGTGAGCGGCGCCAGCACGGCGCCGACGTTGGCGCCGGAATTGAAGATGCCGGTCGCGAACGCGCGGTCCTTCTTCGGGAAGTATTCGGCGGTGGCCTTGATCGCGGCCGGGAAGTTACCGGCTTCGCCCAGGGCCAGCACGGCGCGGGCGATCATGAAGCCAATCACCGAGACCGGCACCGCGGCCATGCCGAGCGTCGTCAGAATCGAGTTGGCGCCATTCCCCATGCCGATGGCCCCGGCGTGCATGATGGCGCCGATCGACCAGACGACGATCGCCAGCGCAAACGCGGCCTTGGTGCCGAGGCGGTCGACCACGCGTCCGGCGAACAGCATCGAGATCGCGTAGACGAACTGGAAGGCGGCGGTGATGTTGGCGTAATCGGTATTCGACCAGCCGAATTCCTTGGACAGTTCGGGCGACAGCAGGCTCAGGACCTGGCGGTCGAGGTAGTTGACGGTGGTGGCAAAGAACAGGAGTGCGCAGATGGTCCAGCGATAGCCGCCGATCTTGCCGGTCGTTGCTGGGTCTGCCTGGGTGGACTGGTTTGCCTGCCCGGCTGCGGCCGGTTGCTTGATGGTCTCGGTTCGCATGGAGTCTCGTCGTTGTCGTTGTATTTGCTACTGGCGTATTGGCTACTGCGGGCTGCTCTGGCTTGCCGGTGGACTCGATCGGTCTGTTCGGAAAGTCATAAGTCATCGTACAACAGCATCCCTGATTGGGCAACTATTCTGTGATCGGATCGGATCATTCAGGTGATTGAAACGCCGCCGGCGGCTCCTGCTGGTGCGCGCCGGCGGTGTGTGCATGCACGGTGGATTAGGTCACTGGCGCCGGGTTGAACAGCGTCAGGGCGTTGTGCAGCTTCCAGTGCTCGGCCCAGGTCTGGCGCCCGCTGGCCACGTCGAGCATCAGGCGGAACAGCTCCCAGCCGACATCTTCGATGCTCGCTTCGCCGCTGGCGATGCGCCCGGCGTTCACGTCCATCAGGTCGTGCCAGCGGCGCGCCAGGTCGTTGCGCGTGGCGACCTTGATCACCGGGACCGGGGCCAGGCCGTAAGGCGTGCCCCGCCCCGTCGTAAAGATGTGGATGTTCATGCCGGCTGCCACCTGCAGCGTGCCGCAGATGAAGTCGGAGGCCGGCGTCGCCGCGTAGATCAGGCCGCGCTTGCCGCCCAGCTTTTCGCCCGGCGACAGCACGCCCGAAATCGCCGAGGAGCCCGATTTCACGATCGAGCCCATCGCCTTTTCGACGATGTTCGACAGGCCGCCCGCCTTGTTGCCCGGCGTGGTATTTGCACTACGGTCGACTCCGCCCCGCTTCAGGTAGGCGTCGTACCATTCCATCTCGCGGATCATGGCGGCGGCCACTTCCGGGTCCGCCGCGCGTGAGGTCAGCTGGTCGATACCGTCGCGCACCTCGGTCACTTCCGAGAACATGACGGTGGCGCCGGCGCGCACCAGCAGGTCGGTTGCATAGCCGACCGCCGGGTTGGCGGTCACGCCCGAAAACGCATCGCTGCCGCCGCACTGCACGCCGACCACCAGGTCGGCCGCCGAACAGGTTTCGCGGCGCCGCGCGTTCAGCACTTTCAGCTGCTCGTCGGCAGTGGCGACGATCGAGTCGATCATCGACATGAAGCCGACGTGGCCCGCATCCTGCAGGCACACGGTGGCCGGCTCGCGCCCGTTCAGGATCGGGATCGAGCCTTTCGGGAACAGGCGCGCCGGCTGCAGCTTCTCGCAGCCGAGGCTGACGACCATGGCCTGGCCGCCGAAATTCGGGTTCTGGCTGATGTTGCGCAGCGTGCGGATCGGGATGTCGGCGCCGGGCGCCTCGATGGCGACGCCGCAGCCGTAACTGTGCTCGAGCCCGACCACGTCGTCGACGTTCGGGTACAGCGGCAGCAGGGTTTCCTTGATACGGCGCACCGCGTGGTCGACCACGCCGGAAACGCATTGCACGGTGGTGGTGATGGCCAGGATGTTGCGCGTGCCGACCGAACCGTCGGCATTGCGGTAGCCCTCGAAGGTGAAGCCCTCGAGCGGCTCCATCACCGGCGCGGCGCGGGTGGCGATCGGCAGGCCGGCCAGTTCGAGCGCGTCGGGCATGCGCAGGTTCGCTTCCGAGACCCAGTTGCCTGCCGCGATGTCGCGTGCGGCGTAGCCAATGGTGACGTTATAGCGCGTGACCGCCTCGCCCTCGCGAATCGCGCTCAAGGCCACCTTGTGCCCTTGCGGCACGGCGTCGAGCAGGGTGATGCCGTCGGCGAAGGTGGCGCCCGGCCGCAGGCCGCCGTCATTGACGACGATCGCCACGTTGTCGTTGGCGTGCATGCGGATATAGCGCGGGGTGTCGGCGCTTGCCGCCGCCGCGCCGTCCTGGCCGGCGCGGACGATTTGAATGCTTTGCATAGTGGACCTGCCCAGAGTAATGGATATGGCCGGAGGGAATAGGGGCACCGACCTTGTTTAGTCGGATCGAGTATGACACCAAAAAAACGATCTGGCTAGTCCGCATTGCACAATTGGTCAAACCAATTTAGAATGGCCTGACCAAAAACGCGATCGAACCCTCATGCTTAAGCGAGTACCGGCTGGACCACATGGCGCGCAGGAGACAGGACTGGCTCAGCTGCGTTCCGAGCCGCGTCCTGAGCCACGTCTCTATCGCGTCGTCGCCGACCGCATCGAAGCCCTGGTCCGCAGCGAGGGGCTCGCCCCCGGCACGCGGCTGCCGGCCGAGCGCGAGCTGGCCGCCCGCCTCGGCGTGAGCCGCGCCTCGCTGCGCGAAGCCCTGATTGCCCTGGAACTCGGCGGGCGCATCGAAGTGCGCGGCGGCTCCGGTGTCTACCTCTGCGCCAGTGCCCCTGCCGTCATCGTCGAGGCCGGCCCGGGCCCCTTCGAGGTGCTGGCCGCGCGCCGCCTGATCGAAGCCGAAGTGTGCGCGATTGCCGCGCGCATGGCCACCGACAGCGCCATCGACGCCATCCTGAAAGCGGTCGAAGAGATGGAACGCAACCACGACATCTACGCCAGCAACGAAACCGCGGACCGCGAATTCCACCTCGCCATTGCGCGCGCTACCGGCAACAGTGCCCTGGTCGGCACCGTCGCCTACCTGTGGGAACAGCGCGGCCGGCTCTGGAACCGCCTGAAAGAACACTTCCAGACCGAGGAACTGCGCAAGGAGACACTAAAAGACCATCGCCGCATCTTCAGCGCGATCGCCAGCCACGACCCGGCAGCCGCGCGCAGCGCGATGCGGGCCCACCTGGAGCGGGTGACGCGCACTTTCTCGCGCGGATAGACACATTAGAATAAGACCGGCTGCCCTGGCGGCCCGAGCAGAAGAAGCACCACTACTTGGAGACAGAATGAAACTGAAGCAAATGAACCCGCAACGCCGCTCGCTGCTGCGCGCCGCATCCGTATCGGCCGCCGGCCTGGGCCTCGGCGCCGGCGCGGTGGGCTGCGCAGCCACTGGCGCGACCAGCCTTGCCGCCGCGGGAGACGCCTGGGGCCGTGCCGACGGCATCATCAAGCAGTTCAGCAAACCCCTGGCCTTCCGCAAGCAGGACTTCGTGATCACCGCCTACGGCGCCAAACCGTGCCAGGCGCGGATGGTGAGCGGCTACGTCGCCCACCACGAAGAAGGCCAGGTCAGCACCCCGGCCGCCGACGCACCGGACTGCTATGCAGCCATTCGCGACGCCATCGCCGCCTGCAGCGCGGCCGGCGGCGGGCGCGTGGTCATCCCGGCCGGCAACTGGCTGGTGAAGGGCCCGATCGTGCTCAAGTCGAACGTCAACGTGCACCTGGCCAAGGGCGCCCACGTCTATTTCAGCAACGATCCGAACGACTTCGCCAAGTACGGCGACTACGATTGCGGCCCGAACGGCAAGCTCGTGATTTCGCGCTGGCAGAGCAACGACTGCCTGAATTATTCGCCGCTGGTGTACGCCTACAACCAGACGAATATCGCCCTCACCGGCGAAGACTGGACCAGTATCCTCGACGGCCAGGGCGGTGTCCCGCAAGCCAATGGCGACACCTGGTGGGACTGGAAGGGCAAGCGCAAGCCCGGCCCCAACCAGAACCAGGCGCAAACCATCGTCAACCCGCGCACGCCAACCTCGATCAAGGCGATCGTGCCAAGCTTGACCCCGGCCCAGGTCGCGCTGATGGAAGGGACGACCGACAGATGGCGTACCGACGAGGTCTTCCTGCCGACGCTGTCGGAAGCGGGCGTCCCGGTGGCCAAGCGCATTTTCGGCCGCGGCCACTACCTGCGTCCGTGCATGGTCGAATTCATCAGCTGCACCAACGTGCTGATGCAGGGTTACCAGATCAACCACGCGCCGTTCTGGCTGCACCACCCGGTCAACTGCACCAGGGTCGAGTTCCGCAACGTGCTCCTGGACAGCCTGGGACCGAACAGCGACGGCTTCGACCCGGAAGCCTGCAACACCGTGCTGGTCGACGGCTGCACCTTCAATAGCGGCGACGACTGCATTGCGATCAAGGCCGGCAAGAACAAGGACATCCAGTTCGGCCCGACCCAGAACGTGGTGATCCAGAATTGCGTCATGAACAGCGGCCACGGCGGCGTGACGCTCGGCAGCGAGATGTCGGGCGGCATCCAGCACGTGTATGCGCAGAACATCGAGTTCCGCAACGCGAACTGGGCCACCGACCCGCTCAACACCGCGATCCGCATGAAGACCAACATGAACCGCGGCGGCTTCCTGCGCCATTTCTACGTGCGCAACGTGACCATGCCGAACGGCGTGAACCTGAAACCGGGCTACTACAAGCCCCTGCCCGGCTCGCCGATTCAGCCGAAGTCCGTCGGCTCCTCGTCCGGCGCGGTGGTCACGATCGATTGCGACTACGACCCGAACGCCGACAACGTGCGCACCCGCCCGCCGGTCGTCGAGAACATCCACATCTCGGGCGTCAAGGTCGGCAACGTCAAAACGAAGGATGGCTCGTTCTCGTGCTTCCAGGCGCTGCTGCTGCTCGGCCCCGTCGCCTTCGACTACAACGGCGACAAGCCGGCCGAGATCCTGCCGATTCGCGACGTGACGATTACCGACTGCGATTTCGGCACGCCGGTGAACGCGGCCCAGCCATGGTTCACCTACAACGTGAAGAACGTGAAGCTCACCAACGTGACCATCGGCGGCAAGGTGCATAACACGACCCTGTCGACGTAACGTAGGGTGGACTCGTGAGTCCACACTGCATGGCAGCCTGGCATGTCGACACGCCGGAGCAAACGCGTTTGCTTCGGCGTTCTTCGTTTCTGGCCCGCGATTCGACACTCCCCGGTGCCATACCGCGTGGGCAGAGCCCATCTACGAAAACCCGCCAGAATTAATTGGCCTGACCACTTGCTGTCCTGGTTTTTATGTTGTACGATGACTGATAACTGGCGAGGCAAAAGACCTTCGCCCTTTACCTCAACCTTCAAGGCACGCGATCATGTTCACTCCACAAGACGTCAAACAAATCCTCTCCTCCGGCCTGCTGTCGTTCCCGATCACGGACTTCGACGCACAGGGCAACTTCGAGCCTGAAGGCTACGTCCATCGTCTCGAGTGGCTGGCGCCGTACGGCGCGACCGCGCTGTTCGTGGCCGGCGGCACGGGCGAGTTCTTCTCGCTGACGCCGGAAGACTACACGCAGGTGGTGAAGGTCGCCGTTGAAACCTGCCGCGGCAAGGTGCCGATCCTGGCCGGCGCCGGTGGCCCGACCCGCATGGCCATCAAGTACGCACAGGAAGCCGAGCGCCTGGGCGCCCACGGTATCCTCCTGATGCCGCACTACCTGACCGAAGCGAGCCAGGATGGCCTGGTCGAGCACGTCGCTGCCGTCTGCGCATCAGTGAAGTTCGGCGTCGTCGTCTACAACCGCGACCGCTGCAAGCTGAACGCGGAGTCGCTGCTGAAGCTGGCCGACCGCTGCCCTAACCTGATCGGCTTCAAGGACGGCGTCGGCGAAATCGAATCGATGGTCACCATCCGCCGCAAGCTGGGCGACCGTTTCACCTACCTGGGCGGCCTGCCGACCGCGGAAGTCTACGCAGCAGCCTACAAGGCGCTGGGCGTGCCGGTCTACTCGTCGGCCGTGTTCAACTTCATCCCGAAGACCGCCATCGAGTTCTACGAAGCCGTCCGTACCGACGACTTCGCCACCCAGGGCCGCCTGATCGACGACTTCTTCCTGCCTTACCTGGACATCCGCAACAAGAAGGCCGGTTATGCAGTGAGCATCGTCAAGGCCGGTGCGACCATCGCCGGCTACAGCGCCGGTCCAGTGCGCGCGCCGCTGGTCGACCTGAACCCGCAGGAAGTCGAGCAGCTGGCTGCCCTGATGGCCAAGCTCGGCCCACAGTAAGCACTAAAGTAAAGCACTAAATATGGCGCGCCACGGCTGCACAAGCCCGGGCGCGCTTTCCCGCATCTAAGAGGAGAACTATTTTGACCATCACCATCAACGGCGAACTGCTGATCGGCAGCACCATCAAAAAAGGCAGCGCATCGTCGTTCCGCGCCGTCAACCCGGCCACCGGCGAACAGATCGAGCCGTCCTTCGGCGCCGGCACCGTGGAAGACGTGGAACAGGCCTGCGTCCTCGCCCAGGACGCCTTCGACACCTTCCGCAACACCTCGCTGGAAAGCCGCGCCGCTTTCCTCGAACTGGCGGCCCAGAACATCCTCGATCTCGGCCCAGCCCTGATCGAGCGCGCCATGCAGGAATCCGGCCTGCCGCAAGCCCGCCTCGAAGGCGAGCGCGGCCGCACCGTGAACCAGCTGCGCCTGTTCGCCAAAGTCGTGCGCGACGGCCGCTTCCTGGCCACGGCGCTGGACTCGGCCCTGCCGGAACGCACCCCGCCACGTCCTGACCTGCGCCTGCGCAAGATCGGCCTCGGTCCGGTCGCCGTCTTCGGCGCCAGCAACTTCCCGCTGGCCTTCTCGGTCGCCGGCGGCGATACCGCCTCGGCGCTCGCTGCCGGCTGCCCGGTCGTGGTCAAGGCGCACGGCGCCCACCCCGGCACCTCGGAACTGGTCGGGAAGGCAGTACAAGCGGCCGTGAAAGCAGCCGGCCTGCCGGAAGGCGTGTTTTCGATGTTGCACGGCGACGGCCGCACCATCGGCCAGGCCTTGGTTACCCACCCGGCCATCAAGGCGGTCGGCTTCACCGGTTCGCGCCAGGGCGGCCTGGCGCTGGTACGCGCCGCAGCCGGACGCGAAGAGCCGATTCCTGTCTACGCTGAAATGAGCAGCATCAACCCGCTGTTCCTGCTGCCGGGCGCCATGGCTGAACGTGCCGCGCAGATCGGCACCGGCTTCATCGGTTCGCTGGTGATGGGTTCGGGCCAGTTCTGCACCAACCCGGGCCTGGTGGTCGCACTCGAAGGCGCGCAGCTGGACCAGTTCCGCGACGCAGCCGCCACCGCGCTTCAGGCGCAAGTCGGCAGCACCATGCTGAGCCCAGGCATCCACAAGGCCTTCAACAGCGGCGTGGAAAAGCTCGGCAAGGAAGAAGGCGTAACGCTGGTTGCCCGCGGCCAGTGCGGCACCACCGTCTGCGCCGGCCAGGCCGCGCTGTTCGAGACCGATGCCGCCAACTTCCTCGCCAACCCGGCCCTGGAAGACGAAATCTTCGGCGCCTCGTCGCTGATCGTGCGTTGCAATAGCGTGGAACAGTTCCGCGATGTCGCCGAACACCTGGACGGCCAGCTGACGGCCGCCATGTTCCTCAACGAAAGCGACCGCGACGCCGCCCTGGCGCTGCTGCCGACGCTCGAGCGCAAGGCCGGCCGCGTGCTGATCAACGGTTACCCGACCGGCGTCGAAGTGGCGCACGCCATGGTGCACGGCGGCCCGTTCCCGGCCACCTCCGACAGCCGCAGCACCTCGGTCGGCGCCGGTGCGATCGACCGCTTCCTGCGTCCGGTCAGCTACCAGGACCTGCCGAGCTGGCTGCTGCCGGAAGCGCTGCAGGATGCCAATCCGCTGGGCCTGCACCGCATCAAGGATGGTGAGCTGGTCAAGGGTTGATTCCCTGACAGACATGTCCGTCATCCATGTAGAAAAAATGTAGCAAAAAGACGCCCGGTTGATACCGGGCGTTTTTTGCTTGGCGCTATCCTCTTCCTGTTCAGCGCGGGAACCAATCCGGGCTCCGCAGCGTCGAATCCGGACCTGGACTACTTCAGCTGCCGTCATGGATGCCACCGAAGCGGAACGAATTGCAGCCTCAGTGCGCGGGACTGCGCCGCAGCCCACGCTCGGGCTGCGCGAAGCGGTCGCCGTCATCGTCGGCGTCGTCATCGGGGCCGGCATCTTCAAGGCGCCCTCGATCGTGGCCGGGCTGAGCGGCAGCGCCGCCGCCATGTTCGGACTCTGGATCCTGGGCGGCCTGGTGTCCCTGATCGGCGCCCTGTGCTACGCCGAGCTCACCACCTCCTGCGCCCATGCCGGCGGCGACTACCATTTCCTGCGCCGCGCCTATGGCCGGCCGGTCGCCTTCCTGTTCGGCTGGGCGCGCTTCGCCGTGATCACCACCGGCTCCATTGCCCTGCTCGGCTTCGTCTTCGGCGACTACATGCAGCAGGTCCTCCCGCTGCCCGGTATGGCGGGCGCGGCCGGATCGACCGTGTACGCATTCGCCGTCGTCATCGTGCTCACCCTGCTCAACCTGCGCGGCATCCGCGCCGGCGCCCTCACGCAGACCTGGCTGACGCTGCTGGAAGTGGGCGGCCTGCTGCTGATCGCGGCCGCCGCAACGTTTTTCGCCGGCACGCCTCCACCGGCGCCTGCCGCGGCAAGCGCCGGGCCGGCTTCCTACGGCATGGCGATGGTCTTCGTGCTGCTCACCTATGGCGGCTGGAACGAGGCCGCCTACATCAGCGCCGAAGTGCGCGACGGGCGGCGCAACATGGTCCGCGCCCTGACCCTGTCGATCCTGCTCATTACCACCTTGTACCTGCTGGTGACCTGGGCCTGCTGGAAGACGCTCGGCCTGGCCGGGATGGCGGGTTCGGAGGCGCTGGTGGCCGACGTCATGCGCGCGACCCTCGGCCCGGTCGGCGAGACCGTTATTTCGATCCTCGTCGCCGTGTCGGCGCTCACCTCGATCAATGCCACCATGATCGTGGGCGCGCGCACCGGCTACGCCATGGGCTGCGACTGGCCCCGCCTCGAACGGCTCGGCCAGTGGGACGGGCAGCGCGGCTCGCCGGCAATCGCCATGCTGGTGCAGGGCATCGCCGCGCTCCTGCTGGTCGGGCTGGGCGCGGCATTCGGCAGCGGCTTCAAGTCGATGGTGGAGTTCACGGCGCCGGTGTTCTGGCTGTTCTTCCTGCTCGCCGGCCTGTCGCTGTTCGTGCTGCGCCGGCGCGAGCCGGACCTGCCGCGCCCCTTCAAGGTACCCCTGTTCCCCCTGCTGCCCCTGGTCTTTTGCGCGACCTGCTGCTGGATGCTCTGGTCCAGCCTGTCGTACGTGTACAGCCAGTCGCTCGGCGGCCTCAACGCCGCCTGGATCGGTGTCGCCGTGCTTGCCGCGGGCGTGCTGCTGATTCCGCTGATGCGTGCGGGACCGGGCCAACAGGGCGGAAAATAAGCTGCTTTAAAAGCCAGCCGTTGTTGAATAATCATCTTCGCCGTCCCACCCAACCGAAGGAGAGTATCGATGACTTCCCAATCCCGCCGTACGCTACTCGGACTCGGCGCTGCCGCGACCGGCCTGGCCCTGCTTCCCGCCCCGCGGCTGCTCGCCCAGCCGGCAGCCGCCGCCCCGGCGCTCGATGTCCCGTATGTGCCCACGCCCCAGGACGTGGTCGACCGCATGCTGCAACTGGCCAAGGTCAACAAGAATGACATCCTGTTCGACCTCGGCTGCGGCGACGGACGCATCGTCGTCACGGCCGCGAAGAACCACGGGGCCCGCTGCACCGGCATCGACATCGACCCCGAGCGTATCGCCGAAGCGAAGGAAAATGCGAAAAAGGCCGGCGTTACCGACAAGGTGACCTTCCGGGTGGCGAACCTCTTCGAGACCGACCTGTCAACGGCGTCGGTGGTGACGCTCTACCTGCTGCCGACGATCAACACGAAACTGCGTCCGCGCCTGTGGCAGCAACTCAAGGTCGGCTCGCGCGTGGTATCGCACGCCTTCGACATGGGACCGGAGTGGCCGCCCGAGAAAACGGAAACGGTCGATGGCAGGACGATTTATTACTGGACCATTACCGAGGCGCAGAAGAAGGCGGTCAAGGCCTGAAAAGCCGTAAGCAGGCTGGAGCGGCGCCGATCGCCGGCTGAGCCTGCTCCTCTTGTGCAGCTCCCGGATCACACGTCGGCCCACGCTGGCCCACGCCCCAGTTTCACCTCACCCGTACCGGACGCTGTCAGCACCCGGTGCGTCCCGACGCGCTCGCCGACCCTGCCCGGTCGAATCACGTGCGTCAAGCAGTAGTTATGCGATGTTTATACTTTGTTGCAAATTAGATATATGCATGTGCTCTGCAAGGGCACCTGGCCGAAGGCATGCGGACTTCATGGTATCGTTCCTGAAAACATGCAGGCTGCGCGCGCGGCCGGGCTGCCGGCGCCCCATGACGCGTGCGTGCCAGCGATTGGGGAGTTTGATGGCCTTACCTGTCCCGCGACTGCGGTTGCTGCTGCTTGCAAGCCTGCTCCTGCCCGCGCCGGCGCTTCCCGCACCGGCGGCGCCGGCCGCGCCGGCCGCGCCGCTGCGCGTCGTCATGGACGCGAACTACCCGCCTTTCGCGCACCGTAACGCCGACGGCAAGCTCGAAGGCTACACGGTCGACCTGTGGCGCTTGTGGCAGCAGAAGACGGGTGTCGCGGTCGAGATGATTTCCGCCAACTGGGGCGAGGTCCAGCCCATGTTGCAGCGCCGGGACGCGGACGTCATTGATCCCATTTTCCGCACGGCCGATCGTGCGGCCCGCATCGACTTTTCCGAGCCCTACGCGACCGTCGCCACCGCCATCTATGCCGACGCGTCGCTCGGCGCCATCCACGAAATGGCCAGCCTGAAGGGCTTCGAGGTCGCGGTCCAGGCGGACGACGCCTGCGCCGAACAACTGCGCCTGGCCGGCGTGCGCAAGGTGCGGGTGTTCCCCAGCCACGACGCCCTAGTCGCGGCGGCGGCCAGCCAGAGCATCAAACTGCTGTGCATGGACGAATACTCGGCCGATTACCACCTGTACCGACTCGGCCTGCAGCGCAGCTACGTGAAGGCCTTCGAGGTCGCCCGCGACCAGTTGCGCCGCGGCGTACGGAAAGGCGACGTGGCCACGCTGACCCTGGTCGAGCGCGGCATGGCGCAGATCAGGCAGGCCGAGCGCGATGCCCTGCATGAGCGCTGGATGGGGCGTCCGCTGGTGTTCACGCGCTACGCCGAGCGGCTGGTGCAGGCGCTCGTGGTCCTCGCCTGCCTGGTGCTGCTGCTGGGCGTTTGGCTGGTCACGGTACGGCGGGCGGTGAGCAAGCGCACCGCCGAACTCGATCGCGAGCAGGCGCAACTGAGGACGCTGGTGCAAAACAGTCCCGACCTGGTCTGGCTGAAGGACCGGCACGGGGTCTACCAGGCCTGCAACGCGAAGGCGGCCAGTCTGTTCGGCAAGCCGCCCGCCGAGATCGTCGGCCGGCGCGACGAAGACCTGTTCGAGCCGACCATGGCGCTGCGCTACCAGCTGGACGACGCGGCAGCCCTGCGCGCAGGGCGCGCGGTGACCTTCGAGGAAATCGAGGCCCTGCCCGGCGCCGCCGGCACCCGGGTGTTCGAAACGATCAAGACGCCCGTTACCCAGGCCGACGGCAGCGTGATCGGCGTGCTCGGCGTGGCGCGCGACATCACCGAGCGACGCCTGCAGGAACAGACCATCCGCGAGCAGGAACGCCTGCTGGCGGAAATGAGCACGCTGGCCCACGTCGGCGCCTGGGAAATCGACCTCGCCACGGGCGTCTTCCACTGGACGGCGGAACTGGCGCGCATCTACGAGCTCCCGCCGGGCCAGCCGCTCACCCCGGAGGCCTGCACGCAATGTTATGCCCCGGATGACCGCGCCCTGATCGAGCGCAGCCTCGAGGCCGCCCGGCTGCGCGCCGAGCCCTTCGACATCGAGCTGGAAATGGTCAACGGCGGCGGGCGCCGCAAGTGGGTGCGCTCGCTCTGCAGGGCGGAGCTGGAGGATGGGAGGGTGGTCAAGCTGTGCGGCACGATGCAGGACGTCACCCAGCGCCGCGACCTCGAGGAATCGATGCGCATGGCCAACCTGATTTACCAGACCAGCCTGGAAGCGATCGTCGTCACCGACGAAGCGAACCAGATCGTCGACGCCAACCCGGCCTTCACCACGCAGACCGGTTACGCACTGCCCGAGGTGCTCGGCACCCGGCCGGCCCTGTTCGCCTCGCGCATGCACGACGATTGTTTCTACCAGCGCCTCTGGCAGGAACTGGAGGCGAACGACCATTGGGAAGGCGAGATCCTCGACCGCAACAGCGACGGCTCGTTCACCGCCAAGTACGTCAACATGCGCGCGATCCGGCATCCGGACGGACGCATCTACCGCCACGTGATCCAGTTCCGCGACATCAGCGAGCAAAAGGAAAAGGACGAGCTGATCTGGCGCCAGACGAATTTCGACGCCCTCACCGGCCTGCCGAACCGGCGCCTGTTCGTCGACCGGCTGGAACAGGAACTCAAGAAGGCGCACGGCGCCGAGAGTGGCCAGGGCCTAGGCGTGCTGCTGCTCGACCTCGACCGTTTCAAGGAAGTGAACGACAGCTTCGGTCACGCCAAGGGTGACGCCGCCCTGGTCGAACTGACCCGGCGCATTGAACGCTGCGCGCCCGAGGGCACGACCGTCGGGCGCCTGGGCAGCAACATGTTTGCCCTGATCGTCAGCGAATTCGACGGGCGTACCCACCTGGAGACGACGGCCGAGGCGTTGATCGGGGCCATCGCCGCTCCGCTCGCCCTCGGGACCGGCGACGCTACCCACGTCTCGGCCAGCGTCGGCATCAGCGTCTATCCGGACGACGGCACGAACGCCACCGACCTGGTGCGCAATGCCGAAGCCGCCGTCTACCTGGCGAAAAGCGAGGGGCGCGGGCGCTTCCAGTATTTCACGCCGACGCTGCAAAAGCGCGCGCGCAGCAAGCTCACGCTCACCAACGACCTGCGCGCCGCCTTGGCGCGCGGCCAGCTGCAGGCGCACTACCAGCCGATCGTCGACCTCTCCGGCGGGCCGATCCGCAAGGCCGAGGTGCTGCTGCGCTGGGAGCATCCCGAACGCGGCATGATCAGTCCGGCGACCTTCATTCCGCTGGCCGAGGAAGCGGGCCTGATCGACGAGATCGGCGAGTGGGTGGTGATCGAGGCGATTGCCAGCATCGAGCGCTGGCGCCGCGCCTATGGGTATGTGGTGGAACTGAGCGTGAACGTCTCGCCGGTCCAGTTCGACAAGCGCAGCGGCCTGCCCTGGCTCGAGCGCGTGGTCAATTCCGGCCTGCCGCCCAACAGCCTCACCATCGAAATCACCGAAGGCCTGCTGGTGAGCGATGCCCAGCAGGTCAAGCGCTGCCTCGACCGGCTGCATCGCGCTGGGGCCCGGGTCTCGATCGACGACTTCGGCACCGGCTTTTCCTCGCTGTCCTACCTGAAGGATTTCGAGGTCGACTACCTGAAGATCGACAAGTCCTTCATCAACAACCTGACCGACAACGGCGCCGACAAGGCCCTCACGGAAGGCATCATCGACCTGGCCCACCGCCTCGGCATCGAAGCCATCGCCGAGGGCGTCGAGAGCGCCGCCCAGCGCGACATGCTGGCCGCCTTCGGCTGCGACTACATCCAGGGCTACTATTGCTCGGCCGCCATGACGCGCGAGGCCTTCGAAGCCGCCCTGGAGCGGCAGATGGTGCATTGAGCCGGGGCCGCGCTGCTGCTGCCATTCCGCTGCCACATCCCGATCGTGCGGTGAAGCCGGCGCAAAAGGTGCAATATGACCTTTTGAACAACCATTTGGAGACGTCCATGAGTCCGCAAGATTCCATGCTGTTGCAGGATTTCCTGAACCAGCTCGTCCAGGTCCGCGGCGTGCCGAAAGACCCCGACGCCGAGTCCTTGATCGCCCGCGCCGTGGCGCAGCAGCCCGATGCCGCCTACCTGCTGGTACAACGCGCCCTGCTGCAGCAGCAGGCGCTGAACAATGCGCAGGCCGAGATCGCCGCCCTGCAGCAGCAGATGCGCGGCGCCCCACGTTCGGCACCGGAATTCCTCGACCCGAACGCCTGGGGCCATGGCGGCCAGCGCTCGCCCGCCTTGTCGCACGGCGCCCCGCAGCAGCAAATGTCTTCCCAGCACTACCCTCCTGCCTACCAGCAGCCGTCCCGCAGCGGCTTTTTCGGCGGACGGATGGGCGGCATGGGCGGCGCCCTCGGCAGCATCGCCTCGACCGCGGCCGGGGTGGCGGCCGGCGCCTTCCTGTTCCAGGGGCTCGGCAACCTGTTCGACGGCAACAACAACGATGGCAACGGCTTCCTCGGCAACGACAACGCCTTCTCCTCGCTGACCTCGCCGCTCGACAACCTCGGTGCCAACAACCTGGGCGACAGTTCCGGTGCCAGCGACACGTCGAGCAGCCTGGCCGACAGCAGCGCCAGCGAACATGATTTTTCAAGCGACAGCGGCGGCGACAGCTTCGGCGGCGATTCGTTCGACAGCGGCGGCGACGACAGCATGCTCGGCTAGTTTCCTTGCTCCCCGTATAAAATAGCCGGCTCAATCACTGGGGGGAGCACGGATGTTCGAACTGAGCCAGATTCGCTGCTTCGTAGCGGTCGCCGAGGAGCTGCATTTCAGCCGGGCCGCCGAGCGGCTGAACATGACGCAGCCGCCGCTCAGCCGCCAGATCAGGCTGCTCGAGCACCAGGTCGGCGTCCCGCTGCTCGAACGCAGCAGCCGTAGCGTGCGCCTGACCGCGGCCGGCAAGGCCTTCTTTCCGGAAGCGGCGCGCATCCTGCGCATCGCCGAGGAAGCGGTTTTCGCGGCGCGCCGGGTCGCGCGGGGCGAACAGGGCAACCTTGCCATCGGCTTCACGTCGGCGTCCGGCTACAGCCTGTTGCCGGAAGTGGTGCGGCGCCTGCGCGCACGCCTGCCGGGAGTGACCCTGGCGCTCAAGGAACTCGTCAGCACGGCCCAGGTCGAAGGCCTCAACGCGGGCGAACTCGACCTCGGCCTGATGCGCCCGCACCCGATGAACGGTGAACTCGACAGCGTCCTGATCGCCACCGAGTCGCTGATGCTGGCCATTCCGCAGGGCGAGGCCCACCTCTGGCCCCTCGAGCCGACGCTGCAGAGTCTGCACGGCAAGCCCTTCGTGATGTATTCGCCCTACGAGGCGCGCCCCTTCTACCTGATGCTCACCGAACGCTTCGCGCGCGCCGGCGTCGTGCCGGACGTGATCGAACACGTCGGCCAGGTGCATACCATGCTCGCGCTGGTGCGGGCCGGCATGGGCGCCGCCCTGATCGCCGAAGGCGCCTCGCGCCTGCAGTTCGACGGCATCGTCATGCGCAAGATGGCGACCGACCCGGTGGAGATGATTTGCGCCTTCCGCCGCGACAACGACAATCCGGTCCTCGACCTGTTCCGGCGCGAGATCCTGCCGACCTTCCCCGGTAGCTAAGCCGCCTTTTGGCACTGATTCAATTCGTGGATCAGTCGCATCAGTCTTTGGTTTGATCGTGAATCAATCACCTCCTATGATTGGTTCAAACAAAGCCTTGCCGCACCGACGGCGGGATCGATCACCTTGGAGACGACATGACCACAGCAACCACCACGCAGGCCGGCAATGTTTGCCGCACCGCCCTCGCCGGCGCAGCCCTCATCCTGGCCGGCGCCGCCGGCACCGCGCAGGCCCAGACAAACGTTGCCATCTACGGCCTGGTGGATGCCGCCATCGTCGGCGAACGCGGCGGCAGTGGCGGCAAGGTCACCAAGCTCACCAGCGGCGCCTCCGCCGCCTCGCGCATCGGTTTTCGCGGAACCGAAACGATCGGCAATGGCCTGTCGGCCTTCTTCACCCTGGAAGCCGGGACGAAGATCGACACCGGCGAGATCGATGCCGCCGGCACCATTTTCAACCGCCAGGCCCTCGTCGGCCTGAAGGGCAGCTTCGGCGCGGTCGCCCTCGGACGCCAGTACACGCCCTACCACAACACCCTGGTCAAGGTGATCGATCCGTTCAGCACCGGTTATGCCGGCACGGCGAAGAACCTGTTCCCCCACTTCGGCAGCAACATCCGCACCAGCAACACGATCACCTGGGCCTCGCCGACGGTATCGGGCATTGACATGGAACTGGCCTACAGCGCCGGCGAACAGACGAGCAGCTCGGCCGGGCGCCAGTTCGGCAGCGCGGTCGGCTATGCCATGGGCCCGCTGGCGCTGCGCCTGGCCTACAACAACAAGAACACGACCGTGGCCGGCGCCAACGCGACCGGGCGCAACATCCTGCTGGGTGCCAACTACAATTTCGGGCCGGTGAAAGTCCATGCCGGCTATGGCGCCGACAAGGGCGTGGGCAGCGCGCCGCTGGGCAACCCCAACAATCCGTATGGCGGCGTGCGTCCGACTCCGTCGCTGGACGGGCGCGAGCTGCTGCTCGGCTTCAGCGCGCCGGTCGGCGCCGGGACGCTGCTGTTCTCGGTCATGCACAAGGACGACCGCACCGCCTTCGATCAGGACGCAAGCTCGTGGGGCGTCGGCTACCTGCACGCGCTCTCGAAGCGCACCGGGCTGTATGCGGCCTACGCCCATATCAACAACCGTAACGGCGCCGGTTACACGGTTGCCAACAACACCGAAGCCGGCACCGGCCACACCGGCTACAACCTGGGCGTGCGCCACACCTTCTGACCAATACCTTTTACCGTCGAGTCCATTATGCATACGATTGTTAACAGCGCCCCTGTCGTCACCGCCATGCGCGTCGTCCCCGTTGCCGGCCAGGACAGCATGCTCATGAACCTCTCTGGCGCCCACGGCCCCTGGTTCACCCGCAACATCCTGATCCTCACCGACAGCGCCGGCAATACCGGCCTGGGCGAAGTGCCGGGCGGCGAAAAGATCCGCCAGACCCTGGAAGATGCGCGCCCGCTCGTCGTCGGCAAGACCATCGGCGACTACAACGCGGTCCTGAACGCCATGCGCACCGCCTTTGCCGACCGCGATGCCGGCGGGCGCGGCCTGCAAACCTTCGATTTGCGCACGACCATCCACGCCGTTACCGCGATGGAGTCGGCCCTGCTCGACCTGCTCGGCCAGTTCATGAACGTACCCGTGGCTTCCCTGCTCGGCGAAGGCATCCAGCGCCAGGCCGTCGAGATGCTGGGCTACCTGTTCTACGTCGGCGACCGCAACAAGACCGATCTCGCCTACCGCGCCGAGCCCGACGCGAGCGACGCCTGGTTCCGCTTGCGCAACGAGGAAGCCCTGACCCCGGAAGGCGTGGTGCGCCTGGCCGAAGCGGCGCGCGAGCGCTACGGCTTCAACGACTTCAAGCTCAAGGGCGGCGTGCTGGCGGGCGAGGCCGAGATGGAGGCGATCATCGCCCTGCACGAGCGTTTTCCTGATGCGCGCGTCACGCTCGACCCGAACGGCGCCTGGTCGCTCGACGAGGCGGTGCGCCTGTGCCGCGACAAGCACGGCATCCTGGCCTATGCGGAAGACCCGTGCGGCGCCGAGAACGGCTTTTCGGGCCGCGAAGTGATGGCCGAGTTCCGCCGCGCCACCGGCCTGCCGACCGCGACCAACATGATCGCCACCGACTGGCGCCAGATGGCGCACTCGATCTCCCTGCAGTCGGTCGACATTCCGCTGGCCGACCCTCATTTCTGGACAATGCAGGGCTCGGTGCGCGTGGCCCAGCTGTGCCAGATGTTCGGCCTGACCTGGGGCTCGCATTCGAACAACCACTTCGATATTTCGCTGGCGATGTTCACCCACGTTGGTGCCGCGGCGCCGGGCAAGGTGACGGCGATCGACACCCACTGGATCTGGCAGGACGGCCAGCGCCTGACCAAGGATCCATTGAAGATCGAAGGCGGGATGATCCATGTGCCGGCTAAGCCGGGCCTGGGTATCGAGCTCGACGAGCTTGAATTGGAAAAGGCGCACCAGGCTTACCGCAACATGGGCCTCGGAGCGCGCGACGATGCGGTCGCGATGCAGTTCCTGGTGCCGAACTGGCGTTTCGATAACAAGCGGCCTTGCCTGGTGCGTTAAAAAACAACCGGCGTCGGCAGCGGCTCGCCCCTGAAATGCGCCACCAGGTTCGCCACCGCCAGCCCAGCCATCGCCCGCCTCGACTCGACGGTATTGCTGCCGACGTGGGGCGTCAGCACCACGTTGTCGTGCTCGAATAAGGCCTGGGGCACCTGCGGTTCGTTCTCGAACACGTCGAGCGCGGCGGCGCCCAGGCGGCCGCTCGCCAATGCGGCCACCAGGGCCGCTTCGTCCACCACCGAACCGCGCGCAATGTTGACCAGCGTGCCTTCCGGCCCCAGTGTGTCCAGTACCTCGGCGTCGATCAGGCGCTGGGTCGCCGCGCCTCCCGGCGTGCAGACGATGAGCATGTCGCTTTCCCTTGCCAGCGCCAGCAGCGAGCTGCTGCGCCGCTGCGGCTCGGGACCCTCGCTGCGCTGGAAATAGCGGATCTCGAGCCCGAAGGGCGTGAGGCGCTGCGCCACCGCCTGGCCGATGCGCCCGAAGCCGACGATGCCGGCCACCTTGCCGCGCAGGCTGCGTGCATGCGCCAGCGGCACCCTCGCCTCCCATTGCCCCGAGCGCACGTAGCGGTCGAGCATCGGCAGCCGGCGCACGCATGCCAGCAGCAGGCCGACCGCGAGGTCCGCCACGTCCTCGGTCAGCACGTCCGGGGTATTCGTCACCCGCACACCGCGCGCGGCGACCAGCTCGCGCGGCACCGCATCGACCCCGACGCCGTGCACGGCGACGATTTCGAGGGCCGGCAAGGCCACCAGCGTGGTGCCGTCGATGCCGATCACACCAGTCGTCAGCACGCCCCGTATCCGAGGCCCGGCTGATGCCAGCAAGTCCGCGCGTTCGCCCTCCTGCAGTTGCGCCAGGAAGTGGCAGTCGAACAGCTCGCATAGCTGCGCGCGGGTCTCAGGCGTCCACAGGGTGCCTAGTACGAGGATTTCCGGTTTCATCGTTGGTCCATTGGAGAAGGTGATCCCGGGAGTATATTGGCTCGCCGCCGCTATGGGGGTCGGTATGGGATAATCGCGCCTTGCACCCACTGCCCGCCACATGACCCTGAAAATCTCCCGGATACTCCACGCCGGTTACGTCTTCGAGTGCGACGACACGCGCATCGCCTTCGACCCGATCGTCGAGAACCCGTTCAGCCGCAACTGCCACGCCTTCCCCGAGGTGCGGTTCGACCACGGCCAGATCCGGAAGCTGCGCTTCGACGCCGTCTTCATCTCGCACTTCCACGACGACCATTGCTCGCTCGAGAGCCTCGACCTGCTTGACCGCCACACGCCGATCCACATCTACTGCCTGTTCGAGGAACTGTTCGACATGGTGCGCGAGCTGGGCTTCGTGAACGTCCAGCCTTTGGCAGTCGACCGGCCCGTGCATGTGGGGCCGTTCGTGGTCACGCCGCGCGCGGCGCTCGACGCCGAAGTGGACTCCATGTTCCAGGTCGCCGCCGAGGGCCTGAACGTACTCAACGTGGTCGATTCGTGGATCGACCCGGAAGGACTCGGCACGCTGGCCCGGCATGCGCCCTGGGACATGGTGCTGTGGCCGTTCCAGACGATGCGCGAAATCGAGGTGCTGTCGCCGTCGCGCGCCATGCCCGCACCGGATGCGCTGCCTGCCGACTGGATCGAACAGCTCGCGGTGCTGCGGCCGCGCTATGTCGTGCCGAGCTCCTGCCAGTTCCTGCAGGAGCCGTGGTCCTGGTACAACCAGGCCTTCTTCCCGATCAGCTACCGCCAGTTCGGGCAGCAGGTCGAAGCGGCGCTGCCGGGGGTGGAAGTGGTGCGCCTGAATCCGGGAGTCTCGGTCGTGCTCGACCGCGAGGGCTTGCGCCCGGCCGCGCCGCTGCCCTGGGTGCTGCCCGTCGGCGAGCAGGACGTCGACTACCGCTACGTCCCGCATGCGGCGCCGCCCGCCACCGCCGATATTGCGCAGCGTTTTCCGGCGCTGGACGAAGCACAGGCGGCGCAGGTACGCGACTACCTGGCTGGCGGCTTGCAGGACAAGTACCGCGACATGGAACTGCCTGAAGACAGCTTTTTCGAGAAGCCGCGGGTCTGGCAGTTGACCGTGTACGACCACACTGGCGCCGGTACCCGGCAGCGTTACCGCATCGAGGGCGACGCGATCGCCCTGGCCCCTGGCGACAGCGGCCCCGTGTCCTGGACCACCGAGGTGCCGGTCGCCAAGCTGTACGGGGCGCTGGCACTGGGCGAATCGCTCACCTCGATGTACATGCGCATCAACGACACGGTCTTCGATGCCGGGACCGAGCACGATTTGCAATCGGCCGACCTGGTCGACGACCCGCTGATCCGCTGCCTCTTCAACGATGCATTTGGCGCTTACCAGGCCGCGCAACTACGCCGGCTGAAAGAACGAACATGACAGGAACGAACATGACGGCGATGGACCTCCCCGAGCTCCCCTTCCGCGCCACGACCGGGCAGGCCTGCGACTGGCTGGCTGCGCAAACGGGCACGCCCTGGACCCTGGCGCGCCTGCTCGAAGCCGGCCTGACCCCGTATGTCTGGCTGGATTACGACGCGGCGCACGCGGACCTGTTCGGCGACGCCAATGGCGGCTATGCGGCGCCGATCTTTTTCGAGGGCGACATGGCGCGCCTCGCCGCCGGCAGCGAGGACGTCCTCATCACGATCACGAAGGATGTGTACCGGCTGCCGGCGACGCTGCCGGCGCCGGGCTTCCGGCGCGCCCTGCACGAGCTGCGCTTCCTGAAGAAGGAAGTCGAGCGCCTGCCGGCCAAACTGGCGCGCGAGGCCGAGCCGCCTCCGGAACTGGCGCCCGCCACCGAATCGAAGCGCGGGATCGACCGCCAGCAGGTGCTCGCCGCCTTCGGCGCCATGGTGAAGATCGACCTGGAAGCGGCGCTGGAGGGCGCCGGCGGCATGTTCGGCGACGACGGCGCACGGGTCAAGGGCAGCGCCCGCAAGTCGAAGAAGCAGGCCCTGTGGAACCCGGTGACGCTGGCCCTGGGCCTGAACGACGTCTACCGGGTGCCGGTTCCGCGCCTGAAAAAGGCGTTCACGGCGCACGATTTCCTGCACCCGTGGCTGGACGCGTGGGAGCAGAGCCTGCGCTTGCTCGGAAAATAAACCGCCGGGGCCTCAGGCCGCGCCGGCGAATTCCGCTTTCGCCGCCAGCACCCGGCGCAGCGCGGTTTCCGGGTCGAGGCCCGACATCATCAGGTTGATGATCTCTTTCTTGTCGTCGCCCGTGACCTCCTTGCAGGCCTCGCGGTGGCCGCAAAACCAGGCATACCAGGACACGTCGGCCGGCCGCTCCTTGCGCGGCTTGAGGCGCTTCGGCACGGCGGCGCGGGCCTCGTTGGCAAACGCCGCCAGGCGCGTCTCGACGCCGGCGCCTGCCCAGTCGAAGGCGGCGACGGCGCGCAGGTCGGCCTCCCGGTCGCCCTGGTAGCCCTCCCTTGGACGCATGGTCGCCGGGTTCACCGCCAGGCAAGCCAGGTTGGGAAACTCATTCGCCCGGCAAAAATCCTCCACGAAACGCAGCTTCATGCCCAGTCCGACCGGCACCGCGCGGTCGACCGCCGCGTCTTTCGGATGCAACAGGCGGGTCAGCGTGAGCAGGTCGGCGTAGCCGATCGGCGCGCCGCCCTTGGTCGCGGCGTGGCGCGCCAGCGCATCGACCAGCTTGATCCCGACGTCGATGTCGCCGAGTGTCAGGAGGAATGTGGTCTGGTGAGTGGTGTCGATGCTGCCCCCCGAAGTTCGGCGTTGAAAACGCGCATCCTAACAAATTTCCCCGCCCCGAGCTGCCTGAAACAGGAGAACAGCACGGGAACAACGCGTCGACAATCGTGGTTTTCCCTTAGTTGCAAATCGTACTATTTACTGGTACAACCCATCTTGCGTACATATCGGATCGACCCTACCCAGACAGCCCGGCTGCGAGCACCCGGGCGGGCTCATCCGATAGCACGGTTCGCTCATACTTAAAAACCAGAAGCTACAGGAGACACCGATGAAATTCACCCTCACGTGCGCGGCCGCGTGCCTCGCCTTGTTCGGCAGCGCAACGGCCCACGCCCAGTCCTATCCCACCAAGACGATCACCATGATCGTGCCCTTCGCCGCCGGCGGCCCGACCGATACCGTCGCCCGCCTCGTGGCGCAATCGATGGGCACCAAACTCAAGCAGCAGATCATCATCGAGAACGTCGGCGGCGCCGGCGGCACCATCGGTGCGGCGCGCGTCGCCAAGGCGGCGCCGGACGGCTACACGCTGTTCCTGCACCACATCGGCCACGCCACGGCGCCGTCGCTGTACCGGAAGCTGACCTACAACACCAAGGAAGCCTTCGAGCCGATCGGCCTGATCACCGATGTGCCGATGACGATCGTGGCGCGCGGGAATTTCCCGGCCAAGGACATCAAGGAACTGCTGACCTATGTGAAGGCCAACAAGGATAAAGTTACCTACGCCAACGCCGGCGTCGGTTCCGCTTCCCACCTGTGCGGCATGCTGTTCATGACCGCCATCGGCACCGATCTGACCACCGTCCCGTACAAGGGCACCGGCCCGGCCATGAACGACCTGCTCGGCGGCCAGGTGGACTTCATGTGCGACCAGACCACCAACACCACCAGCCAGATCAAGAGCGGCAAGATCAAGGCCTATGCGGTGACCACCAAGAACCGCCTGTCGTCGATGCCGAACCTGCCAACCCTGGCCGAATCGGGCCTGCCGGGCTTCGAAGTGGCGGTCTGGCACGGCATGTACGCGCCGAAAGGCACGCCGAAGCCCGTGATCGACACGCTCGCCAGCGCACTGCAGACGGCGCTGAAAGACCCGACCGTGAAGAAACGCTTCGCCGACCTCGGCACCGAACCGGTCGCCGAAAACCGCGCCACGCCGGCTGCGCTGAAGGCGCACGTCGACACGGAAATCGCGCGCTGGGCGCCGATCATCCAGAAGGCCGGCGTCTACGCCGACTGACCGGCCAAACGGGGCGAACGGCGCGCTGCGTCGCCCCATTCTTCTGCTAATCTCGCTCTACAGGTTCCGCCGCCCGCTCCGCTTGGGGGCGCGCGGACTCAACAAGAACATCCGCCACAAAGGGGACCGCTGTGCCATCATTCATCCGCCATCCGAAAGACTTCTGGATCGGCATCATCTTCCTGTTTTTCGGACTCGCCGCCGTCCTCATCGGCCGCGACTACTCGATGGGCACGGCGGGCCGCATGGGCCCGGCTTACTTCCCCACCGTTCTCGGCGCCCTGCTCTCGATCGTCGGCCTCATCGGCGTGATTCGCTCCTTCCTGCGCCCCGGCGAGGCGATCGGCAAGTTCCACATCAAGAACCTGTTGCTGATCCTGGTCGCCGTGCTGCTGTTCGGCTTCCTGATGCGCGGCGCCGGACTGGTGCCTGCCGCCATCGTCCTGATCGTCATGAGTGCCTACGCGAGCCCCAAGTTCACCTGGGGCGCCACGCTGCTGCTGGCCGTCGGCCTGTCGCTCTTCGCCGTCGTCCTCTTCGTCAAGCTGCTGGGCTTGCCGATTGCGATCTTCGGTCCCTGGTTCGGCTTTGAGTAAATAAAAACATGGAAATCTTCGCTAATCTCGGACTGGGCCTCGAAACGGCCTTCACCCTCACCAACCTGATGTACTGCCTGATCGGCGTGTTCGTCGGCACCGCCGTCGGCGTGCTGCCGGGCCTGGGGCCGATCGCCACCATCGCCATGCTGCTGCCGGCCACCTTCGGCCTGCCGCCGGTCGCTTCGCTCATCATGCTGTCGGGTATTTACTACGGCGCACAATATGGCGGCTCGACCACGGCGATCCTGGTCAACCTGCCGGGCGAGTCATCCTCGGTGGTCACCGCCATCGACGGCCACGTCATGGCGCGCAACGGCCAGGCCGGCAAGGCGCTGGCCACGGCCGCGCTCGCGTCCTTCTTCGCCGGCACCGTCGCTACCGTGCTGCTGGCCCTGTTCGCCCCGCCGCTGGCGGAAATGGCGCTGCAGTTCGGCCCGGCCGAGTACTTCTCGCTGATGGTGCTGGGCCTGGTAGCCTCGGTGGTGCTGGCCAGCGGCTCGCTGCTCAACGCGATCGGCATGGTGATCCTGGGCCTGCTGCTGGGCCTGGTGGGCACCGACGTCAACTCGGGCCAGGCGCGCTACACCTTCGACTTCCCGCAGATCGCCGACGGCATCAACTTCGTCATCGTCGCCATGGGCATGTTCGGCATCGGCGAAATCATCCGCAACCTCGAGCATGACGAGACGCGCCAGCTGATGATGAAGAAAGTGTCCGGGCTGATGCTCAGCATGTCCGACCTCAAGCGCATCATCGCCCCGGTCCTGCGCGGCACCACCCTCGGTTCGGCCCTCGGCATCCTGCCAGGCGGCGGCGCCATGCTGGCCTCGTTCGCCTCGTATTCGATCGAGAAGAAGATCTCGAAGAACTCGGCCAACTTCGGCAAGGGCGCCATCGAAGGCGTCGCCGCCCCGGAAGCGGCCAACAATGCCGGCGCCCAGACCTCATTCATCCCGATGCTCACGCTCGGCATCCCGTCGAACCCGGTGATGGCGCTGATGATCGGCGCAATGATCATCCAGGGCATACAGCCGGGCCCGGCGGTGATGACCGAGCAGCCGGCGCTGTTCTGGGGCCTGATCGTGTCGATGTGGTTCGGTAACTTCTTCCTGGTGCTGCTGAACCTGCCGATGATCGGGCTGTGGGTCAAGATGATTTCGGTCCCCTACCACCGCCTGTATCCGGCCATCCTCATGTTCTGCTCGATCGGCGTGTTCAGCCTGAACAACAGCGAATTCGACGTCTGGCTGATGGCCCTGTTCGGCCTGTTCGGCTACATCTGCGCGAAACTGGGCGCGGAACCGGCGCCGATGCTGCTGGGTTTCATCATCGGTCCGATGATGGAAGAGTATCTGCGGCGCGCCCTGCTGCTTTCGCGCAGCGACCCGATGGTGTTCGTCGAGCGTCCGATCAGCGCCACGATGCTGGGCCTGGCCGTGGCCGCCATGGTGGTGGTGCTGCTGCCGTCGCTGCGGAAGAAGCGCGACGAGGCGTTCCACGAAGAGGAGTAAGGAAGCGTAAGGTTTCCTGACACCCAAAAGCAGGCCACTGGCCTGCTTTTTTATTGCCCGCTGCCACCCTGTCCCGACTGCGTGCCAGGAGACCACGCAAGGAAATTCCCAAATTTCATAAGTTTCTGTGTGATAATTTGCCTTTCGATCATGAACAACCGGCGCGCTCATGCGGTACGCGCGGTGCCCCTGCAGGGCGTATTGAAAGAGCGGCAAAGCCGCTAGGGAAAGTGTCGCGTGAATGAAATCAAGGTAATTATGTTGATGCTTGCCGTTGGCAACATCATCTACGCGATCCTGATGGCAGGCTACCTGCACACCGGTACGGCCGATGCGTCGATCCGGGTCTGGACCTGGGCCAAGGCTGTCGAGGGCGTCGCCTACTTCGCCTTCTGGCTGCGCCCGGAGCTTTCGCCCACCTTCGCCCTGCTCATCCCAAACGGGCTCCTGATCGCTGCCGCCGTCGGGCAAACAATCTCGTACTGCATGGCCCTGGGATACCGCTGGCGGCCCTGGCTAATCGTCCTGGCGGTGGTGGCTGAACTGCTGCTCGCCGGCGCCGTGATGATGCAAGTGTCGCTGCCCCAGTTGGCGGTATTGATGTCGCTGATCATCGCGGTGCTGTGCGGACTGGCTGCCTTCATTCTCCTGCGCGACTGGAGCAAGCTTGTGCTCCTGCGCTGCGTCATCGGCATTCCGAACCTCCTGATTTCCGTGGCTTTCCTGGCACGCGCCTGGGTCGGCGCAAACGGCGGCACGCTGACCGTATTCACCCCCAGCCCGACGCAGACGATGGTCTACCTCGGGGGGTATTTGCTGCTCATCGTGAACGGCCTCGGCTTCCTGCTGCTGTCCAAGCAAAAGGACGAACGCCAGCTGCACGCCCTGGCCACGACCGACAGCCTGACGGGCCTCATCAACCGCCACGCCTTCATGCAGGAAGCCGAGCGCGCCCGCGCGCAGGCAAAGCGCTCGGGCCGGCCGCTGGCGCTGATGGTGGTCGATATCGACCATTTCAAACAATTTAATGACCGCCACGGCCACGCCCTGGGTGACCAGGCACTGCGCATGTTCGTCGAAGCAACCGGACAGACCTTGCGCGCGCACGACCTGATGGGACGCCTCGGCGGCGAGGAATTCGCGGTGCTCCTGCCCGGCACTGCCATCCTGGAGGCGATGGACACCGCCGAACGGCTGCGCCATACCGCTGCCGCAGCGGCTGGCGGCGTCACTGACCGCAGCTATTCCATGACCGTGAGCATCGGCGTGGCCCAATTGCTTGACGCCGAGACCGTGGGCGAGGCACTGGTACGCGCCGATCGCGCCCTGCACCGGGCCAAGCGCAACGGCCGCAACCGGGTCGAAGCGCACGCAGTGCACCTGGCGCCCTTCACGCCCGACGGCCTCGGCGCCGCGCCAGGCGCATCCTCCTCGGACTGAGGCTGACAGCACGCGCCCGCGCCAAATGCGCTACCATTCGACCTGATCCATTGTCACGGCAGCGCTGCCACTGCCCGTCGCCAGGCCGATGTCCATTCGGGCCGCCGAGGTCCAGTCCGCGCCGGGCGCTTCCAGAAAGTCCTAACGTGTTTGCCGTTCTCTCCCTCGACATGGGGGCCGCCATGAAGACCCTCGTGCTCACGCTCGACCTGGTCGGCACCTTCGTCTTCGCCCTCAGCGGCGCCACCGCCGGCGCGCGCCGCCGCCTCGATATCTTCGGGGTGCTGGTGCTCTCCTTCGTGGCCGCCAACTCCGGCGGCATCGTGCGCGACCTCCTGATCGGCGCCACGCCGCCCGCCGCAATCAGCGACTGGCGCTACCTGGCCGTGTCGCTGCTGGCCGGCGTCGTCATCTTCTTCTGGTACCCGCTGATCAACCGCCTGAAAAGCCCGGTGCTGTTTTTCGACAGCGTCGGACTGGCGCTGTTCTGCGTGGCGGGCGCGCAGAAGTCGCTGGTGTTCGGCCTGGAGCCGGTGATGGCGGCGCTGCTCGGCATGCTGACCGGGATCGGCGGCGGCATCGCACGCGACGTGCTGCTGTCGAACGTGCCCGCCGTGTTCCGCTCCGATATCTACGCCGTCGCCGCCCTCGCCGGCGCCTCCGTGGTGGTGGTCGGCGACGCACTGCAGCTGCCGACCACCGCGACGGCCGTCGCCGGCGCCGCGCTTTGCTTCGGCCTGCGCATGGCTGCCGTACGCTACGACTGGCATCTGCCGCGGGCGCGCACGCCGGAGCATGCGGATGGGCAGCGCGAGGTGGATGAGCGGGATGACAATCGCTGAGGCCGGGCCAGGGAGCCGAGCGGCGGGTGAACTACCTTGACGCGCGTGCGTCCCCGATCGACAACTCAGTTCCCTGCTGGATATCGCTGAGAAAGTCCAGCGCGTCCCCGCCGTACATCGACGTCGGCACCGCGAGCTCGATCAGGCAGGCCAGCATCTGCCCGAACCAGGTCGGATCGCTGCCGCGGTGCTGGAGGCCATGGGCCTCGGCAAGATAGTGGACGGCGCGGGTGATGAGGTTGGGGTCTCTGCCCTGGCCGACAACGAAGTCGACGTGCCGCAGCGCGATTTTCTCGAATTGGTGGGCAAGCGTTTCCGCGATATCGGACGACACTTGCATCGAACCCGGATAGACGCACCGTGCGAGCCCGTGGCAGGCCTCGCTGAGGGCCCCCTGGCGAAACTCCATCATTTCATTCTCCATGCGAGACGGCACCGGCATCCATTATCGCATTTGCCCGAAGCGAGCCTGGCGCCATGCCGGCAGTCACCCGGCCAGCAAATGCGGCCCGATCTCCCGCACCGACTTCACGCCGGTGAGCACCATATTGGTCCGGATATCCTTCTCCATGATCGCCAGCAGGCGCTCGACGCCGGCCTGCCCTGCGGTGGCCAGCGCGTACACGAAGGCGCGCCCGATCAGCACCGAGTCGGCCCCGAGCGCCAGCATGCGGAAGACGTCGGTCCCGGTGCGCACGCCGCCGTCGGCGAAGATCGTCATCTTGCCTTTCACCGCGTCGGCGATCAGCGGGAGCGCCTGCGCGCTGGACAGGGCGCCGTCGAGCTGGCGCCCGCCGTGGTTGGAGACGACGATGCCGTCCGCGCCGAAGGACAGCGCGTCCCTGGCGTCGTCGGCATCGAGGATGCCCTTGATGACCAGCTTGCCCTTCCACTCGTCGCGGATCCATTGCAGGTCCGGCCAGGCGATGCCGGGATCGAAGTTCTCGCCCAGCCAGCCGATGTAGTCGGCCAGGCCCGTGGCGCTGCCGCGGTAGGCGGTGATGTTGCCGAGGTCGTGGGGCCGCCCGAACAGGCCGACGTCCCAGGCCCAGCGCGGGTGCAGCATGGCCTGGATCATGCGCCGCATGGGCGCGTTCGGGCCGCTCATGCCGGCATGGGCGTCGCGGTAGCGGGCGCCGGGCACCGGCATGTCGACGGTGAACACGAGGGTCGTCGAGCCCAGCTCCCAGGCGCGCCGCATCACGTCGCGCATGAAGGCGCGGTCCTTGAGCACATACAGCTGGAACCAGATCGGGTGCGAAGCCTGCGCCGCCACTTCCGCCAGCGGGCACACGGACACCGTCGACTGGATGAAGGGGATGTTGCGGTGGCAGGCGGCGCGCACCGCCTGCACCTCGCCGCGGCGCGCGTACATGCCGGTCAGGCCGACCGGTGCCAGCGCGATCGGCATCCCGTAGGGTTCCCCGAACAGCTCGACGCCCAGGTCGAGCTGTTCCGACCCGCGCAGCACCCGCTGGCGCAGCCGGACAGCTTGCAGGTCGTCGACATTGCTGCGCAGCGTCTGCTCGGCGCCGGCGCCGCCGTCAAGGTAGTGGAACAGGAATGGCGGCAGCTTGCGCCTGGCGGCTTCGCGAAAGTCAGTGGCGGACGAAATGATCATGGAATGGCGCGTGGTTCGATGAATGTTGAGTAGAAAACAGCCCGGCAAGGGGTGTCAACGTCAAGGCGGCCAATATCGCCTTTGCCCCGTGAATAATCACCCGCCTGATTGCAGCGTGCGTATTGACGGCGATCTGGTATCGCTCACGGGACTGATTATATGGACCGGCACACAGCACTCATGTTGACACCATCAGGCCGGAAAATGAATACTCGGCAAGGAAAATCTCCCATCAGGACGTGCACACCGATGACTGACCCCTACCGTACCGCCCGCGGCCCTGCGGCCCTGGCCGCCGCTTTAGCCTCGGCATTGGTCCTTGCCACGGCCGGCCGCGCCGGCGCGGCCGAGTCCAGGCAGCTCGAGCAGCTCGACCGCGGTGTCGTTGCGATCCGCACCGACAGCGGCAATTTTCTCAGCTGGCGCGCCCTCGGCCAGGAGCCTGCCTCCTCCACGGCGTTCAACCTGTACCGGGACGGCAAACGGCTCAACGACAAGCCGCTCACGGCGACCAACTTCGTCGACACCGGCGCCGCGCCCGGGGCGAGCTATGCCGTGCGCAGCGTGCGCCAGGGCGTCGAGTCCGCCGACGCGGCGAGCACCGTGAAAACGTGGGAGCAGCCCTACCTGCGCATCCCCTTGCGCAAACCGGCGGACGGCGTCACGCCGGACGGCCAGCCTTACAGCTATGTGGTGAACGACGGCTCGACCGCCGATCTCGATGGCGACGGCCGCTACGAGCTGCTGGTGAAATGGCAGCCGACCAATGCGAAAGACAATTCGCATCGCGGCCATACCGGCGCCACCCTGGTCGACGCCTATCGCCTGGACGGCAGCTTCATGTGGCGCATCGACCTCGGCCCGAACATCCGCGCCGGCGCCCACTACACCACGTTTCTCGCCTACGACTTCGATGGCGACGGCCGCGGCGAAGTCATGATGAAGACGGCCGACGGCAGCGTCGACGGCCAGGGCAAGGTCATCGGCAAGGCCGGGCTGGACCACCGCAACAAGGACGGCTATGTCCTGGCCGGGCCCGAATACGTGACCGTGTTCGACGGCCGCACCGGCGCGGCCCTGGCCAGCACCGGCTACCTGCCTGCGCGCGGCGAGGTCGCGGCCTGGGGTGATGGCTACGGCAACCGGGTCGACCGCTTCCTCGGCGGCGTCGCCTACCTCGACGGCGCGCGCCCGAGCGCGGTGTTCGCGCGAGGCTACTATACCCGCGCCGTGCTCGCGGCCTGGGACTGGCGCGACGGCAAGCTCACCCAGCGCTGGGTGTTCGACAGTAATACCGAAGGCAACGGCGCCGCGGCCGGCCAGGGTGCGCACTGGATGGCCGTGGCCGATGCCGACAGCGACGGCCGCGACGATATCGTCTACGGCGCCGCCACCATCCGCAGCGACGGCCGGCTCTTGTACAGCACGGGCCTGTGCCACGGCGACGCCCTCCACGTGAGCAAGCACGACCCGAGCCGGACCGGCCTGCAGGTATTCATGGTGCATGAGTCGCCCTCCTGCTACCGCGGCCACGGCGCCGAGATGCACGATGCGGCCACCGGCCGCGTGCTGTGGCGCGTGGACGGCAACGGCAGCGACGTCGGCCGCGGCGCCTGCATGGACATCGACCCGGCCCACCCGGGCGCCGAGTGCTGGGCCAGCGTCGGCGGTTTGATGAGCGCGGCGGGGGTGCAGATTTCGCCGGCGCGCCCGCGCTCCCTGAACTTCGGCCTCTGGTGGGACGGCGACCTGCTGCGCGAATCGCTGGACGGCACGCGCATCGAAAAATGGAATACGCAGGCGCTGCGCCTCGACCCGCTGCTCGACGGGGCCCAGTACCGCGCCGCCTCGAACAACGGCACCAAAGCCAACCCGGTGCTGTCGGCCGACCTGTTCGGCGACTGGCGCGACGAAGTCGTCTGGAGGAGCAGCAGCTCGGACGCCCTGCTCGTATTCAGCACCACGGCGCCGACCCGCCACCGACTCCCGACCCTGATGCACGACCCGCAGTACCGGGTGCAGGTGGCAGCCCAGAACGCCGGCTACAACCAGCCGCCGCATCCGGGCTTCTTCCTCGGCGAAGGCATGCCGCCCGCGCCCGTCCAGCAGGCATCCGTTCAACCTTGAATAGCACAACCAACATGACTCTCCGCCTGTCCCTGCCGGCCTTCGCCGCCGCCCTGCTCCTGTCCGGCGCCGCCGGCGCCGCCGAACGCCTGACCGTCACCGCCACCCATCCCCTCGAGATCGCCCGCCCGGGCGAAATCATCGCCATTGCCTGGACCCAGGTGGCAGCGGCGCTGCCGCGCGCCCTGAACCAGCAACTGGTGATCAAGGACCGCAAGGGCCGCACGCTGCCCTACCAGGTCACGAACCTGGCGCCGATGGCGAAAGACCCGCAGATGAACGGCGCCGCCTATGGCGAGCTGCTGTTCCAGCACGACTTCGCGCCGGGCGAAAAGACCGCCACCTTCACCATCGAAAAGGCCAAGGCCACCGTGCCGCCCTTCCAGCCGAAAACCTATGCGCGCTTCGTGCAGGAGCGCCTCGACGACTTCGCCTGGGAAAACGACAAGCTGGCCCACCGCACCTATGGCCCGGCCCTGGGCGCGCCCGCATCTGCCCCCGGTACGGCCGGCAGCGACAAGGAAGTGCTGGTCACGAGCGGCCTCGATATCTGGTTCAAGCGGGTGCCCTACCCGATCGTCGACCGCTGGTACAACATCGGCCACGACCACTACCACGTGGACGAAGGCGAAGGCATCGACATGTACAACGTCGGCCCGACCCGGGGCGCAGGCGGCACCGGTATCTGGGACGGCAGCAAGCTGCACGTCGGCGCCAACTTCAAGGGGTGGAAAATCCTGGCCAACGGGCCAGTGCGCACGGTGTTCGAGCTGCATTACGACAGCTGGGACGCCGCCGGCACCAAGGTATCCGAGGTCAAGCGCTTCACGACCGATGCCGGCCGCTATTTCGACCGCATCGACAGCACCTTCACCTTCACCGGCCCGGCGAGCCTGACGGCAGCCGTCGGCCTGAACAAGCGCCCGAGCGACAAGGGGCAGGAAGTGAAGGTCGATTTCAGCGAGAACCAGGCCGACGGCACGCTCGTGCAATGGATCACCCAGCGCAGTTTCGGCGACTTCGGCGTGGCCGTGATCGTGCCGCAGGCCGGCAGTACCGCCTTTGCCAGCGACGAGCGCAACGGCCTGGTGACGGCGCCCGTCACTTCCGGCCAGCCGCTGCGCTACCACGTCGGCGCGGCCTGGACCAAGGGCAGCCCGTTCGCCACCCAGCGCGACTGGCAGAAACACGTGGCCGAGGAAGCGGCCCGCCTGCGCGCGCCGGTGCAGCTCAAGATCGCCGCGGGCCGCTGACCGATGGCGCCACTGTCCCGACGCTCGTTCTTCAAGACCGGCGCCCTGGCTGCCGCGTTGCCGCTCGGCGTGCGCGCGGCGCCGGCCACCGCCGCAACCGCAGGTGCCGCCGCGCCCCTGGCCGCCGACCTCTCCTGGCTCGAAGGCGCGCCGGCCCTGATGACCGGCACCACCTTCGGCGTTCCCTGGCCGCGCGGCGCCCTGCGCAAGGACCAGGCGTTCACGCTCGGGGGCGCCACGGCGATCCAAAGCTGGCCAATCGCGTACTGGCCGGACGGCTCCCTGAAGTGGACGGCCCACGCGCTGCCGGCGCAGGCCGGCCTGGCGGACAAGCTCCGGCTGCGCCCCGGCGCCGCCCGCTCAGTGGCCAATGCGCCGGCCGGCCAGGCAATGACGGTCAGCGAGCGCCCAGACGTCATCGTCGTCAACACCGGCGTCATCGAATGCATCATCCCGCGCCAGGGCGGCGAGATCGTAAGCAGCATCCGCCGTGGCGGGCGCGAGATCGCGCGCAGCGGCAAGCTGGTCGCCCTCGCCGACGACCAGCCGGACGGCAGCGCCGGCAGCACGCGTCAAACAAGCTATGACAGCCGGCTCGCCCGCGTGACGCTCGAGCAGCGCGGCCCGGTGCGCAGCGTGGTCAAGATCGAAGGCACCCACCGCACGGTTGGCGGCGACAGCGGAGGCAGCCGTTCCTGGCTGCCGTTCACGGTGCGCCTGTATTTCTACGCCGGCGCCGAATCGGTGCGCATCATGCACACCTTCGTCTTCGACGGCGACGAGCAGAAGGACTTCCTGCGCGGCCTCGGCCTGCGCTTCGACGTGCCGCTGGCGGACGCCCCGCACGAGCGCCATGTGCGCTTTGGCGGCGAGAACGGCGGCCTGTGGGCCGAAGGCGTGCGCAACCTGACCGGCCTGCGCCGCGATCCCGGCGAGGCGGTGCGCAAGGCGCAGCTGGCCGGGCTGCCGCTGCCGCCGATTGCGGAGCGGGTGGACAAGTCGCTGCACCTGGTCCCGGCCTGGGGCGACTACAGCCTGTCGCAGTTATCCGCCGACAGCTTCCGCATCCGCAAGCGTACCAAGGCCGGCCACGGCTGGATCGACGCGGCCTGGGGCCGGCGCGCGCCAGGCCTCGGCTATATCGGCGGCACCGCCGGCGGCCTTGCCTTCGGCCTGCGCGACTTCTGGCAGCGCCACCCTACCCAGCTCGACATCCGCAACGCCCATACGGACGCGGCCCAGGTCACGCTCTGGATGTGGTCGCCCGACGCGCCGGCGATGGACATGCGCTTCTACCACGACGGCATGGGCATGGACACCCACGCCGAAGAGCTGCAGGGCCTGGACATTACCTACGAGGACTACGAAAAGGGCTTCGGCACGCCGGTCGGCGTTGCGCGCAGCAGCGAGCTGACGCTCTGGGCCCTGGGCGCGACCCCGCCACGGGAACGGCTGGTGCAGATGGCAGCCGCCGTGCAGACGCCGCCCCAGCTGGTGCCGGCGCCCGCCCACATCCTCGCCACGCGCGTGTTCGGCAACATGTGGTCGCTGCCCGACCGCTCGACCCACGCGCGCGCGCGCATCGAGGACCGCCTCGACGCGCATTTCGACTTCTACCGCAACGAGGTCGAGCAGCGGCGCTGGTACGGTTTCTGGGATTACGGCGACTTCCGCCATGCCTATGACGCCGACCGCCACGAGTGGCGCTACGACGTCGGCGGCTACGCCTGGGCCAACTCCGAGCTCTCGCCCGACCTCTGGCTGTGGTACGCCTTCCTGCGTACCGGCCGCGCCGACATCTTCCGCACCGGCGAAGCCATGGTGCGCCACACGAGCGAAGTCGACACCTACCACCTGGGCCGTTTCGCGGGCCTCGGCACGCGCCACAACGTCCAGCACTGGGGCTGCAGCGCCAAGCAGGTGCGCATCAGCACCGCGGTCTACCGCCGCATGTACTATTACCTGACGGCGGACGAGCGCATCGGCGACGTGATGCGCGAGGTGCTCGACGCCGACCGCAAGCTCGACCTGGTGGACCCGGTGCGCAAACTCGCGAACCAGCCGCCCAAGGGGCCCTATCCGGTACTGGCCAGCTTCGGCACCGACTGGGCCTCGCTGGTAGCGAACTGGATGACCGAGTGGGAGCGCACCGGCAGCACGCGCTACCGCGACCGCATCCTGACCGGCATGCGCGACATCGCAGCCATGCCACGCGGCTTCTTCAATGCCGAGCGCATGGGCTACGAGCCCGAAACGGGCCGCCTGCACAACATGATCGGCACCGGCGCCGCCGCCTCGCACCTGAATGCGGTGTTCGGCGCCATCGAGATCTTCGACGAGCTGATCGCCCTGACCGGCGACAAGGCCTTCGAGCGCGCCTGGCTCGACTACTGCGAGCTGTACAACGCACCGGTCGAGGAACAGCGGCGCCGCCTGGGCAAGCCGCACGGCGGCACCGATGCACTTTACCTCGGCAACTCGCGCATGACGGCCTATGCGGCCTGGAAGCGCAAGGACCCGGCGCTGGCCCAGCGCGCCTGGAAGGAATTCGAAGGCAAGCGGCCGTATCCGCCATTCGTCCCCGCACGCGTCGCCGGTTCGGCGACGCTGAACCCGGTCACCGAAGTACCGTACGTCAGCACCAACGACACGGCGCAATGGGGCCTGGCGGCGATCCAGAACCTGGCGCTCGTCGGCGATGCGCTGCCATCCACATGAGCTGCCACCTGAACACACTGTGATGACACAACGGTCGAGGAACCCATTCATGCACCATCCAAGCATCGGCGCCCTGCGCCAGGCCGCCGCAGCGGCCCTGCTGGCAACGCTCGCGGCCCAGGCCCAGGCGCAGGCCCCATTGCGCTTTGCCTTCGGCCCGGCGGCAGCGCCCACGGGCTTCACCCAGGTCGCGCCCGACGCCGCCTACAGCGCCGCGCGCGGGTACGGCTTCGAACCGGTGGCGCAGGAAGACAGCGCCCGGGCCAGCTATTTCTCGGTCGACCTCCCGGAAGGGAACTACACCGTCACCGTCACCCTGGCCGGCGACAAGGCGCCGGTGACGACGACCGTCAAGTCCGAGCTGCGGCGCCTGATGCTGGAGAACGTGCAGGCGCCCGCCGGGCAGCCGGTGACGCGCAGCTTCGTCGCCAACGTCCGCACGGCCCGCATCGCACCCGTGCCTGGCGTGCCTGCGGGCGAAGTCAAGCTGAAGGCGCCGCGTGAAACCGAGCAGGAAGCCTGGAACTGGGATGGGCGCCTGACGCTCGAATTCAACGGCGATCCAAAGGCGGTGCGGCGCGTGGAGATCGCCCCAAGCAATGTGCCGACCGTGTTCCTGCTGGGCGACTCGACGGTCAGCGACCAGCCCGGCGAGCCGTATAACAGCTGGGGCCAGATGCTGCCGCGCTTCTTCAAGCCCGGGGTGGCGGTGGCCAACCATGCCCAGTCCGGCGAAACCTACCGCGACTCGCTCGCGCGCCGCCGCATCGACAAGATCGTCAGCAGCATGAAGCCGGGCGATACCGTCATCATGCAATTCGGTCACAACGACCAGAAGCAGATCAAGGACGGCCGCAGCGGCCCGTTCACCACCTACAAGGCCGAGATCAAGACCCACGTGGACATGGTGCGCGCACGCGGCGGGCTACCGGTGCTCGTCTCGCCGGTCGAGCGCCGCGCGTTCGACGAGGCGGGCAAGGTCAAGCCCTCGCTGCTCGAGTACGCCGAAGCCGCGCGCCAGACGGCCAAGGAACTTGGCGTGCCCTTCATCGACCTGAACACCATGAGCCAGACGATGTACGCGGCGCTCGGCGTGGAAGGCTCGAAGGCGGCCTTCGCCTCGCCGGCGCCGGGGAAGCTCGACAACACCCATCACAACAGCTATGGCAGCTACCTGCTGGCCAAGGCCATCGGGCTCGGCTTGCGCCAGGCCGGCGTGCCGGTGGCGGCGCAGTTGCTCCCCGATTTCCGGTTCGACCCGGCGCGCCCGGATCCGGTGGCCGGCTTCGCGGTGCCGCCAAGCCCGAGCCGCGCGACGGCGCGTCCGCTCGGCGACGAGGGCAACAAGGTGGTGCAGACCGGGACAGCGCAATGAAGCGGCGCGCGGCACTGTCGCTGCTGGCCGGCGCCCTGGTGAGCGGCTGCGCGGGCCTGGGGCTCCCGGGCCGCAAGAGCGAAGCGCAGGCCTACCTGTTCGCCTACTTCATCAAGAACGGCGAGGACGGCCTGCACTTCGCGGCCAGCCAGGATGGCTACCGCTGGGAAAAGCTCGGCGGCGGCGCGAGCTTCCTCAGGCCGGTCGTCGGCAAGGCAAAGCTGATGCGCGACCCGTGCATCGTGCGCGGCCCGGACGGGACGTACCACATGGTCTGGACCAGCGGCTGGAACGAGAACGGCATCGGCTACGCCTCCTCGACCGACCTGGTGAACTGGTCGGCTCAGCGCGAACTGCCTGTGATGGCCCACGAGCCGGGCGTGCTCAACGCCTGGGCGCCGGAAATCGTCTACGACGCGGCCGCGGGTCACTTCCTGATCTTCTGGTCCTCGACCATTCCGGGGCGCTTCCCGCAGACCGACGGCGCCAGCGAAGAGAAGTACAACCACCGCATCTACGCCACCACCACTAAGGACTTCGCCAGCTTCACGGCCACAAGCCTGTTCTATGATCCCGGCTTTTCCGTGATCGACGCCAGCATCGTGCATGCGAAGGGACGCGACTGGCTGCTGGTGAAGGACGAAACGCGCTACCCGCCGAAGAAGCACCTGCAGCTGGCGCCCGTCCTGGACCTGCGCGGCCTGCGCTTCGGCCCCCTGGCCGCGCCGATCACGCCGCCGGGATTATGGACCGAAGGCCCGACGGTGCTGCAGATCGGCGACGAGGTGATCCTGTATTACGACGCCTACACCACCAAGCACTACGGCGCCCTGCGCTCGCGCGACATGGTGAACTGGGAAAACGTGACGAAGCAGATGCACTTCCCGGACGAAGGCACGCCGCAGCGCATGCGGCATGGGACGGCGTTCAGTGTGCCGGCAAGCCTGCTCGAGAACCTGCGCAAGGCGGTACCGAAGGCGGGTTAAGGGCGGCCGAGGAAAACAATGGACTACGAAACACGCGCGCAACGATTTCATGAATGTGTGGCGTCGTCCGATTGAATACGCAGTCGGCCAGTCGTCTGTCCTTGGCGAGACGACTGCGTCGGACGCTACCCGATGCCCGATCGTCGTTACAGCAGGCAGCCAGCGCAAGCGGATTACTGACGCAGTAATAATTAAAGTTGCTGATCATTAAATTCATCGCTACACTCGACCGCCTTGTTATGTGAGTAACTATCGGTCGCCATGTTCGCCATTTCTCCCCTCCTTCCGCGCCGCCTTGCCGCTGTCTTCGTCGCTCCTGTCATGCTTCTTGCCGCCTGTGGCGGTGGCGGCGGTGACAGCAGCCCGCCCCAGGGCGCGGCCATCCCCCCCGTCGCACCAGCGCCGGCACCGGGAGCCAGTTACGGCGTGGGGGGGAGCCTGGGCGGCCTGGCCGCCGGCAGCGAACTGAAAGTCGCGCTCAATGGCGGCCTGCCGCTGGTCCTGGGCCAATCCGGCGCTTTCAGCTTCCCCAACTCCCTTGCTTCCGGCACGACGTACGCGGTGACGATCGCCGCCCAGCCTGCGGGGCAGACCTGCACCATCGCCGGCGGCAGCGGCAGCGGCACGCTCGCGGCGAATGTCGGCAACGTGGCGATCACTTGCGAAACGACGCCGCCGGTCGTCACGCTGGCGACGATCGGCGGCAGCATCGCCGGACTGGAAGCGGGTGCCACGCTCAGCCTGGTGAACAATGGCGGCACCCCCGTCGCCTACAACACGAGCGGCAGCTTCAGCTTCAGTAATCTCCAGGGAGCGCCCTACTCCCTGTCGGTGGCGCGCCAGCCCGCTGGCCAGTGGTGCAAGGTGACCGGCAGCGCCGGCATCGCCACCGAGGCAACGACCCCGGTCACGGTCAACTGCCAGTCGGCCCAGCTTGTGCTGCTGGCCGGTAATGGCGGCGGCCCCGGCAGTGCGAACGGCGCCGGCACCAATGCGCGCTTCACGCGGCCGATGGGCGTGGTCCTCGACAGCGCAGGCAATCTGTTCGTGGCCGACCGCGACAATAGTGTCATCCGCAAGATCACGCCAGCGGGCGTCGTCAGCACCTTCGTCGGCAGCACCGGGCAGTTCGCCAGCGTCGACGGCGCGGGCAACGCGGCACGTTTCGGCAGCCCGTTGGGGCTGGCCATCGATCCCGACGATAACCTGTATGTCACGGACGCCTGGTTCAACAAACTGCGCAAGATCACGCCGGCAGGCATGGTCAGCACGCTGGCTGACAAGCCGACGATGACCGGTGCGCCCGACGTTCCGGCCACGGACACCAGTTGGCACCTCCTGGCCGGTATCGTGCGCGACGCGGCCGGCAACCTGTACGTGGCCAACAGCGGCAACAACGTGATTCGCAAGCGTGCGCCGGACGGCACGGTGACGACGCTGACCGGGCGTCACAACGTGTGCGGACACGCCGACGGCGCGGCGGGCGCCGCGACATTCTGTGGGCCGACCGGCATCGCGCTCGATGCGAGCGGCAACCTGATCGTGATCGATGTCGACAACCAGCTCGTGCGCAAAGTTTCGCCCCAGGGCGCGGTGACGACCCTGGCCGGCGTGCCGGGCCAGGCAGGCGGCCGCGACGGCCCGGGCGCCACCGCCACCTTCGGTTTCCCGCATTTCTTCTACGATGCCCGCTTGCCGCTGCCGGGCATTGTCGTCGAACCGTCCGGCAGCGTGCTGCTGGCGGATTACTACAACGGCCGGCTGCGCCGGATCGGCCCGAATGGCGACGTCACGGCCGCCGCCGGGCTCGGCGAAGGCTATATCGACGGCGACGCGGCCAACGCACGCTTCCGCAATCCGACCGGCATTGTGCTGGGCGCCGGCGGGCAAGTCTTCATCGCCGAAGACACGCACGTGATCCGCAAGCTGGCCTCCGGCCAGGTATCGACCTTCGCCGGCAAGCCCTTGATCGGCGACCAGATCGACGGCGTGGGAAGGGCCGCCTACTTCAGTAACATCCTCGGTCTCGCAGTCGATGCGTCGGGCAATATCTTCGTGGCCGACGAGAACAACCACGCGATCCGCAAGGTCACCCAGGCCGGCCTCGTCACGACCTTCGCCGGCCGCGCCAATCGCACTATCAAGATCGAGGCCGGACCGGCACCGGACCAGGTAGTCAACCCGAACGGCATCGCGATCGACCGCGCCGGCAACCTTTACGTCATCGACCGCTCGTGCGTGCGCAAGATCGCGCCGGACGGCAGCGTGACCATCCTGGCAGGCTCGTTTGTGGACAGCGGTTACGTCGACGCCGCCGGCGCCACGGCGCGCTTCTCGATGCTGAGCGCCATCGCGGTCGACGACAAGGGCAACGTCTTCGTCAAGGACTCCTATACCTTCCGCAAGATCTCGCCCGACGGCAGCGTCTCGACTGTTGCCCGCTCCGGCTGCGGCTATCGTGACGGCCCGCAGGGCGAGTTCTGCAATGTCAACGGCATGGTCCTCGACCGCGCCGGCAACCTGTATTTCAGCGATTCGAGCAACCGTAACATTCGCAAGCTGTCGCCCGACGGCATCATGAGCACGCTCGCAGGCAACATGGTGGCGAACTCCTCGCGTTCCGGCAGCGCCGACGGCCAGGGCGCCGCGGCGGAGTTTTCCTCACCCGGCAGCCTGGCGATCGACAGCGCGGGCAACCTGTACGTCGCGGACGGGGGCAACTATACGGTGCGCATGATCACGCCGGCCGGAGCGGTGTCGACACTCGTCGGGACGGTGGGGCGATACGAGGTGCACGAAGGTCCGCTGCCGGCGATGATTGCTGGAGCGGTGCTGGCGATTGGGCCGGATGACAGGTTGTATATTGGATCTGCGAATGCGGTGTTGACGATCAATTTGAAATGATGGACAAAGCCCCGATGACCTGGACTGCGATTCGCAGCGCCGCAATTGGCCGACTGCGCACGAGCTCGTGAAAATATTGGAACCCTGAATGGAATACCACATTACCTCCCTGGCTGACCATCCTGCACACGCCGCCGGCGTGGCTGAACGTATCTACCGCTTGTGGGGGCGCCTGATTCACGCAGATACCGGCATGTCCGCCTCCGATTTTACCGAGGTGATCCGCAGCCGGGCTGTGACCCATCGGGTTCCCCTGACCCTGATTGCACTGGCCGGAGACGAGCTGGTCGGCACAGTCAGCCTCAAAGAGGACGAACCCACCACCGCCGAGAACCTGTCTCCCTGGATTGGCGGCCTGCTTGTCGATGATTCCTGGCGCGGCAAAGGACTGGGACAGGCCTTGCTGGCCGCGGCAGAAGCGGCGGCCGCGCGGCTCGGATATGCCTCACTGTACCTGTCGTGTGAGCCGGACGTGGAGCATTTCTACGGACGCTCCGGCTGGGCCCTGGTGCGTCGTACGCACTCCTGTGGCGATGAGGTCGCGCTGATGACAAAACGTTTGACCGGACGCGTGCCGGAGGCCAGCTCCGGCGCGGATTGAGAACGTGGCCGCCGCAGCGGCCGCGTTCATTCCAACTTAGCGCGCGCCCTGGAACATCAGGCCGCTGTCGTTCAGCCCGAACTTGTACTTCTTGTTCATCTCGATGACTTCGGCGCCAGCCAGCAGTGCCGGGCCGTAGCCGTGGGCGGCCTTGACGCTGGTCGGGCGGTAGGCGTAAAAGGCCGGATCGAAAGCCATGCCGGTGCCAACGCAGATACCTTCGATCTGGCCGTTCGCCAGCACCTTGCTGGCCACCGCATTCCAGGCGAAGTTGGCCATCGGGCCGTACATCTGCGGCTCGACATAGCCGCGATTCACGGCGCGCGCGATGGCGTAGGCATAGATCGCCGTGGCCGAGGTTTCCTGGTAGGTGTCGTTGCGGTCGATCAGCTGGTGCCAGAAGCCGTCCTTGGTCTGGTACGAGGCCAGGCCCTTGATGTGGGCGCGCAGCTGCGCCAGCACCTGGTTATAGCCCTTGTGGTCCTTCGGCAGCACTTCCAGCACCTCGACCATTGCCATCACGGCCCAGCCATTGGCGCGCGCCCAGTGGAATTCGGGATGGTCGCGCATGCCTTCCACATAGCCGTGCATGTAGATGCCCAGCTGCGGGTTGAACATGCGCTTCGAGAACTGCAGCACCTGTCGCACGGCGTCGTCATAGTGCTCGCGCTTGCCCGTGGTCTTGCCCAGGTAGGCCATGGTCGGCACGCCCATGAACATGTCGTCCAGCCAGAGGGTGTCGGGCAGCGGGCGCATCTTGCGGCCGCCATTGCCGTCCGGGCCGCCGCGCGCGAGCGTGCCGTCCTTCAGGCGGTATTCCTTCTTGGTGACGAAGTCGCCGCAGATGCCGATCATCTGGCCATAGTCGACCGGGGAAGCGGACAGCTTCGCCTTCATGAAGCTGTGGCACAGCGCGCCGGCGTCGTCCAGCGCGTGCGGGTTGAGGAAGCTCTTGATCGGCGCCGCCGAATTGGCGGTGTCGGCTTTCACCACCGGGTAATAGGCCTTGGTCAGGTCGGCCAGCAGCTGGTGGCGCTTCGTGACGTAGTCGGTGTAGCGCTTGTCGCCGGTGGCGGCACCCGCGGCCAGCATGCCGAGATAGGTCACGCCCCATTCATAGCTGGTCAGGCGGAAGTCGCCGGGTTTGAGGACCGCCTGCGGATTGGCGCGCGAGATGTCGGTAATGGCTGCGCCGGTCGTCTTGTCGACCAGCTCGGCCGGCGTGGTGCGCTCGAGGTAGACGAGCACGCGGTCGAGCACGGCCTTGGTTTGCGCCGCTTCCATCGGGCGGTACTGGGTCGGGTACTTGACGTCGAGCGCGTGCAGCATGGCGTCGGCCGGGGCCGGGCCTTTTTCCTGGGCGACCGGCGCTTCCTGGGCCGAGACGGCCAGCGAGGTCAGGCCAGTGACAAGGGTTGCGGCGACGAGCAGGCCGATCAGGGTACGGCGCGGAATCGGGGAATGGTCCAAGGGATGTCTCCTTTTAGTTATTTGAGCTGATGAATCGTGAGGTTGTCGATCGTCTGGCGCGACCAGGTCGTGCGAAAGCCGAAGTAGCCGCGCGTGAGCGGCTGCGGATCGCGGAAGGAAAAGAGTGGTTTGCCGTCGATGCGCATGCGTGTGCAGCCCGCGTAGACCGCGATCTCGACCTGGTAGTCGCGGTTCGGCTCGAGCAGCTGCGCCGGGTCCAGATGCTCGGCGAGCAGGACGCGCTTGCCGTCGCCATAGCGCCGGAACCGCGTGGTCGTATTCGTATTGCCGCCAACACCGACGTAGTAGAGGTCGAGCTTGTCGTAGTCCTCGAACTTGCCGCTGCGGGTGAACAGGTTCGCATTCTGTGGATCGCGCGCCATCCAGAAGTGGTTGAAGTCGGACAGGCGGTCGTTCTTGCCGCCGTCGACCACCACGCGCCGGGTGTAGCTGATCAGGAGGTTGCCGGACAGCGGCTTGTCCAGCCACACCGTGGCGCCGGAATCGACGTCGATCAGCAGGCGTCCATCGCGGCTGGCGATGGCGTTGCCCGGTTTGCGCTCGTACTCGGCCACGTAGCCGGTGAGCGGGCCGTGAAAATCGTCCTGGTGCAGCAATACGCCGCGTTCACCCCATTGGGTGCAGGCAGGCGCCGCCTCGGCCGCCCGGGCCGGACCGCCAGCCGCCAGGGCCAGTGCCAGCCCCAGGGAGGACACTGCGGCTTTCATCATTGCGCAGCCACCACGGGATTGGCGGCAAAGTACGCGCCGAGCGGATTGCCCGGCAATGCCTTCAGGCCGGCGACCACGCGCGCAGCGTTGAATTCGGCGCCAGCTGCGTTCGTGTGCGTGCGCGCGTCGGAAAAGAAGGTATCGACCTTCGCCGCGCCAATCGTGCGGTAGCCATCGGACACCAGCATGGTCAGGTCCATGAACAGGGCCCCGTTCGCAGCGGCCACCTGGCGGCCCCAGTCGGCGAAGTTGGCGAAATCGCGTTCGCCCTGCCAGCGGTCGCGGTGCGGGATCGGCGAGGCGATGATCACGGTGGCGCCTTTCGCTTTGGCGTCCGCCACGTAACGGGCCGTGTACCAGCCGAAGCTGTGTACCTGCTCTTTCTTTCCGTCGGGGCGGGTGTCTTCCACCGTCTCCGGGCCGATGCCGGGTGCGGAAGCGCGGTTTTTGTTACCCGGGTCGCCGATGCGCCCGCCGTCGTTGTGGCCGAACTGGATGATCACGACATCGCCGCGCTTGAGCTGGCCGAGCACGCGCTCCCAGCGGCCTTCGGTGAAGAAGGTGCGGCTACTGCGCCCGCCGATCGCGGCGTTCACGACGTTGATCTTCCGGGTGTCGAAATACGGCGTGATGCGTTCGCCCCAGCCGATCGCGCCGTTCTGGCCGCCGCTCTTGACGGTCGAGTCGCCGACCAGGAACAGGGTCGGCAGCGACGGGTCACGCGGCGCTTCGTCGCGCACGGTGCGCGCGTCGACGATCGGGCGCACATCTTCGCGCGGTTTCAGCCATCCAGCAACGCGCTTGTCGCCCAGTGCTTTCAGGCCGCTTGCCACGAACTGCGCGTTCAGCTCGGCGCCCGCCCAGTTGGTGTGCACGCGCTCGTCGGGCGACGTCATCGGGAACAGCTTCATGACTTCCTCGCGCCCGAGTTCGTCGTAGCGGCGCGCGGCCATGTCGTTCAGGTCGATGAAGCCAGCGCCTTCCCGGCGCGCCACCGCCTCGGCCCAGCCGGCATAGCTCTCCTTGTCGCGCCGCGCCCGGCCCGCGTCGTCCCAGGCCTTGCGCGGGATGAGCGAGACGACGACCGGCGTCGCACCTTTGGCGCGGATCTCGCTGATGAACTTGCGCAGGTACCAGCCGTAGCTGTGCACGGTCTCGCGCTTGCCCGTCAACAGGTTGTCGATGTCCTGGGATTCGTCACCGACGCCGCGGATGGTGCCGCGCGCGCGCTTGTCGTCGTTCAGGGCCGAGGAATCGTTGTGGCCGAACTGCATCAGGACCACGTCGCCCGGCTTGACGAAGGCCAGGGTGCGCTCCCAGTGGCCGCTGGTGACATACGTGCGGCTCGACAGCCCGCCGACAGCGCGGTTGACCAGGTTGGCCTTGGCCGGATCGATATAGGCAGCCAATGGATTACCCCAGCCCCACTGGCCCGCCGAGCCCTTGCCCTGGCCGTCGTCGCGGCCATTGCGCACCGTCGAGTCGCCGATCAGGATAATCGAAGGCAGCGCAGGATTGGCCGGCTCGGGCAGAGTCACCTGCGCGCGTGCCGGGTCGGTGTTCACCGCGGGAGCCAGGATCGGCTTTTGAGCGGGCTTTTGAGCGCAGCCGGCCAGGCCCACGCAAGCGAGCATCAGCACCAGGAAGGCACGCAAATATGCACGTAAGTAAGCTGTGAATGGGGGCATGGATGGTCTCCGGTTGTGCTTGTTTTTCCAGATTTTATGCGGCGCGGCTCGGCAGAGCGAATTCTGCTCAGAAAGAATCAAGAAAATGATTAGTTTCGAGCAATACCTCCTGTGACAATGGCGCATTCCACCCTGGAGAAACCACCATGCAACTGCGCTCCCCTGTGATCCTGACCCTGTGCGCGGCGCTGCTGTGCTCGCTGCCATGCGCGGACGCGTCCGCCCAGATCGGCAAACGCTTCCCGTCGGAGCGCAAGCTGGTGAAGGATCCCGTCACCGGCACGGTCCTCACCTTCCTGACCAGTAAACCGCACGGCGACTCGAAAATCTATCCGACCCATCCGCAGTGGACCTCCGACGGCAAATGGCTCGTGTTCCGCTCGCGCCTGGCCGGCGACGAAGCGCTGGCCGTCAACGAACAGACGGGCGACATCGTGCAGGTGACCGAGGGCGGCTACATCGGCATGCTGAACCTGGCGCGCAAATCGATGAAGCTGGTCTTCATGCGCAAAGCTGAGGCCGGCTTGAAGGTGGTCGAGGTCGACCTGGCGCGTGTGCTGGCCGACAGCGCCGCCGGGCGGATGGCGGCGCCAAGCACTTACCAGCGCGTCGCCGCCACCCTGCCCGCCTCGCTGCAGGCGGGCGGCGACCTGGCGCTCGACGCCGACGAGGAATGGGCGTATTTCAAGGTCGGCAAGGACGAAGCGGCGCGCCACATCAAGCCGGGCACGAAGATCGAACCGGCGTTCGGACCGCGCAAGATGGGCGCCGGACCCGAGGGCATCGCGCGCCTGAACCTGCGCACCGGCGAAGTCAAACACGTGGTCTCGGTTCCGTTCCAGGTCGGCCACATCCAGGCCAATCTGTGGAATCCGGGCGAGCTCGTGTTCTGCTGGGAGACCGGCGGCAAGTCGCCCCAGCGCACCTGGACCGTGCTGGCCGACGGCAGCGGCCTGCGCCCACTGTACCCGGAAGCGCCCTACGAATGGGTCACGCACGAGGCGGTGATCTCGAAGGACGAAGTGGCGATGGCGATCATGGGCCACCGCGCGATACCGGGAGCCGCCGCATCGGTGGCAGGGCCGGCCACCGACGTCGGCGGCGCCAATCCAGGCCAGGACGACGGCTGGGGCCCGACGGGCACCCGCGAAAAGCCGACCGGTCTGGCCATCGTCAACCTGCGCACGCGCCAGATGCACATCGCCGGCCAGACGCCCTCGGGCAGCGGCCTGTGGCACGTGCACGGCTCGAGCGACGGCCGTTTTGCGGTCGGCGACGATTTCTCGCGCAGCCTGTTCCTGATCGACCGCCGCACCAAGGAGATGATGATGCTCACCACCGGCCACAAGACCACGGCCGCCGACCATCCGCACCCGACCTTCAATGCCGACGGCACCCGGATCCAGATCCAGTCGGCCATGCTGTCGGAAGACGGGCGCACGATGAACATCGCCATCGTGCCGGTGCCGGAAGCGTGGCTGAAGCGCGCTCCGTAAGCGTCAGTCCAAGGGCGTGATCCGCAGGTTGCGCAGCTCGTAGGGCACGCCCTCGAGCTGGAAGCCGATCCGGCCCGCGCGCGGGTTTGCCGCGCTGATGCGGTTCTGCGGCACGCCGTTGACGCTGACCTCGATCACGCCGTCGCGGCTGACAATGTCCGCGCTGTTCCATTCGCCGGCGGGCCGCTCGCTATCGGCAGCGGTATGTCCCTTGATGGCGGGATAGGCACCCGGCGCGCTGGTCAGCGGCTCGGCGAAAGCGGCGCCGGCCATCGGCAGCACGTCGCCCGCGAAGCCGTGCTTGGTCTGGACCTGGACGCTGAGCGGCCAGGCGCCGTCCTTCGGTCCCGACGCAACGTGCATGAGCACGCCGGCGTTGCCCGGCTTGCCCGGCCAGCGCCACTCCACGTGCAGCCGGTAGTTGGTGTAGCTGGCGCGGGTGGCGATATAGCCCGCAGGCTTGCTGGCGACGGCGATGACCCCGTCCGCCCGGCGCGACCACGCGCCTGCCAGGTCGGCCGGCGGCGTCGCGACGAGTTCAAGCGCGTCGGTGGTGTCGAACGGTTGCCTGCCGGGCGTGGCGCAGCCGGCCAACAGGACAGTACTGAAAAGAATACAGATAAGATGAGAATGTTTTGGCATATCAGGAGGTGTGATGAATGAAAACAGGAGACGTACGATGACGCAGCTTGGCGCCGGCTTGCTCGGCGCGGCCTTGCCTGCCATGCCCGTATTCGGCGCGGCGGCCACCGGCCCATTGGTGCTGCGCTTGTGGCCGGAAGGCGTGCCTGGCGCAAAGAACGGGCTGGGCCCGGAACGGGTCGACGACGGCCGCCTCAGCAACGTCAGCGAACCGACGCTGACCGTGTTTGCCCCGGCCGTCGACCGGCCGAACGGCGCCGCCGTCATCATCTGCCCGGGCGGCGGCTATGTGCGCCTGTCGACCCAGCGCGAGGGCGAGCAGTACGCAGCCTGGCTGAGCACCCTGGGCATCACGAGTTTCGTGCTGAAGTACCGCATGGCGGAGTTCGGCCACCCGGCGCCGCTGCAGGACGTGCTGCGCGCGGTGCGCCTGGTGCGCTCGCAGGCCGCGCGTTTCCGCATCAAGGCAGACCGCATCGGCGTGATGGGCAGTTCGGCCGGCGGCCACCTGGCAGCCAGCGCCTCCACCCTGTTCGACCATCCGTTGGGGCGGACCGGCGCGGAGCTCGACAGGGTCAGCGCGCGCCCCGACTTCTCCGTGCTGATGTATCCGGTGATTGCAATGGAGGGGCCGGCCGTGCATGCGGGCTCGCGCAAGGCGCTGCTCGGTTCTGCACCGAGCGCCGAGACGGTGGCCTTGATGTCGGTCGAGCGCCAGGTGACGGCGGCAACGCCGCCAACGCTGCTGATCCACACCCAGGCCGATACGGCGGTGCCGGTCGAGAACAGCATCCTGTTCTACCAGGCGCTGGTTCGGGCCAAAGTGCCGGCGGAGATGTATCTGTTCGAGCATGGGTCGCATGGAATGGGGATGCGGGCGGGGCTGGGGACGGCGTCGGAGTGGCCGCGGCGGGCGGAGGAATGGCTGCGTGGGCGCGGGTTGCTGGCCATTTCGAACTAGCGTTAGCGTTGGTCACATACCGGTAGGGTGGGCGGGTTCCCCGCTCACGCGTTCAACCGGCCCAAGCGCTGCCGAAACGCATGCACTGGTTGAACGCGTGAGCGGCGGAGCCGCCCGGTAAACCCGTCATTGAGGCCATTGGCCTCAATGACCCCATACGGGTCTGATCGAACAGACCGTCTACCGGTCACGCCCCGGTCACGCCATGTGAAACACCTGGGTCAGCGGCCACTCCTTCGGCCGGTTCCCCGGCTCGACTTCCATCAGCTCCGCCATGTAGTCCCACCACTTGCGCATCACCGGATGATCAGGCAGCGCACTGAGGTCGGCGCCGTCGCGCAGCTTCATGACGGCGAACAGGTCCATCGTGGCCTCATCCAGGAAGATCGAATAATCATAAATCCCGGAGCCGCTCAAGAGGCTGGAGAGTTCCGGCCAGATCTCATCGTGCCGCACCCGGTACTCGTGCACCGTACCCGGTTTCAGCTTCATGCGAAAAGCGCGGGAGTTCATTTCGCCCCCTTTGCCGCCAGGGCCTTGACTTCCGACGCCGCCAGCATAAAGGCGCCGACGCCGTAATTGAAGCTCGAACTCGGCCGGTAGAAGGCCGGCTCGGCCCCGGTCTGCTGGATGTTCCCCAGGCGCCCGTCGGCATACACGTTCTTCAGGATGCCGGCCCAGGCCTTGGCGATCACCGGGCGGTAGGTCTTCTCGTCGAGGATGCCGCGGTTCACGCCGTAGGCCATCGCGTACACGAACAGCGCCGAGCCCGACACTTCCGGCAGCGGATAGGTCTTTGGATCGAGCAGGCCGGCATGCCACATGCCGTCCGCGTTCTGGATGCTGGCGATCTTCGCCGACATCTCGCGCAGCTGCTGCACGTAGAAGCCGCGCTGCGGGTCGTCCTGCGGGATGTCGTCGAGGATCAGCGCCAGGCCGCCCATCACCCAGCCTTCGCCGCGCGACCAGAACTGCTTCTTGCCGTTCGGCTCGCGTTTGTTGATGTAGCTGGCGTCGCGCGCGTACAGGTGCTCTTCCTTGTCGTACAGGAGGTCGAAGGTACGCTTCCAGTTCAGGTGCACGTAGTCGAGGTATTTGCGCTCGCCCGTCGCCTTGTACATCTTCACCCACACCGGCGGCGCCATGAACAGGGCGTCGCACCACCACCAGGGGATGCGCGCGTCCTTCGGCTTCACCGTGTTCAGGGGCAGCAGGTCGTCCATCTCGGCGCGCGTCAGGTTGATCATCGACGGGCGCTTCTCTTCCAGGTACAGGTCGACGTAGACCTGGCCGATCGATATGTCGTCGGCGTTCGGCAGGCGGTCGCGCGTCTGGTAGTCGAAGTGCCTGGCCATGTCCTGCATCGCCTTGCGGTATTTCGGGTCGCCGGTCGCGCGCGAGGCGGCCAGGAAGCCGACATACATCACGCTCGAGGTCCAGATGCGGTCCCAGTGCGGCTGGGAACGGGCCAGCTGCCAGTCGGCCACCTTCCGCAAGGCCTTGTCGACGGCCGCCGGTTCCAGCGCGCTTGATAAGTCGGTGGCGTAGGGGCCGGCATTGGCCGGGGCATCGCCGAAGTGGCGGCCGGTGTCCTTGTCGATGATCGCCTGCATGGCAGGCGTCGGCAGCGGATAGTTCTGGGCCGCCGCCGGCAAGGCGGCCAGCAGGGCGAACGCACCCGCGAAGGCCGCGGCGCTGCGGCGCAAAGTCATGGTCATCATGTTTTGTCCTGTTCTCCGAAAAGCTTCTTGTACAGCGATCATAGGATTTTCTCTCCGACCAGCTTGACGGGGCCGAGCATGCCTGCCGGCCGCGGCGCGATCAGTTCGGTATCCTGCGGCACGAAGCGCTGGCCGTAGCGCACCGACAGCAGCCGGTAGTCCGGCAAGGCGTGGCCGGCGAGCGTGTTGACGGCCAGGTTCGCCACCCGCACCTCGATGCGGTTGCTGCCCGGCGCCAGCAGGCTCGTCACGTCGACCCGGTACGGCGGATGCCAGACGGCGCCGGCGCGCTTGCCGTTGACAACCACCTGGGCCGCCTCGCGAATCGGGCTCTCGTACATGGCGCGCATCCCGGCCGGCACCTTCGGCGTGGCAGCCAGCGGCGTGCCGGGGCCGAAGTCGAGCATCACGCGCTGGCCGGCGGTCTGGCCCGCGTTGACCGTGATTTCCTTGGTGTAGACCGCAACACCCGAGAAGTGGCGGGTCGCCTCATTGTCGGTCCACGAACGCAGCTCGGCGAAGTTATGCTCAGTTGCCACCCCAGCGGCGCCCTGCCCGGCCGCGGCCGGGAAGCTGACCTTCCAGTCGCGGCCGAGGTCCGCCAGCACCGCCGGCGCGCCGTAGCGCGGGGCCTCGGCAGCGGCCAGCGGCGCGTCGCTCAGCACCAGCACGCGCGATTCGTAGGGCGCCAGGTGCAGCGCGTGTTCGCCGGTGCTGGCCGCGCGCGTGAGCTTGCCGCTGTCCGGGTCCATCCAGGCCGCGTGCGCGCGCTTGACGGCCACCGCCGCATTCGCCTTCACCTCGGTGTTTCCCGTGTTGGCGATGAAGTAGATGTCGGCATCGAGCAGCTTGCGGCGCACGAAACCCACTTCCGAGACATGGCTGGAGAGTTTCAGGTCCGGCGCCAGCGCCGCGCCGAGCGCGGCGCCCACAGCCGCGTCGTTCGCGACGACCTGCACGTTCGGCCCCTGCGCGAACAGCGCCTTCGAGGCCACCACTACGCGCGCGGAGATGCGCTGCGCATCGACGAAGCCCGGCGCCAGCGACGGCGTGCTGCCGACTGCAATGATCTTGCCGCCGCCGCGCACATAGGCCGCCAGCTTGTCGATCACCTCGGGGGCGAGGCGCGTCACGTGCGGCATCACCAGCACAGGGTGCTTCACGCCCAGCGCGAGGACCGATTCGGCGTCCACGTAGTCGAGGTTGTGGCCGGCGTCCAGGATCTGCTCGGTCAGTTGCGGCGTCACGTGCTTGTGCATCTCGGCCGAGAGCGACACCTTGCCCGGCACCAGCGAGGCATACACGTCGTCGTTCGGGAGGAACACGGCGACCTGGTTCGCCGGCTCGCCCTGGCGCATCAGGTAGCTCATGCGCGTGAGATAGCCGTTCACGTCCGGCATGACGTTCCACCAGGGGTTGTGGTCGTTGAACACGGCGGCCGCATAAAAGGCGTAACCCGGCTCGATCGTGCCCGGCGGCGTGTACGGCCAGCCGTGGGCGACGAACAGGTTCACGCCCGAGAGCAGCATGCGGTCCGCTTCGGCTTTCATGTCGAGCGGGGTCGCGGAAAAAGCAGGCGAATTGAGCCAGGTCCAGGTCTCGGCCGAGATCACCGGACGCCCGTACAGGTGCCCGGCGGAGGTCGCCAGGCGCGTGAACGAGAAGCTGCGGTGCTGCGGGCCTTCGCCTTCTGGCAGCGCCACCAGGCGGTTGCTCGACATTGACACGGCCGGTTCGCCATAGGTCTGCGAGCGGAACTGCGTCTTGCGCGCCTTCGCCCAGTCGTTCATCGGGATCAGGTAGCGCTCGTTGACGAGTTCGGTCTGGGTCAGGGCCCAGTCGCGCCGCACGCCCCCTGCTGTGTTTCCAATCGCTTCGCCCTTGCCGCTGAAGAGGCTCGGGAGATGGGGCACGAGGTCGTAGCCGCGGCGCTTTTTGAACTCCTGCAGGAAGTCTTCGGTCCAGTCGGTACCGTAGACTTCCAGGCTGTCCGAGAACACGGCATACGGCGGCTGCTTGCCGAAAGCCTTCAGCAATGGCTCAGCCACGGTGCGCAGGTGATGGTCGACCGCTCCGCGGCTCAGGTGATCGAGCACGAAGCCTTCGGCGCCGAGCGCGGCGCGTTTCACTTGCTGGCCGGTGCGGGTGGCGATATAGAACACCATCACGCGCGGCGCGCCCGCGGCCGCGATCGATGCCCGGCCCGCGGGCAGCGCCTTCGGCGTGACCAGCGCCAGTGCGGTGCTGTCGTACTGCTTGGCGTTGCCCGGGCCTGCAAAGGCGGCAATCAGCCTTTCACCGTTCATCACGACCGGCAGCGCATAGCTGGCGGCGCCCGCCGGCACCTCGACGGTGGCCACGCGCAGGCGCGCCGCGGCGTGATTGATGCCGATATGCGGCCCGCCATACGGCCAGCCGCTGGCCAGCGTCATGTCCACGCGCAGGCCGTTGGCGCGCCCGGTGCGGTTGGCGAAGCTGACTGCGTCGAGGAATTCGTTCGACAGGTAGGGAACGTTCTTGATGCCGCGCGCGGTGTCGTCGTGTTCCATCGGGTACACGGGCTGGATCTCGAAGCCGCCGAAACCGCCCTGCTTCATCGCCTTGATTTCGCGTTCGAGTTCGGGCTTGGCGACGGCGGGACCGAACCACCACCAGCGCGTCAGGGGACGGGCGTCCGCCGGGGGCGAGGCCAGGCGCGCGGCAACGTCATTGATTTTGTTGGAAACGACCGGCGCGGGGCTGTCAGCGCGGGCGCTGGACATGGCCAGCATGGCGACGGCGCAGGCCACGGCCAGCGCACGCGGCGCGGCAGCGGGCACGCGCATGGAGCGCTTGCTCATACGGGACTCCTGGTATGCGGGAAAACGAGACGCACGTACGCCTGCGATGGCCCGGCGCCAAAAAGGCGACGTGCCAGCACAGGCGCAGGCATTGCTTCTTTAGACGATGCCGCTGCTGCTCGCACCAGCCTTGGCCGGGCGCAGGCCGGCCACGCGGTCGCGGTAGCCGCTGGCGCGGTAGGCTGCGACCGGGTCGGCGGCGCCGCCGGCGCGCACGCGCGCCATTGCCAGGATCGGGCTCACGTCGGTGCGGAAGGCGCGCTTCAGGAGCTGGGCCGAGTTCAGCACGTCGTTTGCCCCCTGCAGGCCAGCCAGTTCCGCGCGGTCGACCATGGCCGACTGCACGAAGGCGCGCTGGACCTCGACCGCGCTGCTCATCAGGCTCTCGATCGGATCGGTCACGTTGTGCGACTGGTCCAGCATGTAGGCCGGCTTGAAGGATGAACCGCCGCGCAGGGAGGCGTCGGCCAGCTCGTTAAAGACCAGGAACAGCTGGAACGGGTTGATCGAACCGGAATCCAGGTCGTCGTCGCCGTACTTGCTGTCGTTGAAGTGGAAGCCGCCGAGCTTGCCGAACTGGGCCAGGCGCGCGACGATCATTTCGATGTTCGTGTTCGGCGCATGGTGGCCGAGGTCGACCAGGCACTTGGCCTTTGGTCCGAGTTCGGTGGCGCAGGCGAAGCTGGTGCCCCAGTCCGCGATCACGGTGGCGTAGAACGCCGGCTCGAACAGCTTGTGCTCGATGAAGACGTTCCAGTCGTCCGGCAGCGCGGCATAGATTTCGCGCATGCTGTCGAGGTAGCGCTCGAGCGAGCCGCGCAGGTTGTTCTGCCCCGGGAAGTTGGCGCCGTCGCCGACCCAGACGGTCAGCGCGTTCGAGCCGAGCGCGCGGCCCAGTTCGATGCATTCGATATTGTGGGCAATGGCCTGGGCGCGCACTTCCTTGCTTTGCGCGGTCAGGCTGCCGAATTTGTAGGTCTGTTCCTGGCCCAGCTGGTCCTGGAAGGTATTCGAGTTGACGGCGTCGAACACCAGGCCCAGCGAGTCGGCCGCCTGGCGCAGTTCGCTCGCATCGCTCGGCTTGTCCCATGGGAAGTGCGGCGACACGCCCGAGGTGGCGCGGGTCAGCTGGTTGATCACGCTGCAGTCTTCGAGTTTCTCGAACACGTTGCGCGGCTCGCCGCGGCCGGCGAAGCGGGCAAAACGGGTGCCGCCGGTGCCGGCGCCCCAGCTCGGCACGGCAACGTCAAAGGTCTGCGCGAGCGCGGTCAGTTCCTCGATGTCCAGGCCGCGGCGCGCGAGCATGCCGCCCAGCGCTTCGTAATCGGCCTGCAGGCCCGCTTCCAGCTTGGCGTTCTGGTCCGCTACCAGGCCGGCGTCGATGATGTTCGTCATTGCTGTCTCCAAATTGTTCGACAGAGCGGCCGAATGACGGCGCGCCCTGTTTTATTGTCGTCTATTACTTGCCCGGCTTCAACTTAGCGGGGTTATCGCGTAAATGCGCCCGCGTTGCCCGCATCGACGTTCAGGATGTTGCCGGTGCTCTTGCCCGACTTCTCGCTGGCGAAGAAATACACTGCCTCGGCGATGTCTTCCGGGAAGACGCTCAGCTTCAGCATGCTGCGCTTCCGGTAGAACTCCTCGACGTCGTCGGCGTCGATCTTGTTCGATGCGGCGCGCTCTTCCTTCCACTTGCCGTCCCAGATGCGCGAACCGCGGATGACTGCGTCCGGATTGACAGTATTCACGCGGATGCCGTGCTCGGCGCCTTCAAGGGCGATGCAGCGCGCCAGGTGCAGTTCGGCTGCCTTGGCGGTGCAGTAAGCCGACGCGCCGGCCGAAGCGACCAGGCCGTTCTTGCTGCCCACGAAGACCATGCTGCCGCCGAGCTTCTGCTGCTTCATGATCTGGAAGGCGCGGCGCGCAACCAGGAAGTAGCCGGTGACCAGGATGTCCTGGTTGCGCTTCCAGATTTCCAGCGTGGTTTCATCCAGCGGCGCCGCCGAAGCGATGCCGGCATTCGAGACCAGCAGGTCGACGCCGCCGAAGCGCAGCGCAGCCGCTTCCAGGATGCCGCTGACCGCGTTCTCGTCGGTGATGTTGGCTTGCACGACGCCCAGGGCGTCCTTGCCGGCCACTTTCACGAGCGCAGCCTGGGCCGCTTCCAGCGCTTCCTGATCGATATCGGTCAGCATGACGCAGGCGCCTTCCTGCAGCAGCTGGCGGGCGACTGCCTGGCCGATGCCGCCGGCGCCGCCGGTGACCAGGGCGATGCGCCCGGCCAGCGACTTCGGTTTCGGCATGCGCTGCAGCTTGGCTTCTTCGAGAAGCCAGTATTCGATGTCGAAGGCTTCCTGTTCCGGCAGGCCTACATAGGTGTCGACGCCGTTCGCACCGCGCATCACGTTGATCGCATTGACGTAGAACTCGCCGGCGATGCGGGCGGTGGCCTTGTCTTTCGCGAACGACAGCATGCCGACGCCCGGGATCAGGTAGATGATCGGGTTGGCGTCGCGCACCTTCGGGCTGTTGGCGCGCTTGCAGCGCTCGTGGTAGGCGGTGTAGTCGGCGCGGTAGTCGACCAGGGCCTGGTCGAGGCCCGCAAGCAGGCGCTCCAGGTCCGGCGCGGTCGGGTCGAAGTCCAGCACCAGCGGGCGGATTTTCGTGCGCAGGAAGTGGTCAGGGCAGGAGGTGCCGAGCGCGGCCAGCGGCGCGAGTTCCGCGCTGCAGACGAATTCGAGCACGGCGGCGCTGTCTTCGAAGTGGCCGAGCTTGTACTCTTGCTGGCTGATCTTGCCGCGCAGGAGGGGCATCAGCTTGGCGGCGATGGCGGCGCGCTCGGCCGCCGGCAGCGGCTCGACGGCCTGGCCTCCGAACACCGGCTGGGCGATGTTCTGTGCGAGCCAGTCTTCGGCGCGCTTGATGATCGCCAGCGTCGTCTCGTAGCACGATTTGGCGGTGTCGCCCCAGGTGAACAGGCCGTGGCCTTCGAGGATGATGCCCTTCAGGTCCGGGTTGGCCTGCGACACCTGCTCGAGCTTCAGGCCCAGGTCGTAGCCTGGACGCTGCCATGGCAGCCAGCCCAGCTCGCCCTCGAAGATCTTCGCGGTGAGCTCCTTGCTGTTCTTGCAGGCGGCGATCGCGATGCACGAATCCGGGTGCATGTGGTCGACGTGCTTGTGCGCGATGTAGGCGTGCAGCGGGGTGTCGATGCTGGCCGCGCGCGGGTTCAGGTTGAAGGTGCAGTGCGGCAGGTAGGCGACCATCTCGTCTTCCAGCTCGAGGCCGCGGTAGCGGTTCTTCAGCGCGTGCAGCTTGTCCATGTACAGGGTCGAGAAGCCGTCCAGCTTGATGCTGCCCAGGTCGCCGCCCGAGCCCTTCACCCACAGGACTTCAACGGTGTCGCCCGACAGCGGATCGACCATGTCGATCTTGGCCGAGGTATTGCCGCCGCCGAAATTGGTAATGCGCAGGTCCGACCCGAGCAGGTTGGAACGGTACAACAGCAGTTCCGGTTCGCTCATGGTCGCAGCCAATGCATCGTCCCATTGTGACGTGATCGGTTGCTGCTGTTTCGTTTCGCTCATCGCGCCCATCGAAGTCTCCATTCGTTGTGTGCCATCGCTCGGATGGCGATTGGTGTGTGTTCCTGGTCCTGGCGAAGTCCGCCGTGACATCCCGACACAGTAGAAATCAAGGGCCTGATAGGTGTCAACGCAGAAATGGTCAACTTGGTGACCAAGGCGTGAATAATCACTCTCGTGATCGGATTGAGCGTTTGTGCGTTGCAGCGAAGCCAATCAATCATCTAGTTGATCATTTAATGATTGACGGCATTGCACTAAGAAACTAATCTTTTCGTACACACCGCAGCCATCTGGGCATGACGGATGTGACGCCGCATAAAAAACAGACGGCTCATGGAGGAGACAACATGGTTAATCACAAACGCCGCAAGCGTTTGCTGAAGCTGCTCGCCGAGCATCAAACGGCGACGGTCCAGCAGCTTGTCGAATGGCTGAACGCATCCCCGGCAACGGTCCGGCGTGATATCAGCTGGCTCGCAGCGCGCAACCTGCTCACCCGCACCCGTGGCGGCGCCGAGAACCTGGTGCAGAAGAAGCGCCAGTTCCCGCTCACGAGCGAAACGTTCCAGAACAATATCCAGTGCTTCGCTGCCCGCAAACGGGCCATTGCGCGCCATGCCGCGGCAATGTGCACGGACGGCGAAACGATCATCATCAACGGCGGCACGACCACCTTCATGATGGCCGAATTCCTGGCCGAGAAGCAGCTCAAGATCCTGACCAACTCGTTCCTGATGGCCGAGCGCCTGCTGGTCACGAGCCAGAACGAAATCATCGTCCCGGGCGGCAAGGTGTACCGCGAGCAGAACGTGATCCTGTCGCCCTTCGACAACGACATCACCCAGCACCACTACGCCAGCAAGATGTTCATGAGCGTCTATGGCCTGTCGCTGCTGGGCCTGATGGAGGCGGACCCGCTCCTGATCCAGGCCGAGAAGCGCCTGATCAGCCAGGCCGAGGAACTCGTCGTCATGGCCGACAGCTCGAAATTCTGCCGCAAGGCCGGCCTGATCCTCTGTGGCCTGGATCGTGTCTCCACCGTGATCACCGACACCGACGCTTCCGACAAGGCCGTGCAGCTGCTCGAGCAGTACGGCGTGAAGGTGGTCACGGTCGAACCGGACCACATTGCCCCCGACACCAGCGCCTCCTATTTCAACCCGCAGTACGACCTGCAATCCGCAGCCCTGTTCCAGACGGAGACATCGCATTGAAAATCAAAAAACTCCTAGCGGCCGCAGCCGCCGTCGGCATCCTGGCCGGCATCGCGGGATGCAGCGACAAGAAGCCTGAACAGGCCCAGCCCCAGCAGACCCGTATCGCCATGGTCGTGAAAAGCCTCGGCAACGGCTTTTTTGATGCCGCCCACACAGGCGCCAAGGAAGCGGCCAGCCAGATCGGCGGCGTCGAGGTGATCTACACCGGCCCGACCACGCCAAGCGCTGAAGGCCAGATCGAGATCATCAATTCGCTGATCAGCCAGAAGGTCGATGCGATCGTCATTTCCGCGAACGACCCGAACGCGCTGGTGCCGATCACGAAAAAGGCGATGCAGCGCGGGATCAAGGTCATCTCCTTCGACAGCGGCCTGGCGCAGGAAGGCCGCCAGATGCAGCTCAACCCGTCCAACGCCCAGCTGATCGGCGAAAAGCAGATCCAGATGGCGGCCCAGGAAATCGGCGGCGCCGGCGAGATCGCGATCCTGTCGGCGTCGGCCCAGGCCACCAACCAGAACATGTGGATCGGGGTCATGAAGAAGGTGCTGGAGCAGCCCGAATACGCCAAGGTCAAGCTGGTGGCCACCGTCTACGGCGACGACCAGTCCGACAAGAGCTACCGCGAGGCGATTGGCCTGTTGCGCAGCCACCCGAACCTGAAAGCCATCATCGCACCGACCACGGTGGGCATCGTCGCGGCCAGCAAGGCCGTCGCCGACGAGAAGCTGGTGGGCAAGGTGTTCGTCACCGGCCTGGGCCTGCCGTCCGAAATGGCCGGTCACGTCAAGAGCGGCGCGGTCAAGCAGTTCGCGATCTGGAACCCGATCGACCTGGGCTACGCCGCGACCTTCGCCGCCAACGAGTTCGTCAAGGGCAAGGTGGAAGCCAAGCCGGGCGCCAGCGTATCGGTCGGCCGCCTGGGCAAGGTGACGCTCGACGCCACCGGTGAAGCCGCCCTCGGGCCGCCGTTCACCTACAACGCCCAGAACGTCGACCAGTTCGCGAAGCTGTTCTGAGAGGCAGGCGACCGGCACAGGAGCCGCGGCCGCCGCTCCTGTGCCGGTAGTTCGATACGACACGCGCTGTTGTCCCCCGCGCGCGGCTCCTGGCCGCGCGTTTGACCCTTTTTACGCCCAAACTATGTCAGTCACCCAACTGTCAAGCCCTCCCCTGCGCCCGGCCGGCGATAGCGCCCCGGTGCTGCAGCTGAGCGGCATCAGCAAGCGCTTCAACGGCGTGCATGCCCTGAACAACGTGTGCCTGAGCATCCGTCCCGGCGAAGTCATGGCCCTGATCGGCGAGAATGGCGCCGGCAAGTCCACCATGGTGAAAACACTGACCGGCATCTACCAGCCCGATGCCGGCACGATCGAGGTCGACGGGCAGGCGGTTACCTTCCGCAGCCCGCAGGAAGCAATGGCTGCCGGGATCACCGCGGTGCACCAGGAAACCGTGATGTTCGACGAGCTGTCGGTCGCCGAGAACATCTATGTCGGGCGCCAGCCCACCGGCCGCTTCGGGCGCGTCGACTGGAAGAGCATCGAGGCGCAGGCCGAAGCGCTGTTTGCACGCCTCGAAGTGGCCCTGCCGGTGCGGGCGCGGGTGAAAGACCTGTCCGTGGCCCAGCGCCATTTCGTCGAGATCGCACGCGCGCTGTCGCAGGACGCGCGCGTCGTCATCATGGACGAGCCGACGGCCGCCCTCTCGCAGCGCGAGATCCGCGAGCTGTACCGCATCATCGCGCAACTGCGCGCGGCCGGCACCGCCGTCATCTTCATCTCGCACAAGTTCGACGAAATCTTCGAGGTCGCCGACCGCTACACGGTCCTCCGCGACGGCCAATTCATCGCCGAAGGCGCGCTGGCGGACATCACCGAACCCGAACTCGTGGCCCTGATGGTCGGCCGTGCCGTGCACCAGGCCTACCCGAAAGCCGAGGTCGCCATTGGCGCGCCGTTGCTGGAGGTGCAGGGCTTCTGCCATCCGACCGAATTCAAGGACGTCAGCTTCACATTGCGCCGCGGCGAGATCCTCGGCTTCTATGGCCTGGTCGGCGCCGGCCGCTCGGAAGTGATGCAGGCGCTGTTCGGCCTGACCAGCAAGGTCGCCGGCACGGTCCGCCTCGATGGCAAGCAGGTCGCCATCGACTGCCCGGCCACGGCGATTGCCCAGGGCCTGGCCTATGTGCCGGAAGACCGCCAGCACCACGGCGCCCACCTGACGCTGCCGATCATGCACAACATCACGCTGCCGATCCTGTCGAACATCGGCTTCTTCCTGCGCGGGCGCGGCGCGAAAGAGGCAGGCATCGCCCGCCACTTCGCCGAGCAGCTCGAACTGAAGGCCAGCCACCTGACCCAGAACGTGGACGAACTGTCGGGCGGCAACCAGCAAAAGGTCGTGCTCGGCAAGTGGCTCGCCACCGATCCGAAAGTGATCATCCTCGACGAACCGACCAAGGGCATCGACATCGGCTCGAAAGCCGCCGTGCACCGCTTCATCAGCGAACTGGTCACGCGCGGGCTGTCCGTGATCCTGGTTTCGTCCGAACTGCCCGAGGTACTGGGCCTGGCCGACCGCGTGGTCGTCATGCACCACGGCCATGTGGTGCGCGAGTTTGCCCGCGGCGAGGCGACACCCGAAACCGTGGTGGCGGCAGCCTCCGGCCTTGACCTGACCCAGGAGGTGGCAGCATGACTCATCTGTTGAATCAACTATTCAAACAACGCGAGCCGCTGCTGGCCCTGATGATCGTGGTGCTCATTGGCCTGGTCGGCCTGCGCGCGCCGGTGTTCCTGACCGGCGCCTCGCTCGCCAACCTGCTCACCGACAGCACGCTGCTGGTGATGCTGGCGCTGACCCAGATGCTGGTGATCGTCACGCGCGGCATCGACCTGTCGGTGGCCTCGAACCTGGCCCTGTCGGGCATGGTCGCGGCCATGCTCGCCGCCGGCAATCCCGGCCTGCCGCTGCCGCTGGTGGTGCTGGCCGCCATGCTGACCGGCCTGGCCCTGGGCCTGGTCAACGGGTGGCTGATCGGCTACCTGGCCCTGCCGCCGATCGTGATCACCCTCGGCACCATGAGCGTGTACCGCGGCCTGGTGTTCGTACTCTCCGGCGGCGCCTGGGTCTCGGCGCACCAGATGCCGGCCGAATTCGTCGCCTTCCCCCTGACCCGCGTGCTCGGCTTGCCGCACCTGGTGTGGATCGCGATCGCGGCGCTGTTCGCGATGGCCTTCATCGCGCGCCACACCCGCTTCGGCCGCGACCTGTACGCGATCGGCAATGCGCCGCAGTGCGCCGGCTACATCGGCATCCCGACCAAAAAGCGCCTGCTCTGGACCTATGGCCTGTCGGGCCTGGTCGCCGGACTGTGCGGCTACCTGTGGGTGGCGCGCTATGCCGTGGCCTATACCGAGATCGCCTACGGCTTCGAATTCACCGTGATCGCCGCCTGCGTGATCGGCGGCGTGTCGATCGCCGGCGGCGTCGGGTCGGTGCTCGGCGCCATGCTCGGCGCCCTGTTCCTGTCGGTGATCGGCAACGCGCTGCCGGTGCTGCAGGTCTCGCCGTTCTGGCAGAGCGCCCTCACCGGCCTCGTGATCCTGGTCGCGGTGCTGGTCAACGCCCGCGGCGCGAAAAACCGCAGCCGCCAGATCCTGCCGCTGCACACCACTGCAACCCCTACCATGAAGAGTGCCGCATGAACGCGCCCACGTTGAACAAGCTCGAGACGGGTTTGGAAAAAACGTCTCGCTACACCATCCTCGACCGCCAGAAGGTCGGCCTGCGCCACCTGCTGGGGCGCTGGGAAAGCCTGCTGGCGATGCTGCTGGTCGTGCTGTTCGTGTTCGGCGGCGCCGCCCTGCCGCACTTCCTCGATCCCTACAACCTGCTCGACGGCACCTCGAACTTCAGCGAAAAGGCGCTGATCGCGCTGCCGATGGCCTTGCTGATCATCTGCCGCGAGATCGACATCTCGGTAGCCGGCACGCTGGCGCTCTGTTCGGTCGCAATGGGCCTGGCGATGAATGCCGGCGCCCCGCCGGAAACGCTGCTGGTGGTCGCCATCCTCACGGGCACCGTGTGCGGCTGGCTGAACGGCTTTCTCGTCACGCGCTTCGCCCTGCCGTCAATCGTGGTCACCATCGGCACCGTCTCGCTGTACCGGGGCCTGGCCAGCGTGGTCCTTGGCGACAAGGCCTTCACCGGCTACCCGCAGGTCATGGCCGACTGGGGCCAGGGCTACTTCTTCGGCATGGTGCCGCGCGAATTCGTGGTGCTGCTGGTGTTCGCGGCGCTGTTCGCCGTCGTGCTGCACACGACCTCCTGGGGCCGCCGCATCTACGCCATCGGCAACAACCCGGAAGCGGCGCGCTTCTCCGGCATCGCCGTCGACCGCTACCGCCTGGTGCTGTTCATGCTGACCGGCGCCATCGCCGGCCTGGCGGCCTGGCTCCTGACCGGCCGCATCGGCAGCACCCGCCCGAACATCGCCACCGGCTGGGAACTCGAAATCATCACCATGGTGATCCTCGGGGGCGTGAGCATTGCCGGCGGCGCCGGCACCATCGGCGGCGTGCTGCTGGCCGTGCTGACCATGGGCACCGTCACCTATGGCATGGCCCTGGCCAACGTGCCGGGCATTTACATGACCATCGTGATCGGCGTGCTGCTGCTGGTGACTATCGCCCTGCCGCGCCTGCTGCGCGCACAGAAGAGCAGGAAATGAGCAAAGCGATGAGCATGCAGGATGCCCTGATCGTCCTCGACATCGGCAAGACCAATGTCAAGCTGGCGCTGATCGATGCCGGCGGCGCTGTGCTGGCCGAGGAACGGCGCCCGAACGCGATCGTCCATGACGGTCCGTATCCGCTCCACGACACCGACGGCATCTGGGAGTGGATGCTGGCCACCTGCCGCACCTTCGCAGGGCTTGCGCAGGTCTCGGCCATCGTCCCGGTCACCCACGGCGCCACCGCGGCGCTGGTGGATGACGACGGCCTGGTGCTGCCGGTGCTCGACTACGAAGCGGCCCTGCCCGGCCTTGACTACGATGCCGTACGCCCGCCCTACGCCCAGACCTTTTCGCCTTCCCTGCCGGTCGGCCTGAACCTCGGGCGCCAGCTGGTGTGGCTGGCGCAGCGTTATCCGGCCGAATTTGCGCGTACCCGCCACATCCTGATGTATCCGCAGTACTGGGCCTGGCGCCTGTGCGGCGCGGCCGCGTCGGAAGCGACCTCGCTCGGCTGCCATACCGACATGTGGGACCCGGTGCAGCAACGCTACTCGCAACTGGTCGACAGCATGGGCTGGCAGCCGCTGATGCCGCCGCTGGCGAAGCCCCGCGATGCGCTCGGCACCCTGAAGCCGGAACTGGCCGCCCGCACCGGGCTGCCGGCATCCTGCCAGGTCCTGTGCGGCATCCACGACAGCAACGCCTCGCTGGTGCGCTACCTGGACCGCGAGGGCGGCGCTGCGCCACGCACCGTGCTCTCGACGGGCACCTGGGTGATTGCCGCCGCCTTCGGCGTGCCGCTCGAAGGCCTGCGTGAAGAGGCCGACATGCTGGCCAACACGAATGCGCTGGGCCAGCCGGTGGCCTGCATGCGTTTCATGGGCGGGCGCGAATTCGCCGCGCTGGCCGGGACGCAGCCGGTGTCCTGCACCTTCGAACAAATCGAAGCACTGGTCGCGCGCGGGACGATGGCGCTGCCCTGCTTTGCCGAGGCGGGACCGTTCGCCGGGCGCGCCGGGCAGGTCCAGGGGCCGGCGCCGCAGGACGCGTCCGAGCGCTTCGCCCTGGCGACCCTGTATTGCGTGCTGATGACCGATTACTGTCTCGATGCGCTCGATGCCCGCGGCCCGATCGCGGTCGAGGGCAGCTTCACCGCCAATCCCTGGTTCGGACCGCTGCTGGCCGCCCTGCGTCCCCAGCAAGCGGTCAGTTATTCGGACGACGCCAGCGGCACCACCTGCGGCGGCTGGCTGCTGCGTTATCCGGAAGGCGTGCCGCCGGGGACGAGCCGCGCCATGCCGGCAGCAAGCCTGCCCGGCCTGGCTGCGTACCGGCAGGCCTGGCAGGAATCGCTGGCTCGTGCCGATACGAAGGAACCCGCGCTGGCGGCTGGCTGAGGACCGACGCGGCATGCGCAGGTCGGGCCGGCCGCTCGAACCTCAACCTCCAGGTAAAAGGCCAGTCATGTTTCGTTTCAAAGCCGTTTCTGCCGCAGCCTTGCTGGCCTGCGCCTTCAGCGCCAGCGCAGCAAGCGCCGCATCCGTCTATCCCTCCCATGAAGCCGGCTACCGTCGCACGCTGAACGGCGACTGGTCGTTCAAGTACCTGCCTGGGTCAGCCCCCGGGAGCGATACAGGGTTCGCGTCTGCGCAGTTCACGGGATCGGGCTGGTCTACCATTCCAGTCCCAGCCAACTGGGAGCTGCACGGCTTCGCCGAGCCGGTCTATGGCGACCACCTGAAGGAGGGCCAGGGCCTGTACCGGCGGACCTTCCGCGTTCCCCCCGCCTGGCGCGGACAAAAGGTCTTTTTGCGTTTCGAGGGCGTGGCCTATGGCTATGAACTCTGGGTCAACGGCAAACAGGCCGGCGTGTCGACGGCGAGCGCCTTCAACCGGCACACCTTCGAGGTCACCGATTTCCTGTTGCCGGGTCGTGAGGCGGATAACGTGGTGGCCGTGCGCGTCGCTACCCGCCCGCACGGCGTGGAATTCGACCTGAATGACGACTGGTCGTTGTCGGGCATCTACCGCGACGTGACGCTGTTCGCGGTACCGCCTACCCATGTGCAGGATTACACGGCCGCGACCCGCCTGGTCGAGGGCAAGGCGGAACTGTCGCTGGACGTGGTGCTGAGCGCGGCAGACGGCACGGTGCGCGCCAGGCTGATCGATCCGAATGGCCGCACCGTCGGCGACACGGTACTGCCGCGCACCGCCGCTACCCGGCATGGCGCCGTGATCCGGGTCGCCGCGCCGAAACTGTGGAGCGCCGAAACGCCTTCCCTGTACCGGCTGCAGCTGACCCTCTCCAAAGGAGGCAGGACGCTGCAGACCGTTAACGAGCGCATTGGCCTGCGCGAAGTCAGCATTGCTGACGGCGTGCTGCTGCTCAACGGCCGTCCCATCAAGCTGCGCGGCGTCAACCACCACGACCTCGAGCCGAAGACCGGGCGCGCCGTGACCGAAGCACAGATGCGCCAGGACCTCGCGCTGATGAAGCGGGCCAACGTGAATTACCTGCGCACGTCGCACTACCCACCCCATCCGCGCCTGCTGGAACTGTGCGATGAAATGGGCATCTATGTGATGGACGAAGTATCGATCGGCCATGGCGAGAAGAACCTGGACAAGCCTGACTACCGGGAAAACATCCTGGCGCGCGTGGAGCCGACGATCATGCGCGACAAGAACCGGCCTTCGGTACTGATCTGGAGCATCGGCAACGAGAACCCGATCAACGACGCGGAACTCGAGGCTGGCCGACTGGCCAAGGAGCTCGACCCCACGCGTCCCATCACGTATCCGAAGATTGGCAGCTACTTCGCCGCCAATTACGAGCGCATTCCCGCCTTCGCCGACATCCATGCGCCGCACTATCCCAGCAATGCCACCCTCAGGGGATACACCCAGAAGCTCAAGCGCCCGGCCATCCTGACCGAATATGCGCATGCGCTGGGACTGGCGACCGACCGCATGCAGGAGCAATGGGACCTGATCCAGGCGAGCCCCACCTTCGCCGGCGGGTCGATCTGGCATTTTCACGACCAGGGCATTTTGCGCACCAGCGAGAAACCCGTGGATACGGCAAAACGCACCCAGGTCGTCTGGCTCGACCAGCATCGCTATTACGATACGAATGGCCTCGATGGTGCCGATGGCCTGACCTATGCCGACCGTACGCCGCAGGTGGACTACTGGCAGATGCGTAAGGTGTACGCGCCGGTGCAATTCGCGCAGCGCACGGCTGTCGTCCGGCCCGGACCAGGAGCGATCGCGCTCACGGTGGAGAACCGCCATGACTTCCGTTCGCTGGAGGGTTTCAAGCTGCTGTGGTCCCTGCAGCGCAACGGCAAGGGTGTCCAGCAAGGCAAGGTGGCCTTGCAAGCCCTGTCGCGGGGAAACGAGACGCTACGGATTCCCGTCGACATCCCTGCGAACGCAAACGACGACGTGCTGGCCCTCGCCGTACGCGCCGTGGATGAACACGGCATGCAGGTCAATGAACGCGTGCTGCGGCTGGAACCCGACGGCGCGGACCGGATGGAACCGGCGCAGGCCTTTGCCCGTGACGCGAAGGAACCGAAGGCCGCGCCGGCAGTGACGGAGAGCGCGGCGCAATTCACCGTGGCGCTGCCCGAATGGGTGCTGACCGTGCAGCGCACGACCGGCGACGTGACGATCCGCGACCTGGCAGGCAAGGTGCTCGTCGCCGGGATCCATCCGCACAGTGGACGCAAGCCGACGATGGCCGAGGCCCTGAGTTCGGCCAAGTCGGGCCTGTGGCTGTCGTCCGTCCTGACCAGGCTCGATGAGCCGGCCATCGATGTCCGGCGTGCCGGCGACAAGGTGCGCATCGCGATTGCGGGCCACTACCGGCTGCAGGACGACGCCGCGATCGCGGCGGCCGCACCGCAGGTGGCGGTGCGCACGGCCGGATTCGACGACCTGATGACAGGAGCGGGCGCCGCGGCCAAATCGCGGCCCGGTGCCGCGCTCGGTGAGGGCTTCCGGGGCGGGTATGTTTTGGAGATCGACGCCGCGGGCACCATTGCCGTCAGTTACGATTTCGTGCCGGTCAACGCGCAGGGCAGCTTGTCCGAAGCGGGCCTGTCGGTCGTGGCGCCGAACGGCGCGCAAGACTTGCGCTGGATCGGCCAGGGGCCCTATGCCGGCTACCCCGGCAAGGACAGGCTCAACGAATTTGGCCTGCACCGGCTGCACCGCGATGACCTGCGCTTCCAGGGCAACCGGCGCGCCACGGAACTGGCCCTGCTCACCAGCGCGGGCGGCGCCGGCTTTGCGTTCGCCATGCCGGCGGCCGATGTCGCGGTGGAGCGCGACGGCAGTCGTACCTTGCTGAGCCATAACGCACTGATCGGCGGGCTGGGAAACAAAGGCACCTCGCCCGAAACCAGCATCGCGCTGGACAAGCCGGTGCGCATCGCCGGGACCTTTACCCTGGCGCCCATCGCTGGCGCCTGGCCTGCGGCGTTGACGCGCTGGTTCGGGGCGCCTGGAGGCACGATGGATGTCTTCAAGCCCTTCCTTCACAGCTATGACCAATAAACGGGCGATACCCGTAGAACACTCCAAGGAACCGACCATGCACCCTATCCGAGCACTTGCACTGATCTCCGTCTTCTCTGCCACCGGAGTACACGCGGCTCCTGACGCCGACGCAGCTGCAGGAAAGAAGCTGTTCGTCTCGAACTGTGCAATGTGCCATACCGTCTCGCCGGACACCGCCGCGCTGTCGGGGCCGGGCCTGTTCAATGTGCTGGGCCGTCCGGTGGCCGGCCTGCCGCGATTCGGCTATTCAAAGGCGCTGGCTGCGGCCGGCGCCGGAGGCAAAACCTGGACCCCGGCCGAACTGGACCTGTTCCTGAAAGATCCGGGCGCGTACGCACCCGGCACGACAATGCCGGTGAATGTCGCGAACGAAGCGAACCGCCGGGCGGTAATCGCATATCTGGCGACAGTCCGCGGCGCGGCTGCCCGTCCCAAGGCCGCTGCGAAAACCGCGGCGCCTTCGGGCGAACACTGGAGCGACGATCAGCCTGGCCGCATCCACGAGGTACGCGCCAGCGACCTGGCCAAACCCTTCGCCACCGAGAGCGCCGGCAATCCCCCTGCTACCGTGCCACGCCCGGCGAACGTGCTGCCCTCGGTACCGGCGGGCTTCAGCGTCAACCTGTGGGCCACCGATCCCGACCGGGGACGCATCATGGCCAAGGCACCGAACGGCGACATTTTCCTGGGCTCGATGTCGCGCCGGGTCATCAAGGTCCTGCGCTCATCGACCGGCGAAAAGGCCGACACCGTCACTACCTTTGCCTCCGACATGAACCGCCCGTTCGGCTTTGCCTTCTGGCCGGTGGGACCGAACCCCGAATACCTGTACGTCGCGTATGTGAATTCGATCGTGCGCTTCCCATACAAGAACGGTGACCTGGTGGCGACTGCCGCACCGGAAGTCGTGGTGCCGCACCTGGTCGCGGCCCCGGGCGCGCACACCACGCGCACCCTGGTCTTTTCGGCCGACAGCAAGACCATGTACGTCTCGATCGGCTCGGCATCGAATATCGGCGAGCAGATCGGCCCGCGACCACCCGCTCCGCTTCCCGAATGGGAAAGCCGCCACGGCCTGGGCGCTGCCTGGGGCGAGGAACTGGACCGTGGCGTGGTCCTGGGCTTCAATCCGGATGGCAGCGGCAAGCGCACCTTCGCCACGGGACTGCGCAACTGCGTCGGCATGTATCGCCACCCGCTCAGCGGAGACCTGTACTGCAGCGTCAACGAACGCGACCTTTTGGGGGACAACCTTCCCCCGGACTACCTTACCCGGGTCAAGGAGGGCAGCTTTTATGGCTGGCCCTGGTACTACATCGGCAGCAACGAGGAGCCGCGCCTGAAGGGGCGCCGGCCTGACCTGAAGGGCAAGGTGACGACGCCGGACCTGCTGCTGACGGCACATTCGGCGCCCCTCGGCATGGTCGCCTACCAGCGACGCGCCGCTGCACCCGCTGCCTTCCCGGCTGCCTACGATGGCGACATGTTCCTGGCGCTGCACGGCTCATGGAACCGGACGACGCGCACCGGTTCCAAGGTCGTGCGGGTGTTCATGAAGAACGGCGTCCCCACGGGGAAGTACCAGGACTTCATGACCGGTTTCGTCGTGAGCGACAAGGAAGTATGGGGACGGCCGTCCTGGGTGGAAGTGCAGGATGATGGCTCACTGCTGGTGGTCGACGACGTGACCGGCGAAATCTGGCGGGTGCGCCCAGCCAAAAACAACTAGTTGCAGAGAGCTCGCTCTGGCACCATGCAGTTTGAAGCCTTCCTTTTACCTAATCCAACTGCTGCCTATGAAGAAAAAGACTCGCAAGAATTTTCTGTTATTAACCCTCGCTACGACATTTATGTTATCGCACTCTGCACCTGTGTTAGCGGAATCACCAGTCACTCGTGAAAGCTTGGACCGAATGTTCGCTCAGATCGCAGAGCAGTCAAACTGGGACATGTCTCAAGAAATGCTTTGGGGTTATTTTTTCACCAATGCCCAACGCCAACCACTGGAGCTGGCGGCCAGGGAACTAGCAAAGTCCGGTTATCGGGTTGTGAATATCTATTTATCCGACAAAAACAAGCCCAGCGACCCGGACCTGTGGTGGCTGCATGTCGAGCGGATCGAGCACCATTCGGTCGACAGTCTGCACTTGAGAAACAATGAGCATGCATCGTTCGCGACAAAATGGGGACTCACGTCGTACGACGGAATGGACGTTGGTCCCGTTGCCCGTCGGGCGAAGTAATTTCGGAACGGTCACCTCGCAGAATGCGGAAATCGGTCGCGGCGGCTGCTTACCGCCAGGAGCCACTTCGCTATTCTCTCCCCCGACAAAACGTAGTAGTGGCCGTTTTCAACGGTCTAGCCTGCTAGCGACTTCGTCAAGTCAACGTTTTTACACAGTCTGGACCGTTGCAGACGCACTGGATGGACTACGTTTGGCACATCGACCTTCATTGACTCTTGTTGTTCACCGCCTGCTTCATCCATGTCGACACCAGGTTCAGTGCAGATGGAGCGATGGTTTGCTCGATCAGGAGGTATTCGGTCTGCTTGCCGGTTTTAGCGGTTTGGAAGAGGTGGTTCAGGCCAGGGAGCTGGCGCACCACGGTCGTTGGCGCGGCGTGCTTGAGCGCACGCTCAATCTCCGGCAGGTTTTCCGCCGATGTTACCTGCAGATCTTTCTCGCCAATGAGCGCGAGCGCCGGGCAAGTCACTCTTTTCAGGTAGTCGCGGGGGTCGAGCGACAGGAACCGGCGCAACCACGGTGTCAGAAAACTGCGTTCAAACGCTTCGTCAGGGATACCTTCCCGCCCGATCTCGAGCCTGGCCTTCGTCGCCGCCGGCAAGGCTTGGGTCGCCGCTCGCATTGCAGCGAGCGCATCGGAATGACTCCGCTTGCTCGCTGCGATCTCATACAGCTCGCCCTCCTGGCTTTGGTTCAAAAGAACGAGCGATTCTTCCATGCCGTCGGCACGCGAGGCAGCGGCATTCTGCAGGCTCTTGATCTTGATACCAGGTAGGCCGGTGCCGCCCAGCATGACGATGAAGTGCACGTCCGCCGGTGCTTCGGCAGCCGCCATTGATGCGATGATGCCGCCTTCACTGTGGCCCAAAATGCCAATCTTTTGGGAATCGATGTTTGGCTGAATTTTGAGGAACCGGACCGCGGCCAGGGCGTCGGCGGCGTAGTCGTCGGTGGTAGAGAAAGGATACAACGCACCCCCAGTCAGGCCGACGCCCCGTTTGTCGTAGCGCAATACCGCAAAGCCTTGCCGGGTCAGGTGATCGGCCAGGACTGCCAACATCTTGTGAAGGTCCATGACGCCATCACGGTTGTGCGGTCCAGTTCCGGCAACGAGCACGACACCTGGAAAAGGGCCGCCTGATCTTGGGTAGCTCAGCGTGCCAACGGGCGAAACCTCGGGATTGGGCGTATCGAACACGACCTCCTGCGAGACATAAGGCAGCGGCGCGGTTGGGTGTTGCGGACGGCGTCGTTCGGCGTAAACGTGAAAACGACCATCAGCACGCTCAATAAAATAGGGCGTGGCGTACCCACTTCTTCCTATTGCGGTGATGCGGATCGGGAGCCCCGTTAGAGGCGCTTTCTGCTCATCGGTGACTGTCAATTTCCGCTTGTCGAATTCGGTCTTAATGTCCGCAAGAGTCTCTGTCGAAAACATGTAACGTTTGATAGAGTTCTCACTGAGCGCGACTCGGTGCCCAATAGGAGTTGTATCGGCGGCTTGAACACTGCTGGCAATGGTTAGGGCGATGAGAAGAAAGCCGATGTGCATTCGATTATTGGGTTATGAGGTTATGAGGTTATGAGGTTGCCGAAATATAACCGTTTTTCTACCCCAATGCTATGGCTAAGTGAGAAACTATTGAAAAGTTAGGGCAGAGTGCGTCCGGCTGAGAATGAATGGATATTGCGGTGTCACTTTAAAGTCAAGCCTGCATCTGGTCGATACCGGACGGTCAGAATGGTTCAGTGTACGAGATGGTTGCTTTTAGAGCAGGCAAGAGGTTTCGTCAGGCGCTTTAAAAGCGTCGAACAAAACCTGTTACTTGCTCTGATGGCAAGAAGCTCGTACACTGAGCAATGACGACCGTCCGCCATCGGCCTATTTTTATGGTGAAAAAGTAAAAGGGCAAACGTTTTAGCACGCCCCGGAGGTCCAACACCTTCAAGATCGTTCGATAGCGCCTGTTCTGATCAGTCGAGCCTGCCCAGGTTTCTATCCAGCGTTCAACTTAGCCGAGTTTTTCACCACAATCGGCCAGAAACGGACCTTCGCAAAAACGGGCCAACAAACTGACTATTTTCTCGCAATGACTCGTACCGCTACCGAGTCGAATCGGGTGATAGGAGACCATTGGCGCAAACCGTACCTTGTAGCCGACAATGGACGGCTTAACTGGCACCAGCACATGGAATCTAGCTCATGAATAGCGAATTTATCACTTCTGTTCCATACCTTCACACGGCACGACTCGTGCTTCGTGAATATCGACAGCAGGACTTTGACTTATTCGCAGCGCATTTAGCCGACCCTGTAAGCTCGGCCCACCTGGTTCCGGCTGACCACCATGCTGCATGGCGAATCTTCTGTTCACAGGCAGGACTATGGCTCATACATGGCGCCGGATGGTGGGCTGTCGAGGAAAAGGAGACTGGTCAACTCGTCGGGAATGTTGGCGCGTTCTTTCGCGAGGAATCCACTGTGATGGAGCTTGGTTGGAATACCTATCGTGCCTTTTGGGGCCAGGGATTCGCGAACGAAGCGGCGGCGGCAGCCTTGAACCATGCGCTCGAGATCCGACGCGAACCAAAAGTTCGGGCTGTCATCGCTTCAGCCAATGAATCATCGCTGCGCGTTGCCAAACGCCTTGGCCTGACTTATGAAGCGGAAACTGAGATATACGGCAAAGCGGTCGGCATTTATATGCGTGAGCGGGGAGGCTCAGTTGTTTAGGCCTACAGGACTGCACGGAAAGCTGTTTATGTGCAGATTTACATATGCACTAGTATAACGTTGAATGGCTGAACAAAAAAACCGGGCTAAGGGCCCGGTTCTCCTGAACTTGGGAGTGAGATCAGGGGCCGTTAGAAATCAACGGCGGTAGCGGTCGGCTGTCCTACACCGAACGGCAACAACCGGCCCAGGCTGTGTAAAAACGCGAAACGAACGGCACGCTCGCAACACTCGACCTCTCACAACAGTCGCTACGGCGCTTTCTCAAGGTCTGGAATGGTAAAGAGATCCCTGAACACATTCGGATCTGGCGTTTTTACACAGCCTCGGCCAAGCGCGGACGTGAGTGACCACGCGACAAGCAATCGGGAATTTGGGGAGTAATGGATGAGGAAGTTGCACGATTCCCGACTATACGAACAACGGCAGCTACGGATAGCCGACGAAATTGTCTCCGCAGTCAAAGCTGCTCTGTCTTCAGCGAATATTCCGGATGAGACATCAAAGGCAGCGACAGAGGCGATCGCTTTTTCGGTAGGGGCGATACTCGATGGGTCATGTTATATGCCAACAGGCGATGACTATCTTGTGCCAATTCTCGGGTTTGCAGAAGGCCGTTCGCGCGACCGATTGCTGATCCCGCGAGAAGGCGGGAGCTCCATACACGGGCTTATTCCTGGATCCGTAGAGGCCGCGTTCTTCTCGAAGGAAAGTGAAGCGTCTGCGTAGCGCCGCCTGCGTTGCGTACGGCGTCAGCTAAAAACCACCGGGAACCGGTGGTTTTTAGCTTACCAGCACCTCAGTCGTTGGTAATCTTGCCCACTTCAATCACGTTCTTCCAGCGCGCCTGCTCGGCCGCCAGGAACTGCGCGAACTGCTCAGGGGTATTGGCCACCATTTCGAAGCCCTGCTCCACCAGCTTGGACTTCAAATCGGGCTCGTTCAGCGCCGCGACGATCGCGCCGTGCAGCTTGGCCTTGACATCCTTCGGCAGGCCCTTCGGTGCGGCGAAGGCCTGCCAGGAATACACCTCGACGCCGGGGATGCCCGATTCCGCCAGGGTCGGCAGCTTCGGCAGAACGGCGGCGCGGGCGTCGCCGGTGACGGCCAGGGCCTTGAGCCTGCCGCTCTTGATATACGGGAGCGCGGTATTGATGTTGACGAAGGAGACGTCGGTCTGCCCGCCGAGCAGGTCGGTAATGGCCGGCGCGCCGCCCTTGTAGGGCACGTGCAGGCCGCTCGTGCCGCTCTTCTGCCAGAACAGTTCGGCAGTCAGGTGGTCGGAGCTGCCGTTGCCCGAGGAGGCAAAGCTGACCTTGCCCGGGTTCTTCTTCAGGTGGGCGACCAGTTCCTGCATCGTATTGGCTGGCATGGTGGGCCGGGTAACCAGGACGTTCGGGGCGCGCACGGCGACGGTCAGCAGGTCGAAATCGCGCTGCGGGCTATAGGTGATGCCCTTTTGCAGGAACGGGTTGACGGCGTAGACGCCGATCGAGGCGACCATCAGGGTGTAACCATCGGCCGGCGAACGCCTGACCAGGTTGGCGCCGATGGCGCCGGTGGCGCCGGGACGGTTGTCGACGATCCAGGGCTGGCCAAAACGCGCGGAGACTTTCGCGCCGACGGCGCGGGCAATCGCGTCCGTCGAGCCGCCCGGCGGGAACGGTACGATGGCCGTGATGGTCTTCTCCGGATACGCTGCCTGCGCGCCCGTCATCAACATCATGCTCGACAGCACACCCAACAGCAATTTCTTTGCAATCATTTCGCGTCTCCTGATCATGTAAGCGATTGGTTTTATAGTAAAAATGGCATTCGTACCGGTCGCATGCCGGCTTGTTGTCCTGATTGAAAACAATCATAGGTGTGTAATGGAGCACCACCAAACCAATGCTTGACGCGATTGATTCAATAATTGGATAGACGAGGCGCTCAGCCCCGCGCCCTGGGCGCTTCCGGCATCAGCCAGAACAGCGCCAGCAGGACATGGATCAGCGCGCCCAGCGGCGCGTACCACAGCGACAGCCCGATCGCCAACGCATACAGCGCGATCGACAGCCGGTTCTTGCGGCTGCCCCAGGCCATCGCGTGCCCGCCCGCCCCGCTATCGAGGCGCCACGCGAGCAGCATGAAGGAAATCGAACACAGCAGCAACACCACACCATACAGCGCCACCGGCACCGGCGCCATCGGATACTCGCCGGCCCAGGCCGTCACGTAGGGAATCAGCGACATCCAGAACAGCAGGTGCAGGTTGGCCCAGAGACCGGCGCCGTCCACCTTCGCCACCCGGTCAAGCAGCGCATGGTGGTTGACCCAGTAGATGCCGACGTAGACGAAGCTGAGCGCGTACCGCAGCCAGCCCGGCAGCACGTCCGCGAGGCCGGCGGCCGTCGTGGAATGCGGCGGTTTCAGTTCCAGCACCATGATCGTGATGATGATCGCGATCACGCCGTCGCTGAAGGCCTCCAGGCGGTTCTTCTGCATGCTCATGCCGCATCCGGCTCGGGCAGGCACAGGTGCGCGGCCAGGATCGCTGCAGGCACCAGCAGCGCCACGAAGCCGACGGCAAGGAAGGCGAAGGCTGCGGCGGCGCAGCCCAGCGCAAAGGCCAGCACCGGCCAGAAGAACTTGGCGCAGCGGGCACGGGTGGCGGGGTCGGCGGCGCCGCGCAGGCGGTCAACCGTGTCGATCACGAGCTGGGTCACGTTCCCGGTCATCATCGAGGTCGGCGCCAGGTTGGCCAGCAACAGCTTGCTGGCCGCACTGTGCGCCCCCATGGCGGCGGCGCCCAGCAAGCCCGCCAGCATCGCCAGCGCGCCGACAGCGCCGCCGGGCGACGCGCCCACCGGCTCGGCCAGCATGCCGCAGGCCATGAAGCCCAGCAGCAGCACCAGCTGCAGCAGGTAGGAGGGTTTGACGGCCGGCGTGCCGCGCCGCTCGCAGCGGGCCACCAGCAGCCGGGCAGCCGCCACGCCCAGGATAAAGGCCGGAAAGGCCAGCAGCTTGAGCAGCGAGGGCGTCTGCACCGGGTCGGCCAGCGACACCGCGATCAGTACGAAGTTGCCGGTGACGTGGGCCGTGAACAGGCCGAACAGGGCGATGAAGCCGAGGGTGTCGACATAGCCGGCCAGGAAGCCCATGCTGGCGCCTTGCAGGCGCTGGAATTGTGGCGTCGTCATGGGGTCTCCTGGTCAGAACGCGAAGCAGCTGCAGCCGAAGGCACCCCAGAAGCTGCCGAAGTCGCGCACCGGCACGGTTGACTTGCGGGCCCGGTCGTGCTGGTGGGCGTGCACGCCGCAGGGGCCGCCGCACTGGTGGGGCAAGGCCACCTGCGCCTGTGGCTGTTGCTGTGCCTGCAACCCCGCCTTGCGCCAGTGGCCCGGCACCTTGCTCACCGGCGACCATTCGGGCAGCACCGGGATCGGCGGCGGTCCCAGGCTGGTGAACTCCGCCGCGCCGTACACGAGGTCGCCGCCGACCATGGTCAGCACCGACTCGATCGATTTGATGGCTTCCTCGTCGACGCTGAAGAAGTCCTGCGAAAGCACCGCCAGGTCGGCCAGCATGCCTTCCTGGATCCTGCCCTTGCGGCCCTGCTCGTTCGAGAACCAGGCGCTGCCCGCCGTCCACAGCTCGAGCGCGACGCTGCGCGGCAGGTGGCCGTCGTCGCCGTACAGCGGCAGGCCGCCGACGGTGCGCCCGGTGACCAGCCAGTACAGCGCAGTCCACGGGTTGTAGCTGGCCACGCGGGTGGCGTCGGTGCCGGCGCCGACCGGCACGCCGCTCGCAAGCATCTGCTTCACCGGCGGCGTGGCGCTGGCCGCTTGCGCGCCATAGCGGTCCACGAAGTACTCGCCCTGGAAGGCCATGCGGTGCTGGATGGCGATACCGCCGCCGAGCTGCCGCACGCGCTCGATGTTGCGCTCGCTGATGGTCTCGCAATGGTCGAACATCCAGTGCAGGCCGTTAAAGGAGATCTCGCGGTTGACCTTCTCGAACACGTCGAGCATGCGCGAGATCGATTCGTCGTAGGTGGCATGCAGGCGGAAAGGCCAGCGGTTCGCCACCAGGTGGCGCACCACCTGTTCCAGCTCGTCTTCCATGCCGGCGGCCAGCTCCGGGCGCGGCTCGAGGAAGTCCTCGAAGTCGGCCGCCGAGAACACCAGCATTTCGCCGGCGCCGTTGTGGCGGTAATAGTCGCTGCCCTGCCCCGGCGTCACCATGCCGCTCCAGCGCCGGAAGTCTTCCAGCTCAGCGCCCTTGTTCTGGGTGAACAGGTTGTAGGCGATGCGGATGGTGAGCTGCTTGTTGCGGTCGAGTTCCTCGACGACCGCGTAGTCGTCGGGATAGTTCTGGAAGCCGCCGCCGGCGTCGATGGCGCTGGTGACGCCCAAGCGGTTCAGCTCGCGCATGAACTGGCGGGTGGAATTGACCTGCAGGTCAAAGGGCAGCGCCGGGCCCTTAGCCAGGGTAGCGTACAGGATCATTGCGTTCGGCCGGGCGACCAGCATGCCGGTCGGGTTGCCGGCGCCGTCGCGTACGATCTCGCCGCCCGGCGGGTTCGGCGTGTCCTTGGTGTAGCCGACGGCGCGCAGCGCGGCGCGGTTGAGCAGCGCGCGGTCGTACAGGTGCAGGATGAACACCGGGGTATCGGGCGCGGCGGCGTTGATCTCGTCCAGCGTCGGCATGCGGCGCTCGGCGAACTGGAATTCGTTCCAACCGCCGACCACGCGCACCCACTGCGGGTTCGGGGTGCGATCGGCCTGCTCCTTGAGCATGCGCAGCGCATCGGCAAGCGAGGGCACGCCTTCCCGGCGCAGCTCGAGGTTGTAGTTCAGTCCACCGCGGATCAGGTGCAGGTGCGAATCGTTCAGGCCCGGGATCGCGGTACGGCCGTTCAGGTCGATGACCTGGCTGCCCGATTCCCGGAAGCGCATCACGTGCTCAAGATCGCCGACGGCGAGGAAGCGGCCGTCGCGGATGGCGACCGCGCTGGCCTGCGGCCGGTCTTGGTCGAGGGTGGCGAAGCGCCCGTTGATGAGGATGAGCGGCGCTGCCGAAGCCTGGGTGGACTGTGCATGCATGGTCGTGGCTCCTCCCTTAGCGGACCGGTGCCGGAACCGGGGCCAGCACCTCGTTGCTACCCTGGTTGCGGGGAGGCGCCTTGTGCAGCATCGTGTAGGCGTAGTCCACGCCCATGCCGTAGGCGCCCGAGTGCTCGGTGACGATCTTCATCACGGCATCATAGGTATCGCGGTTCTTCCAGTCGCGCTGCCACTCGAGCAGCACCTGCTGCCAGGTGACGGGCACGACGCCGGCCTGCACCATGCGCTGCATGGCGAAGTCGTGGGCTTCTTTCGTGGTGCCGCCCGAGGCGTCGGCCACCATGTAGACCTCGTAGTCGCCTTCCAGCATGGCGCACAGGGCGAAGGTGGTGTTGCAGACTTCGGTCCACAGGCCGGCGACGATGATCTTCTTGCGGCCGTTGGCGGCCAGCGCGTCGCGCACTTTCTGGTCGTCCCAGGAGTTCATCGAGGTGCGCTCGAGGATCGGCTGGCCGGGGAACACGTCCAGGATTTCCGGGTAGGTCTTGCCGGAGAAGGACTCGGTCTCGACGGTGGTGATCACGGTCGGGATGCCGAAGGCCTTGGCCGCCTTGGCCAGGCCGACCACGTTGTTCTTCAGGGTCTGCCGGTCGATCGACTGCACGCCGAAGGCCATCTGCGGCTGGTGGTCGATGATGATCAACTGCGAGTTATGCGGCGTCAGGACTTCGAGTTTCGGGTTGTTCATGGTGTGCTCCCTGTCAGGTTGGCCGCGATCGGCGGCGGGTGGAATGACGGTATCGCGGGGATCATCGAAGGCGTTGATGCTGGAAACTGTCGCTTGCTACGCTGACCCTGCTTCGTGTTTGTCACGATGGAGCCATTATGCGTGGCAAAAACGGCATTGAAAAACGGATAGTTTGCAGAGGTATAATCGAAGTTTTCGATTATCGGTGTCGCCGCCCGCTATCGCAGGCGCGATAGCGGTACGGCAGGCGGCGCCGGGCGGCGCCGCCACGGCAATCAGTCAGCAGGTGCGGAAACGGCCTGGTCGTTCCCGGCGGCCGTCATCAGCTCCAGCGGCACGCCACCGCGGACGGCGCGCAGGGTCACGAGCTTGACCGGTTCCAGTGCATTCTCTGCCTTGCCATCGGTCGTCACCGCCAGCGCGACCGTGTTCTCGCCGTTCGGGTTCAGGATCCCCGGCGGGATCACGAAAGTGCGCTGCGGGCCGATGTGGGCGATGAACTGGCCCATGTTCCAGCCGTTCACGAAGATCAGCGCGCGGTTCTCGCGATCCGAGCGTGGCTTGCTGGTGTCGCCAAAGGCCAGGCCGAGCTGGACGTCGTGCCCGCGCGGCAGGTCGAGATTGAAGCGGGTGCGCAGCCAGTAGGTGCCCGGCGCCGGAGGCGCCGAACCCGTCTTCGCAGCCGTCCAGCCCGCGTTGGCCCCGCCCGGCAGGTGCCAGCCGGCGCGCTCGCCGAACAGGCCGCCGTTGTTCACCGGCCCGCGCACGTGGTCGACGATCGCCTCGCCGCCCTGGCGGCCCTGGATGCGCCATTCGATCGGCACGGCAAAGCGCGCGCCGCCGCGCGAGGTCAGGGATGCCGAGATCAGCCCGCGCGCTTCACGATGGAAGTCGTCGGCCATCAGGTTCCAGTTGTGCGAGTTGTTGCGCACCATGACCGCGATCACGTGCTTGCCCGGCTTGAGCGCACCGAGGGCGAACTTCACGCTGTCGGTCGTTTCCGGGAACGAGCGGCCGACGTCGAGTTCGTGCTGGCCGACGTAGCGCCCGTCGATCCACACCTGGATCATGCCGGCGCCGCCCGCGCCATAGAACAGCTCAAGCTGATTGCTTTTACCGTCCTTGATGTCGATGCGGCCACGGTACCAGACGTCGCCGTGGTGGAAGCCGTAGTCGCTCATCGCCAGCGTCGGCTGGCCGCGCTCTGGCATGGTCCAGGTCTGGGCCGCCGAGGCGCGCCTGTCGGCCTTGATCCACTGCGCGTCGTCGAAGCCGGGCTGCGCTTCCAGGCTGTCCATGCGCCGGGTCCAGGCCAGTGCCGCCAGGTCGGGCAGCTTGACGGCGTCCGGTCCCTTGACGGCATTCGTGCGCACGCTGCCATCTAGCTGCGGCGTCAAGGCCAAAGCTTCGCCATTGAAGCTGGCCGACGTGAAGGCCGGGCCCCAGACCTGGAGCTCGCTCGATTCATGCGTATCGCCCAGCATCGCCAGCTTGCCGCCAGTGAGCGTGCTCGATCGCACCAGCGCCGGGCTCAGTTGCAGCACCTTGCCGGCGGCCGTGTCCTGGGTCCAGAAGCGCAGGCTGTGGGCCTCGTCTGCCAGCAGCAGGAGCACCGGGGCGCGCCCGCCGCCCGAGATGCGCACCCGCGCCAGGCCATCGTGCACGTAGCGCAGTTTCAGGTCACCTCTAGCGGCATCCCAGCTTGATGTCACCTGCCCCGCCAGCACCTCGACTTTCGGCGCCGACGCATAGCGCAGCAGCGTTTCGCCGTCTTCGCCACTACGGCCGTGCAGCAGAACGATGTCGCGCTCGCCGTTCTGGAAATGGGTCTGCAGTTCCGACGTCGAATACACCAGGTGCTGACGCTCCATGGCGTAGGAGGCCAGCAGCATCTTCGCGTCCTGGCCCTTCAGGCGCAGCGGGATGGAATAGGCGCCGTCGCGCGTCTGCAGGTCGAAGCTGAAGCGGTCGTCGCCCAGGCCATCCGACGGGTTGTGCGAGGCGAACAGCACATGGGTGCCGAGGCGCTTGTTGATGTTGTGGTAGACCTTGACCTTGTCGGAGGACGGCTTCAAAGCAGGTGCCTTGTCCATCTCCGCTAACACAGCTTCGGCCGCGCCCACGAACATGCCCTGCTGCTTCAATGCATAGGCTTTTTCGCGCAGGCCGCGGTCTTCGGAGATGGCCGCGCCGTAGTCGTAGGAGGTGTACACGACCGGTCCCGGCAGCCAGCCCCAGGAGGTGCCGCCGAAGACCATGTAGACGTTGTGGATCGTCAGGCGGTTGATCAGGTTGGTGCCATAGAAGACGCGCTGGTAGCCCTTGCCCTGGCGCTCGGCCGTGCAATTATAGGTGCCGTTCGAGCCCCAGTAGTCGAACCAGCCGCCGCCCAGTTCCGCGGCAAAGCCAGGGGTGCCGGGCGAACTGAGGGCACCGGTCTTCGGGCCGCCGCTGCCGTAGATGCCCCAGTCCGGCGCCTTGTTCGGGCCCGCCGCGCTGGCGTGCACGTCGCAGCTGCCGCCGGGGTAGCCATCGAACGCGTACAGGTCGGTCGGGCCGGGATTGGCCCAGGGCGCAGTGGAATTTTTCGGCGTCCAGTCGGGCAGGCGCCCGGCGGCGTTGTGGAAGAACGGGACGCTGATGCCGTCCGCGCGCGCCTTCTTCGCCAGGTGTTCCATCTGGCGCGCGTGCTTCGGCTCGACCTTCATCAGCTCGTTTTCGATCTGGTAGGCGATGACGTTGCCGCCGCCCGTCGTGACCTGGTGGCGCGCGATGATGGCGTTCACCTGGGTCATCCACTCGTCCACCGCCGCCAGGTACACCGGGTCGTCGGTGCGCGCTTCGGCGCGGCTGCGGAACATCCAGCCGGGGTAGCCGCCGCCCGACAGTTCGGAGTTGATGTAGGGACCGGTGCGGGCAATGATGTACATGCCCTCTTCCTCTGCCATCTGGATGGCGCGCTCGACGTTGCGGATGCCCGAGAAATCGTAGACGCCGGGCGCCGGGGAGTGGTAGCCCCAGTCGAAGTAATAGGCGATGCCGTTGAAGCCGAGCGCCTTCATCTTCTGGATCACGTCGCGCCAGAGTGCGGGGTTCGGCAGGCGGAACGGGTGCATCTCGCCCGACCAGACGACGATGCGTTTGCCGTCGATTTTCAGCGAGTGCTCGTCCCAGCTGACCGTTTTCGGACGGCCCGCCGGCGCCGTCGCGGCGGCAAACGCCTTCTGGTCGTCGAGTGCGACGCTGACGCCGCTGGCCATGGCGGCCGCGCCGGCGAGCGGCTGCTTCGCCGTCCAGGTGCGCCAGCCATCGAGGCTGTCGGCGTACCAGCCGCGCGTGTTCCCGGCATTGCCGGTATTGCCGACATACAGGCGCCAGCGGCCGTCAGCCAGCCGCGCCAGCGCCGGCGCGCCGGCCCTGCCGCCCCCAGTCCCGCCCGCTGCGGCCCAGTCGCCGGGCTGCTCGAAGGTCCAGGGACCTGCCAGCGTCGCGGCGCGCGCCAGTTCGATCGCGCCGGTGCGCGTGTTGCGCGCTACGGCGGCGTAGCCGCTGCCGTCGAAGGCGACGAAGGTATCGGCGTAGCCCTCCCCGATGCCGCGCAGCGGCAGCGGCGCCGACCACTGGCCCAGGTCCGCAGCAGGCGTGACGACGTGGGCACCGGTCTTCGGCAGGGTCACGACCACCTTCAGTGCGCCGTCGCGGTCGCGCAGCCATTCGGGCGCCTGGGCCGCGGCGGTGCCGGCGCTGTTGCCAATAACGACGTTGCGCACGAACTCCCAGCGCCGCAGGTTTTTCGAGCGCGCCAAGCCAAAGCCCGTGCCGCCGTTGGCGTACACGAGGTAGTACCAGCCGTCGGCATGGCGCGCGATGGAGGGATCGCGCAAGGCCCCGGCCGGCGGCGTCCATACTTCGGACGCGAGCGAGGTGAAGGTGACGCCGTCGTTCGAGGCGAGCAGGCTCAGTGTGTCCGGCGCGCCGCTGGTCAGGGCCGGCATCAGGAACACCGGGCCGTTCTTCGCGGCGGCAGTCGCCTCGGCGGCGCGGCTGCCCGCGTCCGATGCCTGCGGAATGCCGAGCTCCTGGGCGATGCCGCTTGCTGCCAGCGCCGCCAGCGCCGCGCCGACGGCGGCAATGATGGCCCTGCGTACGAAGCGACTGGAGGCGCGTGATGCGGGAGGGGTTGCCGGGCGCTCGCCCGCTGCCAATAAAGGTAAATTCGACATCGTGTTCTGATCAGTAAGGGAAGCGGACCCGCTCTCCCGTGGCCCTCCCACACGGGAGCATATGTGCGCGTATTGTGCCCGTCCTGCGCACATGTTGCCGGATCGCCATGCAAGCACTCAACAACATGATTATTACCGGGAAGCCATGCGTAACCCGTCATTACGCCGGTCTGGCGGCGCTACCATCGACGCGTCAATACGACAGCCCTGCAGCGCCAAGACTGCGGGCATACACGACCATCATGGAGACGAGATCGATGACACGCCTTGACGCGCAATTCCACCCTTCCCGCACGACCGCAGGCTGCCGGCGCCGCCTGATCAGCCTGGGCGTGCTGGCGATGCTGGCCACGGTGCAGGCCCAGGCGCAGGTGCAAGATGCAGCGCCCGCCGCCACAGAGCAGCCGGTTACGCAAGACCCGGCCGCCGCGCCAGAAAACATCGTCGTCGTCACCGGTTTCCGCGCGAGCCTGAACAGCGCCCTGACCACCAAGAAGAACTCGGACGGCATCGTCGACGTCATCAAGGCCGAGGACATCGCCAAGTTCCCGGATGCGAACCTGGCCGAATCGCTGCAGCGCGTGCCTGGCGTGGCGCTGGCGCGCGGCGACGGCGGCGAGGGCAAGCAGATCACCGTGCGCGGGCTGAACGCCGGTTTCACGCGCGTGCGCATCAACGGCATCGAGGGCGTGGCCGCCACCGGCGCCTCGGACATCAACGGCAGCACCAATCGCGGCCGCGGCTTCGACTTTTCGGTGTTCGCCTCGGAGCTGTTCAACAGCCTGGAGGTGCGCAAGACCTCGGAAGCGGCGATCGAAGAAGGTTCGCTCGGCGCCACCGTCGACCTGCGCACCGCGCGCCCCTTCGACTACAAGGGCCGCACCGCCAGCATCGGCGGCCAGGCCTTCTACAATGAACTGTCGCGCAAGACCCAGCCGCGCGTGACCGCCCTGCTGTCGGACCGCTGGGACACCGACTACGGCAAGTTCGGCGCACTCATCTCGGGCGCCTTTTCCAAGCGCCGCGCCACCGAGGAAGGCTACGAGGCGGTGGCGATCCTCAGCGCCAGCGACGACGGCGGCTTCTGCTCTCCGCTCGGCGCCACGCCCCAGAATCCGGCCAACAATGCCGTCAAGGGCATCACCCCGGCCGCCTGCGGCTTCGGCGTGCCGCGCACCTCGAATCCGGCGGCCTACAACGCCGTCCTTGGCCGTACCGATAACTTCGGCGGTACGGTGGCGACGCCCGCTGCCGGCTCCGGGGCCTTCCACCCGCGCATCCCGCGTTTTCGCCGCTCGCAGACCGATTACGAGCGCACCGGCCTGACCAGCGCCTTCCAGTGGCGCCCGAAGAGTGGCACCGAGCTCAACCTCGACCTGATGTACGGCAAGTTCGCGAACGAGCGCTACGACAACTACATCAGCGCGATCTCGTTCGGCCGCACCATGGCCCAGGCCAACGGCAAGCCGCAGACCTCGATCCTGGAATCGAACTTCAATGGCAACGGCAGCTGGGACTATGGCCGCTTCAACGGCGTCGACGTGCGCACCGAAGGCCTGCTCGACGTCTACACGACCAAGTTCCGCCAGCACGTGCTCTCGGGCAGCCACAAGTTCAGCGACACGGTCAAGCTCAACTTCCTGCACGGTACCTCGGACTCGAACCTGAACGAGCCGATGCGCGCCACGGTGCAGTTCGACGCGCCGAACGTGAACGGCTTCTCGTGGGACTTCCGCGACAACCGCAACGTGCCGACGATGAACTTCGGTATCGATGTCAGCAACCCGAACAGCTTCAGCTTCGGCCCACAGGAGGCGGACGGCACGGTGCACGGCCAGTTCGTCGGCCGCTACCTCGACACCCGCAACAAGCTGAAAACCACCGAGGCAAACGTCAGCTGGGAATTGAACGACCGCCTGACCCTGCGCTCGGGCTATTCGGCGCGCAAGAACGACTGGCGCAGCGTGGAGATCGGCTCGGGCGGCAATGGCCTGGCCTTACCAGGCGGGGTGACGATGGCCGACATCTCGCGCCAGATCAGCGGCTTCGGCCGCGGCCTGGGCGGGAGCGGCGTGCCGACTTCGTGGGCGGCGGTGGACCTCGACAAGTTCCGCGCCGTGTACGACATCGAATGCCACTGCGCCAGGGTGCCGGGATCGGAATACGCGGTGCTGAACCAGGCCAACCGCGGCGTGGAAGAAAAGATCGACGCCGTCTTCGGCATGCTCGACTTTAATTACGACCTGCTCGGCATCGGCTGGCGCGGCAACGTCGGCGTGCGCGGCGTGGAAACCACGGCCACCTCGACCGCCCTGATCAACGTGAACGGCAGCCTGCAGCCCAATACCGGCGTGAAGAAATACCGCGACTGGCTGCCGGCATTGAACCTGACGGCGCAATTGCCGAAGGACGTGTTCCTGCGCTTCTCGGCCGGCAAGACGCTGTCGCGCCCGGAGTATCTCGACCTGGCGCCATCGGCCACCGTCGCGCACACCACCCAGTCGGTCTCGATCGGCAACCCCGACCTCGACCCGATCCGCGCCCGGACCTACGATGTGCAGGCCGAGTGGTATTACGCGAAGAGCGCCATGATCTCGCTCGGGTACTTCCACAAGGACATCAACAGCTTCATCCAGACCGTCTCCGAGCGCGCGCCCTACTCCTCGCTCGGCCTGCCGAATGCGCTGCTGGAATTCGGCGGCTGCTCGCTGACCGGCACCCCGGTCTGCCCGGTGCTGCCCGACACCACCGTGGTCGTGAGCCGCAAGGTGAACACGCCGGGCGGACCCCTGCGCGGCCTGGAGTTCAACCTGCAGGCGCCGTTCAGCTTCCTGCCCGGCATGTGGAGCAACTTCGGCCTGCTGGCGAACTACACGCACGTCAAATCGAAGATCACCTACATCACGCGCGTGGATAATCCAAACACGCCCGCCAACGAGCTGCTGACCCAGAAGGCGAATTTCACCGGCCTGTCGCCGCGCGCGCACAACCTGACCCTGTATTACGAGGACGCGAAATTCAGCGCCCGCGTCTCGGCCGCGCGCCGCTCAAGCTACCTGCTGGCCGTGCTGGGCGATGTGAACGGGCACGACTTCACGGTCGTGGACGGCGCCACCAATGTCGACTTCAGCCTGTCGTACAACCTGACGCCGAACCTGCGCCTGAGCCTCGAGGGGCAGAACCTGAACGACACCCCGCTGCGTTATGGCCGCGATACGCAGCGCAACGACACGCTGCTGTATGTGCATTCGGGACGCTCGTTCGTGCTGGGGGCAAATTACAAGTTCTGACGAGGAAAAGCGGCCCTGATGAAAGGATATTTCATCAGGGCCGCGGCTCGGTAATAATATTTCACATTACGAGGGTGCTGTGCCGGCGCGCAGATCCGTGTCCAATTTCATTCGCGGTCCCGTCCCCGATCAATCTGCAATCGTTCCAACGCCTGGACTTATGGAGCGTCTAACAGAACCTTTCCACGTACCTCCAACAGATGAGTATGTAGGCCAGCGAGAGGATGGCTTGGGGAATGTCGGCTCGACGCTCGTGGCGATCGACCGTAAGCCGGTAAATGAGCGGCGATAAGCCACCAGAGGTCTTCGGGAAGAAGCGCTTCGGCCATGGCATTAGTCAGGCTGCAAACACGGCCATGATCTTAATGCTCCGACTGTTGGTTAGGTACGTGCGCAATAGACCGATTGCGGACCTTGTATCCAGATCATTTATGTAGTTGCAGACGCTTCAATCCATTCCATAGCACCACGGAGACCATTAGCCAGAACATGAATGTCAGTAGAAATTCTGGCGTTCGGATGTGATCCGCGCCGACAAATCCCATGATTAACGATACCGAGCCAACAGGAGAGATTCCGTGATGGTCCACTAGGTATGCGACAGGCCAACCGCCGGCCACAAAGGTGCAACCCTGAACGCAGTCCTCGCTTCCTGGTATCAGCGCGACGACCTCGCGCGGCACCAGGCTAGAGATCAACGCTGCCATCATCGCTACAAAAAGGTGTAAGAAAATGTTTTTCATGTAGCTTGCGCTCATCGATCAATGAGACGAGTTCTGAAAAGGCCGCTTATGGCCGAACCCGGCTGTTGATCTCAGCATAGCAGGTCCGAAGTACGGAAAATCACAGATTGTTAGGAACGGCCGCAACCGACGCAAAGCAGACCTATGGCTCGGACCGTTTTCGCTTTCAGTCTGCCGTCAGCGGCTCTTACTTCCAGCACTGGACTTGAAACGTCCGATCAGAACTCGTGCCAAACCGAACGGGACAAACGCCAGTAGAAGGCCAGCGAAAAAGCTCGGCATCGCCTCGCCTATGGTCGACCAGTCAGACAAAGCGGCTGGCTCGTACTCGCTGCTGAAAGCGACGGTGCAAACCCCGAAGAAGATGCCCATTACGATACCTACCACCGCTGCTCCGATTAAGGTCTCGCGCTCGTTCCGGGAAAGTTTCATCTAAGGATCTTTAAGTTTCCAAGCTGATCGGGTTGGTGGGTTGTCAGAGGACCGCTTCTGGCCGCCTGCGGCCGGTCAGTGGGCACCGGTCGCAGGCGGCTGCGCGGTCGAGTTAGACCTCTGTCCGCTCCGCTCGGACTGCGCCAGACGCACCGCCCGGCGCAGGGAGGTTCGTCCCCAGCATCACTGTCCCGCGGCGGCGGGCGGGGTGCTGCCGTGAAGCCGGCGCTGCAGTAGGTCCCTGGCCACCGCAAGCGCATCGTCGGGTTTCGCCGCGACGTCCGGAACGACGCCCACGCCCTCCCAGTTGGTCTGAGTAATCGGACTGATCGTGCGCCGGCCGGGTATCACGGCAAGGAAATTTTCGCTAAGGCGATAAGGGCGCGCGGGGTGGGCGCCGCCCCAGGTCCGCTCGCCCACCACCGTGGCGCGTTTCATGGCCTGCATCGTGTAGGCGAAGTCTTCCCCGGCGGACTTCGTGCCGGCGCCGGCCAGGATGATGACCGGCTTCTTGCCGCCATAGCGTTTGCCGTCGAGCTTGTCTTGCGTCCAATACTGCGTGGAGATGCCGGTATCGCGATCCCAGATGTCGTTGAGGCGCGTGCGCTGGTCGACGAAATAGCTGACCAGTAAGGCGACCGCGTCCGGCGCGCCGCCGCCGTTGTTGCGCAGGTCCACGATGAGGCCGTCGGTATCGGCGAGTTCGTTCATCGCCGCGGCGTACCTTTCGGCCATGAGGAAAGACGGCGGGAAGCCGGACACCTTCAGGTAACCGATCCTGGGCGTCAAGTGTTCGACCTGTTCCACGCTGCGGTTTGCCATCTGGCGCATGACCTGGCGCTTGTCGGCGGGGACGCGTTGCTCCCACTCCGCTTGCGACGCGGGTGGCGGTCCGGCTGCATCGTCGGCCGGGACCGGTCTGGGGCTGAAAAATACCGACATATGCAGGTCACGGACAACGGCGCGGATGTCGTCCGTGAGCTGTATTGCAAACTGTTTGCCGTCCGACATGGCGTCGTACTTGCCTTCCCGCTGGCGCTGGCGCAGCGCCGTTTCGATTTGCCTGGCCTTGTCGGGAAAAATATAGTGGTCATTCAATTTTTTTACCAGCGTGTCGATCACCTCCAGCTGCGTCGCGCGATCGACCACCAACCTTGATTCGGACCGGTTTTCGTCACCAGGAAGCCGCTGCGAAGGTGGTGCGGCAACTGCGCTGGTCATGGTCAGCACCAGCAAAGACGGTATGACAATCCATTTGTTTTTCATTTTTTCCTCTGATTGTGGCGCGCAAGTTTCGATGTTAATTGGGTATACAGGAAACGATTACTTCATCAATGAGGTAGAGAAGTTAGTCGAGGATAGCACAATGACTTCCATTTGATAGCAATAATAAATGCTAATGATAGGAGTATGGCTGGGGCGGGCTGATGCTGACGACGAGTCAACGTATCTCCGGCAGATGAGCGAGCGGGCCGGCAAGAGAACAGCTTGATGAATGTTCGCGTGGCGCTAGTCCTGGATTCGCAATCTGGGGATTCGATGGAGCCACCCAAGGGTTCGTTCGACGATCCAACGCCAGCGGCCAAGCCGTTTGCGAGCGCGGTCTGCCAGCCCTTTAATGGTCGGTATCGCTTCGACAATGGACATTCAGAACGGCACAGTGTACGAACTTGTTACCCCGTGGACAAGCAGGAAGTCTTGTCAGGCGCTCCTAGTGCTGTTCACGGTCAGTCGAAGCGCCGTGCACGACGGCTCACTGTCCTGCATCAAGGCATGCGCTGTCCTGTTGAATGCGGAGTCAGGCGCCTTTGCACGTTGGGCATAGAATGGGCGCCTTCGTGGTCATTGCCGGCATCGGCCACACAGCGTTCGCGTGGAGGAGAATCAATGAATCCGCAGAAGATCTATGCCGCATTGCTCACCGCAGACCTTGCTTCGGCCGAAGCCTGGTACACCAAACTGCTCGGTCGCGGACCTGATCACCGGCCGATGGCCACGCTGGTGCACTGGGAGCTCTTCGACCATGCTGGGTTGATGCTTTCAAGTAGCGACGAAATAGCCGGCAAGGGTGTGCTGTTCCTTTACGTCGACGATCTCGCCGCCGAGCGCCGCCGGCTGCAGGGCCTGGGGATCGCGCTCGGGGACGACATTCCGGGCGACTATTCGACGCTAGCGCAGCTGCGCGATCCCGACGGCAATGTCGTCACGCTGGCGACGCCGCCCGCTCGCCCCTTCGCGCCGGCATGACCACGCCGGCAGAACGACATCCGTTCCATGTGGTTCAGCGCCCGGCACCACCCTGCACCGCATCCGCAACCGGCCCGCCGAACTCCGGCGTGCCATCGGCGCGCCAGCGAATCGCCTGCGCCCGCGTATGCCGGTTCGGGTCGCGCAGCGAGTCGCCGACGATGTCCCGGTAATTGCGCGCATGGTAGACCAGGATGTCGGTCTTGCCGTCCGGCGTGGTCGTGAACCCGTTGTGCCCCGGCCCCCACTGCCCATTCGCCGCACTGCTCTTGAACACCGGTTCGGGCGACTTGGTCCAGGCCTTCGGGTCGAGCAGGTTGGCGTCGGCCGATGCGGTCAGGAGACCCATTGCATAGTTGGCGTCGGTCGCACTGGCCGAGTAGGTCATGAACACCTTCCCGTTCTTCACCAGCACGGCGGGCGCCTCGTTCACCTCGTACTTCATCTTCTCCCACCCGTATTCCGGGCGGGTCAGCAGCACGGCCGGCCCCGTGATCGACAGCGGCGTGTTCATCTTCGCGAGATAGATGTTGGTGCCCGGGCTGCCGTCCGGCGCGCGCTGCGTCCACGAGAGGTAACGCTGGCCGCGGTGCGCGAAGGTGGTCGCATCGAGCGCAAACGATTCCCACCCGGTTTTCAGCTGCCCGCGCTCGATCCACTGGCCCTGCATCGGATTGGGCGACGCGTTCTCGAGCACATACAGGCGGATTTCCCAGATCTTGTCGGCGCGGCCGGCGGTGAAGTAGAGGTACCACTTGCCGTCGATGTGGTGCAGCTCCGGCGCCCAGATGTGCGCGCCCATCTCGCCCGTGGCGTGCTTGCGCCAGACCACCTGCGCCTCGGCGCGGCCCAGCGCATCGAGCGAGCGCGCCCGGCGCAGTTCGATGCGGTCGTATTCGGGGACGGTCGCGGTGAAGTAATACCAGCCGTCGGAATGCAGGGTCACGTGCGGGTCGGCACGCTGGCGCACCAGCGGGTTGGCGAACGACGTGGCGTCGGCCATGACGGGAACGCTGGAAAACAGGCCGGCCAGCAAGGCGGCCGCAACAGTCATACGGAGCATTATTCCTCCAGACAAAAAAACGCCAGTCTAAGACAACTCGACTGGCGCAGGAGACACGGTGGATGAAATCAGTTCTTGATCGAGAGGCTCAGGTAATAGCGCCGTCCCGACCAGGCCAGCTCGTTGATGCGGAACAGGTCGCCGGCGTCGGTGATCTGGGCCTGGTCGGTCAGGTTCTTGCCTTCCAGCGCGATGCTGACGTTGTCGTTGAAGCGCCACTGGATCTTCGCATCGAGGAAGCCCGTCTTTTCCTGGTAGACCGGGTTGCCCGAGACGTCGTTCGAGCCCGTGAAGAAGCGGTCGCGGGCGTTGTAGGCCAGGCGCGCATTGAGCGGCCCCTGGTCGTACCAGAGCGACAGGTTGTACGCGTTCTTCGACATGCCCGGGTAGGACAGCACGCTGCCGTCCAGGATGTTCAGGCGTTCGGTCCCCTTCGCATACTTGTAGTCCATGCGCGTGTAGTTGGCATCGACGCCGAAGCCGCTCAGCCAGCCCGGCAGGAAGGTCAAGGCGGTACGCCCGGCCAGCTCGATGCCCTTGGTGGTCGCGCCCTGGCCGTTGACCGGCATGGTCACGTCGAACAGTTCGCCGTTGCGGAACACGTCGACGTTCCTGACGAGCACCCGCTCCATCACATAGCTCGAAATATCCTTCTTGAACAGGGCCAGGGAGAGCTGGCTGTCGCGGGTCGGGTAGTACTCGAAGCTGAGGTCGGTGTTGGTCGAGCGGTAGGGTTTGAGGTTCGGATTACCGGCCGTGCAATCGTCGATACCATCGCCGCCAAACTGCGCGCTGCCGCTGCCACGGGTGCAGGTGGCGTTCGGCGCCAGCAGGTCGATGCGCGGGCGCGCCATCGCTTTCGCCCAGCCGACACGGGCCAGCAGCTTGTTGTCGATGAACCAGACCGTGCCGTTAAAGCTCGGCAGCACGTCGTTGTAAGTGTTGTCGAAGGTGGCGATCTCGTTGCTGACGATGTTGTCGGTGTAACCCGCAGCCGCCGTGCTGGCGACGCGCTGCTGGAAGCGGGCCAGGCCCGACACTTCGTTGCGGGTGCGGGTATAGCGCACGCCGATATTGCCATCGACCTCGTAGCCGAGCACCTGGGTGCCGTAGTCCAGGCGAAGGTAGGTCGCGGCGATTTTCTCCTCGGCGGCGAAGACCGGGATCTGCGGGTAGGTCTTGCCGTCGCTGCCCAGTGCGGAGTACAGGTTGCCGTGGTTGAAGTTCGAGGTATCGAAGAACGGCACCGCGTTGGCGTACACCGGCGACATCCAGCTGCCTGGCAGGCCCGACACCTTGTCGTAGCCGTTGAAGAAGGTGCCTGGCGAACGTCCCGCCACCGCGTTCACGATGCTGGCCATCTGCCCCGCGTTCACGTAGCGGGTGGAGAAGTTGCGGTTGATGAAGCTCTGGGCGTCGTTCGCACGCTGGGCCGTACCGGTGTAGAGCGGATCATAGACGGCGGTCTGGTTGACGTTGGCGCCGGTTACGTTGACACCGTCCCGCAACAGGTAACCGCCGGCCCCGTACTGGCTGGACGAGGCGTCGCGCGCCTGCGCGCCGAACCAGAGCTTGGTGAAGAACGGGGTGCTGAGGCGGTATTTGAAATCGATCTTGGCCTGGCTTTCCTCGTTCTTGGTTTCGCTCGGGCGGTATTGCAGCTGCGCCTGCGTGTAGGAGCTGGCGTTGTCCGGATTGTAGGCGGCCGGGAAGTCGAAGTGCGGCAGGCCCTTCGAATCGAGCGTAACCTTCAGGCCAGGCGCGTTCTGGGTCAGCACGATGCTGTTGCTGTCGCTGTTGTAGTCCGACTTCGAGGTGCCGAGCAGGCCTTCGACTTCCAGGCGGTCCTGCTTGAAGTTGAAGCCGGTGGAGGCATAGCGCGAATCGATGTCGAGCTGGAAGTCGCGTGCGGAGGTGCTGAAGGCGCCCTGGCCGCCCTGCCCGGCCACGTTCAGGCACTGCCCGACCGTGTACGAGGTGACGTAATGGTTCTGCACGACCATCGACGACGGCGTCGTGGCCGGCGTGGTGCATGTCCCGCCCGACGGCACGCCGGTGGCGCTGTAGACCGGCGCCCGGCCCGTGTCGGCGAGGCGGTTGGCGTTGCCGAAGTCGGTGCCGAAATTGCGGTCGTTCAGGCGCTGGCGCTGGGTGTTGGCCTGATAGCTGGCCCAGGCGCTGAAGTTCTTGCTGAACTGGTACTGGGCGGTGAGTTCGCCCGACGAGCGCTTGTGGTCGCGCGTCCAGATGCCGTAGCGCGCAATGCCGGGCGAATAGTCGAACCACTGGGTGCGGCAGGCGGTCTGCTGGGCGGCAGTCAGGCCCGCGGTCGAGCAGCCCGCGGCGCTGGTCACCGCGCCCACGGCCGGATCGATGCTGTTGACGGTTTTTTCGGGCGAGCCGTCCCAGTCCTGCAGGAAGCGCCACGAGGTGTTGCGCGCGTAATCGTTGCGGGTGTGGACCTTGTCGTAGACGATATTGGCCATCACGCCCAGCTTGCCGTCGAGGTATTTGTCGGCCAGGACCAGGTTCCCGCGCGGCTGCACGCCGCCGCGCGACGAGGACTGCTCGGCCGAGACGGTGGTGGCGATGGTCGGCTTCTTGAAGTCGAGCGGTTTGCGGGTCTTGATGCTGACGGTGCCGCCGACGCCGCCTTCGGTCATGTCGGCGGTGATGCCTTTGTAGACGTCGATCGAGCCGATCAGCTCGGAGGCCAGTTCGCGCAGTTCGGCGCCGCGGCCGGCGTTGCCGCTCGTGCCGAGCACCGACATGCCGTTGATCTCGATGCGGTTCAGGTCCGGCTCGACGCCGCGGATCGATACTTGCGAGCCTTCGCCGAAGTCGCGCGAGAGCTGCACGCCGGTCACGCGCGACAGGGCTTCGCCAACGTTCTTGTCCGGGAACTGGCCGATGTCTTCGGCCACGATCGAGTCCGACACGGTACCGGCGCGCAGCTTGCGGTCGATGGCGGAGGCCACCGAGCGGCGCGTGCCGGCCACGTAGACGACGGCCGGCGCGGCCTGGCTGTCGCTGGTGGCGGTGCTGGTGGCGGTGCCGTTGGCCTGGGCCGCGGGCGTGGCCTGGGCTGGCGCCTCATTGGCGGGTGCAGGTGCCGCCTGCTGCGCGAGCGCGCCTTGCGCGGCCAGCATGGCCACGACGGCAGCTACCGCGCTGGCGCAGCGGGTGCGGTTGATCACGGTAGTTCGTATAAATCGTTTGGTCATCACATCGTCTCCTGTGGCAGCTGTCGGTGGTGTCGTGCCCTGCCTTCGAAACATTCTATGTGCGATGGGTGGCGCATTTTTATGGTGCGCGGAAAGAATCACGGAGGTGATTGAAACCGACCGGATGCACGGGAATGGTGCGCGGTGGTGATTGGAAGGCGGTGCGACCGCCATGAGCGACCGCCCGGCAAAGCGGAACCACCCTAGCGCTTCGGCTTGCGCTCTTCCATCCCGGATTCATCGATATCGGTGGACGCCGCCCGCGACCGCTTGTATTCCAGGTCGTTCTCATCCTCGGGAAGCGCCGGCCCTGCGTAGACCACGGCGACGTCGGCCAGCGCGCTGGCGCGGTCGGTGCCGAAGCCGGACAGCGAAGTAAGCTTCAGGTGGCGCGCCGTCACAGCTGCGTCGAAGCTGACGGTCTGCGGATCGAAAGTCGAACCGAGCGTGGCGCGTTTGATTTCGCGCCAGGCCTTGCCGTCGTCGCTGGCTTCGATCAGCCACTCGCGCACGTCGCCTTCGTGCTCGCGGTGGTTCTGGCGCGGCATCAGCACCAGGCCGGTGAAGGGCACCGGGGCGGCGAAGCTGACCGTCAGGGCCGGCTGCGGACGCGGCACGTCGCCGCGCACCGCGACCAGCGCATAGGTGTTCGGGTCGCCGTCGATGGTGTTGGCGGCATCGGGCCAGCCGCTGGCCGTGGCGCCGAGCTTCTTCATCACGCTGGTGTCGAACAGGGTCGCGCGCAGGGCTGCCGGCGCCACCGCTGTCTTCGGCGCGAACGCCGGGCCGGTCATGTAATCGAGCACCGAGCGGCGCAGCTGGCGCGCCACCGGGCGCGACTCCAGGCGGCTGGCGAGGTCGAAGGTCGAGACCACCAGGCGCCCGCTGCCGACGCGCGCTTCGAACAGGGTGCCGAGCTTGTAGTTGCGGTTCCAGTCGTCGATCGGCTGCACGATCGGCTGCAAGCCGCGCGGCAGGCGGTCCAGGTTCATGGCGCGCGCGCCGCTCACCAGTTCGCTCCACTGCCAGTCGAAGTGTTCCATCGTCGGGAAGCCGGCCAACGCCGCGTGCTTCGGATCGACCAACAGGCCCAGCATGCGCCCCCAGCCCGGGTTCATCAGCCGGTTCCAGAACACCGGCACGTCGGCCAGCGGCGGCGAGGTCCAGTCGAGGTCCGCTTTTCTCGGCATGTAGAGCACATTGCCACCGGCAGCCAGGCGCGCTTCGGCCTCGTTCCACGAATTCGTCACCAGCACCGCCGGCGGCGCGGCGGCAGCATTCTCTTCGGGATACAGCCAGAACTTCCAGTCGTTGGCCACGCGGGTGTCGCTCAAACCGACCACCAGCTTGTACTGGCCGGGGGCCGGCAGATTCGCAAGGCTGGCGTCGATGCGGCCGAGCGGCGTGTTCTTCCCGATCGGGACCGCCAGCGTATCGAAGCGCCCCTCGAGCACGGTCTTGCCACGCGCGTCCTCGATGCGCCACCATGGCCGGGCGCCCGCGATCGGGTTCTGCCCGTAGTGCGCGATCTCGACCGGCACCTGGAAGCGGTCCTTCGTGGTCAGCACCAGCTTGGTGACGCGTGCCAGCGGCACGGTTTCGCCATTGAAGCGGCGGAACTCCTCGGCCGTGGCATAGCCCTTCGGCTCCCAGAAGGTGTCGAGCACGCCGACGAGGGCCGTGCCCTGGCCGAGGTAGTCGTGCAGGTCGAGCAGCTGGAAGCCGCTCATGCCGCGCGTGCGCAGGACCGCTTCGATCTCTTCCTTGTAGCTGGCCAGCTGCCACTTGCCCGACGCCAGGGCGAACGCGCGGTTCTTCTCCAGCACCCCGTGGGCTTTGGCCGAATCGCGGAAGATCTCGTAATTGCCTGGCTTGAGGTAGCCGGTGAACTTGTCGATGATGGAAAAGTCGGGATAGGCCACCCACTGGCCGGTCTCGTGCGCCAGCACCGGCACATTGATGCCTTCCAGGGAAGCCGCATAGTCGCGCCCGAACCAGCCGGTCTTGTTCCTCAGCGGTTTCGGCCCGATGCGCTGGATCGCCAGGTAGTCGGTGCCCTTGTCCACTTCCGGCACCGAGGGCTCGGTGTGGCCGGTGCCATTGGTGTACAGGCGGCGCGGATCGCGCGCCTTGTAGTGGGCGATCCATTTGTCGAAGGCCAGCTTCCAGCGCCCCGAGGGCTCGTTGCTGGGACTGAGCAGCAGGAAGGACGGGTGGTTGCCATAGGCGCGGATCATGCGGTCGGTTTCCTCGTACAGCATGGCCTCCATCGGCGTGCCCGGGGAGACGTTGTTCCACATGCCCGGTTCCGGCTGCAGGTAGATGCCCACCTCGTCGGCTGCCTGAAAGGCCGCCTCGGGCGGATTGAAGGAGTGGAAGCGCACGTGGTTGATGCCCCAGGCCTTGTTGATCCTGAAGATCTTCTTCCAGTAGGCGACATCGGTCGGCGGATAACCGGTCAATGGAAAATCGCCGCCGTGGTGGGTGCCGCGCATGAAGACCGGCCGGCCATTGACCAGCATGTCGCTGCCTTGGGCGCGGATCTGCACAAAACCAAAGGAGAGCTGGCGCGCATCAAGGGCACCGCGCGAGGCGCCCTCCCCGGTCAGTGCGAGCTTGAGCTTTTGCAGCGCCGGGTTGAACTCGTCCCACAGCTGCGCGTTCTTCGGATACTGCACGGTGAACTCGACGCTGCCGCCGTCATCCTTCCAGCTGACCGGGATGCGCTGTCCGTTTGCCGTGACCACGCCGCTGCCCGCCCGGCCGCTGGCGTTGCCGATGCGTAGCGCCACGCGGGCGCTGCGTTCCTCCACGTTCGGATAGACCTGGGCGTCGTCGATGTACACCGGGCTGGTGGCGCGCAATTCGATCTTGCCGACGATGCCGTTCCAGCTCATGCCGAGCGAGTCCGACACGCTGTGCGAGTCCGGCCGGTACGCCAACAGGTTGCGGCTGTCCACGCGCACGGCGATGTGGTGCTTGCCGGGCGCGAGCATGCCGAGGTCCATCACATGCTCGGCCACCAGGCTGCGGCTGGCGCCCACTTCGCGCCCGTCGACCCACACCGTCGAACCCCAGCGCGGGCGTTCCATGAAGAGCGTGATGCGCTTGCCCTGCCACTTCGGCGGCACGACCACGTCGCGCGCGTACCAGGCGGCGCCCAGGTAGTGGCGCGGCGGCTGGCTCAGGAAGGGCACCTTCACCTGTCCGTCTTTCGTGTAGGCCTTGTAGTCGTCGCGCTGGTGCCACTGCCTGTCGTAGAGCGACAACACCCAGGGCGTGCTGGCGCTGATCGGGTCGCCATGGCCCTGGGCGTTGAGGATGCCGGGCAGGCGGATGCTGCCGGCCAGGGTCCGCTGCGGCCAGCCCTGGGCCACGCCCACGTCCGTGCGGTCGAGCGCGAAGCGCCAGGTGCCGGACAGGTCGAGTACCTCGGCGGCACGCGCGGGCGTGATGATCAGGAAGGCTGCTGCTACGAGCGCAGGCAGGGTGAAGCGGATCGTTGTATTCAATTGGTGTCCCCGGCTGGCGGCACGTGTCAGCCGCATATTCTTGTGCCGAGGATTGTTGCACGGGGCTGTGCGCGGAATTCGATGCAAATGATCAACTAATTGAGCGTTTCACCCTGACATCAGTCAGCGGCCCTCAACTGTGCAAAGATTTCGTCCACGTGGATGTTTGAGAGCACCACGAACATAAAGCGGACGGGCTGACACGCACCGTTCCATTACGAGACACTGCGCGAGACCACCGCGCACCTACCTACGGCGCCGTTTCATGACCCTCTTTTCCGCCCTCGATTCCTTCGTCTTCCTTGTCTATTTCCTGATCGTCGCCGGCTACGGCCTGTGGGTCTACCGAAAGAAACGCGCCACCTCCGGCAAGGCCTCGCACGACTATTTTCTCGCCGAAGGCTCGCTCACCTGGTGGGCCATCGGCGCCTCCCTGATCGCCTCGAACATCTCGGCCGAGCAGTTCATCGGCATGAGCGGTGCCGGCTTCAAGATCGGCATGGCGATCGCCGTGTACGAACTGATGGCCGCCGCCACCCTCGTCATCGTCGCCGTGTTCTTCATGCCGGTCTACCTGAAGAACCGCATCTACACGATGCCGCAGTTCCTCGAGCAGCGCTACGGCAAGGCGGTGGCCACCACGATGGCCGTGTTCTGGCTGGCCCTGTACATCGTCGTCAACCTGACCGCGATCCTGTATCTGGGTGCGCTGGCGATCAACAGTATCGCCCCGATCGGCATGCTGCCCTGCATGCTGTTCCTGGCGATCTTCGCCACCATCATCACCCTGGGCGGCATGAAGGTGATCGGCTACACCGACGTGATCCAGGTGCTGTGCCTGATCATCGGCGGCCTGGTGACCACCTGGATCGCGCTCGACCTCGTCGCCCGCCTCTCGGGCGGACAAGGCGCCATGCACGGCGTGAGCGAACTGTTCGCCAGCACCCGCGGCCACTTCGACATGGTCCTGTCGCGCGACAACCCGAACTACATGGACCTGCCCGGCCTGTCGACCCTGATCGGCGGCCTGTGGATCGTCAACCTGAGCTACTGGGGCTGCAACCAGTACATCACCCAGCGCGCGCTCGGCGCGGACCTGACCACCGCACGCAAGGGCCTGCTGTTCGCGGCGTTCCTGAAACTCCTGATGCCGATCATCGTCGTGCTGCCGGGTATCGCGGCGTTTGCGCTGGACCGCTCCGGCACCCTGGGCGACGCCATGCGCGTCGGTGGCGAACTCAATCCCGACCGCGCCTATCCAACCCTGCTGGCCATGCTGCCGTCGGGCCTGAAGGGCGTCGCCTTTGCCGCGCTGACGGCGGCCATCGTGGCTTCCCTGGCCGGCAAGGCCAACAGCATCGCCACCATCTTCACGCTCGACATCTACAAGCCGAAGTTCAACCCCGAGGCCAGCGAAGCGCGCATGGTCTGGGTCGGCCGCGTGACGACCGTGGTCGCCATGGCGATCGCCGTGCTGATCGCCCCGCTGCTGGGCATCGACAAGAAGGGCGGCTTCCAGTACATCCAGGAATACACGGGCTTCGTCTCGCCGGGCATCCTGGCCATGTTCCTGCTCGGCTTCTTCTGGAAGAAGACGACCGCGCCGGCGGCCATGTTCGCCACCATCGGCGGCCTGGTGTTCTCGATCTTCCTGAAGTTCCTGCCGGGGATGATGGACCTGTCCTTCCTGGCGCCGATCGGCTTTGCGGTCGACAACGGTACGGGCACCTATGAGATTCCGTTCCTGGACCGCACCTTCATCGTGTTCTGGCTGGTCATTGCCGGCATGTTCCTGATCAGCACCTTCGGTGCGCGTGACCGGGTGCGCAGCTTCCACGTCGACCGCAAGCTGTTCCGCGTGGATGGCGCCTTTGCGCTCGGTTCGGCGGTCATCTGCGTGCTGCTGTCGGCAATCTATGGCGGACTTTGGTGATCAGGGGCGCCTAGCGTCGCTCACCTGCAGGGGCGCGGCGCGTCCATCGCGTCCACCTGCTCCTGGGTCAGCACAAGTGGCATCGGTATATCCGGAAAGCCGTCAGCGCCCAACGAGACGCGCTTGGGCGGTATCTCCTTGGGGCAGCCCGGAATCGACGGCGGCAGCGACTCGGCCAGCGCGAACAATTGCCGGCGCAAGGGGTCGCGCGCGGCATTCGCCTCGAGCCAGAGTTCGTAATACCGCCGCCCCTGCAACCAGGAGAGCACCGACACCGCCTCGCCTGCGCCGGCCTGCAAGACCACCAGCCTGGCGGGCAAACCGTTGACGCGCTCGAGCTCGAGCTTCGGGTCGCGGTGCATGCTCGAGCCGTCCGCGGACATATCGTGCTCGAACAGTGTCAGCGTATGGCCCTCCACGGTGCGGAATCCGCGGTAGAAGCGCGACGGCGTACCGCTCATCCTTTCGGACCTGCCGCCAAGGCTGTTCAGGCGCGCAAACGGCGTGCCGGCCAGGTCGACCGGCTCGAAGGCCAGCCCCGTTCCTGCCAGGGCTAGCGGGAAGAATGTCACCGAATAGCGCTCAAGGTTTGCCTTGCAGGCCCGCAAAAATCCGTTCTGCTCCACCTCGGCCGCTTGCTGCGCTTCCTGCTGGGCAAAGCCTGGGTGACCCGGCGGCAAGCCGAGGCCGCAGGCGCCGTCGTCCGCTACCCCGGCCTGGGCAATGGCGAAGGCCGCGACTCCGAGGAGTGCGGCAGCGGCGGCCCAGGGAAGGTACTTGTACTGCAGTGCTTTGGTTTTCATTGTTCGCGCATGGTGTGGTTGCAGCAGCGGATAGTTTGCTTCTCGACACCATTATGCACGCATGCACCTTGCCTAGTCCCTGATTTCCGCCTCGACCAGTTTCCCCAGCAGCTCGAGCGACTCCTGCCAGCCGAGATAGCAGGCCTCGGCCGGAATGGCTGCGGGAATCCCCTCCTGCACGATACGCACCTCGACGCCGCAGAACACGTCGCGCAGCTGCACCGTGGTCTGCATCTGCCCGGGCAGGCCCGGATCGTCGAAGGCGGCCGTGTAGCGCAGGCGCTTGCCCGGTTCCAGTTCCAGGTATTCGCCGCCAAACGCATGGCTGTGGCCGGTGGTGAAATTGGTAAACGACATGCGGTAGCGGCCGCCCACCCGGCCGTCCATCTCGTGCACGGTGCCGATGAAGCCATGCGGCGGTAGCCATTTTGCCCAGGCGCCCGGCGTGACGAAGGCGCGATACACGCGCTCGGCGCTGGCTTTGAAGACGCGGTGAAGCTCGACGGTATTGGTAGTCATGATCACTCCTTGTTCTGAACGTTGAAGAGGACGACCCTCTGACTGTACGACGAACAGGATGCGGGAAGTTCGACATCGGGGCGACATTTTTTCATGATCGCGCCCTGCTCTTTCACCGGCAGCGCGGATGACCCGGACTTCGGCCGTCCTCGCCATGATGCGCTCATGGGGCTGATTGAATAGAACAACCGTCCCCCCGCCTGTTGACACCATCGAAGCCGGGAATGAATACTCGGGCGATGACGACGCTACCTTTCCGCGCGCGGCCACGAATGCGCATTCCCCCCGCCCTGTTCCCCGGCGCCGCCCTGCTGGCCATGGCCCTGCTGACCGCTCCGGCCCATGCCGAGGTCCGCCTCCCCGCCATCCTCTCCGACCACATGGTGCTGCAGCGCGGCGCCGCGGTGCCGGTCTGGGGCTGGGCTGCGCCGAATGAAGCGGTCTCGGTGGAGTTCGCCGGCCAGACGCGGGCCACGCGCGCGGGCGCGGACGGCCGCTGGCGCGTGGACCTGGACCTGAGTGGCGCCCAGACCGGCCCAGGCCAGGCGCCCGGCGTGCTGGCCGTGCGCGGCGAGCACAACGCCATCGTGGTGAACGACGTGCTGGTCGGCGAAGTGTGGCTGGCTTCGGGCCAGTCCAACATGGAAAAGCCGCTCGGCGAGAAACGCGGCCAGCGCCCGACCTTCGACGCGGCCGCGGCGATCGCCGGCGCCGACCATCCGGACATCCGCCTCTTCAAGGTGGCGAAGGTCAAGGCCAACCAGCCGGCCGGCGACGTCACTGGCAGCTGGGTGCGCACCTCCCCCGCCGCGATCGAGGCGAGCCAGTTCTCGGCCGCAGCGTATTACTTCGGACGGCGCCTGAAGCAGGAGCTTGGCACGGCGGTCGGCCTGATCGACGCGACCTGGGGCGGCACGCGCATCAAATCCTGGACTCCGCCGGGCCTGGTTGCAGCGGGGCCCGTCGACAGCAAGGACCGGCCATCGACCCTCTACAACGGGATGGTCGCCGGCCTGGCGCCCTACGGCCTGCGCGGCGCGCTCTGGTACCAGGGCGAATCGAACATCATCGGCACCGACGACGGACCGGCCTATACGCCGAAGATGGAGGCGCTGGTCGCGGGCTGGCGCCAGGCCTTCGGGGCGGAGCTACCATTCTATTATGTGCAGCTGGCGCCGCACCTGTATTCGGTGCTGCGCGCCGACCAGGTGCAGCATGGCACGGAGTCGCTGCCGCGCCTGCGCGAAGCCCAGGCCGATGCGCTGCGCATCCCGAACACGGCGATGATCGTCACGACCGACCTCGCCGACGACCTGCGCGACATTCATCCGCGCGACAAGGGGTCGATCGGCCTGCGCCTGGCCAACCTGGCGCTCGCCAAAACCTATGGCCGCGCCGGCATCGAGCCCTTCGGCCCGACCTTCCGCTCGCTGCGCATCCAGGGCAGGCGCGCCATCGTCAGCTTCGACCATGCGCAAGGCCTGGGCGCGCGCGATGGTGACAAAAACGCGGCCCTGAGCTGGTTCGAGATCGCCGGCGCCGACGGACGCTTCCACCAGGCCAGCGCCAGGGTCGACGGCGACCAGGTCGTGGTCAGCAGCCCGGCCGTGCCCGCGCCGCGCTCGGTGCGCTTCGGCTGGCACGAGGCGGCGGTGCCAAACCTGGTCAACCGGGCCGGCCTGCCCGCCCTGCCCTTCCGCTCGGAACACCCGATTCCGTCGAACCCGCTGTCGCGCTGAGGATGGCCGCCAGCCGGGCTGGCGCCCGGCCCACCTGCATCCCGATCACCTTTTGTCGGCGCTGACCGCAGGCGCTTTGCGCACGACGATGTTCGGCGCCGCCGGCGCCTTCATGCCGTCGCCCAGGTAAAAGCTCGGGTGCGGCGGCTGGTTGTACGCGGTGTTTTGCCAGGCGATCGCCACGCGGTACTGCGCGTCGTGCATCAGCGTCACCAGACGGCGGGGGGTGGGATACGGCGTCGTGTAGATGCGCAGGGATTTCTGGTCCAGCGTGTGCCACACGACTTCCTCGCGCCAGTCGCCGAACAGGTCGGCCGACACCACCGGCACGTTCTTCGTCCCGTTCGAGTGAGTCGCGCCGCTGGCCTCGAGCAGGTTGTTCGAGCGGCCGGCCATCCAGTCCCATTTGGTGATGCGGTTCCCGTCGAACAGCTCGCGCAGGTCGTCGCCGTCCCACCAGACGAGGAAGCTGGCTTCGCGCGGATGGCGCACACCCTCGATCGGCTTGCCCTGTGCCGTGTACAAGGCCGCGCCGTTGCTCGCCCAGGCTTCCGCCCCGGCCCAGCGTGGATCAATGTCGGCCGCCACGCCCCGTCCCGTGTCCTTGTCCGCCGGCGTGCTCCACAAGACCTTGCCGGTGCGCGCGTCGAGCATGGCGGCGCCGATGCCGCCATTGCGGCGCACGTCTTCATGGGCGCCGAACTTCTCGAGGCCGGGCCGCGTCGGGTCGAGGTCGCCCAGGTGCATGGCGTCGCCGTGGCGCAGGTCGGAATTCCACAAGGGCTTGCCGTTGTCGTCGAGGGCCATCGCGCCGTAGACGATTTCGTCCTTGCCGTCCTCGTCGACGTCGGCCACGCCCAGCTGGTGGTTGCCTTGGCCGCCCCAGGCTTCCATGCCGGGCGCCGCGCTGTCGAACACCCAGCGTTTCGTCAGTTTGCCGTCGCGCCAGTCCCAGGCAGCCACGGTGGTGCGCGCATAGTAGCCGCGGGCCATGACGATGCTGGGGCGCTGACCGTCGAGGTAAGCGGTGCCCGCCAGGAAGCGGTCGGAGCGGTTGGCGGAGCTGTCGCCCCAGGTTTCCTTCATTTGCGCGGCGCTCGGCGCATCGGTGCGCGGATCGCGTGCCGGCCAGTAGGGCTCGCTGGCCAGCGCCTTGCCGCTCACGCCATCGAAAATCGTCAGGAACTCGGGGCCCTTCAGGATCCGCCCCTGCAAGGTGGCGACCATGCTGCCGTCGGCCTTCTGCGTGCTGCCGGTGCGGTCGCCCGTCGGTGTTTCGCCGCCCGTTTCGCGCCAGTCGGCATTCGAGTCGCCGAGCACGCGGCCAGCGCCGTCGATCGTGCCGTCGCTGGTGCGCACGGCCAGTTCCGCGCGGCCGTCGCCGTCGTAGTCGAACACCTGGAACTGGGTGTAGTGGTTCCCGGCGCGGATGTTGCGTCCCAGGTTGATCCGCCACAGGCGCTTGCCTTCAAGGGTATAGGCGTCGAGATAGACCTCGCCCGTGTAGCCGGAAAACGCATTGTCCTTGGCATTCGACGGATCCCATTTTTGGATGATCTCGTAGCGGCCGTCGCCATCGAGGTCGGCGACGCTCGCCTCGGTGGCCACGTAGGTATAACTGTCGCCCGCCGGCGTGACGCCGCCCGGCGGCTGCTGGATCGGTATGTTCAGATACCCCTCGCTCCAGACGGCGGCCGGCCTGCTGCTCTCGATGTCCTTGCGGCGGGCGCGGGTCTTGACCACATAGGTCGATGCGGGTGTCCCGTCCTTGTCGACCAGGTTGGTGCCGCCGTTTAATGGGCGGGCGGTGATCTTCCTACCGTCACGGTAGACGTCGAATTCGGTGTTCGGCGCGTCGCTCGCCAGCAGGCGCCAGCTGACCAGGTTGCCGCCGTCCCTGGCGGGCACCGCCACCGCGCCCCGGTCCAGCGCTTCCATCCAGCGCGGCGCCGCGGTTGCCGCCGCTGCCGATACTGCAAACAAGCCGAGTGTTGCTGCGCCCAAGGCCAGGCGCTGGCTCAATATGAATCTGTTCATCGCAATTCCCATTCCATGCTGTGCATTGAAAAAAGCCGCCCGTCAGGGCGGCTCCGTTGCCATCGAACCTGGAGCGGCCCGGGCAATCAACCGCCGGTGCGGAAGTTCAGGCCCACCATGATGCGGCGGCCCGAGTAGGCATAGTCGAGCAGGTTCGGGATGCCGTCCGCGAACGGGCTGTACTGGCCCTGGCTGTTCGAGGTGGTGGCGTTGCCGAGGTTGCGGCCCTCGACGAAGATCTCGACGTTCGGCGACCATTTGTAGCCCAGCTTGGCGTCGACGTAGCGGGTCGCGTCGCGGAAGTTCGGCGAACCGGGGTTCCATGGCAGCGGACGGCCGTTGCCAAAGGCGTTCGGGTAGTTGTTCACGCTGTTTGCCGAGCAGGCTGCGATACAGGTGAAAGTGCGGTCCACCGCCTGCACCGCGACGCGCGCCGAGAGGCGGCCGTCGTCGTACCACAAGGCCCAGTTGTACGAGTTTTTCGCCTCGCGCAGCGGCGGCATCATGTCGCCGGTAATCAGGTCGACCACGTTCTGGGTCGAGCTGACCGATGCGAGCTTGGTGTAGTTCGCATCGAAGCCGGTGTAGCGCAGGATCGACGGCAGGAAGGTGAAGGCGGTCTTGGTACCGAATTCCCAGCCCTTGCGGGTGGTGGGGACGCCATTGATCCAGGTCGTGTAGTCGAAGTTCAGGTCGCTCAGCGGACGGCCGGTGCCCGGGTCGATGACGCTCGAGCCGGCGAACAGCGGCACCGAATTCACGCCCTGGGTGATCGACGGACCAACGAGCCCCTTCTGCTTGAAGTAGGACAGCGAGAACATGGTGTCCTTGCTCGGGTAGTACTCGGCGCTCAGGTCCTGGTTCAGGTTGCGCTGCGCCGCCAGCTTGGCATTGCCGACGGTGCTGGTGCAGCGCTGGTCTTCTTCGCCGTTGTCGCTGAGGCGTTCGTCGTTGATGCAGACGCCGGCAGGCAGCAGGCGCTCGACCGGTGGGCGGGCCACGGTACGGGCACGGTTGTAGCGCAGGACCAGCTGGTCCGGCACGACCCACAGCGCCAGGTTGTAGATCGGCAGGAAGTCGGTGGTCTTGGCGCTGATCGCCGTATTCTGCGACACCTCGGTCGTGACGATGCCGGATGCCGCATTCGGGTTGGCGCGGTCGTAGGAGCCGGTCTTGGTGATCGAGCGGAAGGTCATCACGCCGGTACCGTCGACCTTGGTGCGGACGATGCGGTAGCCGAGGTTGCCGTCGATTTCCCAGCCGAAGGGCAGCGCCCGGTCGGTGAACGGGATGTTCGTCAGCCCGAAATCAGCCATCACGTAGGCAGCCTGGCTGCGTTCCTTGACCTTCGCCAGCGGCTGCTGGTAGACCTGGCCGTCGCTGCCCTTGCACTCCTTGACGCAGTCGTAGTTGATGTTCGGCACGCCAGACAGGGCAAACACCTTGTCGACGTCGATCTGGGTCCAGTTGTTGACCAGGCCTGCAGGGGCATCCTTGGCGCCGTTGAAGAACGAGGTCTCCGTGGCCTTGCCGACGAGCGACTGGGCAATGACGTTCTGGAAGTCGGCCGGCGTCATGACGACCTGGCCGCTGTTCGCCGCCGCGTAGGTGTTGTTCGGCACGAACCCGTATTTACAGGCGTTGCCGCCGGCAGCGAGCGAGCCAGGCGTGTTTTCGCAGCCGACGAAGGAACTGCGGATGAAGCCCTGCGGCACGACGATGCCCGGCGTGGTGCCTTGCGCGGCGCGAATGGTCACGCCGTTGCCGTTGAAGTTGTCCCTGGCCGTGTCGCGCAGGTTGAAACCGGTCTTGAAGCGCTTGAAGAACGGGATGCTTTCAGGCAGCGAATACGCGATGTCGAGCTTGGCGGTGCGCTCTTCGCTCTCGATGATGCGTGGCGTCCAGGTCAGCTGCGGCGCCGCCGTCAGCCGTGGCTGCTGGGCGGCGGTATAGGCCGGGATCGAGTTGATGTTGGTCCCGCTGGCCGCCACCGCGCCGCTGGCCAGCACTGGATTGAGCTGGACGTAGTTGGCCGGGTTGGACTGGTCGAAGTTGGCCGGCAGCTCGTAGGCCCAGAGGCCGTTCGGCAGCACGCTCATAGTGGCCGGACCGTAATCGTAGGAGAAGGTGGTGCGCTTGTCGCCGCGATAGAATTCGGACCTGGCGTCGCCGACAAAGAATTCCGCCGTCAAGCCGTCGCGCTTGAAGGTGCCGCCCAGCTGGACGTATTTCGAGGTGGTGCCCATCTCGGCACGGATCTGGTCGGTGCCCGCGTTGCCGTTGCTGATCCCGAACTTCGTCACGTGGTGATTGGCGTCGACCACGACCGAGGCCGGATTGACGTTGGCCACCGCGCCCGTCACCAGCGGCTGGCCGCTGACATAGCTGGTGGTGCCCGGGTACAGGAAGTATCCGGCCCCAGCCGCGCCCGGCGCCACGGCGCGCCGGCCGTTGGTGTCCACAAAGGTGCCGCCCGTGTTGACCGCCATGCCGCCCAGACCATAGGTCAGGAAGTCGTTATCGACCTCGCGCTTGTTGTAGCTGCCCTTGGCATACACGGTCAGGTCGTTGTTGACCTTGAAATCGAAGCGCAGGTCGAGGTTCTGGCGCTTGTCGACTTCGCGCTTGAGGATGTTGCGCACCAGCGAAGGCGTGTAGTCGTTCCACTGGTTCAGGCAGGTGATCAACTCGTTGCTGCGCATGTTGATCGAATTGGTGCGGTTGGTCGCCCCCATGTTCGCGAGCACCGGCGAGGTCGCCGACAGGACCGGGAAGGCGGCGTAGCAGTCGGCCTTGGACTGCGCGGCCGCCGAGCGGGTCAGGATTTCGAGCGGGGTGGCGCCATTGAAGCTGCCGCTGGTCGTGTACGGATAGCTTGCCGTCGGCTGGGTCGATGCCGGGTCCAGCATGTTCAGCGTCGAGGGATTGAAGGTGAAGGTCTTCTGCGGCGAATTGTCGAAGTCGAGCAGGCGGGCATAACCCTGGTTGGCGCTGGTGGCCACCTGGATCGAGTGCGATTCGTTCTGGTGCTTCGAGGCCGACGCATTGAGCATGACGCCCAGGCGCCCGTCCATGAATTTGCGGGCCAGGATCACGTTTGCGTCCGGCGACCACTTCTCGTTCAGGCTGTTCTGGGTACCCGCCGCGCGCACCGAGACGAAGGGCTCCTTGAAGTCCAGGCCGGTGCGGGTCTTGATGATGATCCCGCCGCCCAGCGCCCCTTCGGTCATGTCGGCGGTCGAGCCCTTGACCACGTCGACGCTCTTGATCAGGTCGGCCGAGAGCTGGCGGAACTCGGTGCCGCGCCCGCTGCCGCCGCCGTTCATGTCGGTGCCGCCGGCCGATTGCACGCCCTGGCCGTCGATCTCGACGCGGGTCAGGTCGGGGCCGTTGCCGCGCACGGCGACGCTGACGCCTTCGCCGAAGTCGCCGCGGTCGAGCGCGATGCCCGACATGCGCGAGATCGCTTCGCCGATGTTCCGGTCCGGCAGCGAGCCGACGTCTTCGGCGACGATCGAGTCCATCGACGTGGCGGCGTTCTTCTTGCGCTGGATGCTCGACTGCTGCGAGCGGCGGGTCGAGACGGTGACGGTGGCGATCTGGCCCTCGCCGGTGGCGACGCTGCTGTTGGCGGCCGTGCTGGCAGTCGGTTCCTGCGGCGTCTGCGGCGTTTGTGCCTGCGCCATGGCGGCATTCGCGGTGACCAGGGAAGCGAGCGCGAGTGAAACGGCCACGCTCAGGCGATGGGGGCGCAGCCCCGGTTGGATGTCATGCATTGTCGTCTCCATGATGGCCCTTGGGGGCCTGTTCTCGTCGCGCCGCTGCCCGCCGGGCGCCGCGCTTTGGTTGATGCGATCTGAGCGTTAGTGTAGGGTCGGAAACCGGGCCTTGGGAGGCGTGCGCGAGAATCAATCACCGGCTTGAGCGATATGCGTCGCTCGCGGGTCACGGAATGATCAATGCGGTGATTGAATGGGCGTGCGTGATGCGCACGGGCCGGTTGAACCTCCGGTACCTACGCCCTGCCCCGAACTCACGCCGCCATCGAAGGCGGCGCAAAGTCCGCCGGCAGCATCAGATCCGGATACCGCTCGCGCAGCGCATCGAGCGCATTGAGCGTGCCCGACAAATGCTCGCGCACGAGGCCTTGTGCGCCGGCGGCGTCACCCGCGCCGATGCAGCGCGCAATGCGGGCATGCTGCTCGAGGATCGACTCGGCCTTGCGGTGCAGCGGCAGGTGCATCCGCCGCAGCCGGTCGAGATTGCCGCTGCAGCTGCGCATCATCGACCACAGGTCGGGCAAGGCCGCCGCCTCGTACAGGGCGCGGTGAAATTCCATGTCGAGGCGGGTGAACGTGGCGAGGTCGCCGGCGGCAAGGCAGGCCTGCTGGCGCGCCACCAGCTCGAGCAGGGTGCGCTCGAGCGCCGGGTTCGGATCCTGGGCCATCAGGTGCGCCATTTCGAGTTCGACCGACAGGCGCAGGAAATGCGCCTGGCGCGCCGAGGCCAGGTCGATGGCGCGCACCCGCGTCTGGTGCTGCGGGTAGATGTCGACCAGGCGCTCTTCCTCGAGGCGCAGCAGGGCCTCGCGGATCGGCGCCTGCGACAGGCCGAAGTAAGCGCACAGCTGCGGGCGGGCGAGCACCGTGCCCGGCGCGATGGCCAGGCTGACGATCAGCTCGCGCAGGTGCTCGAACACCTGGACCGTCGCATTGCGCGAGCGGTCGAGGCGAAAGGTGGCGTCAAACAAGGGCATCGCGTCCTCCTGCGGGTAAGTTCAGGGCAGTTCGTAGAATTCCGCCTCGACGATCGACAGCGCGCTTGTCGAGAGCGCCTTGCCGCCGGTGTCGACGTTGGCCTGGTTCGCCACTTCCGTCAGCTTGATGGCGCCCGCTTCGTCCACCTTGCCGTCGAGCGCGATGCGTACCGTGCTGCCGAGCCTGGGCTTGAGCGGCAGCGTCACGTAGCCAAGGTTCTTCGGCGTCGTGCCAGCATACACCTCCTCGCCGTCGACGCTGATGCGCAGCGGGTAGCTGCGCTCGCGCCAGCCGGTCAGTTTCAGCGCCAGCTCGGACAGGCGCGCCGGGCGTGCCAGCGTGTAGGTGATTTCCGCCGCTTCTCCGCCCTTGCTGGCCCAGGTCGTGGTTTCGTCATCGTCATAGCTGAGCGCGGTGCTCGCGCCATTGCTCGGCGCCGTGCTCGACGCCACCGGCACCGCCACGCGGCTGACCTTGAACGAGGGCGTGTCCGGGGTCGGGCCGCGCCCGAGGAACAGCGGCTGCGCCTGCGGCAGCGGGGCCAGCCCGGCCGCGACCCGGACCGGCGCCGAGGCAAACGCGACTTGCGCCGGCGCCAGGCCCTCGGCCCGGGCCCGCACGACGATCCTGCCGGCCTGCGGCGTGCTGCGCACCAGCACGCGATTCACGCCCCCTTCCACCGGCAGCGAACGCGCCAGGATGTAATTGTCCTTTCCCTGCGCGATCCCGCCGCGCCATTCGGCCGGGCCTTGCAGGTCGAAGTGCACGGTGTCGAGGGCGACCGGGTTGCGCCGTCCCTTCGCGTCCACCACTTCCACCTGCACCAGCGCCAGGTCGGCGCCGTCGGCGCGCAGGCCGTGCGGCGATGCGATCGTCGTCAGGCGCAGCGCCGCGGGCTTGCCCGCCGTGGCGAGCATCGCCTCGCAAATCTTCTTGCCGCGTGCGTCGTAACCGACCGCCTTCAACTCGCCTTCCTGCCAGGCCACGTCATCAAACGTGAACACGAAGCGCTTGCTCTGTTTCGCGGCGCCGACCTCCTTGCCGTTCAGGAGCAGCTTGACGGAGTCGGCGCTCGAGATCACGTGCACCGGCTTTTTTGTTCCGGGTGTGTAGTTCCAGTGGCCGACGATATGGGCGCGCGGCTTTTCCACGTCCACCCAGCCGTCCCACATCACCTGGTGGGCGAAAAAGCCGTCCTTCGGGATGCGCATGGCGTCGACTTCGCCGCTGCGGCGGTAGTTCTCGGCGCCGCGGTGGTGGGTGTTACTGTCCGAGAAAATGATGTTCACACCGCCGCTCGACACGCGGGTGCCGGTGCCCGGGCGCTCGCGCCAGTAGTCGTACCATGTGGAGACGTTCTGCAGCGCGAAGCTGTCCTGGTTGCGGTTGTAGGCGGCAGCCGACTCACCTTTATGCAGCGGGCCGTCTCCGTCCTTGTGGAAAGGCGGCGTGAAGTCATCCCAGAATTTGCGGGCGCCCTCGTCGCGGTTGTACTCCATCGCCCACATCGGCATGCGCGCGCTCTTATTAATGTATAACATCTCGCCGCCGTATTCGGACACCTGCTGCAGCTCGCTGCTGAGCATCTCGCGGCTGCCTGCGGCCCGGCCGCCGTAGGGATCGTACTTGTCGCGCAGGGTCTTCATCTCGCGCATGTGCTCCGCGCTCACGCCCTTGTTGCCGGACTCGTAGAACAGGATGCTCGGGCTGTTGCGGTTGTAGACGATGGCATCAACCATGGCTTCCACGCGCTGCTCCCAGCGCCGGCCGTCGACGTCCCTCTCGGAGTCGCCCGCCGGCATGGCCTGCATCAGGCCGATGCGGTCCAGCGATTCGACGTCCTGCTTCCACGGCGCGATGTGCATCCAGCGCACCAGGTTCGCATTGCTGGCCAGCGCCATGCCGTTGCCGTAGTCGGAGAGCCAGGCCGGCACCGACATCCCGACCGCCGGCCACTCGTTCGAGGTGCGCTGGGCATAGCCCTTCATCTGCAGCACGCGGTCGTTCAGCTTGACGACGCCCTGGCCGAACTCGGTCTTGCGGAAACCCGTGCGCGTGGTGACGGTGTCGAGCGGCTTGCCGTTCACCTTCAGGGTAGTGACCACGTCATACAGGTACCCATAACCCCAGCTCCAGAAGTGCAGATTCTTTACCAGCGCGCTCGCTTTCACGGTCGTGGTGGCGCCCGGCGCCACCGTTTGCGACGGGGCGGCAAAGCGCGCGACCCGTTTGCCGTCCTTGTCACGCAGCTCGATTTCATAGATAAACGTGCGCGCCTGCGGCGCATCGTTGCGCACCTCGGACTCGGCCCAGATGGTGGCGCTGCGCTTCTTGATGTCGAAGTCGCGCGCGTAGACATAGACGCCGGTCGTGCCCAGGGTCGAGAACAAAGGCAGGGTCTGGTACAGGGGTTCGGTGACGTGCAAGCGCACGTTTTTCGGCAAGCCGCCGTAATTGGCGTTGAAATTCTTGTCGGCCCACTGGTAGCGCTGATTGGTGGCCTTTTCGCGGTAGTCCCAGCTGTTATCGGTGCGCACCGCCACCACGTTATCGCCCGGCAGCAGCGCGGCGCTGATGTCGAAACCGAAGGCGTTGATGCCGTTTTCGTGCAGGCCGATGCGCTTGCCGTTGACATAGACCTCGGCCGCCTGGCGCGCGCCCTCGAATTCGAGGAACACCTTCTGGCCGGGCTGGTGGTTCTGGAGCTGGAAGTGTTTTCTGTACCAGGCCACACCCGTGGAATGGTCAACGATGTCCTTGCCATAGGCGTCATCCTCGTTCCAGGCGCGCGGCAGCGTCACCGCTTTCCAGGCGCTGTCGTCGAACGATGCCTCGGCCGCATCCCGGGGGTCGCCAACGTGCAGCTTCCAGCCGGGATTGAAGTCGTACTGGGCGCGCGCGGCATGGGCCGGCAGCGCGCTCGCGCACAGCAGGCCGGCCAGCGCCAGGGCATGAGCCAGGCGGTGTGGGAAAACAGGGCGATTTGTCATGGGACCCGATGGTGATAGCGCTGATATATTAGTTGTTTAGCCTGGCCATTGTTGCGCATCCGGATCCGCCTGCGCGCGCCCGCCGCCAATTACTCAACATGGTGAGCAATCGTGATCGGTTCATTGACTGGCGCGGCGAATCAGCCGGTAATGATGGGCGGCAGGCGCCACCAACACAACACCCATGACGGAAGCAGGATGAGGATGCAACACAGACAGCAGTGTCCGATCCTGCGCGCGCTCATGCTCGCTCTCGTGCCGGGCGCCTTCGCGGCCTGCGGCATGGCGGGCGCTGCGACCTATTACGTGGCACCGGGCGGCAACGACGCCGGCCCCGGCACCTTGGCCGCGCCCTGGAAGAGCGTCGCACGGGCCGAGGCCGGCGCCCTGCCGGGCGACACCGTGTATTTCCGCGGCGGCGCCTATATCTACACGGCCGCGCTGGACGCCTGCGCGAGCATGACCGGCACCGTCAACGCGATCACCCTCGGCAAGAGCGGCAAGCCCGGGCAGCCGATCCGTTACTGGGCCTACCCAGGCGAGCGGCCGGTGTTCGACTTCTCGCGGATGCGGGATAACTGCCGCGTCAAGGCCTTCAACGTAACGGCCAGCCACCTGCACCTGAAAGGCCTGGAAGTGACAGGTGCGCCGCAACAGCCGGGCAACCGGCTCAACAACGAGTCCTGGGGCATCTTGAACAGCGGCAGCCACAATACCTTCGAGCAGATCGACACCCATCACCACATGGGGCCTGGCCTGTTCATCGCCCACGGCAGCCATAACCTGGTGCTCAACAGCGATTCGCACCACAATTACGACCCCTACAGCAAGAGCGGCCCCGGCCAGAATGCCGACGGCTTCGGCGTGCACGTGCGCGGCGACCAGCCTGGCAACGTGATCCGCGGCTGCCGCGCCTGGGCCAATACCGACGACGGCTACGACACCATCCATTCGGAGTCGGTCGTCGTGATCGAGGACTCCTGGTCCTGGGGACACGGCTATATCCCGGGCACGGCCACGCCGCTCGCGGCCGGCAACGGCAACGGCTTCAAGATCGGCGGCTTCGCGCGGCGCCATGTAGCCGGCGCGCCGCGCCACATCACGCGCAACAACGTCGCCTTCGCCAACAAGTCCTGGGGCTTCTATGCCAACCACCATCCGGTGGCGAGCTACTTTTACAACAACACGGCGGCCGGAAACCGCGCCGGCTTCAACATGCTCGGCATTGATGCGGCCGGCGCGCCCCTCAACCTCGGCATCCTGCGCAACAACCTGGCCTATGGCGACGCCCCGGTGGCGAGCATCGATGGCGCCGACCATGCGCACAACAGCTGGAACCTGCCCGTGCCGCCCTCGACCGCCGACTTCCAGGCGGTCGCGCTCGATGGCTGGGACGCGCCGCGCCTGCCCGGCGGCGCCCTGCCCCGGCTGCCGTCCCTGCGCCTGGCCGCCGCGAGCGGCCTGGTCGACCGCGGCGTCGACGTCGGCCTGCCCTACCTTGGCGCTGCGCCGGACCTCGGCGCCTTCGAGGACAGCGCCGCGCCCGCGCCGCCCAAGCCCGCCAAGCCCGGGGCAGCGCCATGACCGCCGGCGCGCTCCCCACATTCCTTTCGCTTTCACTCGTCTCGTAAAACCATGACCAAACCATTCAAACGCATCCTCCTTACCGGCGCAGGCGGCAACCTCGGCCGCCGCCTGCGCGAGCGCCTGAACGCATTTTCCGACATCGTGCGCCTGGCCGACGTGGCCGACATCGGCCCGGCCGGCCCGGGCGAAGAAGTCGTGCAATGCGACCTGGCCGACCGCGAGTCGGTGATGCGCATGTGCGAGGGCGTCGACGCCATCCTGCACTTCGGCGGCGTGTCCACCGAAGTCGAGTTCGCGCCCATCATGCAGGCCAACCTGCTGGGCCTGGTGAACCTGTACGAGGCGGTGCACAAGCTGGGCATCCGGCGCGTCGTGTTCGCCAGCAGTAACCACACGATGGGCATGTACGAGACCACCGAACTGGTCGACGCCAGCATGCCGCCGCGGCCGGACGGCTACTACGGCCTGTCGAAGGTATGGGGCGAGTCGCTCTCGCGCTTCTATTGGGACCGCTTCGGGGTCGAGACGGTGTGCATCCGCATCGGCTACTGCTTCCCCGAGCCGACCACGCACCGCCAGATGGTGACCTGGCTCAGCCTCGACGACCTGGTCGAACTGCTGCACCGCTCGCTGGTGACGCCACGGGTAGGCCATACCGTCACCTTCGGCGTGTCGGACAATCCGGGCCGCTGGTGGGACGACCGCCACGCGCGCCACCTGTGCTTCCGTCCGAAGGACAGCTCGGCGCAGTTCGCGCACAAGCTGCCGGCGGGCGGCGACTACCCGCCCGCGGACGACCTCACGACCCTGCACCAGGGCGGCCCTTTCCTGAACATGGGACCGAAGTATCCGTCGTGATATGGTAGCGTTGTATTGACGTGCACACACCGGAGGGCTGCTTGAGAGACTTCAATGGTTCGCTGAACCATCCATCGCGCGTGCCGCTGGCGGCCGAACTGCATTCGCGTCCCTTCCTGCGGCTCGACGCCCCGGAAGCGATCACCCACCTGGCGATCTGCCACAGTGCCGAGGGCGGACCGCCGCAGGCGCATGTGCAGCAGCGCCTGCTGGCGGCGCTGTGCGAGCATTTCGGGGTGAGCGCCCCAGGGCCGGGCAGCAGCCACTTCTTCCACGATTTCGGCAGCTTCTGCCTGAAATGGGAATGCCATACCGAGTTCGCGACCTATACCGTCGCCGCTCCCCTGCCTCCCGGCCTGGCGCTGCACGAGGCGTTCGGGCACATGCCGCTGGCCTTCCTGCCGGTGGCCTGGCTGGCCCAGCTCGAGGGCCGGCTGATGGCGGCTGCGCACGTGGCCCTGGTCCCGGGCGACGCCGACGCGTCCGGCCTCCCCAACGTGTTCGAACGCAACCTGCTGGCCGGGTCCTCCGTCATGCAGGGCGCCGAGCTGTGCACCGACTTCGCCATCCAGGCGGACGGCTTCAGCCGCTTCGTGATCCGCGACCTCGCCATGCGCGACCTGCAGGGCGGGCGGCTGGTGCAGCGCGTGCTGGAGATCGAAACCTACCGCATGATGGCCCTGCTCGGGCTGCCAGCTGCGCGCGCGGTCGGCATGGAGCTGGACCGCATCGAAGCGGAGCTGGCGGCGCTGGCCGGCGCCATGGTGGCGACGGACACGGCCCAGCCCGACCAGGGGGCCGACGGCGAGCAGCGCTTGCTGGGCCAGATCACGCGCCTGGCCGCGCGGCTGGAAAAACTCATCCTCGACAACGGCTACCGCTTCTCCGCCTCGAAAGCCTATTTCAGCATCGTGCACGCCCGCATCGAGGAACTGCGCGAAGTGCGCATCGAGGGCACGCCCACGGTCGAGGAATTCATGGACCGTCGCCTGGCGCCGGCGATGCACACCTGCGACGCTACCAGCGCGCGCCAGGATGCGCTGGGCCGGCGCCTGGCCGACACCAACGACCTGCTGCGCACCCGGGTCGGCATCGTGCAGGAGATGCAGAACCGCCGCATCCTGGAATCGATGAACGCCCGCGCCGCGCAGCAGCTGCGGCTGCAGCTGGCGGTCGAGGGCCTGTCGGTGGCTGCGATCTCCTACTACCTGGTCGGCCTGCTCGGCTATGCGGGCAAGGCGGCCAAGGCGGCCGGCCTGCCGATCAACCCGGAGATCGCGCTCGGCGTACTGGTGCCGCTAGTGGCCGGCGCCGTCTGGCTGGCACAGCGGCGGGTGCACCGGCGGATTGGGCGGTCGCGGCACTGAGCGGCGCAGCCGCGCACGCGTTCAACGGACCGGGGACACGACGCGAGGTTTTCGGGGCTGGTTGAACGCGTGTGCGGCTACACTCGACTGCATGAACAACCCGCGGCGTCAACGCCGCGCACGCGTTCAACCAGCCGATAAGCCGCCGCGCCTGATCAACGCACCAGGCAAGGCCGCTTGTTATCGTAGCGCCAGTTCGGCACCAGGTACTGCATCGCCACCGCATCGTCACGCGCGCCGAGGCCCATGTTGCGGTAAGCCTGGTGCGCCTTTTCCAATTCAAGCTCGTCGAGCTCGATGCCCAGGCCCGGCTTAGCCGGCACATGGATCATCCCGCCTTCGATCTTCAACGGATCTTTCGTCAAACGCTGGCCATCCTGCCAGATCCAGTGGGTGTCGATCGCCGTCACCTTGCCCGGCGCGGCGGCGCCGACGTGGGTGAACATCGCCAGCGAAATATCGAAGTGGTTGTTCGAATGCGAGCCCCAGGTCAGGCCGAACATCTGGCACAGCTGGGCCACGCGCACCGAGCCGCTCATGGTCCAGAAATGCGGGTCGGCCAGCGGAATGTCGACCGACTGCAGGGAGATCGAGTGCGCCATCTGGCGCCAGTCGGTGGCGATCATGTTGGTCGCAGTCGGCAGGCCGGTGGCGCGGCGGAACTCGGCCATCACTTCGCGGCCCGAAAAGCCGTTCTCGGCGCCGCACGGGTCTTCGGCATAGGCCAGGATGCCGTGCTTGTCGCGGCACAGGCGCACCGCCTCGTCGAGCGACCAGGCGCCGTTCGGGTCGAGCGTGACGCGCGCATCAGGAAAACGCTCGTGCAGGGCGACGATCGCCTCCATCTCGGCCTCGCCCGCCAGCACGCCGCCCTTGAGCTTGAAGTCGTTGAAGCCATAGCGCTCGCGCGCCGCTTCGGCCAGGCGCACCACGCCTTCCGGGGTCAGGGCTTCCTCGTTGCGCAAGCGGAACCAGGCGTCGCTCGCGTCGGGCTCGGCGCGGTAGGCGAGATCAGTCTTGTTGCGGTCGCCCACGTAGAACAGGTAGCCCAGCATCTCGACGCTATTCCTCTGCATGCCTTCGCCCAGCAGGGAAGCCACGGGTACGTTCATGAACTGGCCGAGCAGGTCGAGCAGGGCCGACTCCATCGCGGTAACGGCGTGGATGGTCGTGCGCAAATCGAAGGTTTGCAGGCCGCGCCCGCCGGCATCGCGGTCGGCAAAGGCCGTGCGCATGGCGTTCAGCACTGCGTTGTAGTCGCCGATGGTCTTGCCGACGACGAGCGGGCGCGCGTCTTCCAGGGTCTGGCGGATCTTTTCGCCGCCCGGCACTTCGCCCAGGCCCGTGTTGCCGGCGCTGTCGGTGAGGATCAGGATGTTGCGGGTGAACCAGGGGCCGTGGGCGCCGGAGAGGTTCATGAGCATGCTGTCCTGGCCGGCGACGGGGACGACGCGCATGGCGGTGACCACAGGGGCGCTGGTGACGTTGGTATGCATGGGTGACTCCAAAGTGTCAGTGATGGGGGTAGGCCGGGGCCGGACTTTATTTAGTGTGGTAATAGTCGCGCAGCACACCAAAGGCCTGCTTGCGCACGCCCGTCTCGGACAGCAAGCCCTTGCGGTTCCAGCCGTTCTGGAATACCGGGTGCTCGCGGCGCGGCGAGCGGAAGTCCTTCAGGATCCAGGGCGACATGCCGCGCAGCGTCGGGATCCGGTCTGCCATCGCCAGCGTCTTGCGGTAGTACTCGGCTTGGTACTCCTCCGTGAATTTCCTGTTGCCGTCATTGCGGTAGCCGGCCAAAGCGTCGGCACCGAACTCGGACAGGATCAGCGGACGGTCCGACGGCACTTTCCATGTCAGGTTGGCGATCGCGTCCAGCGTGTCGGCGCCGTACCAGCCGGCATAGGTGTTCACGGCCAGTACGTCGAGCTTGTCGATCAGCGGATCCTGGATCGCCAGCACATCGCCCTGGCGCTCGACCAGCAGCGCGGCGCTGACCAGGCGGGTCGGGTCCAGCTGGCGCACGTTGTCGGCCATGGCGCCGTGGAAGCGCGTGCGCGAGGGGGACACGGGCGTCTCGTTACCGACGCTCCAGAGGATGACGGAGGCGCGGTTGCGGTCGCGGTAGATGGTTTCGGCCTGCATCGCGAGCGCCTTGCGCAGCACGGCCGGGTTGTCCCAGTCCACCGTCCAGTAGACCGGGATTTCGCTCCACACCAGCAGGCCCATCTCGTCGGCCAGGCGCACCGTGGTTTCGGAATGCGGGTAGTGCGACAGGCGCACGTAGTTCCCCTTCAGACCATGCTTGATCTCGTGCAGCAGCGCGCGCGAGGCCTGTTCCGTGATGTTGCGCGCCGGGTTTGGGCCGAACTCCTCCTCGTGCAGCGACATCCCGCGCAGGTAGAGCGGCTTGCCGTTCAGGAGGATCTGGCTGCCCTTCACTTCGATCGTGCGAAAACCGATACGCTCGCGCAGCACGTCACCGGCGACGGAGAAACGCACGTCGTACAAGGTCGGCTGCTCGGGCGTCCAGCGCGCAAGCGCTTTCGGGGCAGGCAGGTCGAACACGACGCGCCCGCTGGCGTCGGTGACGGCGCGTACCGACGCCACCGTGCCGATCGCCAGGCTCACCTGCTGATTCGCGGCATCCGGACCCTGCAGCCGCACTTCGCCACTGATGCGGCCGTTCGGGCGCAAGGCCAGCGTCGCGTCATCGATGAAGGTAGCGGGCGTGGTGATCAGGCGCACCGGGCGCGTGATGCCGCCGTACAGGTCCCAGTCCGTGATCGTGGTCGGGATCGACTGCGCGTCGTGGGTTGAGTCGACGCCCACCACGAGGCGGTTCTCGCCCGCGCGCAGGGCCTGCGTCACTTCCAGCACGAAGGGCGTGAAACCGCCCTCGTGGCGACCGATCTCCTTGCCGTTCAGGTAAACGTAGGCGCGGTAGTTGACGGCCTCGAAGCGCAGGAAGGCGCGCTTGCCGGGCTGCGGGCTGGCCGCGAACTTGCGCTGGAACCAGACCAGGCCATCGTAATAGCGCAGCTCGGGTGTAGCGGCGTTCCAGGCGCCGGGGATGGCCATTAGCGGCCCGCGGTCGAGGTCGAACTCGAAGAAGTCGGCCCCGCCCTTCGCCTCGACGGCCGCCACGTCGATGTCGCGGTAGCGCTGCATGCGCGACTTGGCGACCCAGCCGTTAATGTCGGTGAGGCCGGTGCGGTACAGGTCTTTCGAATAGGTCCACTGGCCGGACAAGTCCTGGCTGTCGCGGGCGTGGGCGCCGGTCAGCAGGAAAGCGGGCCGCAGGTCCTGGGCCCATGTGGGGAGGCTGGCGAGCGCGCCGACGACGATCCAGAATACGGTGGCGAGTTTATTCATGGTTTCTCAGGTCAAGTAGAGTATGTAGGCGCTCAGCGCAGGATACCTGCGGCGCGCATGGCTTCGTCGAGGCTGCCGCCTACCAGGGCCAGGTTCTGGATGGCAGCCAGGCTGCGCTGGGCGGCGCCGTTGGTGCCGATGCCAGGCTGCTCGACCAGGGGCCGCAGTACCGCCGGGCCATCGACGCGGCGGGTGCGTTCGCGGGTCAGGAAGCCGCCGTTGCCAAGCAGTTCGCGCCAGGCGCGCAGGGCCAGCGCGCGGTCGCGCTCGTGCCAGGCGGCGTAGGCGGTCAGGCGCGAGTGCGAGTCTTCCTGGGCGCGTCCACCCGGGTCCTTGCCCAGCAGGCCGACAAGTTCCTTGACCGGCGCGTTGTAGTAGCGGCAGTACTCCAGCCAGGCCGTCCGGTAGGCGGGAACATCGACCAGGGTCAGCAATTCGGAACTCATCTCCACCACCCCGAACACGCCGTTGAGCTGCGAGATCGCGACATGCTCGCCGGGGCCGCTGAATTTGCCGGTGCGTGGGTCGTACGGCGCGGAGGCCGCGAACCAGCGGCGCTTGAGCCGGCCGATGCTCTCCATGCCATTCACGATCTTGTCGCGCCAGCGTGGGTCGTTGGTCCGCTCCCATTCGGCCAGCCAGGCCGCCACCAGCGAACCCCACATCGTGCCGAAGGCCGCATTCACCAGGCCGGACGGGGTTTCCCTTGCTGCGGATGGCGGCAGCTTGCGCGAGATATCGACCTTGTGCAGATCGGCATCCGACTCGAGCAGTTCGCGCATCAGGTCCCCGGTGCGCTCGTCGGCAGTGAGGAAGTAGTAGATGCGGCGGTAAGCGGCATTCGAGACGCGCGGCTGCTTCGAGGAATCCGACCAGTGCTGCACGCCGTGGCGGGTGCCGAAGCCCTTGAAGCGGCCCAGGTGGTAGACGTCGACCTCGCCGGTGTGGCGCGTCATCGCCTCGGCGAACTTGAAGATGTCGGCGCGGCCGGTTCGCAGGAAGCTGTACCAGAGCCAGAGGTCGGTCGACAGTTCCGAGTTGTCCCACGCGTAGCCGCCGATATCGTAGCGCCACATGTGGCGGTCGCCGTCGTAGGCGTGCATCACGTCGCCATACGACCAGAAGCCGTACCAGCGGTGCTGTTCACGCTCGACCAGATACTGGTCGAGCTGGAAGGTCAGCCAGTCCTCGACCATCTTGCGGGCCGGAGTGTCGGCGCGCGCCACGTCCCAGTCGCCGAAGACGCCGCATTCGTGGATGCGTTGCGGCGCCACGACCAGGCGCGCTGGATTGGCAACCTGCTCGGCCATGCCGGAAAAAGCCTCGTGCGAGGGCGTGCCGCCGAGTACCCACAGCTGCAGTTCCGAGGTGCGTGCGACGCCGACCGAGGAATCCCAACCGGCCTCGTAGTCCTCATAGGTGATGTTCAGGCCCGCGATCTGTTTTTCGTGCGTGTCCATGCCGTCGAGACCGCGATAGGAACGCATGTCCATTGCCGGCGCGTTGGGCGAGTACAACCAGGCCGTCAGTTCGGCGGCCTCGCTCGCCGCCCGGCGCACGTCGAGCTGGGTCGGGGCGCGTTGCCAGAAATCCTTCAGGCCGAGGGCCACGCCGCCTGACGCGCCGCCGACATAGGCCAGGCCGTTGGTGCGGGTGCCGGCATTGCTGTCGATCCAGGCACGCCCCGACCCAGTGCGCTTGCGGACGGTGAAGCCATCGGGCGTCGGCTGGGACAGCGAAAAATCGCCCCATTCGGGTACCCATTGCAGGCCATCCTGCACCGCTTTCGCCATGCCGGCGAGGGGCGGCAGTGCCTGGCCGGCTATTTGCGCCTCGCGCCAGGCCTGGCCGGGATCGCGGCGCAACCCCGTTACCGGGCGCACTGCCTCGCCCCATACGCCGATGCCCTCGCCGGAGAAGCGTACATGCCGGTCATGGCTGGCGTCGCTCAGCGGCACGGTGGCAGTGACGCCCAGTCCGGCGATGAAGTCCCTGGCGGGGTCGCCGTCGTAGATGAAGGAGTGGACGATGCGCACGCTGTCGGAACCGGCATAGAAGTACAGGCGCACCGAAAACGGCAGCCAGTCCCGGCCGTGGCCAGTGTGGGTGCCGTCGATCTTGACCACCGCGCGCACCGGGCCGGTCTGCTCGACCGTGACGCGGCTGGTGCGGCTGGTAAAGGGCTGGCGCGTAACCGTGCCGGCGCCCTCCGGTTCGGGCCCATCCTGGCGCAACGCGACCAGGCGCAGGTCGCGCAGGGTGACGCGGCCGCCGCGGCTGGCGGTCGTGACGAGATGCGCGCCCGAGGTCGGGATGGTCCACACCAGGTCGCGCGAGGTGACCGTGACCTGGCTCGTGCCCTGTTTGACGGAGACAGTGCCGGCCGCAGGCGTTGCACCCGGCTGTAGCGTCATGTAGCCGGCCGGGCGCCCGCCGGCGACCGCATGCGCCGTCCACTTGAGCGAACCATCCGGCCAGTAAGCCAGCGGCCAGGACTGGACGGCGAGGTGGCCGCCCTCCCCTGCAATGGCGAAGCGGAGCGCCTGGCCGGGCTTCGCACCTGGCTTCATCGCGCCGCGTGGCCATGGAACGCCCAGCGTGGCGCCTTCGAACCGTGCCGGCGGCTGGCCGTCGAGCCAGCGCAAGACCGTGGGCGACAACCTTACTGCCGGTTGGCCGGTGTTGGCCGTCTCGGCTCTCGCCTCGCCGACGAAAGCGGGCAAGGCCGAGGCCGCGGCAGCGGCTCCAAGAAACCGTCGTCGAGAATGAAACGTCATTGCCGGGCGCTCCTCAAGAGAGGCTGCCCGGCTAGGCTCTGCAGGCAGCTAATATATTAGTATGCTGTGCAGTATAGTTTCAGGAGACGCGCTGGTGCACTCATGGTGATGATTGGAACAAGCTAGCAGGCAGCAAGGCAGCGCGCACGCAGGCCCAGTGTTCGTTCTGCAGGGAGCGCACTCGTGCGCACGCGGTCTCACCGTCCGCTACGGCAACAACGCGTGGAGACAAACCATCAGACGAAAAAAAACCCGCTCAGATCACTGAACGGGTTTTTCCTTTATAACTAGCCTGACGATAACCTACTTTCACACTGGTTGCAGCACTAT
>NZ_JBHSMU010000017.1:0-6314 GCF_042655085.1 Massilia niabensis | reverse complement strand
ATAGTGCTGCAACCAGTGTGAAAGTAGGTTATCGTCAGGCTAGTTATAAAGGAAAAACCCCGCAGAGTGATCTCTGCGGGGTTTTTTTTCGTCTGATGGTTTTTTTTCGCGCTGATGGCTGACCGGCTTGTGACCGCGTGGACTCAGGACTCCACCCTACGCAAACCCCAGTGCGTGGCCTCGGCTACCCGTAGGGTGGACTCCCGAGTCCACGCTGTGCTGCGTATCCACACCTCGGTGCGCGCAACGGGGCGCAACGGGTGAGACGGCGGGGGCATGAATGCCCACCCTACGAAAGCTGAATGAAGCGCAGACGATGCCGTGATTTATGCGCTGGTTGAACGCGCCGGCACAGTGGCCGCAAATGGGTAGGTACTGGCTCGCCGCCCATCCGCGTTGAGTCAAAAGCGGACAGCCAGGCAGGTCTGTGAGCCCAGGCATTTAACGGACTGGGCAGGCACTTGTCACCGTTCTATCCCCCCGATTAACGGACGTCGGGTAAACAAGTGCCCCCCAGTTCTGGCGTGTTCCTCGTTCGCCGCCATACGTGCGGCTGGCTTAATGCGGCTGGCTTACATAGGACAACGCAATAGGGCCACGGTTCCGTTAGCGATCGATCCCAACGCCGGCCGGCTTCGCCGCTCATCTGAAAAGGGCGGACTGCCGGTGCATCCGGCCTGGACGTAAAAAAACCGCCTCGGCTTGCACCGGGCGGTTCTTTTTAAAACAGCTGCTGAGTTACTGGGTGACGGTACGGGTACCGACCACTTCGATCGTCACGCGGCGGTTCTTGGCGCGGCCTTCGTCGGTCGCGTTGTCAGCGATCGGCTGGGTTTCGCCCTTGCCTTCAGTGTAGAGGCGCGCTGGGTCCAGGCCTTTCGACACCAGATAGGCCTTGACGGCTTCCGAGCGGCGCAGCGACAGCTTGTCGTTGTAGGCGTTCGAACCCTTCGAGTCGGTGTGGCCGACGGCGATCATCACTTCGGTGTTCATGCCCTGCAGCTTCGCCATCAGATCGTCCAGCGCCGCTTTGCCGTCTGCTTTGACGACGGCCTTGTCGAAGTCAAACAGCGCCTCGGCTGCGAACGATACCTTTTCCGACACTGGGGTCGGTGCCGGAGCTGGTGCGGCCGGTGCGGCTACCGGTGCTTCCACCGGTGCGGCGACTACTGGAGCCGGCGCGACGTAGGCGGCGGCTGCCGGACGGCCGAATTTGTAGACCAGGCTCAGGGTGCCGAAGTCGACGTCGCCACGGTTGCCGGCGGCATCGGCCACGAGGCGCATGCGCTCGACTTCAGCGCGCACAGCCAGGGCTTCGGTGAACTTGTATTCGATACCGACGCCGAACTTGCCGCCGCGACGACCTTCATTTGGCGGGTTCGGGTTGCCCAGGGCGTTCAGGCGGTTACCGGTGAAGCTGGTGGTGGCCTTCGTGTAGTGCAGACCACCGCGGCCCAGCAGCGACAGGCGCTGGGTCAGTGGCAGTTGGGCAACCAGGTCCAGGGCGCCGCCGCGCAATTCGGTTTCGCTAGCCAGGACGCCGTTGCCGGTCGTCGTGGCGCGGTAGTTGAACTCGCCCAGGTCGTAGTACGACGCTTCGATAGCGAAGTGGCGGCTCAGTTGCTTGCCGATGAACAGCTTGCCGCCGACGTCACGGGTGTCTTCGGTGAAGCTGGTGACCGTCTGCGTGCCCGTGGTCAGGCCGCGGACCTGGCGGCTAGGGATGTCGCCGCGCGACTGGCCAATGCCGGCACCCATGTACCAGGCGCTGTTGGCCCAGTCCGGGTTCACGAAGGTCGAGCCGGCCTGTGCCGTATCCTGGCCTGCGGCCTGGGCGCTCATCATGGTTGCGCAGGCCAGTGCGATCAGTGCGGCGAGTTTGCTGGAGGTTTTCATGTATCTGTTTTTCTATGGTAAGTGGTTTCTTGGTGTTGATTCTTATTCGGGCGACGCCAACTGCTGTGCTGTGTTGTCACTCCGTATGCCGAGCCCGTGGAACAAACCGGTCGCATTATGCAACAGGCTGATCATGTTCGCTGCATGCATTCACGCTCATGGCATGAAAACATCGGAAGGGGCATGGGCTCAACGTACTTCCTTGGACGAACTATTACCTTTCGGCACGTTGTCTTCTGTTCGGTAGCGCTCATAACAACAGATATTTTCTATTTAGTAAGGTAGAAACGATGAACTGTTGTAGCCGTGCTACCCTGCCTGCTCATTTACTGCCGGTCTGCATGAAAAAAACCTGGATGCCACGCACGCAAGACCCGAACCAGAACCACCTCCTCGCAGCCCTGCTCGACGCCGAGTTCGACCGCCTTTCTCCCCACCTCGAATCCATACCGCTGCGGCTCGGTGACGTGCTGTGCGAATCCGGCGGCAAACTCGACTATGTCGTTTTCCCGACGACGGCCATCATTTCGCTCCACTACCTGCTGGAAAATGGCGGCTCATCCGAAATTGCAGGGGTAGGGAACGAGGGCATGCTGGGCGTGTCGCTCTTCATGGGCGGCGGCAGCACGCCAAGCCGGGCTGTGGTCCAGACCGCCGGCTTCGGTTATCGCTTGCCGGTGCGGATCCTGATGGAGGAGTTCGACCGCGCCGGACCGGTGATGCGCCTGTTACTGCGCTATACACAGGCATTGCTCACCCATATGGCGCAAACCTCGGTGTGCAACCGACACCATACGGTGGAGCAGCAACTGTGCCGCTGGCTGTTGCTGACGCTCGACCGCCTGATGTCGAACGAACTGACCATGACGCAGGAGCTGATTTCCAACATGCTGGGCGTGCGCCGCGAGGGCGTGACCGAGGCGGCAGGGCGGTTGCAGGGACGCGGCCATATCAGCTACCGGCGCGGCCACATCACGGTGCTCGACCGCGCCGGCCTGGAGCAGGACGTGTGCGAATGCTATGGCGTCGTCAAGAAAGAATTCGGCCGGCTGTTGTCGGACGTACGGAATAGGCAACCTGCGAGGCAACCCGCACTGGCCGCAAGCCCGATTGCCTGACGCAGCTTTGCCGTCACCTTTGGCGCCAGGCCGGCGCTCCCTTTTCCGTCATCGGATCTCCTTTATGTCGTCCATAAAAAATACTTCGGTCGAGAGGCTGAGAACCATCGGCTTCGCTGCGACCTTGCTGGTGCTGCTGCTGGTCGGCGCGATCGCGCTCTCGCACGAGGACGGCAGCAATCGCGCCGCCGTGCAGACCCTTACCAGCATCGGCTTGCTGCTATGTTTTCTTGTCGGCTTGCTGTTCCTGGCACAGCGCCAAGCGCGCCTGCACGCCGATCGCGAGGCGGCAGTCATGGAGGCACCGCTGCTCAAAGCGGGCGCCTTGCAGGACGCCATTTTTAATAGCGTAAACTTTTCGAGTATCGCGACCGACGCCCAAGGCGTGGTCCAGATTTTCAATGTCGGCGCCGAACGCATGCTGGGCTATCGCGCAGCCGACGTGGTCGACAAGCTCACGCCGGCCGACATCTCGGATGCGCAAGAGCTGATCGTGCGCGCTGATGCGCTTAGTGGGGAATTCCATACGACGATCCTGCCTGGATTCGAAGCGCTGGTCTATAAGGCTGTGCGCGGCCTCGAGGATATCTACGAACTGACTTATATCCGCGCGGACGGCACGCGGGTTCCGGCACTGGTCTCGGTCACAGCCCTGCACGGGCCGGACGGCAAGCTGATCGGGTTCCTGCTGATCGGCACCGACAATACGGCGCGCAAGCAGGTGGAAGCAGAACAGGAATTGCTCGACCAGCGCCTGCGCGACCAGCAGTTCTACACGCGCTCGCTGATCGAATCGAATATCGACCCCCTGATCACGACCGACCCGCGCGGCACCATCAGCGACGTCAACCATCAAATGGAACTGTTAACCGGCCGCACCCGCGACGAGTTGATTGGCGCGCCGTTCAGGAGCTGCTTTACGGAGCCGCAGCGTGCCGAGGAAGGCATCACCCGGGTGCTCAGGGAAAGCAAAGTCACTAATTACGAACTGACCGCACTGGCACGCGACGGCACGGAAACCGTGGTGTCGTTCAACGCCACTACCTTCCACGACCGCGACCGCAAACTGCAGGGCGTCTTTGCCGCGGCCCGCGACGTCACCGAGCGCAAGCACTTCGAACATGCACTGCAAAAGAGCAACGTCGAGCTGCAAGTGGCGCGGGAAGCGGCCGAGAAGGCCAACCTTGCCAAGTCAGAATTCCTATCGAGTATGAGCCACGAACTCCGCACCCCGCTCAATGCCGTGCTCGGTTTTGCACAGTTGATGGCGTCGGAAGTGCCGCCGCCGGCCGCGCGACAGCAGCGTTCCATTGACCAGATCCTGAAGGGCGGTTGGTACCTGCTGCGTCTGATTAACGAGATCCTCGATCTGGCCATGATCGAATCGGGCAAGGTGACGATGTCCCAGGAACCGATGTCGATGACCGACGTCCTGCAGGATTGCAAGGGGATGATCGAACCACAGGCGGCCAAGCGCGGCATCGCCATGACCTTCCCGAGTTTCGACAACGCCCTGTACGTCCACGCCGACCGCACGCGCGTCAAGCAGGTGATGATCAACCTGTTGTCGAATGCGATCAAATATAACGGCAGTGGCGGCAGCGTGATTGTCCAATGCGTGGCCAGCGACAAGGATCGCGTACGTGTCTGCGTCAAGGACACGGGCAGCGGACTGTCGGCGGACCAGCTTTCACAATTGTTCCAGCCGTTCAATCGTCTTGGCCAGGAAGACGGGGGCGAAGAGGGTACCGGCATCGGGCTGGTCGTCACCAAGCAGCTCGTCGAGCTGATGGGCGGGAAGATCGGCGTCGAAAGCGCAGTGGGCGTAGGCACGGTGTTCTGGGTGGAGTTTGCAGCCGCACTGGCGCCGGTACTCGAAAACATCGAGGAAGTCGCGATGGAAAGGCGGCCAACGGCGGCGCCCGAGATCGGCCAGCAGCCGACCCTGCTGTATGTTGAAGACAACCCGGCCAACCTGGCACTGGTCGAGCAGCTGATCGGGCGCCGCGGCGACCTGAAGCTCCTCACAGCCATCAATGCCCCGCTCGGCATTGCACTCGCGCGCGCCTACGTGCCGGATGTCATCCTCATGGACATCAACCTGCCAGGGATGAGCGGCTTCGGTGCGCTCAAGGTATTGCAGGATGATCCGTTGACGGCCCACATCCCGGTATTAGCACTGTCGGCCAACGCCGTCCCCCGGGATATCGAAAAAGGACTCGAAGCAGGATTCTTCCGCTATCTCACCAAACCGATCCGCGTGCGTGAATTCATGGAAGCGCTGGACGTCGCTTTGCAGCACGGCGCAGAAAGCGGCACCCGCCCTCCAGTAGAACTGGCCAGTCAAGCCCATCAAGAAGCCGAGAAACTGCCATGCTAGAAGTCTCTGAAATACTCAACGCAAACATCCTGATCGTTGACGACCAGGAAGCCAATGTCATGCTGCTCGAAATGATGTTGCGCAACGAAGGCTACGTTAACATCACGACGACCCAGCTGCCGCGCGAAGTCTTCGGGCTGCACGAGAAAATGCGATTCGACCTGATCCTGCTCGACTTGCAGATGCCGGAGATGGACGGCTTCGAAGTCATGGAAGCGCTCAAGGCCATTGAGGCGGCGAGCTACCTGCCTGTGCTGGTGCTCACCGCCCAGCCGGCGCACAAGTTGCGTGCCCTCCAGGCGGGCGCCAAGGATTTCGTCAGCAAGCCTTTCGACTTCGTCGAGGTACAAACACGCATCCATAACATGCTGGAGGTCCGCCTCCTGTATCGCAAGTTGAACGACCATAACCAGATGCTTGAGCAGGCAGTGCTCGAGCGGACTGCCGAGCTGCGCGAGAGTGAAGCGCGTTTCCAGCGCTTTACCGAGTTATCGTCGGACTGGTATTGGGAGCAGGACGCCGACGGCAATGTGACACTGTTCTCCGGAGCGGCGCAGGAAATGATGGGGATTGACGAAAACGCGACGGCTGAGGAATGGGCCGCAGCCGGATGGAACGTGAACGAGCGCGCGGCCCTCGGCGCCAAGATTGCGAACCGGGAGCCCTTCCTCGACTTTGGTTACAGCCGCACCTTCCCGGACGGCCGCGTCCAGTACCTGCAGGTCAGCGGCGAGCCGATCTTCAACGCGGCATGCGCGTTTGCCGGATACCGCGGAGTCGGGGTGGACATCACCGAGCGCATGGAATGGCCGTAAGCACCTGCCGAAATATTCAGGCAGGGCACTTGCGAACGCCAGAGCGCTTTGCTATGATGCGCCTCCTGCTGCAGTAGTGCTGCGAAACGGTCAACGAAATGGAGT
>NZ_JBHSMU010000016.1:0-390667 GCF_042655085.1 Massilia niabensis | reverse complement strand
ATGCCGAACTTCTTCTGGGCCTGCCCGTAGGTCATTTCCCCTTTTTCGACCGAGGCAACCCCCCCCAGTTTAAAAGCCAGCGTGTAGTCGCGCTGGGTACGCTTTCCTTCAGTTGCCATCTCGCTCTCCCTGAATAAGGCAAAGTTAGACAACCGATTTCAGGACGGGACAGAGCCATAATATTAGGCACAAGAAGGCAAGAGTGGAAAACGGTACACAGAAGAATTCAAGATCGCAGCGGTCAGGCAGGGGCGCGCAGGGTCATGCGGCAAGCGAAGTGGCGGAGCGGCTCGGCGCTTTCGGACCTGCCGCCTTGGCAGAGAGGGGGATTCACATCGTCAAAGAGAACTCGCCTGGTTGATGGAGCTGGTCGGTTTTGAAGCTCAGCGTACCCCCGACCATACCCCCATCAAGCGCGCGGCTTCATCTTTTCTGCCCACCCGAAGGATCCAGCCTCAATCGTCGAATTGATCTTTGCAATGACGAGACGCCACGCTAAGCAGCCAACACTGCACTGTCTTCAAGAGGTACCAGCCGAACTGGCCGACGAGTTCCACCACCGAATACACGCTTTCTCCGAGGTTGCAGCCTCTTTGAGAGAACGCAACGTCCACTTACGTGGACAGGCTCTGTTCCTCTTTGAATGTAGACCTATGGTAGCGTCCACTCACAACTCGTAGCGAACCCCTATCAGGAAGAACCTCGTTTCTATTTGGACGGTAGCAGACGTTCATTACGCGATCAGCCTACTGGAGCTGTTGCCATTTTGGCAAGGAAGAGGTTTTGTTAGGCGCTCGAAGTATGTTAGCACCAGCCGAGTGTAGATGCTGTCGATAAAACGGCGAAAACGCCATTGAGCAGTAGAGCGCAAAAAAAAGCCCGCTGGAGGGCGGGCAATAATCTATTTTCTTGGAGGAGAAAGTAGAGGAGACATGAGCATATTGCTCCAAAGCGGCATATAAATCAAATTGCATGTCGTGATGTCAGACATAAGAGAATAGAATATCACTTACGTGTTCTAGTCGCGGTTAGTAGTCAGTTGTCGTGAGCGCTCCGTTAAACTCCCAGGACGATTCGCGTCCAATGCTATTGATCGGATTGATCGAGTGGTGACCGTCACGCCCTTCAAAGAGGGCAAGGCCAGCTACTGCATGATCGAGATCCGAGATGTGAGCGACATGATGACCTGCGAACGCCAGCTGCTCGAGCATGCCGAGTCGCTGCGCACACAATCGCATATTGATTCGCTTACGGGCCTGTACAACCGTGGTTATTTTGACCGAACCCTGGAAAGGGAGTTACAGCGAGCGCGGCGAACCGGCGCCAAACTGTCGCTGCTTCTCATGCAAATCGGCTCTTTCAAGGCCTACAACGACCACTTCGGGCATCAGGAGGGTGATAGCTGCCTCATCATCGTGGCCAAGGCCCTTACGGCCATGCTCAAGCGTGCAGGCGACGTCGGGGCTAGATATGGCGGCAAGGATTTTTCCGCCGTGCTGTCCGGCACTTCTCTTGCTAAGGCACGTACGGTTGCCAACCCTATACGCGAAATACATTGCATCGTTGGCGCTCGAGCACACGCCAACTGCAGTCCGGCCGTATGTGACGTTTAGGATCGGCATTGCCAGTTTCAGCGCTGGCCGGCTCGACGATGCAACATCCCTCATCGAAGCCGCAGATCGAGCTTTGTACGCTGCAAAGGGCGGGGGGCGTGAGCAAGTGGTGTTGGAAGCGGGAATGGCATTCGAATGGCCTGTCACGCGCGGAACACACTGCAGGTGAGTATTGGCGAGAATTGCTGATCAGCGCTCATGTAGAATAGTATGCAGCGTAAATACATATCAGGTCTATCATGGCGCTCGTGGAAAGAAACGATCTTATGCTCGAGCGTCTTGTCGACCGCGGCATCGAACTCGACATGGAACAGGGCGTAATCGCCGCTTGGGTCTTCATGAGTCGCCATGGCATTAGCCATGACATTATGGTGCGTGTGCTCTCAGGTTCGTCCTGTCGTCGTCAGGCATTGCCAAGGATAGCCCAGCAGCGACGATGATACAAAACGAGCTGCAAAGGGTGAGCCCGGGCTTTTCGAAGCCGTTCCTGCCTGAAATAGTGAAGACGCGAACGGTTAAGCGGAAGCGAAGCAGATCAGCGCACCATGGGCTTGCGTAGTTCTCTCTTAACAACATGTAACACTGTACGATTACCGCATGACCATTGCGAACAATGACATCGCTGTTGCCGTCTTGACCAATGCTGTTGAACAGCTTCAGTCAATCGGTTTTAACTGCATTCTGACCCCAATCTCGCTGCCTCAAGGCGGGTCGCTGTCGCTACATGTTTCAGATTCAGTTATTGCTGTCCTTGCCGCAAACGTCGCTACATGTCGTGGCGCGGAAGGCGCACATAGTGCCAGTGGTGCCGCTCAGTTCCAGGAGGACGTCGCACGTGCAGTGACAGAGGCGACTATCACGAAGGCCGCGCGTTTTCCCCCCGCGGCTGATCGGTAGCAGAACTCTCTATTGAGGGTCCTCGCACGCTCGACTTGTCTGCCAGGTGCAAAATTAACTTAAGGGGCGAGATAGTTTCCTGCCGGGCTTGTCGTAGTACCGGTAACGAAGGCAGCATGCCAGCCACAACGGGTCTCGAGCAAAGCGCTTAGCTTGATAATAGCAATTGTCGTTGCCGCACGGATACAACTGCTGAGTTTCTCTACAGAATCGGTAACAAATTGTAGGATTCGTCTTACAGTGATTTAAGATGCGTGATTCCCTCGGGACTTTGCATCATGCCTACTTCTTACACCGTTCCTGCATTGCAGCTCCAACAGCGCGCATTCCCTCTATTGGTTGCCCTGGCGCTGATCGCCGGCCTCACCATTTTCTTCGTCCGCGAGGTGATTGAGCTACGCCAGTCGATGAATGCATTGCGTTCAAGCGATGCTGCCCGCATTCATATCCGCAATGTCCTGGTCAACCTGCTTGACGCCGAAACCGGTCAGCGAGGCTTTCTGATCACGGGCGACGAAAATTACCTGGAGCCGTACATCATGGGCCGCCAGAATGTGCGCGATAGCCTGAGGACCGCAGAGCGGTATGACTACCAGTCTGCGGACTATCTGAACAGCGTTCGCAAGCTGGCGCTACTGACCGAAAAGAAGCTCGATGAGCTCGAACACACCATTTTGCTCAAGAAGAGAAAGGACGATGCCGGCGCCACGTATGTCGTGTTGCAGGGTATCGGCCGGGCAACGATGCGGGAGGCACGAAGAACAGTCCAGGTTGAACTTGACCGGCTCCGTATCGAGCGGGATCGAGCCATGCGGGCTTTTGACGATCGGCTCTTACGCGCAGCAGTCATCCTGGTGCTGATATTGTCGGCCGTGGTTTGCCTTGCAGTCCATACCTGGCGCTCGATGTCTCAGTCAGCGCGTGAGAACAACGAGCTGGCCAATCGCTTGGCAATCGAGGCTTCCCACGACTCACTAACCGGCCTTCCAAACAAACGCTTCTTTGGGCAGTGGGCGAGAAGGCTGGTCGCGAAAAGCCAGCGAGAGCATAAGCCCTTCACCTTGTTCGCCATCGACCTTGACGGCTTCAAAGCGGTCAACGATTCGTTGGGTCACACGGTGGGTGACCTGGTGCTCGCCGAGGTAGCCTCTCGCCTTCAAAGTAACTTGCGCGGCGGCGAGTTCCTTGCCCGACTCGGTGGCGATGAGTTTGCCCTTTTGATCGAAGGCGATATGTGCGCAAGAGAGGCGAGCCAAGTAGGCGATCGACTGATCGCGTGCCTCGCGCCGGCACTACATCCCAAGCTTCCAAACCATGCGGTTGGCGCCAGTATAGGTGTGGCCGCGTTCCCTGTCGACGGTGAGGAAATGGAATCGGTTGCCGATGCTGCTGACGTGGCACTATATGCGGCGAAGGACAACGGCCGGGGAAGAGTCTCGTTCTCCAAAGGGCTGTCTGCACAGTGGCACGTTTCACAGAAATTAAGTCTTGGACCATGTGCCAAGTGCGTGGGTACGAACCGCTGTCTCACACTCGAACCTCGCAAAGCTTTTGCCTGAACCGTGCAACTCATACGAGCGGCTACGAAGTAGCGATGGCACTGCGCCAGATCCCATGACTGGCAGGGTTTTATATCGCGGCCTTGACTGGCTGGAATGATTCGAAGGCGCGAGAGCAAGTAGCATCTTCCGGCTTCGATAATCACCTGACGAAACCGGCCAAGGTTGAGGTGTTACTGGACTTGGTAGAGCAGGTGACTGCTTGACTCCCAACAAAAAAGAACCGCTGGCGCCATCCGGCCACGCAGCGGATAAATCTCAGCCGACCTGAGACCTCTATCATCTCAACAGTTAATTTTTCCTGCCGTCCGGTTCGATTGCAGCGTCGTTGCATGATCAGTGTCGGTTACTGCGTCCGATGGTCGCAAACCGCGCAGAACAGGGCGGGCGTATCCATGTTTCCTCCGGTCCGATAACGCTTTTTTTCCAGTTGGGATCTGACCCTTCCGCGTCGGGCACTGGACTGGCCTTCGACTGCTTTCTACCAAAAGCACTAGCGTTGCCTGACGACAACAAGAGCGTTAATTTCATTGCCTTATGGATAAGGTTTTGTAGGATAAGTCTTACACTGCGATACCATGACTAGATTGCACACTCTAAACGTTGGTATCGAACCCAACGGCTCACCTCAAAATGAATTCGAATACCGAAGACTCAAGCAGGGAAGTGTTGGCTTTCAAGCTTGGCCAGGAAGAATATGCCATCGATATCCTGGCTGTTCAGGAAATCCGTGGATATGAACCGGTAACGCGCATTGCCAACGCGCCGGACTTCATCAAGGGCGTCGTCAATCTGCGCGGCGTGATTGTCCCGATCGTGGACATGCGTATCAAGTTCGCCTTGTCCAATTCGACTTACGACAGCACGACCGTTGTCATCGTTTTGAATCTCGGCAAGCAAACCGTCGGGATGGTGGTCGATAGCGTGTCTGACGTAACCAACCTGGCTGCGGAGCAGATCCGGCCGGCGCCTGACATGGGCAGCGCATTGAGCGCAGATTATCTGACCGGTCTGGGCACTGTGGATGAGCGCATGCTCATCCTGATTGATATCGTGCGCCTGATGTCGTCTGTCGAACTGCTTGGGCACCCTGAGAAGCAAATCGCATAATTTTTCCTCTATTTTTGGACCACATAAAATGTTTTCGAATATGAAAGTTGGCACGAAACTGATTTCTGGTTTCCTTGCCCTGGCGCTCATCGGTGCTGTAGTGGCCGTCATCGGCATCTTCAACATGAGCCGCATGGATGATCTGGCGGATGACCTGTATCAGAAGGAGCTGCTCGGCCTGTCGCATATTAAGGAAGCCAACATTAACCTCATCTATGCCGGGCGGGCACGGGCGACTTTCCTATTATCGACAACCCAACAGGAGCGTGACACGCACCGTGCCAACATGCAGAAGTACACGTCTGCTATCAAGGAGCATCTCGACATCGCAAAACCTCTCTTCGTCAGCGACGAGGCGAAGCGTATTTTCGCCGAGTTCGAAACGGTTTCTTCCCTTTATCAGCAAGAGCTTACACGGACACTCGCGCTTGCGAGCAACGAGCCGCTCCCGCAACGCGGTGAAGAACTGGGTACTGCCCTGACTGCAGCGCGTAATCATGCCAACACTTTGGACGATATGCTCACCGTCTTGTCCAAGCAAAAGGAAGCACGCGCGAAAGAAGCCTCGGCCGAAGCGAACCGGCTGTTTGAATCGAGTAAGTCGTTGATGATCGTGCTCACTCTCGGTAGCGCACTTATTGGCGCGGCATTGGGTTTCCTCATTACGCGTAACCTGACCCGCCAGCTCGGCGGCGAGCCAAGCGAAGCGTCAAATATCGCGGCCAGGATTGCCGGCGGCGATCTGAACGTCATGATCACGACCAGGCCAACTGACCAGTCGAGCATGCTGTTCGCCATGAAGCAGATGCGCGATAGCCTGGTGACAATCGTCGGCCAGGTTCGTACGGGCACCGATGCGATTGCAACGGCGTCTGCCCAAGTCGCAGCCGGCAGCCTGGATCTGTCCTCGCGCACCGAGCAACAGGCCAGCTCGCTCGAGGAAACTGCCTCGTCAATGGAAGAGCTGACCTCGACGGTCAAGGAAAACGCTGAGAACGCTCGCGAGGCCAACACTCTCGCGGCGAAAGCATCGGCAGTGGCCGTAAAGGGTGGGACCGTGATCCATGAAGTAGTCGGAACGATGGAGCAGATCAACGATTCGGCGAAGAAGATCGTAGACATCATCACGGTCATCGACGGCATCGCCTTCCAGACCAATATCCTGGCGCTGAACGCCGCCGTTGAAGCAGCGCGGGCGGGCGAACAGGGCAGGGGCTTTGCAGTCGTTGCGTCGGAAGTGCGCACGCTGGCGCAGCGTTCAGCCAGCGCCGCCAAGGAGATCAAGCTGCTTATCGGTAACTCGGTCGAGAAAGTCGAGACCGGCAGCAAGCTGGTCGCTGACGCGGGCGCCACGATGAACGAGATTGTGGAAAGCGTTCAACATGTGACAAACATCATGGCTGAGATTTCCTCGGCCAGCCAGGAGCAGACCATGGGCATTGACCAGATCAATCAGGCCGTCGCACAGATGGATCAGGTCACGCAGCAGAATGCAGCCCTGGTTGAAGAAGCGGCCGCGGCATCTGGAGCGATGCAGGAGCAAGCAGCGCACTTGGCTGAAGTGGTGAGTGTGTTCAAACTCGACATGTCCGAATCTACGGTGACCGCGCCTGCTGTACAGCGTCCGGTGACACAGTTAGTCAAACCAGCTGTGAAAGCTCCGCGTGCGGCCCTTGCCCGCCCGACCGTCAAGCCCCGCAAAGCAGCAGCGGTTGCCACTGCGGATTGGGAAGAGTTTTAAATCAAGGGGGTCACATCGTAAAAATCCCCCTTTCGGCCATTTTATTTGTACTGTCGACATGGGCGCCAGCGAAAAGGGGAGCGCAGTAAGATGAAGGAAACGAGGTAGGAGAGTTCATGAATTTCTGCGGCAAAGGCGAAAATAGCGAAAGATTTTTTCGTGCATTGCTACAGCTGAGTAGCTCACCAGTATTGATTACGGATGCAAAGGTACCCGACAATCCGATCATTTTCGTCAACCCAGCGTTCGAGCAGGTGACCGGCTATGCCGCCGACGAGGTCCTTGGCCAAAATTGCCGGCTCCTTCAAAGCGACGACCGGGAGCAGCCGGGACGCGTCATCGTATCGGAAGCGATTCGCACCGGTACGTCTTGCGAGGCGTTGTTTCGCAACTACCGTAAAGACGGCAGGCTGCTTTGGACGCACCTCTACATGTTTCCGGTTACCGGCGAGTGCGGCACCATCACCCATTTTGTCGGCATTCAGCACGACGTCACAGCACGCCAGGAGGCAGAGCAAGCCGCGCTCCTTGCCAGCGCGCAGGTAGCGTCTGTGCTGAACAGTATTACCGAAGGCTGCTACTCACTCGATCGTAACTGGACTTGCACGTACATGAACGTCCAGGCTGGCGAGTGGCTGGACAGGCGACCAGAGGATATCGTCGGTAAGAACATATGGGATGAATTTCCGGAAGCAGTCGACTCGGTTTTCTACCAAACTTATCATGATGCGATGCGTACCCAACAGTTCGGCCGGTGCGAAACCTTCTTTGCCCCATTGGGGAAATGGCTGGAAGCCAGAGCGTATCCTGCAGCGGATGGGCTGACGGTTTTCTTCATGGACATTACGTCTCGCAAGGAACATGAAATCGCGCTCGTCTATGCTGCCACGCACGACTCGCTTACGGGTTTGCCAAACCGCAGCGCATGTATCGCATCGCTTATACGCAGGCTTCGCATGGGTGCTGAGGCAGGAGAAGCCGTAGCGGTCGTCTTTATTGACCTGGATCACTTCAAGGAAGTCAACGACGCCTTCGGTCATGCGGCAGGCGATGATGTCCTGGAGACGATCGGCAACCGACTGATAAGGTTTGCGTCCGACACGAGTGTCCCAGCACGAATCAGCGGGGATGAGTTCGTCATGATTGTCTCGGGTAGCGATGAGATGCATGCACGCGCCCTCGCCGCGCAGATACTCGAGGCCATTGCCGCGCCGATCCAAGTCAATGGCCGGGATATCACTATCGGGGCAAGTATCGGCATTGCGTTAGCCCATGGTGGCGCGGTCACGGCAGACGAACTGCTCAGCCAGGCCGACACCGCCATGTACCGTTCCAAAGCCAACGGTCGGCACTCGACGAGCGTCTACGACGGTCGTGTGAGCGACTGGAATCGCAGGCGTCACCGTCTGAGGCAGGACATGCTTTACGCGCTTGAGAACGGCCAGTTCCTGTTGCACTACCAGCCGCAAGTGAGTTTGCGGGACAACAGCGTCGTTGGCGCCGAAGCCTTGGTGAGATGGCAGCACCCTGAATTTGGATTGCTCAGCCCAGCAGCCTTTCTCGACATCGCCGAGGAATCACCACTCATCATCGAGATGGGAGCCTGGGTGTTCAACGAGGCATGTCGTCAACTTCGTCAATGGCAAGACGAAGGATTCTCGCTCAAGATCTCGGTTAATGTGTCGGTCCGCCAGCTGGCCAGCCACGACCTGCCCGAGATGATGACGCAAGCGATCAAGCGGCACGGTGTGAGTCCAAGCTCAATCAAGCTGGAGGTGACCGAAAGCATGCTCGCGCAGGACTTCGACGTAATGTCGCAAATCCTGGGTACTCTAAAACAGAAGGGCTTTCGTATCGCGCTTGATGACTTTGGTACTGGTTACTCAAACCTGGCCTACATCCGTCTGCTACCCGTGACGGCAATCAAAATTGACCGATCATTCGTCACTGGCCTGGCCGTCGACAATGGGGCGCTAAAGCTAGTGAAAGGTATTATCGCTTTGGCCAAGTCGCTGGATCTGCATGTGATCTGCGAAGGCATCGAGACGACTGAACAGCGCGAGGCTTTAGAAAGCACGGAGTGTGACAGCATCCAGGGTTACCTCATAAGTCGAGCTCTGCCAGCAGAGACATTCCTCGCGAATTTTTTGCGACTGACGCAATCTGCTGCCAATGACAAACCATCACGGCATCGGCCCGGGTCGGTCTAAACAGCACATCGAGTGCGTTTTAGATTTTTAAGGCCACAGAATAAGACCGGAAGGAAGCGCCGCGGCTGAACATAGTGGTCAACCTGTCTGCCCTGCAGTTACAACACTCGAATTTCACTGCACTCACCGCCCATGCGTTAAAACACGCCGACATCGCGCCGCCACCGCTCGAACTGGAGCTGACCGAGAGCCTCATAATGAACGATATGGTTCGCCGTTTCTGCCAAAACTGCTCCCGACAACAACACTTGCGTATGGCAGCGTGCACACATTTCAACGATAATAATTTCTTGGAAGAATTATCGCATCACGATTCAGTAACCATGAACCTCTTTTCCAGCCTCTACATCGGCACCGACTCGAAGTAGGTTCCTGATCGTCCTTTGGGCTCGGCTGTTAGCAATGCAAGATAAAGACCGCAGCCGATTAAACTCCTAGCAATATAAGTGATATGAGTGATACCACAGAGCACACCTTATTGGCATGTTTTGATGAGAGCGTACAGGGAGTAGCGCTATTTGATTCCCAAGACGTAATGCTTTACGCAAATTCAGCTTTCCGTAGCATGCTTGCAGTCCCAGTCGTTGACTCCCTAACGTGGGAAGGACTTATGCGAAATTGCCATGCTAAAAGGAAAGGACTGATCATTGCGGACGATGACATTGGCGCTTGGCTTAGTCGCGTTCAACGAAAACGCCGCGCCGCCTCAGTGCGAACGTTCGAGTCAGACCTGTTTGACGGCCGATGGCTTTGGGTCGTCGAGTCGACGCACGCTGATGGGCATGTAATGGTTGTTGCCACCGATATTACCGAGTTAAAGACGACTGAGCGAACATTGAGGCAAGCGCGCGACACTGCACTTGTGCACGCCAATACGGACTCCCTGACCGGTCTTTTTAACCGTCGTTATGCACTCGATTGGCTGCCTAAGGAAATTCAAGCCGCTCGCCTGGGGCATCGTTCGCTGTGTGTAGGTTTGATTGACCTAGACGATTTCAAGGAAGTAAATGATACTCATGGTCACCAGATGGGCGATCACGTTCTTAAACATCTTGCAGATAAAATGCGGTGCCATATGCGACCCGCCGACACTATCAGCCGCATAGGAGGCGATGAGTTTTTGATCATTTTCCCCGATACCAGTCTTGCGGACGCATCATGTGCACTGTCCAGGGTAAGACAAGCGATTGCGCACGCGGATGTTACGGTTGAGCTTGCCGGAGTAAAATACAGTTTTTCTGCCGGCATTGCCGAACTCAGCCACGAGGATACGTCGAAGAGCCTATTGCAGCGCGCCGATACGGTTTTATATGCGGCAAAGCGCGGCGGACGTGGCCTGAATATGATGTAGAACGTCCCACACACCTGTACTCGCCTCAAGCAACTTGGACCATACACTCAGCCTTGACGAACTTCCGCAACTGGCCGATAGCGGACCCAAGGCCCATCTACGTGGGCCTCATACATTAAACCTCAGTTTGCTCAGCAATCTCCAAGGCGTCATCGACTTCGATGCCCAGGTAGCGAACCGTGCTCTCTAGCTTAGTATGCCCGAGAAGTAACTGAACGGCGCGGAGGTTTTTTGTCCGCCGATAGATCAACGTCGCCTTCGTACGCCGCATAGTGTGCGTGCCGTACGCCGTCGCGTCCAGACCGATAGATTTGACCCAACTTGACAAGATGCGTGCGTACTGACGAGTCGACAGATGACCTGCATCGATCACTCGACTGGGAAACAGATGCTGGCTAGACGTCAGCTTTCGATGATTGATCCAACTGAGCACTGACTGACGAGTCTGCTCGGTAATCTCGAACTGAACAGGCCTTTGCGTCTTTTGTTGCATGACGATGGCACGATGGAAGATGCTTTGGCCTTGTGCGACATCCTTCACGCGGAGACTTACCAGGTCGCAGCCGCGAAGCTTACTGTCGATCGCCAAGTTGAAAAGCGCCAGATCTCTCAAACGCTCGGCTAACTGTAACCTTATCCTGATCGCCCAGATCTCCTTGAGCTTCAACGGTAACTTTTGACCGATTAGTCGTCCTTTGTTCCATGGGTCTCGACGTCTTGTGCTCCCGGCGCTCGCATCCATACGTCCTCCTCATTGGGTGAGGATGGATTTTCTCCTATGGGCTAGTCTCAGTGCGGCGCCCATTCATGGGCACTTTCGTAAATAAAACTTGGTGCCGCGGCGCATAGTAGAATCGACTAGACACAACCACACACGACGAAAGGCTTACAGATGGCGAAAATTGACTTGGCTGGTTACACCTTAGGCGAGCTAAAAGGCCTGCAGCACGACGTGGAAAGAGCAATCAAGGATCGTCAGCAACAGGACGTGCAGAAAGCACGCGAGCAGATTCTTGCTATTGCCAAAGACGCCGGCGTCTCCGTGGAAGAGCTGCTCGGCAATGGAGGGGCGAAGGCAAAGAAGGCAACCGGCAAGAAGGTAGACGCGAAGTATCAAAACCCCAAGGACACTTCGCAAACCTGGACAGGCCGCGGCCGTCAGCCAAGGTGGATGGCAGAAGCGGTAGCCAACGGTAAGAAGCCCGACGACTTCCTAATGAAATAAGGACGTTCGTAGCGCGCACGTCCCTGACTGACGTCTGCTTTCGGCCTATTTTGGTGAAAAAGTAAGAGGGCAACAGTTTTAGCACGCCCTGGAGGTCCAACACCTTCAAGATCGTTCGATAGCGCCTGTTCTGATCAGTCGAGCCTGCCCAGGTTTCTATCCAGCGTTCAACCTAGCCGAGTTTTTCACCACAATCGGCCAATAGCGGACGTTCAGTTGCTTCGCTGCCGAAATGGCGCAACCCGATTGGAATACCTGCTGATAGTTAACTCACACATGCGCTCCTTTGTAGTTTTTCTCGCAACTTTTTTGATCAGCCATGTGCTGCTGATTTATGTCTATACAGGCTTTCTTGCGCAAGCTCCTGTTAGTTTTATCGCGGTTTGTGCGCTGTTATTGGGTGCGATCTTCGGCTGCGTAGCGAGCTTCTGGAGCTGGGCCCTTACCCATGCGAAGGCGTTTCTGAGTGCTAGTTTTCTCTCTGCACTTATGATCCTTCTCCCGTTCCTTCTGAACACGTATGGGTTTGCGATAGTGGCCCTCCCGTTGGTTTTCCTGTGGACGTGGGCTAATTTCTTGGGCATGAAATATACGAAAAGATGGCGTAAGGTAGATCTCAACTAGTAGAAAAAGAAGGGCCGCTCTGGGTCGTTAGCGGACGCTACAATAGGTCTGCTTTCAGCCATAAGCCGACCTCAAGTGGCGCTATTCGCCCAGCCACAAAGCGCAGCCTGAACGAAAATAACAACATGAGAAAAAAAATGCTCAGCTATGCCGACGTGCAGGCAAGTGTCCGCGCCATCTTATTCGGGACTAACGAGAGCAAGGGGCCTGCTCTCGTGCCAGTGAAAGCAGTGATCGAGCGCCCAGAGGGCAGGCGCCGTTACCTGATCGCGGTATCGCCCAATGGAGTGCCGGGCAAAAAGGCGCTAGTCATCGTACTGCACGGCGCCGGTGCATCGGCAGAACAAGTGCTGGGACTTGCGTTCCCACCATCGCCGCTTTCCCTGTGGCTGGAAATTGCAGAGCGGGAGCACTCCGTCGTTATCGCGCCGGACGCGGGTAAAGGTGGCTGGAGCGACTGCTTCGCCTCAAGCGTGCGAGTGGCCCGGAAAAACGACGTTGCATTCGTTGAGGCCCTGATCGAGCATGCGATTGCCACGCACGGAGTCGACCCCAACCGCGTATACGTCATGGGCGTGTCGCGCGGTGGCTGGATGGCTTACCGCATGGCGATCGAAATTCCTCACAGGCTGGCCGCATTCTCCGTCGTGCTGGCGGGTATGCCGCCTCCTGGCCGCGGCAAGATGCCTATGTCGCCATTGCCGGCGCTCATCTTCGGTTGTACGGCAGATCCATTAATCCGCTACCACGGCGGCAAGCCCTGGTATGCGCTCAGGTTTGCCGAACCGGTGCGAAGCATAGAAAATACTGTTCAGGCGTGGCGAGAATTGGCGCAATTGCCGGATAAGCCCAATGTCCTGAGGATTGCGAAACATGACCCGCAGGCCCGAACCGCTGTCACTCGCTTCATGTGGGGAGAGGCGCCCGAGGAGCTCCAGGTCGGGCTCTACAGGATCGAGGGTGCCGGGCATGCGGAGCCCAGCCGCCTTAAGCGTTATCCACGTTTCATCAACTGGTTGACTGGGTTGCAGAACGCTGACCTCGAGGTGGCTGAAGCTGCATGGGACTTCTTTCACCCAAAAAAGCTAAACGCACGCGGCAGTGACTTCGCGGAGACGAAACGGTGCACCAAGACAGGTCCGCAATGGGTTGAAAGCCGCCTGTCCCGATGATAAGGGCAGACAGTCGCCCTAGGTTCGCCGAACCGGTAACACTACCGGGCAAACATCACTCAACCTTACAATTCATGAAAAAGGTTTTTTCGACACCAATGGTTCTTGTACTTGCTCTCGCGGCGTATCTTGCCTTTTGGCCGGTGCCAATCCAGCCAGTCTCCTGGCAAGCACCAACATCGAACAGCGTGATAGGCGCGTATGCCGAGAACAGCACATTGGCCAACATTGAGAACATCGACTTGAAGGGCGGGGTGGGACCGGAGAGCGTGACGCTGGCATCCGATGGCAAGCTCTACTTGGGCGTCGTGGGCGGCAACATTCTGCGCATCGCACGCCATGGCGGAGCTCCGGAAGTATTCGTCAACACGGGAGGCAGGCCGTTAGGACTGGCCACCGACGCGCAAGGGAACCTGATCGTCGCAGATGCCTTCCGAGGATTATTGTCCGTTGCGGGAAATGGGGAGCAAACCGTATTGCTTCGCGCCGCCTCCGATACGCAGATCTCCTTTCCAAATTCGGTGACCGTGGCCACGAATGGCAGAATCTATATCACGGATTCCTCTACACGTTTTCCCGCCGCGCGCTGGGCCTCAACAAGCGAGGCGGCAATGCTTGAAGTTTTTGAGCAGTCGGCCAGCGGTCGTGTAGTGGAATACGACCCCCAGACAAAGCACGTCCGTATCATTGCGCACGGGCTGAGCCTTCCGAATGGCGTCGTGCTTAGCGCTGACGAGAGGCGGTTGCTGGTCAGCGAAAGTGGCCGGTATCGGATATGGGAGATTGCAATTTCTGCCGATCGGCTCGACCTGTCCAAACCGTCGGAGTCGGCACGTGTAGTACTAGATAATCTGCCGGCCTATCCGGACAATCTCACGCGTGGCTTGCATGGCCGAATCTGGCTGGGTCTGGCCGGACAGCGCAATGTACTGGACCAGTTGGCTGACCGTCCGTTCCTGCGGAAGGTGATTCTTCGCATCCCGCGCTTCATGTGGTCAATGCCTAAACCATTTGGACATGTTCTTGCGCTCACCGAAGATGGCACGGTTGTGGCTGATCTGCAGGACCCGTCAGGACAGTCACCGACCACTACCGGCGCTACGGAAACAGCCGAGCATCTGTATATCCATAACGTCGACGGTAACCGCTTGGGGTGGTTGCCGCGCGAGCGTGTGGAGGCCGGTTTAAAGCGTTAGCTGAAGAAGATATTGTATCTCCCCCATCCACGGGTGCACTGTAAAGTGCTGACCGCAGTATCGCAGCCATTGGCATTCGGGCGATCGCGCCTGGCTGAGAAACGCCTGTAATGATCCACTTCGGGTCTATTGCGTTGAAAAAGTCCGCTTGAGCTCGCGATTTCGTTGACCTGTCGCTGTCTAACTGGTCACGGATACGGAGGTCGCGATGATGGGACGCCAAGCAACAAAACGGGAGCTATTCGTATCGGTCAGTCTAGACGAATATGTTCCCGAAGACCACTTGTTGAGGGCGGTAGACCGCTACCTCGACCTTAGCGGATTTCGTGCGAATCTCGCTGATTCATACAGCCATACTGGCCGGCCGTCGATCGATCCTGAACTGATGGCGCGTATGCTGATCATCGGCTACTGCTACGGGATCCGGTCGGAACGGCGGCTGTGCGAAGAAGTCAGCATGAACCTGGCGTACCGCTGGTTCTGCCGCCTCGGCCTGAAAGACAAGGTACCCGATCACTCGAGCTTCTCCAAGAATCGACATGATCGTTTTCGCGATCACGACGCCTTTCGAAAGCTGTTCGATTCAGTGCTTCGACGCTGCATGGCCGAGGGTTTGGTGCAAGGCGAGGGTTTTGCGACCGACGCCAGCATGATCAAAGCCGATGCCCAGCGACAACGCTCTTGCCCGGGTAATGCCGGTATCGACTGGGGTGACCCGGAGCAGGCAAGCCGGCCGGTGCGCGAATATTTGGCCGCGTTGGAACAGGCCAATCCAGTGGCGCCTGCCCCGAAAAGAATCTCCCTCACTGACCCGGCATCGACCTGGACTGCCGCTGCTGGACCGGCTATTTTTGCTTACTCGACGAATTATCTGATCGATCTGAAAGCGGGACTAATTGTCGACGTCGAGGCATCGGCTGTCAATAAAATGGCGGAAGTCGAAGCCACCAAAATCATGATCGATCGCGTCGAGGAAAAATTTGCGATCAAACCGCGGCGCCTGGTGGGCGATACGAACTATGGTGTTGCTGCGATGCTGGGTTGGCTTGTCGACGAAAAAGGGATCGTCCCGCACGTTCCGGTATGGGATAAGTCCGAGCACCACGATGGCACTTTCGGTCGTAGCGAATTCTTCTTCGACGCCGAAAACAACCGTTATGTTTGCCCTGCCGGCAAACACCTCCGACCGCCTCAGCGGGGCCAGGCAAAAACGCCGTTCCGCTATCGGGCCAGCGTCAAGGATTGCCAGGTTTGCGAACTGAAAGCGAAATGCTGTCCCAACATGGTCGCCCGAAAGATCGACCGCAGTCCGCAAGAACCTGCCCGCGACATCGCCCGTGCTATCGGAAAAACTGAGGCTTATCGCCAATCACGCCGAGAACGAAAGAAGGTGGAAATGCTATTTGCCCACCTTAAACGCATCCTTAAACTCGGCCAATTGCGCTTGCGTGGCCCCAGCGGTGCCCATGATGAGTTTCTACTGGCAGCAACGGCCCAAAATCTTCGACGAATGGCCAAAAAACTGCTTCTGACAAAACAAGACATGGAACTAGTAATTAGTTGAGCGAACCCAGCATCCGCTACGTGACTCATCTTTCCTGTACAGTCACTTCATCAGGACTGCTCTTGCCTAAGACTTTTTCAACGCAATAGGTCGTTAGCGGACGTTACAATAGGTCCGCAACCGGCCAAAAGCGGACGTTATTTATACCCAATGAGGGGGCGAAATGAGCTATCGAGCGGCGGCGGAAGCGGCTTACTTGCTTGCGTGTGACGAAGATGCCGAATTGGCGAAATTGGGAGTACGACTTCTGTCCGATCTGGCCGATAAGAGCTGCTATTTGGCCATGCTTTGTATGGTGTATTTGCACGATACCGGTGGTCACGACGAACGGGACATTGCATTGGCGAGATTGTGGGCTGCGCGCGCCAAAGCCCTACATCCAATGCTCACCGACGCGGATGACCTGTGCGACGCTGGAAATGTATGCAGTACGTACGCTTATTGGTTTGAGACAACCGAACATGATGCTCTCTCTTTTTGGCAAAGAGCTGCATCGTTAGGTAGCGGCTTTGCGCTTTGGCAAATCTGTGAAACGAATCGCGTGGATAAGGGCTCGCCTGATTGGGTTGAAAAGCTAGCACTAGCGGCGGCATTAGGAAACACCGAAGCGATGGTTGAATTTTCGGAACAAGACGGCGTGCAAGGTACAGAACAGGAACTGATTTGGCTTCGTGCTGCGGCTGCCCTGGGCAACCTACGTGCCAAAGAGATACTCGAATACTAGCAAGACAACAGGTGGACTAGCAGTGTTTGAAAACGTCTGCTTCGGGTCGCTAGCAGACAGCTACGGGGTCCAGTAACTGGTCAGGGGAGCGCCACTATAGGCGGTCGCTCAGCAACAATTGGTGAGTTTCTGACAACATCTCTTTCGTATAATGGGCTGCTATTGGCACGTAGGTGTGCCCACTTTGGTCCAGTGAAGACTACGAATGGCTCTCCAATCATGCGTTAATTGCGGGTACGTTACGACCTTTGTAACGACCTGTCCTCAGTGCGGCAGACGACCTCGCGTATTTGGCCGAAGGGAGGTCCTCTCAACAGTTATAGCAATAGCGATATGTTGCGCAGTTCATTGGTGCGTGAACGCACGAGCGGCCGATCCAGCTTTAATCTGCTACTGGATGACGGATTCCGTTATTGCGAGATAGTGACTGGACTTTGCCGTCAACTCTGCGCGATGTCGCACCGTCATTACCTGTACGTGACGGTCCGCAAGCGGCCAGAAGCAGACAGTGCAATTGCACTGCTTCCACGGCCGTAAGCAACGGTTGGTGCACTCCTAACGCACGCGACACCGGCTCGGCAGCATGACGCCGCTGCGCCTCAAGCGCAGCACTGTTTGAACTTATGACCGCTGCCACATGGGCACGGGTCGTTTCGCCCAACTTTGACCGCGAGCTGACGCTGTATGACTGGAAGAGGAAGCGCCGGCCGCAAACCCCGCTTCGCCGGTTGCATAGCGCGCATGCCGGACATGAGAACCTTTGTCAGCCGATCTTCTTGCCGAAGGTCCAGTCCTTTGACGTTTGCTAGCGCCGAGGCTGTTTCGAGGAACAGCTTCGCTCGTGCCAGCCGATCCGGATATGGATATCCACGCTCGTCGTACATGAAGCGCGCCATTAGTACCTCTTTGAACTGTTCGTCTGACGCGCTTGGGATGGAACCCTCGAGTCGCTTGATCAATTCCGGCGCACCCGCGCGGCACAGGTCGGCCAGCGGCTTGTCGTCGTCACGCAGCGCCTGCGCATAACATTCCTGCACTAGGTAGGCGGCACGAACCAAATGGGTTGAGTCCTCTTTATCAATGTACAGATCAGCCAAGTCTAAGCGCGCTCGGTTCCACGACGGCATGGCTGCAATGAGCAGTTGCTCAACGTCGGCGACACTGCCGGGAGCTTTGCCTTTTCGGATTAGCTCAGCTTTGACGGCAAACGCAACGGCGTACCCACTGCCGACAGCCTGGTCCAACCAGCGCAGCCCCTGCGCTTCATCGGCGGCCACGCCGGAGCCCTGGAACAGTGCAGCTGATACTTCATACTGGGCAGCGGGAAAGCCGGCCTCAGCAGCTTTCAGCGTCATCGTGAACGCCGCAACTGGGTCAGTCGGCACGCCAAGTCCATCGCGGTACATCCGCGAGAGCAGCGTAAGCGCACCTGGATTGTCATGCGCTGCTGCCTTTTCGAGGTATTCGCGGGCCTGTCCGTAGTCGACTTCGTGTCCATGCAAGCCATACAGAACGGCGTTGCCGTACCACGCCATCGCTTCTGGATATTCCTCCCGGCAGGCCATCCACATCCGGTGAGCAGCTTCGGTGTCGTGTCCTTCTCCTCGCGCGCCTTCGAGCAGCGCATGCGCGTACTCGTAGTGGGCAGGTGCATATCCAGCATCACTGGCGTGCTCGAGGAGGAGAATGGCGCGCGAGCGCATCGCGTCGACTTCACGCTGAACTGTAAAAAGTTCGAGGCCCGACTCGATGGCGCGGACTTCTTTGATCCTGGCCGCGACCTCGTCGACCAGATGGATCGCGACCAGGTACTGGTCTGGCGCGCTGCCGCTGACCAATGCACGGTAGCACAGCTCACGCATCGTATCGGGCCTCTCATCGACGACTTCATAGGCCGGCACCGCAGCGCCCTGATGCTGCTGACGAAACACGATTTCGAGCAGTGCCAGCACGTCGGTAAGCGCTTGTCGGGCTATCGTCGGGAATTGCTGTTCATCGAGCATCGCGCGCTCAGGATGGGCGCCAGCGTTGCCCCAGCGACGTAAGCGTTGCAGCAGATCGTACGTATCTGGGTTAATGCGGTGGGTGCGTCCCAATTCAGTGATCTGGCCATCCAGGCCTGGGCGCTGGACGTTGTGCATCGAGGCGCCGAGCATCTCGCAGCACAAGCTGGCAAGAGCACGTGCCTGGGTCAGTGCATGCTTGGGAAACTCGTGCAGGCTGCGCTTAGCTTCGCCGTAAAGCTGGCCGATTGGCGCCGAGACACGCTTAGCGAAGTCGATATCGTTCATGGTTTGGATGGTGTTCTAGTTCAAATTCTGCGACCGCAGTTTACCCCAGTAATCAGCAAATAATGTCGTCCTCTATATCCAGGAAAGTCACCGTTACAAGCAAATCGTCCAAAGGAGCCTGTTACCATTTATTATCGTAGACGCCCGCTTAGGGCCGACCAGAAGTCCCAGCCGAAGGACCGCAACCGGCCAGTAGCAGTCATTCCGCGCGAGGAAATATGAACCTAAACTTTTTGAGACGATTTGCCTTCGGCGCTAACCCAAAACGTATCGAGCATCCATTGTTCGGCACGGCGTTGCTCATGGAGACGAAGTCAGGACCGTATTGGGAAATCGAAACTGTCGTTTGGGACAGGCCGTTCACCGTAATCATTGACACACAGGGCGATGAGGAGCCGACACTCGAGCAAATTGATTTTTACCGACGCTTTACCGACGACCCTGATGCTGCCTTTGCATTCGCCAGCAAACTACTCATCAAAGAATACGAAAAGTGGACGGGGAGATCGTTCCCTTCTCACTGGAAAACTGCTTTTGCATTCGTAGGCCTGTCGATTCCCCTTGCCGGAAATCCCCGAAACGTTTGGGACTTGTCTTTCGATTGCCTGACGGATAGCGCAGGGCATCAGTTCACATGCTGCGTAGAAAATGGTGAGCCGTCCCATGTTACGGTCGACGGATAGCACGCGACCGAGACCGCTCCTTGTGAACGCCATGATCGGCAGCATCCGCTTTGGGTCGTAGGCGGACGCAGCCCAAGGTCTGCAACCGGCCAAGAAGCAGACGTCAGCACGCAGTACGAAAATGACGCCAGGCCTCGGCATTTGTCCTTTGATCACTAGTTAAGAACGGGTGGTGAAATTCCATTCTTTGTTCACAAGCACGTTGCTCACGCGGCCGGAAAACTTGACCGTGTAAGTGGTGCTCGTTTTCAACGGCGCCTTAGCGGCCAGAAAAGCGAAGTTCGAAGGCAGATAACGGTTCGGGTCATTGTCCCTTGTCATTAGCCGCGCATCGAGTGGCGTTGCGCTTCCTGCTTCCGTCAAGGTGAACGACAGGACTTCAAGCGCCGTGCCTTCCTTGGACATTGCAGTTACCGGATACCCGGTCTTGGTCGGGAAATCAGCATTGGCGGTCGATAGGTCAGGGAACGGGTTCGGCGACTCGACACCAGTGTGCAGTCCAACGCCCGTCTGATCGGCCACTGGATATACGCCGAAGAAGTCGCTAGCGTTCGCCTGAGGCTTCTGGTGACCAGTCACATAAACGAAAGTCTGCGATTGGTCCTGCCCCACGGCGATGCCGATTTCACTCTTCGCTTGAAACATTAGGCCGGCGCGGTGATAGATGGTCGAAGTTACGCTATCGAAAGCGGCCTGAGCGCCTTTGCCGCCACCGAAAGAGCCTTGCTCACCGACGCCAGTACCAGCGTATCCAACCGATTTTGCGCGGTCCATCTCTTGCACGCCAGTGAACAGAGGCTTGTCGCCCTGCTCAATGTGGAACCATGCACGGCCCGTTGCTGGATCGACAGCGTTCATGTTGACGGTGCCCCCAGTGTTCACGTCGTTCTTGAGGACGTAGGCCAGGTGATTACCTGCGGATTTGTCCAACAGAGGGTTTTGTGTCAACAGACCGAGGCCAACACGAGCGCGGAACTGGTTGTACAGCGTCACGAACTTGTGTTCTTCGCTAGTCACAGCGTAGGTGAGGGTAGGAACGCTGGTCTGAATGTCCGCAGGAGTCACAACCGGGGTGGGCGTAGGGATAGGCGCCGGAGCCGCAACCGGCGGGGTCGGAGTAGTAGCAACTGGAGTCGTCGCTGGAGCATCGCTGCTGCCACCACCGCAAGCAGCGAGGAATAGAGCGACTGCAGCGGCGGCAACGGAGGGTTTCAAAGATTTCATTTTGTTAGGAAATTCGAATTCGCAGAGGGAAAGGACAGCTCGAAGCTTAAACAAGCCGCTAGGCAACGAAACAAAGAAGTTTCTTTGCAACAACAAATTTTACATGTTGCGGTGCGGTAATGTGGCTACAGGTGTTAAGAAAGATTACATTGTCACTTCTTCAGTTAAGTTTCGTTGCTTTAAAGCATCATAAACAGGCGCAGTTTTAGCGACACATCCTTTAGCGATTGGTATCCGCTTGATACCCAACGCTAATGGCACCATGACGGCTAGCCCCTCCATATTATGTTGTAACCTTTGCAATTATTTTCATCTTGCTTCTTTAATCGATGTCTGCTTCGGGTCGTCACCTGACGTACACTGAGCGGCTTGCGCCGCTCGATCCGGTCACGCGGCGGCGTTGCCGATTCTGCGCCACGCGCACGATGCGAGGCGGTGTGAGGATACAGATCGGTCGTGCGCGGCGCTAATTTAGGTTGTTCATCCGCTAATTTGTATCCGACGGCAAGCTCCTCAAAAACTTTTTCTGCCGGTTCGGCATACCTTGTGCGTTATCGGCGGGCGCGTGCATGCGTGGGATTCCCCTTCTGAGAATCGCCTGTAATAGGTGCACGGATGTTCCGGTCGTTTACCTGTTCAGGTGTCGCCCTGTTGCGTGTCGGAGGTACGTGTGTACCAACGTCCGAAACCGGATGTGCTCGTGGAATGGGAGGGTTCGCGTGCCATACACGCCGCTGTTCGAGCGCTGGATCCTCAAACACGATGGGCAGCTTTGCGGCCGTTGCTGCAAGTACGACCTGCTCCTTGAAGCCATCCGACCCTTTGACAACGATCCTTCTTCCAAACCGCTCGAGCGCCATTTGTAAAGCTGCCTCTATCACATCTTGATGCGCGCCGCGCGAGACCCTAAGCGCGCTTCCCTCGTCCCTGACGGCACCTGCGCCGACCCGGTAGATGACCGTTCCCTGTTTGGTCACGCTGTCGTGACGGCGACCGGAACAGCGCGGCTGGAGATGCGTGCTCCCGTTGATGCCAGCGCGATCCATGTTGCATGCCGGCTTGCGCCAGCGAAGCAGGGCAAGTGCATCCGAGTTCCCGATGCCCGCCTGGTGGCGTAGCCAATCCAGCCACTGGCGCTGGCGGAACTTCTGGATGATGCTCTTGTACTCCTGCCTAGACCCGCGCTTGATTTCCGAGATCTCGTCTCGTAGCGCACTGGTAAGCGCGCCGTACATCAGCTTCTTTGGCTGGCGCGGTATTTTCACGAGCTTCAGCGCGGCGCGCTTCAGGCGCACGCTCCGCATGGCCGCCTCGATACGCCGCTTCTTGCGATCACGGACCCGTTCCCGCTCGCGCGCGCAAACGGTTTTTACCTGCGCCTGCGCCGCCTGATACTGAGCGTAAAGCTTCTCTGTACCTGGGCGCAGGGCGAGTGGTCGCTTTTCATACCGGCGCCTAGTCTTCAACGAATCCTTTTGCCCCGGCGCGCTCTGGAAGGGACCAAAGCGCTGTTCCAGCTTCGGCTTGGAAAATTCACGGCCCACCGAGCTGGCCTTGATGGTGGTTCCGTCTTCCGCAGTGATCACAAGGCCATTGGCACGTGGCTGCAGAACTAAACCGTTTACGGAAAGGACGGCATGCAGCTGCGCCCACGACTGCGCCCGCTGCATCTGCGCCTTGCATCCACGCTGGATCCATCCGAGCAGGCTTTCAATGCCGGCATGGTGCTCCATGTCCGCCGCACGGTTCTCTGCGCCGACCTTGCGCGGCATGTGGTTATCCTTGCGCAGGCCAAATTCGTCCTCGATCGTCGCACGCGCGGGCGAGTGTCTGGTAAGCGTGGAACGGCTCGTGGATCGTGAAGCGCGTCGGGTGGATCTTGTTGATGGCAATGTGCAGGTGCCGGTTGTCGGTGTCGTGGTGTACCACGCTGACCCGCTGATGTTCGCTGAAGCCAAGCGCATCGCAGATGCGCTCTTCGATCGACGCCAGGTGGGAAGCATCTGGCTCCTCGCCATCGCGGAAGCTGAGGATCAGGTGGTAGGTCTTGTCAGCCCGCGATCGCGTGTTCATCGCTTGCGTATTCAGGACTTCCAGTGTGGCCATTTCGACGTCGTCGCCGATGCAGTTGGTCATCCGGATGTCGCCCGTCCGCTCCTGTTTGCTCTGTGTATCCGTCAGGTAGCGCACCAGGCTGGCAAAGCCGCTCTTGTTCACCGCATGCATGGGGATGTGCTTGGCGATCATGATCAGGCCCGAGAATTTTGCCGCTAAAATTCGTCGGGGCCGGTACCGGGTGTCACCAACGCGCGGATCACGTCGCGCAGCTCTTCCCGTGTCGCCTCGATCTTTTCCAGCACAGCACGGATTGTCGATTCGCCGACCTCCGCGGTGCGCTCGTCATTGGTTAGCCATAGCTTGAACAGTCCGGCCAAACGGCCGAGGTCTCCGTGGACGCGAATGAATTCTTCAACATGTCGGTGGTCCTGCGCAGAGCGGACCCCGTAGCCCAGCGCGATATTCAGCAGGTAGCTCGACACGCTATGACGCGCGGCCGCAGCCTTGGCCTGCAGTTGCGCACGCTCGTCTGGCTGGCAGTACACCTTAATGGCAGGGCTGTCCTTTCGCGTCGGGCTTTTCATCGTTCACCTCGCTTTTGGCCGGCGGCAGCCGGCTGGCCTCGCAGAGCAGGATTCCCGTTGAGCACGCAGTGCGAATAAGGGGAGGGAAGGAGGACAACACGCTACGCGGGTGGGCCTACTTCACCTATCCTGCCCGACTCTTCGAGTCGATTACGTCACGACAGCATACCCACCGGGTTTTCGATTTCTCATCGACTGGATCAAGGTGAGGCATCGTTTATATCGGAGCCATAAGCCGGGCTTGCGTTCCAGCTGCGCACCCATGCAGAGCTGGCGCTGATAGCGTTCAGTAACCCGAAGGTCTTACGCCAGGAAGGGACGAATATGGTGTGGCTGGTGGCTAGGTGTTACGCCGGCCCGTCGATCGGCCGGCAACAGTCATGAAGGGCGTTCAGGTCAAACGTGCAGGCCGAACCGCTGGCTGAGCGACGGGTGGCGGCAGAGCGTCAATGTAGTCGGCCCAGTCCTGCATCATCTTCTTGCGCTCGGCGAGGAACTGGGCCCGGTCGTAGGCCCATGCGACCTTGTCCCTTGGCGCATGGGCAAGCTGGCGGTCCACGACTTCATGCCGATAGCCCAGCTGCTCCTTGATCGTACTCATCGCGAGCGCCCGAAAGCCATGTCCCGTCATTCGTCCTTTATATCCCATGCGGTCGAGCACCACCAGGATGGTGTTATTGCTGATCGGCCTCTTTGGGTCGCGCTGGTTCGGGAACAGGTAGGTTGATCGACCGGTAATCGCATGCAGCTCGCGCAGCAAGGCAAGGGCCTGCCGCGACAGGCACACATGATGGTTCGTCTTGTCCAGATTGACTGTCAGCTTGCCGCGCTTCATGCGCTGCTATGGAATGATCCTCTCGCCCTTGTCGAGATCGATCTCGCTCCATGGTAAGCCTCCAAACGGCGACTGCACATGATCGCAACTGAACGTTGGTGAACCGTCGAAATAAAGGGCCGTTGAAGCCGGAGACGCCTGAACGTCGTCAGGCACCCAGCCCATACCGAGGACATAGAAGCTAGGCCGATGTCGACCGTCCACCAGTTACTACGGCATGCCTTGACTGGGCGTCGATATAGTCAGCCCAGTCCTGCATCATCTTCCTGCGCTCGGCGAGGAACTGGGCGCGGTCGTAGGCACTTGCGACTTTGTCCCTCGGGGCATGGGCCAGTTGGCGATCGACCACCTCGTGCCGGTAGCCCAGGCGCTCCTTGATGGTACTCATCGCAAGCGCCCGGAAGCCGTGCCCCGTCATGCGTCCCTTGTATCCCATGCGTTCGAGTACCACCAGGAGAGTGTTATTGCTGATCGGCTTCTTGGGATCACGCTGGTTCGGGAACAGGTACTTCGAGCCACCCGTAATCGCATGGAGCTCGCGCAGTAGAGTGAAGGCTTGCCGCGACAGGCACACGTGATGGTTCGTCGTGTCCGGGTTGACCGTCAGCTTCCCGCGTTTCATCCGCTGCCATGGAATGATCCATTCCCCCTTGTCGAGGTCGATCTCGCTCCAAGGCGTCTCAATCAACTCGCTGGTCCGGACGAAGACCAGCAGCATCAACCGCATGGCGATGCGTGTCGGTTCAAACATGCGCGCCTCGTTGCGCTCCAGCGAGGCAAGAAAGGTCGGCAGTTCGTCCGCATCGATAGCGGCGAAATGGGACGCGCGGCGCGACTTGAGTACGTCTCTCATGTCTGCAACCAGGTTGCGTTCGGCAAGACCGCATTGGATGGCATAGCTGAAGATCTGTGAGCACACGGCCTTCAGGCGCTTGGCGATCTCGGTTGCGCCCCGTTCTTCAATCTTGCGCAGGGTGTCGATGATCTCACGATGCTTGAGCTCCGTGATAGGGCGCGAGCCGATAGACGGAAAGATGTCTGCTTCCAGCCGTACAATCATGTTCTTGGCCGTGCGATCGCTCCAGGTCGGTACCTTGTTGGCGTACCACTCGCGCGCGATCTTCTCGAACGTGTTCCTCAGGCGCTCTGCGGTAAGGCGCTTGGCATCGTCACGGTACTTCGCAGGATCGATCCCCTGCAGCATGAGCCTGCGCGCCTCCAGTCGCTTTTCTCGAGCGTCCTGCAGCGTGATCTCAGGGTAGGGACCGAACGTCAGCAGGTTTTCCTTGCCGTCGAACTGACGAAATTTGAGCCGCCAGATGCGGGAGCCGGTTGGCAGGACATGCAGGTAGAGGCCGCCACCATCGTAGAGCTTGTATGCCTTGTCTTTCCGTTTCGCGTTTCTGACTTGCATCTCGGTCAGCGGAGCTGAGGCTGCCATGTCCGGTCTCCGTTAAGAGGTAGGAAACCACGTTAGACAAAATCTGGGGGTATCGGTTTGAGCCTCGGGGTATCTTCCTTGTTTTTGATACCCCCGAAAGCGTTGGATGTGCGCGGGCTCAACTGGACGTTGGCGGACAACGAAAAACAAAAAAGCCCCTGTAGACGGGGCTAGAGGGGCTTTTTCTGGACTTTGTCGGAACTGGCTGGACTGTCTGATTTGAATCCTTGGCGGAGAGAGGGGGATTCGAACCCCCGGTAGGCTATGAACCTACACACGCTTTCCAGGCGTGCGACTTAAACCACTCATCCATCTCTCCTGCATGCTTCGCTTTCACGAAGCCGCCTATTATAGCAACAATTCTCGGCAGTTCAAGCACAATCCCGCCACCTCCTGCGAGCCAGGCCCAGCGCCAGGCATGACGCGTAGCCCTCGGCATGGCATCGCCAGCCCCCCAGCACTGCTGAGCAAATATTTAATCTTGTCATTTTGTTGTCATCGAGCGGTAGTTTTTGGCTGTTGTAATGGGCTCATCCGCGCTGCATTGGCGTGGCGAGACCGGCTCCACGGCAACGCGGCCGGTCGCCCCATCCCGTCGCCGGATCAACCGGTTCGACTGACCTTTCGGAGAATGCTCAGCATGACAGACAAGAACATCTCGCCGTCGCGGCGCAACCTGCTCAAGGGCGTGGCCGGCGCTTCCGCGCTACCGTTCGTCGGCGCCTTCATTGCGATGCAAACGCAGCAGACCCAGGCTGCCAACGGCTCGACCACGCTGATCGATAGCCCTTACGGCCCGATCCGCCCGGTCAACGACATGACCACCGGCCTGCCGCTGCTGCAACTGCCGCCGGGCTTTACCTATAAAAGCTTCGGCTGGCGCGGCGATACCATGACGGACGGCAAGCCGTGCCCGGGCGGCCATGACGGCATGGGTGTCATCGTGTCGCGCAAGGTTGGCCGCAGCAGCGAGCTGGTGCTGGTGCGCAATCATGAGATCGGCGCCACCTCGGCCGCCAATTTCATCAACGCGCCGGCCGTCTACGATGCGGGCGCGAATGCCGTTGGCTCGACCAACCGCTTCGGCGGCGGCACCACCAACCTGATTTTCCGCGACGGCAACTGGGTCAGCATGACCCCGAGCCTGGGCGGCACCCAGACCAATTGCGCCGGCGGCGTTACGCCATGGGGCACCTGGCTGACCTGCGAGGAAGTCAGTTCCGACGCCGTCAGCGCTTCGGGCCGCAAGCACGGTTATGTATTCGAAGTCACGGCCGACCCAAGCCGCACCACCGGCCAGCCGATCATCGGCATGGGCCGTTTCGGGCACGAAGCCGCCGCCGTCGATCCGGCGACCGGCGACGTCTACCAGACCGAAGACTCGTCCGGCAAGTCGGGCTTTTACCGCTATGTTCCGGACATCAAAACCGGGGCGCCGGGTTCGCTGGCGATGGGTGGCGTGCTGCAGATGGCCAAGGTCAAGGGGCAGGCCAACGTCAACCTCGGCACCGCGTCGATCAGCGCGCGGTACGAGCTGGAATGGGTGAACGTCGCCGATCCGGACCAGAACCGCGGGAACGCCACGGGCCCGACCGGCATCACGATCACGAATGCGGCCGGCCCCTTCGTGCAGGGCTGGACCCAGGGTGCGCTGCGGATGAATCGCGGCGAAGGCATCTGGTATGCGCAGGGCAAGATGTACGTGATGGATACCTCGGGCGGCGCCGTGTCGCGCGGTGCGATCTGGGAACTCGACATGGCGACGCAAACCCTCACCTGCATCTATTCGAGCCCGAGCCCGCTGGTCGGCAACATGGGCGACAACCTGACCGTCAGCCCGCGCAACGCGATCCTCGTCTGCGAAGACGCCTCGACCGCCGCGACCGACCAGTTCGGTTTCGGCCAGCGCCTGATGGGCATCACCGACGGTGGCGATGCCTATATCTTCGCCAAGAACAACATCGTGCTGACCGAGGCCCAGCTGCAGGGCGCGGGCAAGCTGGCCAGCCTGGCGGGCGACCGCCGCGCCAACGAGTTCGCCGGCGCCTGCTTCGATCCGACCGGCCGTTACCTGTTCGTCAACATCCAGACGCCGGGCGTCACCTTCGCGATTGCCGGTCCCTGGGCCAAGGGCCCGCTGTAATCCATTCAAAAAAACAGGGGAAACACATGCACATCAAACAATTTGCGGTCGCCTTCGCTGCGACCCTGACGCTGGCCGCCTCGGCCAACTCGGCCAACGCCGCCGTCCTCCTCACCACGAGCGGTTCATCGGCCAACACGGTCACCGACTACAGCGCTCAAGGCGCGGTGTCCTTCGACCTCGACCTGGCAAACTTCAACGCCGCCAAGCTGCGTTTTTCGATCGAGGAAGAAGATCTGCTGGGGCCTTTGACCCTGAACGCCATCGTCCGCAACCTGAGCGGCACCGCGCTCAACCAGTTCCACTTCCGGCTGAACGGCATTTCGTTCGCCGCGCCCGGCAGCGTGACGCCGACCTTCGGCACGCTCGGCGAGCTCAAACATGGTGAAAACGTCGCCAGCATCGCTTTTGCCAGCCCGGAATGGGCGGAGTTCCACTTCGGTAACCCGCTCGGCATGGACGGCGCGTCGAACTGGCTGCTCGATACCCGCGGCCTGAACGCGGGCGACACCTTCGTCATCAGTGCCGAGGTGCCGGAGCCGTCGACGCTGGCATTGCTGCTGCCGACGCTGTGCATGGCCGGGCTGATGGCGACGCGCCGCCGCAAGAAAGGCTGAGCAGCCTGATAGCGGGGCCCGGCACCATGCCGGGCCAGACATTTTTGTCATTTCGTTAAGTGGCGCACGGGCGCGACGGAATGTGTGGGCTAGCCTAGATCCCTAGTTCGCCATCCCGAAGGCCGTGTAATGCTGGACCCCGCTCTCTACCAAACGATTTTCGCCAGTGCCCCAATCGGCGCCTGCATCTTCTCGCCAAGCGACGACCCGGTGATCCTGGACGTCAACGAGGCTTTTCTCCGCAACGTGGCCTATACCCGCGAGCAGCTGGTTGGCCAGCGCCTGTTCGCGGCATTGCCGGAAGACCCTAACGACCCGAACGATACCGGCGTCGCCGCGCTCGGCCGTGCCCTGGCGCGCGTCATCGAAACCGGCCAGCCCCAGTCGCTGCCAACCCAGCGCTACCCGATCCGCACGATTGGGGAAGGCGGGGCGGAAGTGTTTGTCGAACGCTTCTGGAATGCCGTGAATACCCCGATCTTCGACGCGCAGGGCAAGCTGCTCTGCATTTATCACGTCACCATCGAGGTCACCGAGCAGATGCGGGCGGAGGAGGCCCTGCACTTGAGCCGGCGCGAAGCGCTCGATGCGGCGCTGCAGGCCGAAGCCGGCCGGGCGCGCTTGAAAGCCGTGCTCGAGGCGGCGCCGGTGGGCATTACGGTGGTGGCCAGCAATGGCGAGGTGCTCGAACTGAATGCCGCCCACGATGCCCTGTGGGGGCGCGAGGGGCTGCCGAAAGAAGCGCCCGTCGATTTCTCGGAGTGGCGGGGATGGTGGGCCGACGGCTCCGATCGCCATGGCCAGCCGGTCGCACCCGACGAGTGGCCGTTGGCGCAGGCGCTGCGCGGCACGCCGCAGGCGCACCAGCTGATCGAGATCGAAACCTTCGACGAGCAGCGCCAGCGCCGCGTCGTCCTGCTGTCGGCCGCGCCCATCCGCGATCGCGACGGCGAGGTGCTAGCTGCGGTGGTGGTCCTGCTCGACATGAGCGAACGCCTGAAGGCCGAGGAAGCCCTGCGCGAGGCCGACCGCCGCAAGGACGAGTTCCTGGCGATGCTGGCGCACGAACTGCGCAACCCGCTCGCGCCCATCATGGTCGCGGCCGAACTGCTGGGCCACGCCAGCGTCGACGTCGAGCGCGTGAAACGCACCGGCGCCGTGATCCTGCGCCAGGTAAAACACCTGACCAGCCTGGTCGACGACCTGCTCGACGTCTCGCGCGTCACACGCGGGCTGGTGGTGATCGACAAGCAGCGCGTCGACATGCGCACGATCCTGGCGCAGGCCGTGGAGCAGGTGACGCCGCTGCTGCAGGCGCGCCGCCACCACCTCGAGGTGCGCCCGCAAGCGCAGCCGCTGGTCGTGTGCGGCGATGCCAAGCGCCTGATCCAGGTGCTCGCCAACCTCCTCAACAATGCCGTGAAATACACGCCGCCCGGCGGGCGCATCGACGTCGAGACCCGCATCGAGGGATCTTGTGCCCAGGTGAGCGTGAGCGACAACGGCATCGGCATGAGCGAGGAATTGATTACGCGCGCCTTCGAGCTGTTCGCCCAGGCCGAGCGCGGCTCCGACCGCACCCAGGGCGGGCTCGGTATCGGCCTTGCCGTCGTCAAGCGGCTGGTCGAGCTGCACGGTGGTACGATCCGCGTCCATAGCGACGGTCCGGGTCAGGGCAGCCGGTTCACGGTATCGATTCCGCTGGCCGACAGCAGCGAAGCGCTGTCGCCTGCGCCGACTCGTTCGCCGCTGGCCACCGCAAGCGCACCCCTTTCGGTGATGGTGGTCGACGACAACGTCGACGCCGCCCAGATGCTGTCGATGATGATCGAGGCTTGCGGCTACCGGGTGCGCACCGAACACGGGTCGCAGGCGGCGCTGATCGCTGCCGCAACCGACCCGGCCGACGTCTACCTGCTCGACATCGGCTTGCCCGAGATCAACGGCCTGGCGCTGGCGCAATGCCTGCGCGCCAATCCGCCCACGCGCGATGCGGTCCTGATTGCGGTCACCGGCTACGGCCGGCTCGAAGACCGCGCCGCATCGAACCAGGCCGGTTTCGACTTCCACTTCGTCAAGCCGATCGACAGCGAAGACCTGGCCGGGCTGCTGCGCGACATCGCCACGCGCCGCCAGCGCGCGAGCCCGGAGCGCAGGCATGGCGCGTCGCGTGCGTGGCCGTCGAACGTCGCGCCCTGATGCCATGCCGCTCACAGGGCGTTCCTTGTCGCAAGAATTACAGTGAAAGTGGCGGCCTCGACTGACGTCTGCATAAGGCCTTCTCCTACGGACCCACGGCGTGCACCGGGTGGTCAGCAGCGCCGGTGCTGACTAGGATGGTCCTGTCTCAGCCAGAAAGCAGTAGTGATTCTGGCGAGCACTTCACTTGATAACAGGAGGTAACAATGGCAGCTAACAATCAAGGCGGAAACAAGGGCGGAAACCAGGGCAATCAGGGTGGTGGCGGTGGAAACCAGGGTAGCAAGCAGAGCGGTGACACCAGCAACCGTGGTTTCGCATCGATGGATCCGGAGCGTCAGCGCGAAATCGCCAGCGAAGGCGGACGTGCTGCTCACGCATCGGGTAATGCCCACGAGTTCACGTCGGAAGAAGCACGCCGTGCCGGCTCGATGAGCCACAAGAACGACGGCAACAACCAGAGCGGTGGTGGCGGCAACCAGCAGAGCGGTCGCAACCAGGGCGGCAATGAAGGTGGCAATCAAGGTGGCAATCAGGGTGGCAAGAGCACCCGCGGCGGTACGCCGGAGCAGCACGCAAAAGCCGGCTCGCAGAGCCGCAAAAACGACAAGTAAACATCTGTCGTACTGACCTCACCGGCCGCTGGACGGCGTGGGGTATGCAGGGAGCGGAGAGCTAGCTACTCTACCGTGAAAAATGGCGCCGCCGCGCCGGTCCCATCGACTGGTAGCCCCGGCGCCTCCGTCTTTTTGCGCGCCTAACAAAACCGCCATGGCTGCGTTGCAGCGTCTCGCCGTACTGGCGTACTGTCTTCGACGCCGCGCCTTGCCCTGACGGTTTTGTTAGACGCTCTTTAGCGTCCGCCGCCGCGGTCGCGCCGCCACCTTCTGGCACAATCATCGTTTTGCGGCATGCCAGCCGGCGCCGCATCCGACCTTGCCTGAGGATTGCGTGTGTTGACTGGAGTGTTGTGTGGCGTGCTGGCCGGCGCGCTGTGGGGCATGGTGTTCATCGTGCCCGAACTGCTGCCGGGCTTTTCGCCGGTCGAGCTGGCGGTAGGGCGCTACATGGCCTACGGTGCCATCTCGCTGGGCCTGCTGCTGCCCAAGCTGGCGCGGCTGCTGCGGCGCCTCGCGCCCCCCGACTACATCGCCCTGCTGCGCCAGGCCCTGAGCGGCAACCTCGTCTACTACATGCTGCTCGCGCTGGGCGTCAAGCTCGCCGGCGTGGCGCCGACCTCGCTCATCATCGGCCTGATTCCCGTCGCGGTCACGCTGCTGGGCCAACGCGACCACGGCGCCGTGCAGCTGCGCCGCATGGCGCTGCCGCTGCTGGTGGTGGCCTTCGCGATCGCCTGCATCAATGTCGACGCGCTGGCGCATGCACAGGCCAGCGGCGCGGGCGGCGCCTCGGTCCTGCTCGGGGTGGCCTGCGCGGTGGGCGCCTTGTTGTGCTGGACCTGGTATGCGGTCGACAACGCGCGCTACCTGAAAGGCAATCCCCAGTTCAGCGGCGGCGAATGGTCCTCGCTTTACGGCCTGGCCAGCGGCCTGATCGCCTTGCCGATCGGCCTGGCGTCGATGCTGCTCACGCAGGGCGCCGGCGCGCTTCCTGCAGCAGGACGCGACTGGGGGTTGTTCTGGTTCTACAATGGGCTGCTGGCGCTCGGCGCCTCGGTCATCGGCAACGGCTTGTGGAACATCGCCAGCCGCAGCCTGCCGGTCACGCTGACGGGCCAGCTGATCCTGTTCGAGACCGTGGCGGCGATGTTGTACGGTTTTATTTACCGAGGCACGGCGCCGCGGCTGCTGGAAATCGTGGCCATCGGCTTGCTGGTGGCGGGCGTGACCTGGTCGGTAAGGCTGCACGCGGCGGTGCCGCCGAAGCGTTCAGTCGTGGAGAGTGGCGGCCTGAGCACAAAAAGATGACAATTCCACTGGCGAACGTCACGAATGTGCGCGTGGGCGAGCAGGAGGGCACATTGCAACGTAGAATCTTCGCTTTCTATAAAGCAACTTCGACACATGGACCGATTCCCCGATGCCGCAGCCGTCCCGGCGAGTAGCCTCAAGCTGTCCGAACTGATCGGGTCGCTCAGCTACGCGCTCGACCTCACCGAAGGCCAGCCTGCAGGCCATTGCGTACGGTCCTGCTGGATCGGCATGCATATCGGCCGCGACGCCGGCATGAGCAGCGAGCAGCTGTGGGAGCTGTATTACGTTCTGCTGCTGAAAGACGTCGGCTGCAGCAGCAATGCGGCGCGCATCTGCGAGCTGTACCTGACCGACGACCGCCTGTTCAAGCACGACATCAAGACCGTCGGCGACAGCCTGCCGCAACTGCTGTCCTTCGTGTTCAAGCATGCCGGCATGAAGGCAGGGCTGGCCGAGCGCTTCCGCACGGTGCTCTCGGCCCTGCGCAGCGGCCGCGAGACTGGCCTGAAACTGATCGCCACGCGCTGCCAGCGCGGCGCCGAGATCGCGCGCCTGCTGCGCTTTCCCGAGCGCGTCGCGCTCGGCATCTACAACCTCGACGAGCATTTCAACGGCAAGGGCAAGCCGGCCGGGTTGGCAGGCGAAGCAATTCCGGTCTATGCCCGCATTGCCCTGCTGGCGCAGGTGATCGACGTCTTCTTCACGGCCCAGGGCCGCGACGCCGCGCTGGCCGAAGCGCGCGCGCGCTCCGGCACCTGGTTCGATCCGCGCCTGGTGGGCGCTTTCGAGCGCGTGGCGAAATCCGAAGCCTTCTGGGCCACCCTGTCCGCGCCAGGCATGGAGAAGACAGTGTTCGCAATGGAGCCGCGCGAGCACACGGTGCCGATCGACGACGACTACCTCGATGACATCGCGACCGCATTCGGCCAGGTGGTGGACTCGAAAAGCCCGTACACGAGCGGCCACAGCAGCCGGGTGGCGTTGTACACCGACATGATCGCCGAAGAATTAGGCATGAGTGACGAGCGCCGCCGCTGGCTGCGCCGCGGTGCGATGCTGCACGACGTCGGCAAGCTTGGCGTGAGCAACAGCGTGCTGGACAAGGCGGGCGCGCTCGACCGCGACGAATGGGCGGCGGTGCGCCGCCATGCCGAATTCACCGAATCGATCCTGTCGCGCATCGACGCCTTTGCCGAGCTGGCGCGCATCGCCGGCGCCCACCATGAACGGCTCGACGGCGGCGGCTACCCGCGCGGCCTGAAGGCGGACCAGATCGCCCTCGAGACGCGCATCATCACGACTGCCGACATTTTCGACGCCATCACTGCCGAGCGCCCCTACCGCGGCGCGATCCCCGTGCCGCAGGCACTCGGGATGATGGAAAAAACCGTCGGCACCGCGATCGATGCCGACTGCTTTGCCGCGCTCGGGCGCGCCGTCGAGCGCGCCGGCCTGATGGGCGCTGCTGCCGACCCGACTGCGGTCAGCCCGACTGCGGTCAGCTCGACTTGAACACCAGCGCCGCCACGCGCTGCAGTTTCGGATAGACCACCGGCACCGTCAGCATGGTGCTGGCAATGGCCATCAGGAGCAGGGCGGTGAAGGTTTCGTTGGTCACGATGCCCTTGTCGAGCAGGATGTTGACGAAGATGATCATGATCAGGGCCTTGGTCTGCAGCAGCCAGCCGATGATCGACGCTTCGCCCTTGCCCCAGCCGAGGATGCGCCCGGCGAGATGGGTGCCCACCAGCTTGCCGGATACCGAGGCCACCAGCAGCACCGCCGCCGCCACGAACACCGCCGTGCCGCCGACCGCCCAGTTGGTACGCAGTCCCGTGCTCAGGAAGTAGACCGGCATCATCGTCAGCAGCACGTGCTGGCGCAGCAGGTCGAGTTTTTTCTGGTCGAACCAGTGCGCGTCCATCACGGCGCCGGCGAGGAAGGCACCGACCATGAAATGCAGCCCGGCCCAGTCGGCCGCCAAGCCGCAGGCGGCCAGCCAGACCAGGGCCGCGAACCAGCGGTCGCGTTCCTCGAGCCACACCATCAGCCGGCGGTAGCCGAACGTCACCACGCCGAACAGCAGGATGAAGCCGAGCTGGCGCCCGACGCGTTCCCAGTCGAGCAGGATCAGGGCCAGCACGCCCCAGACCGCAATATCGTCCAGGCTCGCATAGCGCAGCACGCGCTGGCCGATCGGCTCGCGCAGGATCTCCAGCTTTTCCATCAACAGGATCAGGATCGGCAGCGCGGTCACGGCGCAGGCCATGCCCACCCCCAGCACGAACTGCCAGCTATGCGCGTTCGCGCCCTTCCAGCCGGCGTAGCCGAGTATGCCGAAGGCGGCCACGCAGCCGAACAGCAGCGGTACGCCCAGCGCAAGCGTCGCCGTGATGGTGCTTTCGCGGCGGTGCTCCCAGGCCTTCTTCAAATCGAGCTCGATCCCGGCGATCATCACGAAGATCATCACCGCCCACCACGCGATGCCGTTCAGCGCCCCCATCACCTGCGGGTTGAACACGAAGGCGTAATAGTCGGGATAGGCGCGGCCGAGGATGCCCGGCCCCAGCAGCACGCCGGTGATGATCTGCACCACCACCAGCGGCGCCCAATAGTCGGTTTTCCCGATGCGCCAGATGAGGTAGGGCAGGGTGAAAATGACCAGCATCGCAATCAGGAAGATCTCGGTCGTCCCCATGGCTGAGTGCATAATGTTCTCTTTATGTAGTGTTGCTACTATTTTGGACAAGCGCGAAAGGGTATCATGCCCCGGCGCTGAAACAAAACAACAGTATTGACGCATGGCGTGTTGCTGTCTGTTTTATGTTGTACCCCACCCGCGCTAGCCGATCAATACCAAGGAATTGTCATGGAACACACCGCAAGCCGTACCACGGCCGCCTCTCCCGAAGCGGCGAAATCGAACGCCGGCCCGCTCGTCATCGTCACCATCCTGTTCTTCATGTGGGGTTTGCTGACCTCGCTGAACGATATCCTGATCCCGCACCTGAAATCGATCTACACACTGACCTACGTGCAGGCGATGCTGGTGCAGTTCTGCTTCTTCGGCGCCTATTTTCTGGTGTCCATGCCGGCCGGCGCGCTGATTCGCCGTATCGGTTACCAGAAGGGCGTGGTCACCGGCCTCGTGATCGCGGCCGCCGGCTGCGCGCTGTTCTATCCGGCCTCGCAAGGCGGCTATGCGCTGTTCCTGTTCGCCTTTTTCGTGCTCGCCAGCGGCATCACGATCCTGCAGGTGGCGGCCAACCCATATGTCACCGTGCTCGGGCCGGCCAGTACTGCCTCGAGCCGGCTGACGCTGACCCAGGCCTTCAATGCGCTCGGCACCACGATCGGCCCGGCGCTCGGCGGCGTGCTGATCCTGTCCGCGGCGGCGGTCGGCGCCGACCAGATCGCGGCCATGTCGGCCGCCGAGCAGGCCGCGCACCGAGCCAGCGAAGCGGCCACCGTGCAGGGTCCTTACCTGGCGCTGGCAGCGGCGCTGGCGGTCCTGGCCGTGCTGTTCGCGCTGGCGCGCCTGCCGAAAGTGGTGCATGACGACGGTGTGGCGGCAAGCTCCGGCGCGCAGGGCTCGGCCTGGAGTTATCGCCACCTGGTGCTGGGGGCGGTGGCCATCTTCCTGTACGTGGGCGGCGAGGTCAGCATCGGCAGCTTCCTGGTCAGCTTCCTGGGCGAGCCGCACATCGCGGGCCTTACTCATGCGGCCGCGTCGCAGTATGTCAGCCTGTACTGGGGCGGCGCGCTGGTCGGGCGCTTCATTGGCTTCGCGGTGATGCGCTACGTCAGCCCAGGCAAGACGCTCGCCTTCAACTCGCTCGGCGCCATCGCGCTGGTGCTGGTGGCGACCTTCAGCGACGGGGCCGTGGCGATGTGGGCGATCATCGCGGTCGGCCTGTGCAATTCGATCATGTTCCCGACGATTTTCAGCATGGCGCTGCACGGGTTGGGCCGCTTCACCGGCCAGGGTTCGGGCATCCTGTGCATGGCCATCGTCGGCGGCGCGATCGTGCCTTTCGTGCAGGGTGCGGTGGCCGACGGCGCCGGCCTGCAGCCCTCGTTCCTGGTGCCGGCGGCATGCTATCTGTTCATCCTGTTTTATGGGGTGAAGTATGCGGCCTTGCACCGCCAGGAAACGGCGGTGTGAGGTTAGCCAGTGTTATCGGTTACCGTAGGGTGGACGGGTCTCCCGTCCACGCGTTCAACCTGGGCGCGATCAAACGCGCAGGTATTTCAACCGTGATTTGAACGCGTGGACGGCGAAGCCGTCCACCCTACGACCATCGGGTAATATGGTGCGCAATTGTTAACCCCCTTGGAGCCCCGATGCGCCTTCGCCCCACTTTCGCGGCCGCCGCCTTTGCTGCCACTTCCGCTATGACCCTGTCCTGCGCCGCCCTTGCCCAGGAGGCGCCTGCAGTATCGGAATCGGCGCTGCGCGCCCACTTGTCCTTCCTCGCCGACGACCTGCTCGAGGGCCGCGGTACCGGGCAGCGCGGCGGCGCCCTGACTGTGCGCTACCTGGAAACCCAGGCCGCGGCGATCGGCCTGAAACCCATCCCGGGCGGCGGCTACCGCCAGCCGGTGCGCATCCAGGGCACGAAGCAGCTGCCCGGCAGCCTGGCCAGCTTCAACGCCGGAGGCAAGCGCATCGCTCCCGCCCTCGGCAAGGGCATCGTGTTCGGCACGGCGGGCGGCAAGACGGACCTGACGGTGGATGCGCCGCTGGTGTTCGTCGGTTACGGCGTCTCGGCGCCGGAAGAAAACTGGGACGACTACAAGGGCCAGGACGTGAAGGGCAAGATCCTCGTCATGATGGTCAACGACCCGCAGCCGACCGCCAGTGAGCCAAACCGCTTCTCGGGCAAGGCCTATACCTGGTACGGCCGCTGGCTGTACAAATTCGAGGAAGCCGTGCGCCGTGGCGCGGCCGGGGCGCTGCTGATCCACACGACACCGTCGGCATCGTATGCCTGGGATGTGCCGGCCAACGGCTTTTCGCACGAGCGCTTCCGCCTGGCAGGCGCCGGCAATCCGGTCGAAGGCTGGCTGCACGAGGACACGGCGCGCGAACTGTTTGCGGCAAGCGGCTTCGACCTCGACCGGCTGCGCGCGGAGGCTGAAAAACGCGAGTTCCGCCCGGTCGACCTGAAGACGAGCGCGCAGATCGTCATGAAGTCGGCCGTGCGCCAGGTCGACGACGTCAACGTGGTCGGCATCGTGCCCGGTACCGACCCCAAACTGAAAGCGCAGGCGGTCGTGTATTCGGCGCACTGGGACCACTTCGGCGCGAACCCGAACCTGGTCGGCGCGGACGGGCGCGACCACATCTACAACGGCGCCGTCGACAACGCCACCGGCACCGCCGCGCTCCTGGCGATGGCCGCCGAAGCGGTGAAAAAGCCGGCGCGCCGCACCCAGGTCTTCCTGTGGCCGGCTGCCGAAGAGCAGGGCTTGCTGGGCAGCGCCGCGTATGTGGCCAACCCGGTGGTGCCGCTGGCGCAGACGGCCGCCGACCTGAACCTCGACAGCCTGAATTTTGTCGGACGCACGCGCGACATCGGCGTGCCCGGCGCCGAGCGCAGTAGCCTGTACGACACCGCCGCTGTGGTGGCGAAGAAGATGGGCCTGAAACTCGCCCCGACCATTCCCGACCTGTCGGGCGCCTACTTCCGCGCCGACCACTTCAACTTCGCCAAGGCCGGCGTGCCCGCCTTTAACGTCGGCTCGGCCGTGTTTTCGGGCGACGGCCACTTCGAGTTCGAGCACGCCCACCCGCAGGGCAGCGCGAAGATGGTCGGCTACAAGAAGGACTACCACCAGGTCACCGACGAATACCGCCCCGAATGGGACCTGTCGGGCATGGTGCAGCAGGCCCAGTTCACGCTGAACCTGGGCTATGCGGTGGCGAACGCCCCAGGCATGCCGACGTGGAAGAAGGGCGACGCCTTCGCGCGCGTGAAGCGCTAAACGTTCATCGTTAACCGCGGCGCGGAAACACCTGTCCCTTGCCGGCGCGCTTGGCATCGTACATGTGGCCGTCGGCTTCGCGCAGCAGGTCGTCGACGCTGGCCCGGCTGCCTGGTGCGAACAGGGCGATGCCGACGCTGGCGCCGACCTGCGCCACGCCGCCATTGACCCTGAACTGCCGCCCCAGCTCCTCGATCGCCTTGGCCGCGACGGTGTAGGCATCGCCCTCGCAATCGGCCAGGCCCTCGACCAGCACCGTGAATTCGTCGCCGGCGAGGCGGAACACGCTGTCGGTCTTGCGCACCACGGCGCGCAGGCGGTCGGCCACTTCGCACAGCAGGCGGTCCCCGGCCTCATGGCCGAAGGTGTCGTTCACCAGCTTGAAGCCGTCGAGGTCGATGAACAGCAGGGCCATGCTGCGCTGGGTGCGCGCGGCGCGCGCCTGGGCGATCGGCAGCGTCTCGAGCAGGGCGCGCCGGTTCAGCAAACCGGTGAGCATGTCGTGCCGGCTTTCGTATTCGCGCCGGGCTTCGGCCTCCTTGCGCTCGGAGATGTCGTGCAGGAAGGCGCTGAACACCTTCTGCCCGCGCATTTCGAGCGCATTGATGCGCACTTCCACCATCAGGGCCCTGCCGTCCTTGCGCACGGCCGGCAGTTCGAGGCGCTTGCCGAGCACCGTCGACTGCCCGCCGCCCACGTTGCGCGTCAGGCCTGCGCGGTGCTGGCCGGCGTACTCGGGCGGAATGATCAACTCGTCGACCGAACGGCCGATCGCCTCGCTCGCCTCATAGCCGAAGGTCTGCTCGGCGGCGCGGTTCCAGACCGTGACCAGGCCTTCGTGGTCGAGGCCGATGTAGGCGTCGTTGGCGTTCTCGATCACGCTGCGCAGCTCGGCCTCGCGTTCGCGCAGCTCGCCGGTGCGCTCGGCCACGCGTTCCTCGAGCTCGGCGTACACCGAGGTGAGGTCGGCCTGGATCTCCTTCTGGGCCTGGATGTCCTTCACGACCGAGATGTAGTATTCGAGCTCGCCGGCCTCGTTGAGCTTCTTGCTGACGTTCAGGTTGACCCAGACCGGCCGCCCATCCTTGCGGATGTAGCGCTTTTCCATTTGATACTGGTCGAGCTCGCCGAGGCGCAGGCGTCCCAGCAGCTCGACGTCGCTGTGCAGGTCGTCCGGGTGGGTGATGTCATGGAAGCTCAGGCGCTGCAGTTCGTCCTGCGAATAGCCGAGGATCGCGCACAGCGCGCCGTTCACGCTGATCCAGCCTCCGGTGGGCGAGACCAGTGCAATGCCGATGCTGGCCAGGTCGAAAATGGAGCGGAAGCGCGCCTCGCTGGCGTGGAGCACCGCGGCCGAACGCAGCTTCTGGCGCCCGGCCACCGCCAGGCGTTCGCGGTGTTGCACTTCTTGCTGCACGATGTCGGCCAGGTCGATCAGGATGCACAGCTCGTCGGCGGTCAGGGTGCGCACCTCGGTGCCGAACGCGCACAGGGTGCCGATCGCCAGGCCGCCGCTGGTGCGGATCGGCACGCCGGCATAGAAACGGATGCCGGGTTCACCTGTCACCATCGGATTGTCGGCAAAGCGCGCATCGCCGGTGGCGTCGCTCACCACCAGCGGCTGGTCCTGCAGGATGGCGTGGCCGCAAAAGGCGTATTCGCGCGGCCCTTCCTGGTCCTCCACGCCGACACGCGACTTGAAGTACTGGCGCTTGCTGCCGACCACCGAGAACACGGCGGTCTGCACCTTCAGCAAGCGGCTGACCAGGCGCGTGACGCGGTCGAATACCTCTTCGGCTTCGCTGCCCTCCAGGTCCAGCGATTCGAGCAGTTGCAGGCGTTCGGTTTCATCGGGAGGCGTGCGGGGGGCTGGCATGAGGTTTCGATCCGGCGTATGCGTGATGAATATCGCCTCCACTGTAGCAGATCGGGCCGGGCGGATGGCCCTGCCGGCGTGCGGCTGCGGGGCAGGGGCGCGCCGGCGTCCACGCCCGCATGCTAGGATCGGGGCATCGATCAATGGAGGAAACGACAACGTGCAACCCGGTATCTTGCAAGCCCCGTTTGGCACGCTTCCCGACGGCCGCAGCGTCAGCGTGTTCACGCTCGTCAACAAGGCCGGCATGAGCGTCAGGATCCTGGACTTCGGCGGCATCATCACCGAAATCCATGTCCCCGACCGCGACGGCAACTTCGCCGACGTGGCGCTCGGCTTCGACACGCTCGAGCCGTATTGCACCGACAGCCCGTATTTCGGCGCCCTGATCGGCCGGTACGGCAACCGCATCGCGCGCGGGCGCTTCACGCTCGACGGGCAGGCCTACGAACTGCCGGTCAACAACGGCAAGAACCACCTGCACGGCGGCACGCAGGGCTTCGACCGCGTGCTGTGGGACGCGCGCATTGACGGCGCCGAACTGGTGCTCGGCTACCGCAGCGCGGACGGCGAGCAGGGCTATCCCGGCACGCTCGACGCCACCGTGCGCTACAGCCTGGGCGAGGACAACGAGATCGTGGTGCGCTTCTCCGCCGTGACCGACCGCGCCACGCCCGTCAACCTGACCCAGCACAGCTATTTCAACCTGGCGGGCGGTGGTGACATCCTCGGCCACGAGCTGATGCTCGACGCCGACGCCTTTGTCGCCATCGACGCCGACCTGATCCCGACCGGCAACCTGGCGAACGTAGCCGGCACGCCCTTCGATTTCCGCAGCCCGCGCCCGATCGGCCAGGCGATCAATGCAGCGGACGAACAACTCGGATATGGCGGCGGCTACGACCATTGCTTTGTGCTGAACAAGCCGCAGGAAAAAGCGATGACCCGGGCCGCGCGCGTGCGCGAGCCGGTATCGGGCCGGGTGCTCGAGCTGTTCACGCAGGAGCCGGGCGTGCAGTTCTATAGCGGGAACTTCCTCGACGGCTCGCTGCAGGGCAAGGGCCACACCTACGCTTACCGCAGCGGCTTTTGCCTCGAGCCCCAGCATTTCCCCGATTCGCCGAACCAGCCGGGCTTTCCGAACACGATCCTGCGCCCCGGCGACACCTACGAAACCGAGTCGCGCTTCCGGTTCTCTGTAGAGCCTTAAAAGCCTGCAAGCAGGCCCCTTTCATGCGACATGCATGGACTTGCGGCGGACGTTTTATTCCGCCCGCATGACTTGATCGCGTGGTCGCAGAAGGCCCTGCACGAGCGGCAAATCGGCGCTATTATCAGCCTGATATCCACCCTCGTTTTCCGCGATCATCCCGCATGAATGAACCGATGCGCGCCTCATCCCTAGCCGCCGGCGGCGAGTGCCGCCGTTCGGGTGCGCGCGCGGCGACGGTGCTGCCCGAGGGTGCCCCGGCGGGCCTGCGCGTCGTCGTCGACCTGATGTTCGGCGCGCGCCTGCCGATGTTCGTGGCCTGGGGCCCCGAGCTGCGCCTGGTCTACAACGAAGCCTGCACCGCCTTGCTCGGCGACTGCCATGCAGCCGCGTTCGGCCAGCCGCTGGCGCAGCTCGGTATCGATGCCTGGTCCGAACTGGCGCCGTTCGTCGCCGCGGCATTCCAGGGCGAGGCCACGCTGGCCGAAGACCTGCGCTTCAATGTCCAGCAGCAGGGGCATGAAACCCGGCACTACGTCACCCTGTCGGCCTCCCCGGTGCGCGACGACGGCGCGGTCATCGGCGTGTGCGGCGTCCTCACCGACACCACTGCGCGCGTGCTGGCCGAACAGCAGCACCGCTTCCACCTGAAGCTGGCCGCCACCTTGCGCGGACTGCTCGACGCCTTCGGCATCATGGAGGCGGCCAGCGCCCTGCTGGGCAAGCACCTGGCGGTGGCCCGCGTCGGTTATGGCGAGATCGACCCCGCCGGCCAGCGCGTCACTGTCGAACGCGACTGGACCGACGGCACGGTCGCCAGCCTGGCCGGCGAGACCCGGCCGCTCGACAGTTTCGGCCCGGCGCTCATCGACCGCCTGCGCGCGGGCCAGGTGCTGCGCCTGGACGACATCGCCGCCGACCCGCTGGCCGCGCCGTATGCGGACGGCTATGCCAGCATCGGCGCGCGCTCGATGGTCGTGGTGCCGATCATCGAGGCGGGGCGGCTGGCGGCGGTCTTCTACCTGCACGAACCGCAGCCGCGCGACTGGACCGCGCGCGAAGTGGCGCTGGCCGAGGACGTGGCGCGCCACACGCGCGAAGCCGTGCGCCGCGCGCGCGTCGAGGAAACCCTGCGCGACGAATCGCGCATTCTCGAGGTGCTGCACCGCACCGGCCAGGCGCTGGCCTCGACGCTCGACCTCGAGACCCTGCTGCAGGCCATCACCGACGCCGCCACGCAGCTGAGCGGCGCCCAGTTCGGAGCCTTTTTCTACAACGGCCAGGGGCAGGATGGCGGGCGCAGCGAACACCTCCGGCCCTACACCCTGTCCGGCGCGCCGCTCGAGGCCTTCGCCCACTTCGGCAGCCCCGGGCCGACTGCCGTCTTCAACCCGACCTTCCAGCATCAGGTCGCCGTGCGCAGCGACGACATCACGCTCGACCCGCGCTATGGCCGCTCAGCACCGCACTACGGCATGCCGCGCGGCCACCTGCCGGTGCGCAGCTATCTGGCCGTGCCGGTGGTCTCGCGCTCGGGCGCGGCGCTGGGCGGCCTGTTCTTCGGCCATCCGGAAGCGGGCGTGTTCACCGAGCGCACCGAGCGCATCGTGGCCGGCGTGGCGGCCCAGGCGGCGGTGGCGATCGATAACGCCCACCTGTACGAGATCGCCCAGAACTCGGCGCGCGAGCGCGACGCCCTGCTGCAGAGCGAGCGCGCGGCGCGCGTCGAGGCCGAGCGCCTGTCGCGCATGAAGGACGAATTCCTGGCAATGCTGGCGCACGAGCTGCGCAACCCGCTGGCGCCGATCAGCAGTTCGGCCGCCCTGCTGAGCATCCAGTTCCGCGAGGAGCCGCGCGTCCGCCAGGCCAGCGCCATCATCAGCCGCCAGGTCAGGCACATGAGCCGCCTGATCGACGACCTGCTCGACGTGTCGCGCGTGACGCGCGGACTGGTCACGCTGCAGGTGAGCGAGGTCGACATGAACGAGGTCGTGCGCAGCGCCCTCGACCAGAACCGTCCCCTGATCGAGGAAAAGTCGCACCGTGTCGAGCTGGAGCTGCCGCCTCAAGCGCTGATGGTGCAGGGCGACGCGACGCGCCTGATCCAGGCGGTCGCCAACATCCTCAACAATGCGGCGAAATACACGCCGCCGGCCGGGACGATCAAGGTGCGGCTCGAGATGGTCGAAGGGGTGCGCGACGGCGTACAGGAGAAATGCGCGCGCCTGCAGGTGCGCGACAACGGCTCGGGCATGCCGCCGGAGCTGCTACCGAGCGTGTTCGAGCTCTTCACGCAAGGCGCGCGCACGCTGGCGCGCTCGCAGGGGGGGCTGGGGCTGGGGCTGGCGCTGGTCAGGAAGCTGGTCGAGCTGCACGGCGGCACGGTTGCCGCGCACAGCGACGGCGTCGGGCTGGGCAGCCTGTTCACGATCGCGCTGCCGTGCGGCGGGGAAGCGGGCGGGGCCTGCGGCCATCCGGCGCTGCCGCATGGCGTCGAGGCAGCGGCGTATCGCCCGCTGCGCGTCATCATCGTCGACGACAACGAGGATGCCGCCGACAGCCTGGCCATGCTCCTGCGGGCGCAGGGCCACACGGTGCTGGTCGAGTACGACGCGAGCGCGGCGCTGCGGCGCGCCACCGCCGAGCGGCCGGACGCGATGGTGGTCGATATCGGTTTGCCGGACATGGACGGCTACCAGCTGGCGGCGCTCCTGCGCAGGCAGCCCGAGACGCGCGGCGCGGTACTGATCGCGGCGACCGGCTACGGCCTGGCGCGCGACCGCGAACGGGCACTCGCTGCCGGCTTCGCGCACCACCTGGTCAAGCCGGTCGACATGGCGGCGCTGGTGCGGATACTGCAAGCGGTGGCCAGCAGCCCAGCGGGATGAGTCTCAGCTTTCGCTGAGCGCGTCCATTTGCGCAAGCAGCGTGGCGCGCGCCGCGTCGATCTGGCGGGCGTTGGTGCGCGAGGACAGTGCCGCGCGTTCCTTGCGGCCCAGGAAATAGGCAACGCGCTCGGCATTTGCGCCGGACGGGTGCGGCAGGCCGTGCAGGATGCGGTCGCGCCGGATCACGCCTTCGCGCGCCAGCCAGTCGAGGCCCTCGGCGACGCTGCCGCCCATCGGGATATACAGCGCGTCCGGCAATTGCGCCGCCTCGTGTGCGAAATAGCGCAGCACCGCCTCGCGCAGGAAAGGCAGCCTGGCCATGCCGGGAGTGCCGCTGTAGTTCCTGCCGTCGACGAACACCGGGTGGCGCAGGATCGCGCTGATCTGCACCAGGTGCGCGTCCTCGCCGAACAGCGTGGCGCAGCTGGCGATGCCGAGCCAGCGCTGCATGCCGATGGCGTCGAGCAGGGCGACGAAGTTCGGGCGAATGGCGCCGCTGAAGGCCCCGGTGAGGCGCGCGGCGCGCAGCACGTCGGCTTGCGGCGCCCCGTTGGCGAGCTGGCGCTGGCTCTCGGCCATCGCAATCTTCCACTGCACGAAGCCGGGTGCGATCCCGACGATAACGATGCGCGCCTCCGGATTGACGTGTTCGAAGGGGATGTAATGCATGCTGATGCGGCCCTCGCGCGCCAGCAGGAAGCGCTCGGGAATGGCGGCCGGGCCGCTGATCGACGCCAGGTCGAGTTCGCGGATGGCCTGCACGTAGTCGGGAAACAGCAGGGGCGTCATGGTGCCGGTTCCATGTGAGGGCGCACTGGTGCGAGCGAGCGTGTAAACATAATGAACCGGCAAGAAAGTTAAATTCAGGAAAATTATAGTTCCTATAACAAATATCGTAAAGCGTTACATTTCGATATCGCGGCGTGACAGTTGCAGTTCGCCAAGGCGGCGCGCCAAGGCGGGGCGCCAAGGCGGAGCGCCTTTCCCAACCGTGTCGTGCTAGGCTTGAGGTAGGAATCCGCTTCATCGATGAGGCCGGTTCTTACGCGTTTCTTGCACGCGTTTCCACTTCAGGAGGCTGCCATGTCCCAGGTCGCATTGATCACGATTCATGGAATGGGCGAGACGCCGCGCGACTATGCGGCAGGCGTATTCGGGCAAATGCGCACGCGGCTCGGCCCCGGGCTGCGCGAACGGGTCGCCTTCCACTCCGTGTATTACCAGAGCATCCTGCAAAAGAACGAGCAGATCGTCTGGGAGCGCGTGAATGCCGGCAGCGAGGTGCATTACGCCGGGTTGCGCAAGTTCATGCTGTTCGGCTTCGCCGACGCGGCCGGGCTCGAGAACCGCAAGGAAGACCCCGGTTCCGTGTACGAACTGGCGCAGGGCGAGATCGCGCGCAGCCTGCTCGCGGCTTTCGCATCCAACCCTGCCTCCAGCCCCGCCTCCAACCCCGGCATGCCGGTCGTGTTCCTGGCGCATTCGCTCGGCTGCCAGGTCCTGTCGAGCTATATCTACGATGCGCAAAAGGCACTGGGCGGCGGCCGGGTCGAAGCCGGTATCTGGCGCGACATCGACGCCTGGTCGCGCCCGGCGCTGGGGCGCCTCCTGAACGAGCGCGAAAAGCATTTCCTGGCCGGCGGCACCTGCGCCGCCCTCGTCACGACCGGCTGCAACATCCCGATCTTCGTCGCCGCGCACAAGGAAATGCACATCAAGCCGATCGCGCCGCCGACGCCGCTGTTTCGCTGGCTGAACCTGTACGACCCGGACGACGTGCTGGGCTGGCCGCTGCAGCCACTCTCCGCCGGCTACCGCGCGCTGGTCGAAGACCGCACGATCAATGCCGGGCAGGGCGCGGTGGGGTGGATGTTCAAGAGCTGGAATCCGCTGTCGCACAATTCGTACTGGCAGGATGGCGAGGTGCTCGAGCCGCTGGCGGCGATGCTCAGAAGGCTGGTTTCGTAGGGTGGGCACAGGGCGCCCACCCTACAAGGTCACTACGGCTTCGTCACGCCCGCTGCAAGCTAAACATCGGCCGCATGTCGCCCGCGACGGTGCCGCGCGCATTGCGGATCTCCGGGCGGCGGAAGCGCTCGAGTGCCGTGCGTTTCGCGTCGTCGAGCAGGCCAAGCTGGTCGAGCACGTTGTAGGTGATCGTGTGCAGGCCGCGGTTGTTGCCGTCGGCGATCTTGATGGCGATGCCGATGCCGGCCGAGCGGATGCCGATCGCCTGCACCGCGTCGGCGCCGATCTTGGCGACCCAGTCGCCACCGCCGGCCGTCATCAGGACCAGGTCGCTGCGCTCGGTGCCGGACACCATGTCGGGGCGCCCGGTCATGGCGTCGAACAGGGGACCGAAGGCGCTTCCGAAGCGTTCGTCCGCTGCTCCTTTCCCGAGGCGCGCGAACAGTTGCGCCAGGCTGGCAAGGGGCAGCGCATAGTTCGGCGCCGAGCAGCCGTCGATGCCCGTCGGCAGGCTCGCCTCGGGCAGGCCGACGGCGTCGGCCAGGGTGGCGCGGATCGCGCGCTGCAGCGGGTGGCCGGGATCGACATAGCCGGTGGTCGCCGCATCGTGCATGCGGCACCAGGCCAGGAAGCCGCTGTGCTTGCCCGAGCAGTTGTGGTGCAGCGGCGTCCACTGGCGGTCCTGCGGCAGCGGCAGGTTGTTCGTCTCGTAGTACAGCGGGGCGCCGCAGCCGCATTCGAGGTGGCCCGCGTCCAGCCCGATCTTGCCGAGGATCGAACGCACGCCCGCCAGGTGCTTTTCCTCGCCCGAATGGCTGGCGCACAGCAGGGCCAGCTCGTCCTGCGCCAGCCCGAACTTCGCCGGCCCGCCCGACAACAGGAAAGGCAGGGCCTGGAAGGGTTTCAGCGCCGAGCGGGTGAAGGTCGGGTACTGCGGGTCGCCGGCCCAGGCCAGCAGCTGCCCCGCGCTGTCGACGACGGCGATCGAACCGGCGTGGACGTTCTCGGTCACGTAGCCGGAAGAGGGATAGCCACGGGTGGTGGCGACGAGGGGGACGGCGTGCATGCGGGTCTCATGGAAAGTGATCTGTCGGGCTACTGTAAACCAGGCAGGCGGATCGGGGCGCGGCCTACATGGGCGCGCCGAAGCGGCCTGCCTGGTAGTCGCGGATCGCCTGTTCGATCTCGGCCCGGGAGTTCATCACGAAGGGGCCGTGCGACACCACCGGCGCGCCGATCGGTTCGGCATGCCCGAGCAAGACCACGGCCCCTTCCGGCGCCATCACTTCCAGCTCGTCGCCCTCCATCGCCATCTCGGCAAGGTGGAAGGCGGCCACGCGGTCTTGCCCGACACCGGCCAGCACCGCCCCGCGCACGACGTACAGGAACACGTTGCGCCGCGCCAGGATGGGCATGCGCAGGCGACCGCCGGCACGGAACTCGAGCGTGCTCATGAACACGTCCGTCAGCGACTTCACCGGGCCCGCCGTGCCTTCGAATTCGCCGGCCACCAGGTGCATGGTCACCCGGCCGCCGTCGAGCTCCAGTGCCGGGATCTGGTCGCGTTGCAGGCCGGTGTAGGCCGGCTGCGTCATCTTCAGGTGCGGCGGCAGGTTGACCCACAGCTGCAGGATCTCGAGCGGCCCGCCGCGCTCGAGGAATTCGGGCGGCGAGATCTCGGCGTGGACCAGGCCGCTGCCGGCAGTCATCCACTGCACGCCGCCGGCGCGGATGATGCTCTCGTGGCCGGCGCTGTCCTTGTGCGTCAGCATGCCCTCGAGGATGAAGGTGACGGTCTCGAAGCCGCGGTGCGGGTGCGGTCCGAACGGCAGGCCGCGGTTGTGCGGCGGGTAGGTTTGCGGGCCGTGGTGGTTCAGGAACAGGAAGGGGTCGATCTGGTCCAGGTGCTTGCTCGGTACCGGGCGCTGGGTGATCAGGTCGCCGATATCGTCCCGCAAGGCCGGGTGTATCCGGCGCACGCTCTTGCTGCTCATGATGGTCCTTGTATGCGCTGTCTTCGCGCTGTCGTCGATCACGCAACGATAACGGATTGTGCCCCGCCTTGGCGCCACGCCTGGCGCGCCCCTTCCAGCGAAAACCCTGTGCTAGACTCGTTGCGCCTATGCAATGGAGACCCCGCGGAACATGAAAAGAACCATCCTCGCCAGCCTGCTGCTGGTATTCGCAGCGTATGCCGCCGCTGATGCGCCGGCCGCCGCCGTCCCCAGCCCGGCGGCTGTGAAAGCGGCCAAGTACGCCGTCACCACCTACCGCACGAAAGTGGTCGACACGCTGGCCAAGCTCGTCAGCTTCAACACGGTGGCAAGGCCCGGCCTGCCGTCCGACCAGGACCCGCAGCACATCGCTTTCAAGAATGCCTTGAAAGCCGAGGCAGGAAAGCTCGGTTTCGATTTCGCCGACCATGGCTGGGTGGTGATCATCGGGATGGGGCAAGGGACTGACCGGGTAGGCATCGTCACCCATGGCGATGTGCAGCCGGTGGACCCGGCCAAGTGGAAGAAATCGCCCTTCGTGCTCGACCAGACGAGCGAGCCGGGCAAGCTGATGGCGCGCGGCGCCGAGGACGACAAGGGCCCGATCGCCACCGCGCTGTATGCGATGAAGGCGCTGAAGGACCAGCAGCTGCCGCTCTCGAAGCGCATCGAGCTGTACGTGTACATGGGCGAGGAATCGAACTGGCAGCCGTTGGTGGACTTCCTCAAGACCCACGAGCCGCCGCAGATGAACATCACGCTCGACGCCGAGTATCCGGCCGTGGTGGCCGAAAAGGCCTCGGGTACGATCGCGGTGACGCTGCCGAACGCCGGCGCCGAGACTGCTCCAGCGGGCGAGCCCCACATCGCCGCCTTTGCCGGCGGCTTCTTCGGCAGCCAGATTCCGGAAGACGCCAGCGCCACGGTCGCTAACGCCACCCCGGCCATCGAGGCGCAGATCCGCGCGCGCGGCGACAAGCAGGACGGCATGCGCTACGAATTCGAGTGGAAAGGGGCCGACCTGCTGGTCCGCGCGCGCGGCCTGTCGGCGCATTCGTCCAAGCCCGAAGAGGGCGTCAACGCGGTGGCCATGCTGGCCGATGCGCTGGCCGTGCGCCCCTGGGCGAACACGACGGCGGGCGGCGTCGTCAATTATTTGAACCAGCTGGTCGGCACCGGGCTGTATGGCGAGAAGTTCGGCAACGTCGCCTACCGCGACAGTTTCATGGGGCCGATGACGGTGGCGCCGACGGTGATCCGCCAGAAGCCCGAGGGCATCGAAGTGTCGCTCAACCTGCGCCGCCCGCAAGGCAAGAGCGTCGAGCAGATCACCAACGAGATCAACGCGGCGCTGGCCCAGTGGCAGGGCCGCAATCTGCCGCTGGCAAACATCACGGTGAAGACCGGCGAGCCCTGGGTCCGCAAGGACGCGCCGCAACTTCCCGTGCTAATGAATGTATTTTCCTACTTTACCGGCGTGAAGGACCCGAAGCCGATCGCCATCGGCGGCGGCACCAACTCGCGCCTGTTCCCGAACGCGGTCAGCTTCGGCCCGGCTATGCCCGGCAAGGTGTACACCGGCCACTCCGAGCGCGAATTCATCACGCTCAAGCAGCTGCTGCTGAACCTCCAGATGTACACGGCGGTGCTGGCGGAACTGGCAAAGTAGGGCGGAGCAGGGGTGAAATCCCGTTGATGGGTTTGTCGGTGGATCACTCGCGGAAATGTGTAAATACTTCGATTAGTATTGTAGGATAAGTCTTACGTTAATCGAAATTGTCGAGCCGGTGAATGCTGCTTTAGCGGGTTTTTCATAGGAGAGCAGCGTGTCCGCCGCCATACCGCTCACTTGACACATCGCCAAGTCATTAACTGTTGGAAAAAGCCGACATTCTGTGGGGAAAATGTCACGGTAACGTCATGTTAGGATCATTTCATAGCCACGTTCGCCGGGCCTGCCATTCCGCGAGCGTATGTGACCTGCCGCCATTTCAAAGATGACATGCACAGCAAAGAACTGACAAAGCCGGACGGACGACACCTTACCCTCTACAGCAACCAGCCGATTCCGGACGGGATCGAGGCGCCCAGCCCCTTTGCCGATCCACTGCAGGCGAACCCGCACCTGCGCTGGCACCCGCTGCGCGGCGAGTGGGTGACCTACGCCGGGTTCCGCCAGAACCGCACCTTCCTGCCGCCGCCGGAGTACAACCCGCTGGCCGTCACAAAAGATCCCGCCTTCCCGACCGAGATGCCGCAGGGCGACTACGAGGTCGCGGTGTTCGACAACCGCTTCCCGTCGCTCGCGCTGGCCTCGCACGATCCGCCGCACCTGACGGTGCCGACCGCGCCGGCCAACGGCCACTGCGAAGTCGTCGTCTTCACGCAGGACCCAAATACCGCCCTGGTGCACCTGCCGCTGTCGCGCATCGAACTGCTGTTCCAGGTCTGGGGCGACCGTACCCGCCGCATCGGCGACACCAATCACATCCAGTACGTGCTGCCCTTCGAAAACCGCGGCAGCGAGGTCGGCGTGACGCTGCACCATCCGCACGGCCAGATCTATGCCTACCCGTTCGTGCCCCAGGTGCCCGAGCGCATGCTGGCGCAGGAGCGCGACTACTACCTGCAGCACGGCACCAGCCTGCTGTGCGACATGGCGAAAAACGAAGCGGCCGACGGCAAGCGGGTGCTGTACCAGGACGAGCACGCGATCGCCTTCGTGCCGGCCTGCGCGCGCTATCCCTACGAGGTGTGGGTGATGCCGACCGCGCCCTGCCAGGATTTTGCAAGCCTCACGCCCGAGGCACGTGCCGGCCTGGCGCGGGCCCTGAAAACCGTGCTGCTCAAGTACGAGAAGATGTGGGACCGTCCTTTCCCCTACCTGATGGCCTGGTACCAGGCGCCGACCGACGGCGCCGCGCATCCGGAAACCCAGCTGCACGCCCAGTTCTACCCGCCGTACCGCTCGCGCGACCGCCTGAAATACCTGGCCGGCACCGAGCTGGGCGCCGGCATGTTCGCGATGGACGTGCTGCCCGAGAATACGGCCGCCGAGCTGCAGGCCGTGCACGTCTCGCCGGAGGAGGTCGCATGAATGGTCCCGAGCGCGCTGCCGAAGTGGCAGCCAAGCTGGCGCTGCTGCGCGACTACCTGGCCCAGCACGGCGCCGCGGCGATCCGCCTGCGCGGCAGCGACTGGTTTGCCTGGGCGACCGCCGGCGGCTCGAACGCGGTGCTGCAGACGACCGACACCGGTGTCGCCGAAGTGCTGGTGACCCGGGACGAAGCGGCGATCCTCACCGACGAGATCGAAGCGGCCCGCCTGCGCGAGGAAGAGGTCCCCGACGGCTTTTCCTTCCACGTCACGCCCTGGGCCCAGGTCGAGTTGCGCGAGCGTTATGTGCTGGGCCTGTCCGGCGACGGCCTGGTGTTGTCAGACCGTCCGTACGGCGACGAGCAGCCGCTGGCGAACGGCATGCGCCAGCGCCGCCTGGTGCTCGTCGATAGCGAGCAGGAGCGCTACCGCCAGCTCGGGCGCGACGCGGCCGAGGCAATGACCGCGGCATTGCGCCGCGCGCGTCCCGAGTGGACCGAATATGAGCTGGCGGCAAGCGGCGCCGCGGAACTCTGGCGGCGCGGCATCCACCCGGCGCTGGTGCTGGCCGCCGGCGAACGGCGTTTGCCCTTGTATCGCCACGCGACGCCCACACATGAACGTATCGGGGCGCGCGCCATGCTCGTGTTTTGCGCGCGCCGCCATGGCCTGTATGCCAACCTGACCCGCTTCGTGAGTTTCGGGGGAGCCAGTGCGGCGCCGCAGGACCAGGCCGCGCTGATGGACGTCGAGGCCACCGGCCTTGCCGCCGTCGTGCCGGGCAAATCGCTGTCGGCGGTGTACCACGCGTTTGCGGCCGCCTACAACCACGCCGACCGGCAAAGCGCGCTGGACGAGCACCACCAGGGCGGGATCACCGGCTACCTGGCGCGCGAGATCGTCGCCACCCCCAGCACCGCGACCGAACTGGAAACCGGCATGGCATTCGCATTCAACCCCAGCTTTGCGGGACTGAAGATGGAAGACACCTTCCTCCTCGGCCCGCAGGGACTGGACAACCTGACCCTGGACCCGCAGTGGCCTGCCGTGAACGTGCAGGGCCGCCAGCGGCCGCTCTGGCTGGAGATCAACTGATGGTGACGACCGATTCCTTTTTCGGCGGTGCGCCCGAAGTCCACGCTTCGGCGCCGGGACGCGTGAATTTGCTGGGCGAGCATACCGACTACAACGACGGCTTCATGCTGCCCGTCGCCACGCCCCAGCGCACGACGGTGGCCATGTCGCGCAGCGGCGACGGCAACTTCATCTTCTATTCGAGCACGCTCGACGCCAACGTGACCTTCGCGCCGGAAGGCAGTGCGCCGTCCGGCTTCGGCAGCTACATCGAGGGCTGCATCCGCCTGGTCGAAGCCGAGGGCGTGCAAGTGCCGCCGCTGCGCGTGTGGGTGTCGACCGACGTGCCGGTCGGCTCGGGCCTGTCCTCGAGCGCGGCGCTGGAAGTGGCGACCCTGCGCGCGCTGCGCGAATTGCTCGGTTTCGAGCTCGACGACGTCAAGCTGGCGCGCCTGGCCCAGCGCGCCGAAATCGAATACGCACGGGTGAACTGCGGCATCATGGACCAGATGGCCTCGAGCCTGGCCGACGAATCGAACATGCTGTTCATCGATGCGCGCTCGCTCGAGCACCGCCTGGCGCCGCTGCCGGAAGGAGTCGAGATCATCGTGATCGACTCGGGCATCGCGCGCAAGCTGGCCGGCAGCAAGTACAACGAACGCCGCGCCGAGTGCGAGGAAGCGTCGCGCAAGCTTGGCGTGAAAGCCTTGCGCGACGTGAAGGACCCCGAATCGGTCGAAGCGCTGCCGGAGCCGCTGCGCCGGCGCGCCCGCCACGTGGTGCAGGAAAACCTGCGCGTGCTGGAAGCTGCCGCCGGCGTGCCGGCCGAACGCTTCGGCGAACTGATGAACGCGTCGCACTTCAGCCTGCGCGACGATTACGAAGTATCGATCCCCGAGCTCGACGAGCTGTGCGAGCTGCTGCGCGCACAGGAAGGTGTGGTTGGCGCGCGCTTGACGGGTGCCGGATTTGGCGGCGCCTGCGTGGCGCTGTGCAAGACCGGCCTTGCCGAACGTGCTGCCGCTGCGGCACTCGACGAATACAACCGGAACGGCCGCGAAGGCCGCATCCTGATTCCGGTACCGACTGAACGAAAGGAAAATAATGAGTCAGTTTGAATATCCCCGTCCCCAACTGGTGCGCGACAACTGGATCAGCCTGAATGGCAAGTGGCGCTTCTGTTTCGACGACGCGATGCGCTTCAAGCTGCCCGGCGACGTGACCGAATGGACCCACGAGATCGAAGTGCCGTTCGCGCCCGAGACAGCCATGTCCGGCATCGGCGACACTGGCTTTCACCGCTTCTGCTGGTACGAACGCGAATTTATAGTCCAGCCCAACGAGGGACGCACCATCCTGCACTTCGGCGCCGTCGATTACCACGCGCGGGTATGGGTGAACGGCCAGCTGGTGGCTGACCACGAGGGCGGGCATACGCCGTTTTCGGCCGACATCACCTCGGCAATGGAGGCCGACGGCAGGCAGACAGTGACCGTGTTCGTCGAGGACGACCCGTTCGATCTCGCCAAGCCGCGCGGCAAGCAGGACTGGCTGCTCGAGCCGCACTCGATCTGGTATCCGCGCACCACCGGCATCTGGCAGACCGTCTGGGTCGAGCAGGTCGAAGAGACCTTCATTGCGAAGCTGAAGTGGACCCCGATCTTCGAAACCTTCGAGATCGGCTGCGAAGTGTTCGCCGGCGGCGCGATTCGCGAAGACATGTTTGTCGAGGTGAAGATCTGGCACGGCGAGCACCTGTTGGCCGACGACCATTACAAACTGCTCGCCGGCGAGGCGAACCGCAAGATCGCGCTGTCGGACCCGGGCATCGACGATTCGCGTAACGAATTGCTGTGGAGCCCGGAGCGACCGACCCTGCTCGACGCCGAGGTGACGCTGCGTTGCGGCGACCAGGTGGTCGACCGGATCCGCTCATACACGGCGCTGCGCGCATTCGCCATCAACCGCGACCGCCTGATGTTGAATGGAAGGCCCTACCAGCTGCGCCTCGTGCTCGATCAGGGTTACTGGCCGGAGTCCTTCCTTACCGCGCCATCGGACGAGCACCTGAAACGCGACGTCGAACTGGCCAAGCTGATGGGCTTTAACGGGGTGCGCAAGCACCAGAAGATCGAAGACCCGCGCTACCTGTACTGGGCCGACAAGCTGGGCCTGCTGGTATGGGAAGAGATGCCCTCGGCCTACCGCTTCAGCCCGAAAGCGATCTCGCGCATGGTGCGCGAATGGACCGAAGCGATCGAGCGCGACTACAGCCACCCCTGCATCATCGTCTGGGTGGCGTTCAACGAGTCGTGGGGCGTGCCGAACCTGACGCTGACGCAGGCGCACCGCAATGCCGTGGAAGCCTTGTACCACCTGACGCGCACGCTCGATGCGACACGCCCGGTGATCGGCAACGACGGCTGGGAAGCCTCGGCCACCGACATCCTCGGCATCCACGATTACGACTGCGATCCGGAAAAGGTCAAGGCGCGCTACGAGGTGAGCGACCCGGTGAGGACACTCTTCGATCAACGGCGTCCGGGCGGGCGTATTTTGACGCTCGACGGTTTCCCGCACCGCGGCCAGCCGATCGTGCTGACCGAATTCGGCGGCATTGCGTTCGACACCAAGGGCACGCCGGACGAGGGCACCTGGGGCTATTCGCGCTCGACCACGGCCGAGGGCTTCCATAACCTCTACGGCGGGCTGCTGAAGGTGGTCAACGAAACCTTCATGTTCGCGGGATTCTGCTACACGCAGTTCGCCGATACCTTCCAGGAAGCGAATGGCCTGCTGAACGCTGACCGTACGCCGAAGCTGCCCTTCGATGTCATCTGGGCGGCCACGCGCAACTCGTCATCGCCGCCGCCGAACCAGGGAGGGGGCGTCCCGATGTCGACCTGACCGGCCGCCAGGCAGGGACCGCTGGGCGGCAAGCCTGGGGAGGTTGATGTCACCGGCCGCTCCGCCTGTGGGCGGCGGGAGGGAAGATGGACAGCATCGTCGCAGCCGCTGCGGTCCTGGCGCTCGCTTTGCGGCGGGCGCTGTGGCGCACGCTCGGGCCGGGCATGCTGTTGGTAGTGGCGGCCGGCATGGCTGCCGCCGGGCCGCTGGCGTCAGATGAGGAAAATGCGCAGCACATGGCGGCCGGGCGCGGCATCGTCGGCCCGGGGCCGGTCGCGGCGCGCCATCACGGCGGCCTCTACCGCATCAGCGGGCGCGGCGGCGTGGCCTATCTATTCGGCACTGTCCATGTCGGCGACCCCTCGTTCTATCCGCTCGCCCCCGAGGCCGAGCGGGCGCTGGCCGGGGCCGACCATGTCGTGGTCGAACTCGACCCACGCGGCGAGGAGGCTTTCCGGCAAGCGCTGGCCAGGCACGGCCGCTATGCAGACGGCGACGACATCAGGCAGCATGTGTCTGCCGACACCCTGGCGCAGTTGCGCTCGGCCCTGCACGCCGAGGGCGTCAGCCTGGGCAGCATGCTGCAATTCAAACCCTGGCTGATCGCCAACCTGCTCGTAAGCATGAAACTGGACCGCCAGGGATGGCGCCGCAGCGAGGGCGTCGAACGCAGGCTGCTCGCGCAGGCAGAGCGCCGTGGCGCGCGGGTGGTGCCGCTGGAAAGCGCGGAACTGCAGCTGGGGCTGTTCGACAGCATGAACGAGGTCGAGGCCGAGCGCTACCTGCGCGATACCCTGGCCGGCCTGGCCGATGGCAGCGCCCTGGAACGGGCACGGCGCACGATCGACGCATGGCGCTCGGGCAATGCGGCCGCGCTCGATGCGGTACTGCGCGAGGCCACCGCGGGCAGGTCGGAGACGGCAGAGTTCACGCGGCGCAAGTTGCTGGGACGGCGCAATGCCGACATGGCGGCGCAGATCGACACCCTGGTGGTGAAGGGCGGCGTGTTTTTCGTCGGTGTCGGATTGCTGCACCTGCTGGGCGACAACGGACTGCCGCAACTGCTCGCGCAACGCGGGTATCTGATCGAACGCGTGTACTGAATTGCCGGCGCACATGGCGCCGGCCCGGTTTTGCACGAAGCCCCAGCGTTAGCGCCGGATTGCCCCGCCGCTCAGGTTGACGCGGTCTCCGCTGCGAAAGTCTGGCGTGGTTTCCTGGGTGACGACCTGGGTGCTGCCATCGTCCATGCGCAGCGTGATGCGGTAGACGCGGTCCGCGGTCATCGAGCTGCCGGTCGTGCCGGTCGAGCTGCCGCCGACAGCAGCCCCGGCAACCGTGCCGCCGCCGCTCACGCTGCTGGGGCGCGCGACCAGTTCGACCGATACCACCGTGCTGTTCGGGCTGGAGCTGGCCCCGGTGGCGCTGCCCGTGGCCGAGCCGCCGGCCTGTCCGCTGCCGCTGGCGGTGTCGGCCATGGTCCCCGCGGAGCTGCCTTCGCCCATGCTGCTGGTGCTACCCGAGGTGCCGGAGCTGCCCGAGGTACCCGAGCTGCTTGTGCCGGACTGGTCGTAGCCGCTGCTGCCGGACGTGCCCGAAGTGCCGGAAGTGCCGGACGTGCCGGACATGCCGGAAGTCCCCGAAGTCCCGGAGGTACCCGAGCCTTCTGAAGTGCCCGAGGTGCCCGAGGTGCCCGACGTCCCCGAGCTGCCGGACGTTCCCGAGCCCGACGTGCCCGACTCGGTCGAGCTGCCGCCGCCCCAGCCGCCCGAGCCGCTCGTGCTGGTGCCGCCGCCGCTGGTACCCGACATGCCCCCGCTACCGCTGCCAGTATCGCCGCTCGCCGAACTGCCGCTGGTGCCCGCGCCGCTATCGCTGCCGCCGCGCATGCTGGCGCAGCCCGACAGGCCGAGCGCCATGGCCAGCAAGCCCGCCAAGATTGCGCTCTGGTGTGGTTGTTTCATGATCGACTCCTTGGTTGGATTTTGTCAGTGGGTATGCGTGACGTGTCGTCTGCCACTCCAGTAAGAGGCGCGAACGGGCGTGACGTTCCAGCTGACTCGGGTATGGCATGAGCCAGATCAAGCGGAGGAAAGGTAGGGGAAACTCGTCAATAATCGAGCTGAACTGCGCGAACCCGGTTGCGCGAACCTGGCTGCGTACCCCTCGTCGGGCGGCTCAGCTGCGTTGCAGCGCCGCCTTCGGCAACACCAGCCACAGGATCGCGCAGGTGACGACGGCCGCGCTGCAGTCGACCAGCCAGTCGCCGACATCGGCGCCGCGGAAGGGGAACATGCTCTGCACCAGTTCGTCGATGGCGCCCATGACGGCAACGGCCAGCACGGCGGCCAGGCTGCGGCTGGCGGCGCTGCCGCGGCTGGCGGTGAACCAGAGCAGGGCCAGGGTCGCATAGGCAAGCGAATGCAGCACCACGCCGGGTGCGTAATGGCCGACGCCGGCGCGCGCGCCAGGGATCGACCCGGTGATGATAATCGACAAAAACATAGCGATCGCGGCGGCGTAGCGCAGCTTGTTCAGGCGCGGGTCGATCAGGGCAAGATGAAGCAGTGGAGGCATGGCTGACGAACAGGCAAAAACGGCAACCATACCATGCCGGGTGACCGTACGCATGCACGGTCGGGCCTGCAGCGGAAAATCAGATCGTCAGCGCCGGGGCGCCATTCGGATAGCGTGCGTCGAAACAGCTTTCGCATTCGGCGCAGAACAGATGGGCCATGCGTACCGAGGTCTGGCGCAACACGAGCTTGAGGTGCGTGTGCTGGCACTTCGGACAGACCTCCCGTACGCTGCCGAAGGTCAGCAGGGTGAGGGGTACGTCTTCGCCGTCGAGGCGGTCGACCACGACCAGCGGGTTGAGCTCGCAGAGAACCAGCTGGTCGATATCGTGGTGCTGGCGGCGGCTGGACCCAGGTTGCGGGGTGTGTTTTTCAGAAACTTGAAAATTCATCGGTCCGACTCCCTGTTTATGGTTGGTATGACTGCGTCCGCTGCGGTAATTCTCAGTCCTGCCTGTCGCTCCTGCCTGGCTCCAGCTTGCGGCGCACGAACTTCATCATAGTCAAAACCCGTCAGCCTGCAAGGCCGATGGATGTATTTATGCTAATTACATAGACCATTGAAAAAAAGTGCCCACCAAGAAAAAGGTGGGCACAACCCAAGACCGGGCCAAGAGACGCTGTTCGGTGGGTGTGCCGCGCGGGGCGCTGCACACCTGTCTGCCATCACGCATATCGGTTGCGTGTACCGCAGATGAAACTCAGTATAGGGTCCGATTATTACTCGGGTATGACGTAGCGCAAGCCTGTACAGGGATTGGTGAACGATGCCCAGGGTGTATGGTCGGATATTAGGGAAAGTGCCCGGCGCGTCCGGACAAAAAAAAGCCCGCTTCAGGAGCGGGCTTAAAACTATTTTCTTGGAGGAGAATAGTGGAGACAGGTTCATTATGTTGCACCGCCATATATTTGTCTAATTGTTAGATTAGATACCAGACATGCGTTCCGTGAATAGCTGTTGAGCCTTCTTATTCGCGTACCGGAACCGTGTAGTTCAGCGGCATGCGTCCGCCATCGGCGTACAGGGTCTGGCCGGTAATGTAGGAAGCGTCGTCGCTGGCCAGGAAAGCGGCGATGGCGGCCACTTCCTCCGGTTCGCCGCAGCGTCCGAGCGGCGTGCGCGACAGGATAGTGTGGCGTGCCTCCGGACTCGACAGCACAGCTTGCTTCGCCAGTTCCGTCAGAATCGTGCCCGGGCCGATCGCATTCACGCGGATGCCTTTCTGGGCGAGGCCGATCGCCGCCACCCGCGTCAACTGGTTGACGCCGCCCTTCGACACCACGTACGGCACCTGGTTCGGGATGACCAGTTCGGCGTTCACGCTCGACATATTGATGATGCAGCCGCTCTGGCGTTTGACCATGTCGCGCGCCGCCGCCTGGCTGCACAGGAACATCGATTTCAGGTTGATGCGCAGCACGCGGTCGAAATCTTCCTCGGTCAGGTCGAGGAAGTCGGCGGCATGCGTGACGCCCGCGTTATTGATGAGGATATCGATGCGGCCGAAGGCGGCCAGCGTGGCGTCGATGAGGGCGTCGACGTCGGACTTCTGGCTGACGTCTGCGCAAAAGAAGCGGGCGCTGTCACCCAGTGCTTCGGCGGCGGCCGCGCCTTCCGGACGTACGTCGGCCAGCATCACGCGGGCGCCTTCGCGCACCAGGCGCTGGGCGCAGGCCAGGCCGATACCCTGGCTGGCGCCCGTGATGAGGGCGATCTTGTTGGCAAGTTTCATGGCGGGGCTTTCACGGTTTTCAGGGAATGTCGCATTGTAGCGGCACCCCCGACTCCCGCGCAGCCCGCGGAGCCTAGAGCATGATCGGCCGGTCCGGCAGCTCGTTCGGGCGCGACCCGTTGGCCGGGAAATGTTCGCGCAGCAGCCCATTGACCTGCTCGATGGCCGCCAGCGTGGCCTCGTGATACTTGCCCTGCCTGAAGCCGTCGGTCATGGTGCGGCAGACCGCCTGCCAGGTTGCACTGTCGATCTTGCGGTCGATGCCGCGGTCGGCCACGATGTCGACCTTGTGCTCGGCCAGGTTCACGTAGATGAGCACGCCGCAATTGTCTTCGGTGTCCCACACGCCGTAGTCGGCGAACAGGGCGAGGGCGCGCTGGCGGTTGGTGATGCCGTCCCAGGCCTCGTCGGTGGGCAGGGCCGCTTCGACGATGAAGCGCACTTCGCCGCGATGGGTCTGCTCACCGGCGGTGATCGCCTGCGCGGCCGCGGCCAGCGTCGCTTCGGGGAAGGCGCGCAGCGCCTCGGCCTTGGTGCTGCGCCAGTGACGGATCACGCGACTGAGGCGTTGTCCAAACGATGCGTGTTCCATTACCAGTCTCCCGAGGCGCCGCCACCGTCAAAGCTGCCGCCGCCGCCGCCGAAACCACCGCCGCCGCCGAACCCGCCACCACCCGAAAAGCCGCCGAAGCCGCCGCCGCCGCGTCCCACGTTGGAGAGGACGCTACCGAGGATGAAGCCCGACGCGCCGCTGCCCCAGCCGCCGCGCGACAGGCGCGGACGACGCGGCTTGAACATCGACCGCAACAGCATGAACCCAAATATCAATGCCAAGATACCAAACATACCGATCCCGCCTCCTTGTCCGTTTTGTTGCGCAGGCGCTACCTGTTGTTGCGCCACTTCGGGAAATCGTTCCCGGTTCAGCAGCGTGGAAATGGCACCCACACCTGCGACCAGGCCCTCGTAGTAATGGTTTTGGCGAAAATGTGGTGCGATGACGTCTTGCAGGATGCGCTTCGACTGCGCATCCGTCAGCACGCCCTGGACGCCACGGCCAGCCTCGATGCGCAAGCGCCGCAGCGAGCTCGGGTTGTCACGCGCGACCAGCAGCAGCACGCCGTCGTCGACGCCCTTGCGGCCGAGCTTCCAGGCATCGACCACGCGGATGCCGTATTGCTCGATCGCTTCCGGTTCCGTCGACTTGACCAGCAGCACCGCGATCTGGTTGCCGCTCTTGGCCTCGTGCTCGGCCAGCACCGCTTCCAGGCGCGCGCGCTGGGTGGCGTCGAGCATGCCGGCGGTGTCGGTGACGCGGGCCGTGAGTGGCGGCACCGCTTTCAGCTGGGCCTGCGCCGGGCCGGCGAACAGGCTGACCAAGGTGCACGACACTACGAGCGCCCATAGGGTACGCAACAGGCTCATCACCTTACTTGCCGAAGTTGACCGTCGGGGCGGTCGAGATCGCTTTTTCGTTCTCGACCGTGAACGACGGCCGTGCTTCGTAGCCGAACATCATCGCGGTCAGGTTGGTCGGGAATTTGCGTACGGTGACGTTGTAGTCCTGCACCGAAGCGATGTAGCGCTGGCGCGCGACCGTGATGCGGTTCTCGGTGCCTTCGAGCTGGGATTGCAGGTCGCGGAAGCTGGTGTCGGCCTTGAGGTTCGGATACGCCTCGGACACGGCCATCAGGCGCGACAGGGCGCTCGACAGTTCGCCCTGCACCTGCTGGAACTTGGCGAAAGCTTCCGGATTGTTCAGCACTTCCGGGGTGATCTGGAAGCTGGTGGCGGCGGCGCGCGCACGGGTCACGGCTTCCAGCGTCTCGCGTTCGTGCGACGCATAGCCCTTGACGGTGTTGACCAGGTTCGGGATCAGGTCGGCGCGGCGCTGGTACTGGTTGACCACTTCACCCCAGGCGGCCTTGGTTGCTTCGTCCTTGACCTGGAAATCGTTGTAGCCGCAGCCCGAGAGCAGCGAGCTTGCCAGCATTGCAGCCGCCAGCAGGCGGGCCCAGCGAGAGAAGAGGGAAGACGTCATGATGTCCTTGTCCAGTGCGAGTTGTCGAATAGTCAAAATATACCTCAGGATAACATCGCGGGTCGCACGGTCGTGCCCGCAGCCGCATGGGCAACGGCGGCGGCCCGCGGGCGACGGGTACAATATGGGGTTTGCAATGACAATGTTACAAGGGGCGCGACGTGAATTTCATGACTAAACTCTCCGCGGCCTGGGCCCGCAACGATTCGCTGCTGTGTGTCGGGCTCGACCCGGACCTGGCGCGTTTCCCGGCAGGCCTGGCCGATGAGCCGGACGGCATCGTCCGCTTCTGCAAGGCCATCATCGACGCCACCGCGGACCTCGCCTGCGCCTTCAAGCCGCAGATCGCCTATTTCGCCGCGCTCGGCGCCGAAGCCCAGCTCGAGGACATCTGCCGCTACCTGCGCGAGACCTACCCGCACATCCCGCTGATCCTCGACGCCAAGCGCGGCGACATCGGCGCCACCGCGCACCAGTACGCGCGCGAAGCTTTCGACCGCTACGGCGCGGACGCGGTGACGGTTAATCCGTACATGGGTTTCGATTCGGTCGAGCCCTACATGGCGTGGCCGGACCGCGGCGTGATCGTGCTGTGCCGCACCTCGAACGCGGGCGGCTCGGACCTGCAGTTCCTGGATGTGGGCGGGCAGCCGCTGTACCAGCACGTGGCGCGCCTCGTGGCCGAGAAATGGAACCGCAACGGGCAGTGCGCGCTGGTGGTGGGAGCTACCTTCCCGGACGAACTGGCGCAGGTGCGCAAGCTCATCGGCGACATGCCGCTGCTGGTGCCGGGCGTCGGCGCGCAGGGCGGGGATGTGGAAGCGACCGTGCGTGCCGGGCGTACCGCGGACGGCACCGGGATGATGATCAATTCCTCGCGCGCGATCTTGTATGCGGCGCCGCAGGCGGGGGAGGATTTTGCGGCGGCGGCGAGGAGGGTGGCGCGCGAGACGCGGGATGAGATTAACCGGTATCGGGGGGCGTAAGCTCAACCGGTATGCGTGGGTTAATGGGGCTGTTGCCCCACCAGCACCTCAATACCTGCTCGGCGCAATCCCTTCCACATAGTCATACAGCGCCCCCAGGATATCCTCGGCCCGCTCGTCCGCCGTCTCAGACAGCGCATCGATCTCGCCAAACAACTGATCCACCGTGCGCGCACCGCCGGCGCCGTCGAACAGGCGCGCCGCGCGGTGCTCTTCCCACGTCGCCATTTCTTCGCTAGTTAAAGTCTGCGGGAAATTGCGTGCGCGGTAGCGGAACAGCAATTCCGTGAGGCGCCCATCCTCGAAGGATGGGCGTGCCGCTGCCAGTTGCACCGGCGTCTGCATCCGCAGCGAGTCCAGCTTGCGGCGGTCGTCCTTGCTGACGAAGCCGCCGTACAGGTCTTCGTCGACATCGGTATCGTTTGGTGCTGCCGGCTTCTGGAATACCTGCGCCCAGATGGCGGCCATGTCCGGCCCGCGCGCGGCCAATCCGGCATGCACGCGGCCCTGGTCGAGGTCGATGCCCCAGCGCTGGGCCATCGGGGTGCTCAGGGTCTTGAGGTTCCCGACCAGCATCGGCGACTTGTTCAGGTGCACACTCTTGATCGGCAGGCGCGTCACGCCTTCGGGCAGCTCGCTGCTGCGCGTGAACATGCGCAGGCGAATCGTCTCGACGTCCATCGCGAACAGTTCCGACGGATCGTGGCGGCAATCCCAGACGATGATTTCATTCTTGTTGGTCGGATGCTGGGCAAGCGGCCACACCAGGGCCAGGCAACCCTGTTCGGCCGGGAACATGCCCGACACGTGCAGGAAGGGCTGGCGCTGACCGGGATCGAGGTGCAAGCCCATTTCACTGGCAACCTTGTCCTTGCGGCGCAGCTCGAGGCAGAAGTCGAACAGGCGCGGCTGCTTGCTGCGGATCAGGCGTGCCAGCGCGATCGTCGCGCGCACGTCCGACAGCGCATCGTGGGCACTGGCGTGCGCCAGGCCATTCGCGGTGGTCAGGTCTTCCAGGCGGAAGCTCGGGCGGCCGTCCGGATGGCGCGGCCATTCGATGCCTTCCGGGCGCAGCGCATAGGTCATGCGCACCACGTCGAGCAAGTCCCAGCGGCCGCAATTGTTTTGCCACTCGCGCGCATACGGGTCCAGCAGGTTGCGCCAGAACAGGAAGCGCGTCACCTCGTCGTCGAAGCGGATCGTGTTGTAGCCGACGCCGATCGTGCCTGGCTCCGCGAAAACGGCCTCGACCTGGCGCGCGAACTCGTGCTCGGGCACGCCCTGGTCCAGGCACTGCTGGGGCGTGATGCCGGTGATCAGGCAGGATTGCGGATCGGGCAGGTAGTCGTTCGCCGGCTGGCAGAACAGCATGAGCGGCTCGCCGATCTCGTTGAGCTCGGCATCGGTGCGGATGGCGGCGAACTGCGCCGGACGGTCGCGGCGCGGTTGCGCGCCGAAGGTTTCATAGTCGTGCCAGAGGAAGGTGTGGGTGCTCATCGCTTGTTCGGTTGGTGACGCTTGCGGCGATTGTCGGGGCAGGGCCGGGATCCGTCAATGATTCCCACTTGTGGTCGCCCTCGTGGCTCGACGCGATGGCTCACACACTGACGCAGTTGCGTCCGGCTTCCTTGGCCCGGTACAGGGCGGCGTCGGCCGCTTCGATCAGGCTCATTTCGTCGCCATCCGGCCCCAGCACCGCGACGCCGAAGCAGGCGGTCAGGTGCGGCATCGGCACGCGCATGTCGGAAAACAGCACCGCTTCGCGCACCTGCTGGCACAGGCGGTCCGCCACCATGCAGGCCAGTTCGGCGGTCGTTTCCGGCAGCACCGCCATCAATTCCTCGCCGCCATAGCGCACCGCAAAATCTGAAGGGCGCAGGCCGTCGCGGATGACGTTGGCGGCGGCGCACAGGGCGGCGTCGCCGATCAGGTGGCCGTGGGTGTCGTTGAACTTCTTGAAATTGTCGAGGTCGACCATGAGGAGGGCCAGGGGGCTGCCCTGGGCCCGTGCCCTGCCCACGATCTTTGGCAGCATGTCGGCCAGCCAGGTGCGGTTGTACAGGCCTGTCAGCGTATCGTTCAGCGACAACTGGCGGTAGAACTCGCCCAGCTTCTGGCGCCGCCGCAGCAGTGCATTGGCCGCCCGGATACGGAACGACAGCAGGCGCAGCAGGTTGCGCGCCACCGCGTTCGACTGGTCGATCAGCTCCCAGGCCAGTTCGGATTCGATCACCAGGAGGCGCGTGTCTTCCACCGCGCGCACGGCGTCGAGGTTGGCGGCATCGTCGAGCACCGACTGCTCGCCCACGCTTTCGCCCGGCAGGATGCGGGTGACGCTGCCGTCCGAGGTGCCGGCGTGGCCATCGGTCTCGACTTCGAGCACGCCCGACAGCACGATGTAGAGCCGGGCGCGCACCGCGTCCTCGATCCGTTCGCCGGGTGTCAGTTGCACCACCTCGCAATCGGCGAGTGCGAGGGCGGCCGCAAGCGTATCTGCGCCGCGGAACAGCTCGAGGTTCTCGACCGTGTAGCCGGAATCACGAAAAATACCGATAAGTCTCAAGAAGAATTCCTCCGCATAGTGCCTGGGCCAGTGTAATACGAAAAAAACCATCGTGCCGTCTGGCCGGGCTGGCGTTCCCGGGGCAGGGATGTTCCAATAGCGCCCATGAACGCCTCCTACCCTCTTGTCGACGCCCTGGGCGTCGCGCACCTCCCGGCGCCCGATGCGCGCATCGTTTCGCTGGTGCCTTCGATTACCGAACTGCTGTGCGACCTGGGCCTGGCGCCCCAGCTCGTCGGCCGCACCGGTTTCTGCATTCACCCGGCAACCGCCGTGGCCGCGATCCCGAAAGTGGGCGGCACGAAAGACGTCAACATCGAGAAGATCCGCAAGCTCGCGCCGACCCACCTCGTCGTCAACATCGACGAGAACGAAAAGCCGACGGTCGAAGCCTTGGGCGAATTCGTGCCGAACATCGTGGTCACGCACCCGGTCGCGCCGCTCGACAACCTGGCGCTGGCACGCCTGATGGGCGGCATCTTCAAGGCCGAAGACGCGGCCGAAGCCTGGTGCGCCGCCTTCGAGGCCGAGCATGCGCGGCTAAAGGCGACGCCGCCGGGACCGCCGCGCACGGTGCTCTACTGTATCTGGCAAGACCCGTGGATGAGCGTGTCCGCCGATACCTATATCGCACGCATGCTGGCCGAACTCGGCTGGCAGGTGCCGGCACTGCCGGATGCTGCGCGCTACCCGCGTTTCGCGTGGTCGGACGCGCTGGTGCAGGAACTCGATGCGGTGCTGTTGTCGACCGAACCCTACCGTTTCACCGAGGCGCATGCCGACGCACTCGAAAAGCAGCTCGGCATTCCGGTGTTCCTCGTCGATGGGGAAATGATGTCGTGGTATGGCAGCCGGGCGCTGGCTGGCTTGCGTTACCTGCAGGCGCTGCGTGCAACGGTCGAAGGAAGGGCCGCGGAGTAAGCTCGGCGGCCCTGTGCCTCACCTGCCAGTGCGGGCGGTTTTACATGCCGCTGGTCAGATTCTTGTCCTGTTCAGGCTCGATATCGTCGAGCGGTAGCGGTTCGCGGCGGCCTTTGTCGTTGAGGCGGCCGATGGCGCTGTCGAGCGCGCGCTTGAGTTTGCCGCCGGCCTGGGTGATGGCCTGGTGCAGGTTCACTGCATGTTCGTTGACGACGACCGGCGCGTAGCCGGTGACGTGTGCTTCCATCATGCAGCGGTTGCCGCCGTCGAGCTGCTTCTGGCTGTTCTCGTTGCTCAGGTGTACTTCCACACGGTGGACCTGGTCGAAGCGGCCGATGTTGTCTTTCACCACTGATTCCACATGGTCGTCCAGGCCCTGGTGCTTCTCGATAGTGCGGTCGGTATTAACATTGATTTGCATAAGTGGCTCCATTTGTCAGCGATCTGGTGCCGATCTTACACTTTTTGCCATTTTTGCCGCGTCCCGCACGCTTGGAGCTAGTTCACCTTGTTGTGATGCGGGAAGCGGTCCATTTTCGACAGCACCGGGAACAGCACGGCCCAGAGCCCGGTCACCGCCAGCGTCGCCGCGCCACCGAGCAGGATGGCGCGCACCAGGCCGAACCAGCCGGCGGTCACGCCTGACTCGAATTCCCCGAGCTCGTTCGAGGCGCCAATGAAGACGGCATTGACGGCGCTGACCCGGCCGCGGATGTCGTCCGGTGTTTCATACTGCACCAGCAGGTGGCGCACGTAGACGCTGACCATGTCGCCGGCCCCGAGCACGAACAGGGCGACCAGGGCGACGGTGAAATTGCTGGTCGAGCCGAGCACGAGCGTGGCCACGCCGAATACGGCAACACCGCCGAACATCCAGGCCCTGACCCGGCGCCGCAGCGGGAAGAAGGCCAGCATGATCGAACAGATCGCCGCGCCCGCGCCCGGCGCCGTGCGCAGCCAGCCGAGCGCAGTCGGACCGGCGTGCAGCACGTCGTGCGCATACGCGGGCAGCAGGGCAGTGGCGCCGCCGAACAGCACCGCGAACAGGTCGAGCGAAATGGCGCCCAGCACGATCGGGCGCGAGCGCACGAAACGCAGGCCCTCCAGCAGGGTGTGCCAGCTGGCGGGCTCCATGCTGCGTACCTGCGGCGCGCTCCTGGTCGAGGCCATGAGCAGGGTCGCCAGCGCCAGCAGCGCGGCCGAGATCATGTAGACGGTCGTCGGGCCGAACGCATACAGCAGCCCGCCGAGCACCGGGCCGGCAATCACGGCGACGTGGAAGGTCGACGAGGCCAGCGCCACCGCCTGGCCGAAGTCCTTGTCCGGCACCAGGTTGCGCAGCACCGCCTGCGAGGCGGGCATCATGAAGGCGCGCGCGCTGCCGAACAGCACCAGCACGGCGAACACGGGCCAGACCACCCGGCTGCCGCTGGCGGTAAAGGCGAGCAGCAGGCCGCTCACCAGCAGCTGGGTGAGCATGCACAGCACGATGATCTTGCGCCGGTCGTAGCGGTCGGCAACGTGGCCGGCCCACAGGATCAATACCAGGAAGGGCGCGAACTGCGCCAGGCCGATCAGGCCGAGGTCGAACAGGCTGCCGGTGATCTGGTACACCTGCCAGCCGACGGCCACGCTCTGCATCTGGACGGCGAGGGTGCCGAGGAAGCGGGCGGAGAGGTAGAAGGAGAGATTCGGGTTGCGCAGGACGGCAAGGCCGCTGGAGGGGGAAAGCTGGGACATGAAGGAGGCACATTGCTGGCGGGGATGCCAATTGTGCCTGAATCATGAGACCGCTGCTGTAGGGTGGACGGGTTTTCCCGTCCACGCGTTCAAATTACGTTTGAAACGCCTGCTCGGATGATTTGGTCTGATTGAACGCGTGGACGGCAGAGCCGTCCACCCTACGCCTTATTCCCGCGCCAGGTCCGCCTCGGTCGTAAACGCATCCGCATAAAACTCCTCCGCCGGCAGTCCGCATTGCGCCACGTACTCGCTGCGCGCCGCATCGACCATCACCGGCGCGCCGCAGGCGTACACCTGCCAGCCGGAGAGGTCCGGGATGTCCTGCATCACCGCCGCGTGCACATAGCCGGTGCGGCCCGTCCAGGCATCTTCCGGCAGCGCGTCCGAGATCACCGGCACGTACTGGAAGTCGGGCAGGGTGGCGGCCCAGGCTTCGCACAGTTCGTGCATGTACAGGTCTTGCGGACGGCGCCCGCCCCAGTACAGGCGGACCGGGCGCGTCGACTTCAGGTGCATCAGGTGTTCGACCAGGGCCTTGACGGGAGCGAAGCCGGTGCCCGAGGCGAGCAGCACGATCGGTTTATCGGATTCCTCGCGCAGGAAGAAGGTGCCGAGCGGTCCCTCAAAGCGCAGGATGTCGCGCTCCTTCATGGCGCCGAACACGTGGTCGGTGAACAGGCCGCCGGCCAGGTGCCGGATGTGCAGCTCGAGCGGGCGCTCCAGCGAAGGCGCGCTGGCGATGCTGTAGGCGCGGCGCTTGCCGTCTTTGAGCAGGAATTCGACGTACTGGCCGGCGCGGTACGCGAGCGCCTCGTTGGCCGGCAGCTGCAGCGTGACGATCGCCACGTCCGGCGCCGCGCGCGTGATCGACTGTACCCGGGTCGGCATCTTGCGGATCGGGTATTCGCTGCTGCCGGCGATTTCACGCGCCTCGATCACGACGTCTCCGTCCGGCACCGCGCAGCAGAACAGCGACATGCCCTGCAGCTTTTCCTGCTCGGTGAGGGCGCGCGCCTGGTGCGGCTTGTGCGCTACCACGCCGTCGACGACCTTGCCCTTGCACGAGCCGCAGGCGCCGTTCTTGCAGCCGTACGGCAGGCCCACGCCGGCGCGGATCGCGGCCGACAGGACGGTTTCGTCGGCTTCGCAGGCGAATTGGTGGCCGCTTGGCTGGACAGTGATCTGGAACGTCATACAATCCTCAAAATGAACTACAACAAAAAATTTCTGAATTCGCCGAATGTGCCTATTGGGCGCCCGCGCCTGCTCCTGGTCGGCTGCGGCGATGTCGGCATGCGCCTGCTGCCGCTGGTGGTACCGCGCTTTCGCGTGTTTGCCGTGACGAGGGACCCAGAGCATGCAGCTGCGCTGCGCGCGGCAGGGGCGATGCCGGTGATTGCCGACCTCGACCAGCCGGCAACGCTGGCGCGCCTGCGCGGGCTCGCGCACTCCGTCGTGCACCTGGCGCCGCCTCCGCCCGCGGGCGCCCGCGACGTCCGCACACGTAACTTGACCGCCATTCTACCCGAGGGGGCGCATGTCGTTTATGTCAGCACGAGCGGCGTTTACGGCGATTGCGGCGGGGCCTTGATCGACGAAACCCGGCCTGTTGCGCCGAAAAACGCCCGGGCGGCACGGCGCGTGGATGCCGAGCGCGTCCTGCGCGCCTGGGCGCGGCGCGCGCGCGGCCAATTGGCGATCCTGCGCGTGCCCGGCATTTATGCGGCGGACCGCCTGCCGCTCAAGCGCCTGCGCGAGGGCACCCCGGCCCTGCGGGCGGAAGACGATGTCTATACCAACCACATCCAGGCCGACGACCTGGCAAAGATTGTCGCGCTGGCACTGTTTCGCGCGCGCCCCGGGCGGGTCTATCATGCATCCGATGACACGCGCCTGAAAATGGCCGACTATTTCGACGCCGTCGCCGACGCCGCACGGCTACCGCGCCCGCCGCGTTTGCCGCGCGCCGACCTGCGCGAGGTGGTGTCGCCGGTGCTGCTGTCCTATATGTCGGAGTCGCGCCGCCTCGACAACACGCGCATGCGGCGCGAGCTCGGCGTGCGGCTGCGCTACCCTAGCGTCCAGCACGCGCTGGCACAGTGGCCGCTGGTAGAATAGCGGCCCTTCCCGAAAAGCAATTTACAAGAGCCACCATCATGACGACCCTGACTTACGAAGCATTCCTGGACGAAATAACGACCCTGCTCACCGAGATCTACGACCTCGACGACGAGGCCGCCATCAAGCTGGTCGTCGACGCCCAGGCTGACGATTATTTCGTGGCGCATGACGATCACGAGGCAATGCGGACGGTCGATCAGGCAAAAAAAGAGGCAAAGGCTTTATTCGAAAGCAAGCAGAACAAGCAGCAGACGCAGGAAAGGCAGCAGCTGCGCGCGCGTCAAAGCAAGAAGCCGTAAGCAGGCGTTCACAACACCTCACCAATCGGCGCGACGATCCTGCTGCGTACCAGGTACATCACCCGGTGGCTTGGGCACGCTGCGGCCAGCCACCGGGACGTGGGAAGTATCACGCTGACTTGGCCATGCCCGGGCCATTGCCCACGCCGATGCAGTAGGCGGTTCGGGCGCCGGCTAGCTTCGCAATGCCCGGGCCGCCCGTGCCGAAGCAGCATGCTGTCTGGGCGGCGTCAGCTTTCATGTCCGTCGTGCCGGTACACCATGCCGTCTGGACGGCGCTAGTCGGCGCACGCTCGCCAATGACACCGGCGGCACGCACATATGACACGCCGAAGCTCGACTCATACAGTTCGCGCATGCGCTCGCCTGCGTTATGCCGCTCCCCGCTGCCGTTTTCTTCGTCCATTCCTACGTAGGGATAGTGGTGCAGGAAATAGCCGAAGACCTCCTCGCAATCGCGGGCGTACTTCATCGTGTCGAGGATGTGGTAGTGCCAGAAGGTGTCAACGTCGTCGAGCGGAGCGACCGGTTCATTCGGGAAAGTTTTGCACAGGTACAGGAAGCGGCGGTACTCGGTTTCCACGGTGGTGGCCTGTTCCAGCGACCAGCCTTCGCCGGATTCCACATGCATCAGCTTCTTCCTGATCGGGTTGAGGTCCAGGGCGGAGATGAGAGCGAAGTCGTTATTCGAGATCATGATCTATCCTTTTGTCTTGGTATTGCATCGTTGTTTTAATTGGCGCTGCGGCATCGATGAGCGATGCTGGCAAGTAGGTCATTCTCATCCGGTGGCTGCTCTTAGTGAATACTGGGAAACCATCGGTTGAGATTCTCTATCGCAAGCTCAGCCCATTGATTTCCGTGACATGAGCAAGGTCAACTGATTTCCTGTGGCAGACGCCACATACGATCAGGCCCCGCTTCCGCCAGGTATTCGGGCACCAGCACCGGGGCCACGGAGAGCAGGTTCGAGGCCGCCGGGATCGAGACATAGACGGTCGTGCCGCGATCTGGTCCACTGGTGATGAGGCACCTGCCTCCCAGGATACGCACCCGCTCTTCGATGCCAACCAAGCCAAAGGAACCGGGCTTCTGGCCGCCCGTCTGGATCAGGCCGATGCCGTTGTCGCTGACCGTCATCCAGATCGAATCCGGATCGACCGCCAGTTCCACCCGCACTGCGGTAGCGCGCGCATGGCGCGATACGTTGGTGAGCGACTCCTGGAGAATGCGGAACAGCGTCGTCGCGCAGCGGTCGCTCACATGCAGGTCGAGGTTGTGCGACACCAGTTCGCAGGCCAGGCCGGTACGCCGCTGGAATTCGGCGATCTGCCAGTCAACCGCCGCCGTCAGGCCCAGGTCGAGCACGTTCGGTCGCAGGTCGTTGATGATCTGGCGTACGCTCTTGATGGTGGCATCGATCTGATCGAGCATCCAGCGTGCGCGCGTGCGCAGGCGCGGGTGGAGCCCATTGGTGCGCGAGGCCAGCAGGTCGACCTCGATGCGCAGCGCCAGCAGGTTCTGCCCGAGGTCGTCGTGGATCTCGCGCGCGATGCGCTTGCGCTCGCTTTCCTTGATGCTTTCCGCATGCGCCGCCAGGCGGCGCAGGTTGTCATTGGTTTTTTGTAGTTTTACTTCGCTCGCCCGCAGTTCCCCTGCCATTTCTTCGGCCAAGCCTATGGCACGCCGGCGCGACGAACTGAGCGTCTGGAACAGCGCGTACAGCAGGGCAGTGCCAATCATTCCGGCCAACATCGCTACCCAAGGCAGGGCGCTGTCGATGCTGGAATACATGCTGCGCTTGTCCACGCTGAAATCGATGTCCCAGCCGCGTCCGCCGACCCCGACCGGCAGCAGCGCACGGAACTCGACTCGCTCGTCCGGCGCAGCGCCCGGACGGTTGTCGAAATACACGGTACGTCGGGAGGCGCTTGGATCTGCCCCAGAATCCTCCAGCGGACTCATGTCGGAAATGACGAGCCTGGTGGCGTTTTTCGGCATGTTGTCGAGCGCGGCTTGGGCGAGGCGGTCGGCGCTGAACTCGATCCCGACCGAACCGAGGTAGGCAGCGCGACGCTGGGATACATCCTGCAGGGGCATGAACGGGCGGTAGACTGGCATGCGCATTCCCAGGCCGCTTGGTTTCGACGCAACCTTCACCCGCACACTCGAAGTCGACACTTCGCCGGTGTCACGTGAGTTCGCCAAGGTCGACGCAACCCCTGGCCTCGCCTGTAGGTCGATGCCGATTTGTTCCGCCTGGGCCGTGACTGGTTCGACGAAAGTCAGCACGGTGTATTCCGGGCGGCGGCCCTCGGGCACAATCCTGGCGCTGCGCCCCCGTCCATCGATGTTTTGTAACATCCGGGCTTCGGAGCCGGAACGTTCGGCATCGGTGATGCTACGCGCGAAGTTGATCGTCTCGATAGCGGGGAACTGGTGGGGAAGGTCACGGCCGGCCACGTATCGGCGGAATTCGTCGCGCGAGACTTCCTCGCCCGCGAGGAACAGGCTGGAGGTTCCTCGCAGCAAATCAGCAAAGGTCTTGATGCGCCCATCGAGGATTGACTGGACGGTACGCGCCGTCTGGTCGAAACGCTTGTGCGCGTCGTTTTCGATCGACTGGCTGGTGCTGGCATGCAGGCCCGCTCCGACGCCCAGCGACAGCAGCGCGCCCAACCAGGCGCCATGCTTGATCGATTTGATCCGTGTGATCCAAGCTGCCGTACCCATGTCATCCATTTAGCCGCGATTTATTTGATGTGGATCAGAATCCTCCAGATAGTGGCCGGCTGAAACCTAGCGGCGTTGATAGTTGCGCGATGTTCCAGGACGGGTGGGTACCGCATGGGGGCCGTAGTAGAGAGTCGACGCAGGATGTATATTACCGGTGGCCTACGCATCCTTTGCGCGGCCACCGGAACATGTGAAATCAGGCTGCTTGCGGGACGGCCTTTCCGGGGCCGGTGCCGACGCCGATGCAGTAGGCAGTCTGGACATCGGCTGCCTTGAGCATGCCAGGGCCGGTGCCGACGCCGATGCAGTAGGCAGTCTGGACATCGGCTGCCTTGAGCATGCCAGGGCCGGTGCCGACGCCGATGCAGTAGGCGGTCTGGACGTCGGCTGCCTTGAACATGCCGGGGCCGGTGCCGACGCCGATGCAATAGGCGGTCTGGACGTCGGCTGCCTTGAACATGCCGGGGCCGGTGCCGACGCCGATGCAATAGGCGGTCTGGACGTCGGCTGCCTTGGGCATGGCGGGGCCGGTGCCGACGCCGATGCAGTAGGCGGCCTGTACATCGGCTGCCTTCAGTATGCCGGGGCCGGTGCCGACGCCGATGCAGTAGGCCGAGTTTGCTGCTTGGCTCATGGTGGGAGCGCATGCCGTTTGCACATCAGCAGCTTCCATGGCGCCGTCGGTCCTCAGCGGACGCACATACGACAGGCCGAAGGTGGACTCATACAGCTCGCGCATGCGCTCGCCAGCCTGCTGCTGCATCTCCTTGTCGTCTTCGCCCATCAAGCCGAGGTAAGGGTAATGGTGCACGAAGTAACCGAAGGCCTGCTCGCAATCGCGAGCGTATTTCATCGTGTCGAGGATGTGGTAATGCCAGAACGTGTCGACATCCACGCGCGGCGCCATTTGCACATTCGGAAAGGTGGTCATCAGGTACAGGAAGCGGCGGTACTCGTTTTCGATGGCGTTGGCGTGTTCTGGCGACCAGCCTTCACCAGATTCCTTGTGCATCAGTTTGACTTTGATCGGGTTCAAATCGAGGGCGGCAATGCGGGCGAAGTTGTTATTCGAGATCATGATCTATCCTTTTGTTTTGGCTACTGCATCGTTATTTTGAGTTGGTGTTCTGGCTATCGATGTAGTGATGCTGGCAAATGGTCAGCCCTCCTCAGGGGTTGTTGTTGTCGTCAATGTTGACGCGAAGCATTGATATGGATTGTCTACCGCAAGCGCCCGAAATTCGTTGATTTTCCGCAAGTTGAGTCGCGTCAACAATTTTCTTGTGGCAAATACGCCTACAACAGGACGGGAAGTAGGACTACAAGGCTGGAATCGCTGCGCTTACATTCCATCGAACGCGGGATAGGAAGCAGGGGGCACATAGGCCACGGAAAGGAGATTGTCGGCGGAGGGAATCGACACATGGACGGTCGTGCCGCGATCCGGTCCACTGGTGATGAGGCACTTGCCGCCGAGAATGCGGACCCGTTCTTCGATCCCAACCAGGCCGAAGGAACCGGGCTTCTGGCCGCCGGTCTGGGTCAGGCCGATGCCGTTGTCGCTGACTGTCATCCAGATCGAATCCGGATCGACCGCCAGTTCCACCCGCACTGCGGTAGCGCGCGCATGGCGCGAGACATTGGTGAGCGACTCCTGGAGAATGCGGAACAGCGTCGTCGCGCAGCGGTCGCTCACATGCAGGTCGTTGTTGTGCGAGACCAGTTCGCAGGCGATGCCCGTGCGCCGCTGGAATTCGGCGATCTGCCAGTCAACCGCCGCCGTCAGGCCCAGGTCGAGCACGTTCGGTCGCAGGTCGTTGATGATCTGGCGCACGCTCTTGATCGTCGCGTCGATCTGCTCGAGCATCCAGCGCGCCCGCGTATGCAGGCGGGGGTGGCGCCCGTTGGTGCGCGAGGCGAGCAGGTCGACCTCGATGCGCAGCGCCAGCAGGTTCTGCCCGAGGTCGTCGTGGATCTCGCGCGCAATGCGCTTGCGCTCGCTCTCCTTGATGCTCTCCGCATGCGCCGCCAGGCGGCGCAGGTTGTCGTTGGTTTTCTGCAGTTTCGCTTCGCTCGCCCGCAATTCCCCGGTCATTTCTTCGGCTAGCCTGATGGCACGCCGGCGCGACGAACTGAGTGTCTGGAACAGCGCATACAGCAGGGCAGTGCCAATCATTCCGGCCAACATCGCTACCCAAGGCAGGACGCTGTCGATGTCGGAATACATACTGCTCTTCTTCACGGTGAAATCAATGTCCCATCCGCGTCCGCCGGGGCCCAACGGCAATCGTGCATGAAACTCGGCCTGTTCGTCGGGGATTGCACCAGGCAGGTTGTCAAACAACACGGTGCGAAGGTAGATACCCGGCGTGTCGGGTTCGGCGACCGGACTCGTTCCGGCAATCACGAGACGTGTCGCGTTTTTCGGCATGTTGTCGAGCACGCCCTGGGCGAGGCTGCTGACGCTGAATCCGATCCCGACCGAACCGATGTAGGCGGCGCGGCGCTGGGCCACATCCTGCAAGGGCGTGGCGGTGCGGTACACCGGAAAGCGCATTGCCAGGCCGACCACTTTCGATCCGATCAGCACCGGGCCGCCTGTAGTCAATACTTCGCCTGTGTCGCGCGCATGCGCCAGGAGCGCTGCAGCGCCTTCCCTGTTCTGGATGTCAACACCGATCCGATTGACCCAGGCTGCGCCTGGTTCCATGAAGGTCAGCACCGTGTATTCAGCGCGCCGACCCTCGGGCCTGATACTCGCATTGCGCCCGCGACCGTCGACGTTTTGCAACATTTTTGTTTCGAACCGGTCGCGTTCAGCATCAGAGAAATGCTGGGCGAAGTTAATCGACTCGACCGCGGGGAAGTGGCGGGGAAGGTCGAGACCGGATACATAGCGATGGAACTCCTCGCGTGTAATCTCGTCGGCTGCGCGGAACAGGCTGGCTGTTCCGCGCAGCAGGTCCGCGTAGGTCTTGATGCGCCCGTCGAGAACCGACTGGACGTTGCGGGCCATATGGGTAAAACGTGCTCGCGCGTCGTTTTCGATCGCCTGGCTGGTGCTGACGTACAAGCCGACACCTACGCCCAGCGACAGCAGGGCGCCTAACCAGGAACCCAGCTTGATCGCTTTAATCCGCGTGACCGGGTCGGCCCTGGTTTCCATTTCCTATCCAATTGATGTGCTTGTTTGATATGAATCAGAATCCACCAGACCGCCCCTGCATGAAACCTGTCAGTTCTGCTAGTTGTGTCGCACGGGCGACTGGCGAAAAAAATCCCGCCGCAGGAAACCCTGGGCGGGACCGGTCAGAGCAGGTTCGAGGCAATTACTTGCCCGAGCTATCCTTCAGCGTCGTCACCCGATTGAACACCGGCTTGCCCGGCTGCGAATCGACCTGGTCAGCCACGAAATAACCGTGGCGCTCGAACTGGAAACGCTGCTCGGCAACTGCCGCCGCCATGCCCGGTTCCAGGTAGGCGGTGACGGTTTCCAGCGCGTTCGGGTTGAGCAGGGACTTGAAGTCCTTGCCGCCCGCGTCCGGATGCGGATCGAGGAACAGGCGGTCGTACAGGCGCACTTCGGTTTCCAGCGCGGTGGCGGCGCTGACCCAGGTGATGTTGCCCTTGACCTTGTAATTGTCCGCGCCCGGCGTGCCCGATTTCGAATCCGGGAAATAGTTCACGTGCACAGCCGTAACCTTGCCGTTCTCGTCCTTGTCGTAACCGGTGCACTCGACCACGTAGCCATACTTCAGGCGCACGCGGCTGCCGGGCTGGTCACCGACCGGCGGCGTGAAGCGGAAATAACCCTTGGTCGGGGTTTCCATGAAGTCTTCCTGCTCGATCCACAGTTCGCGCGTGAACGGGAAGGTGCGCACGCCCATCTCGGGGTGGTGCGGGTGGACCGGCGAGGTGCATTCGTGCGCTTCGCCTTCGGGGAAGTTATCCACGATCAGTTTCAGCGGGCGGAGCACGGCGATGGCGCGTGGCGCCTTCGGGTCGAGGTCGTCGCGCAGGGAACCCTCCAGCGTGCTCATGTCGATCCAGCCGTCGGCTTTCGAGACGCCGATGCGCTCGCAGAACAGCTGGATCGATTCCGGCGTGTAGCCACGGCGGCGCAGGCCGACGATGGTCGGCATGCGCGGGTCGTCCCAGCCGGTGACGATGTTTTCATCCACCAGCTGGCGCAGCTTGCGCTTGGACATGACGACATAGGTCAGGTTCAGGCGCGACATCTCGTACTGGCGCGGCACCGGCGGCTGGAAGAAGCCGCCCTCGGCCACGGTGGCGACCAGCCAGTCGTAGAACGGGCGGTGGTCCTGGAATTCCAGCGTGCAGATCGAATGGGTGATCGATTCGAGCGCATCCGACAGCGGATGGGTGAAGTCGTACATCGGGTAGATGCACCAGTCGTCGCCCGTGCGGTGGTGGTGCGCATGGCGGATGCGGTACAGGGCCGGGTCGCGGTTGGTCATGTTCGGGGACGCCATGGCGTCCTCGCTCATCTTTGCGCGCAGGATGTGCTCGCCGTCCTTGTACTTGCCGGCCTTCATGTCGCGGAACAGCTGCAGCGACTCTGCCACCGGACGATTCCGGAAGGGCGAATTCGTGCCCGGCGTGCCGAAGCTGCCGCGGTTTTTCGCCATGTCTTCGGCGCTCTGGCTGTCGACATAGGCGTAGCCCTGTTCGATCAGGTATTCGGCCATCGCGTAGAGCTGGTCGAAGTAGTCGCTGGCGTAGTGCAGGTATTCCTCGCCGCCCTGCTCCCACGAAAAGCCCAGCCACTTGACGCTGTCCATGATCGTGTCGACGTATTCCTGGTCTTCCTTCTCGGGATTGGTGTCGTCGAAACGCAGGTGGCAGCGGCCGGCGTAGTCGCGCGCCAGGCCGAAGTTCAGGCAGATCGATTTCGCGTGGCCCACATGCAGGTAGCCGTTCGGCTCCGGCGGGAAGCGGGTAATGACCGAAGGCATACCCTCGCGCGTGTGGGTGCCGGCCGCCAAGTCGTTGTCGATGATGGCGCGCAGGAAATTTGACGAGGGCGCGTTCGCCGTCGCCGCTTTGTTCTTCTCAATGCTCATGAAATCGGGGTTCGGAGGGTAAAGTAACTGGCATTTTACCGTAGACACGAGCACGCGTTCTGGCTATGTGGTAAAGCGCACGGTTCGCTGTTTATGCACAGGTCATACTGTACGCAAATCCTGGGGCAGGCAGGGCTGATTGCGGGCGACAGGCGGGCAGCAGGGGACGTTTCTGCGTCGTGGCAGCCTGTCAAGTTAGCCCTTTCTATAGGATAATCCTTTTTTGCCGTCCCTCGGCACCAGCCAGAGAGTTCCAAACGTGGAAAATTTATACGCGATCCTCGGCGTCGCGCCGAATGCCAGCGACGAAGAGATCAAGAAGGTCTACCGCTCGCTGGCGATGCGCTACCACCCCGACCGAAACGACGCCCCGGGCGCGGAGGCGCGCTTCAAGGCCGTCACCAAAGCCTACGAAATCCTGTCGGACCGCGCCAGGCGCGAGGAATACAACCAGAGCGTGAACCACCGCATCGTGCTCGACGCCGAAGCCGAGGCCTTCGAGCTGTGGCGCTCGCTGTTCGCGCTGAACGGCGTCACCCTGCAGCCCTGACCGGGCCGGCGCAGCGATTGCGCATCGCATTTACGAGACACGCATTTACAGGACACAACATGAAAAAAGTACATCCGGAATTCGCCTACCAGTCGCGCGAACTCGAAGGCCAGATCGACGGCACGCTGGGCGATCCGCCCAACCGCAAGAACTACAACATGATGGTCGACGCACTGGTGTCCGAATACGCCGGCGGTTCCGGCATCGACGACGTCAACCTGATGGCCTTCGCCCTCGTTGACAAGATCAAGTTCCTCGACCCGAAGGGCTTGATGCGCGAAGCGGCCGACTATGCCGGCAGCGATCCGGCAAGCGTGTTCGCAATGGCCGAGTGCACGGGCGAGGTCGGCGCCGCGATGTACGCGGCGATGACGGAAAACTATCCGGAGCTGGCGCGCCAGGCGATCATCACCGCCTTCCTGTTCAAGCACCAGCAGCGCTGGGAAGACGACGACCAGTCGCTCGAGCAGCTCGGCAAGAACGACGAGGGCGACGACGACGAGATGGACGACGTGGCGGCGACCGACGACTTCACCCAGATCTTCGACGGCGAAGGAGAACGCGAATGAGCGACAAAGCGAGCAACAACGCCAACCTGCCGGCGCTGAGGGAGCAGGTCAGCGAACTGGTACTGGCCGGCTCCCTGCAGCACGCCGAAGAGGCGTTCTCGAAGGCGGCCGACGAGCACGGCGACTATGCCGTGGCCGAAGTGCTGTCGACCTTGCCGCCGCAGGTCACAGCCCTGCACCTGGCCGGCTTCGACGGCAGCAAGACCTCGCTGGCGACCATGCTCGTGCCGCCCAAGGCCTGGGCCGACAGCCTGGCCTACCTGGCCGCGACCTGGCCCGACAACATGATCGAGGACGACCCCGAGCGCATCGCCGAGGGCCTGTTCAACCACGTGCATGGCGTTGTCTACGCCACCGAGGACGAAGAGCGCCGCCACGACCTGCTGGCTGAAGCCTCCGCCACCGACCACGGCGCGACCGTGTTCGCCATCCTGTGGTCGCTGGCCCCGAAAGAGATCATGGAAGTGGCCGGCGAAATCAACTTGAAGGGCCGCTACGTCACGGGTCAGACCTCGTCCGACAGCGACATCATTCCGCTGGCGATCGACCTGGCGCGGGCCAGCGAAGACGGCTGGGAGCGTTCCCTGATCGAACTCTTCCCGGAATTCCGCCATAGCAACGAAATGGCCGAGGCCGAGTTCCCGGACGACCCGGACGAAGACCCCAGCTTTCAGCAGCGCACTACGCGCGACCTGCTGTACCGCCTGCGCAAGCAGGTGCCGTCGGTCCGCACCATGCCGCGCCGCAGTACGCGCAAGAGCATCGGTTCGGACATCTTCTCGTGAGCGGAGCACAAGCAACGATGCTGCCCGCAATCGTCATCGAAAAGCTGCCCCGCCTGGTGCGGGCAATCAAGCTGCTTCCGAGCCAGGCCAACGCCGACGAGGCGATCGCGCTGGCCGACGAGCTGTCCTCGATCACCGCGATGGTGGCTGAAAAGTTCACCAACGACCGCACCGCCGAAGGCATCCAGCGCGCGCTGATGCTCACCGTCGGCGGCATGTCGCTCGGCCTCGAGCACCTGGTCGATGACGACAGCGACGAGACTGCGCTCGACATCCTCATCACCGATGGCGCCGAGTACGTGTTCCAGGCGGGTTTCCGCATGATCCGCGAACTATCCGCGCTACCCGAGGACAGCCTGGTCGGCGAATATGACCTCGATCCGATCTACTCGAACCGGCGCCTGAAGGAGCTGTTCGTCGACATCTGCACGGCCGACCCGGGCGAAACCTGGACCGGCTACGAGCGCTACCTCGGCCAGTTGCGCCAGCGCGAAGGCGTGCAGGCGATCGTGCGCGCCGCCCAGTGGCTGCGCAAGAACCACTACAAGGGCCCGGTCACCGACCCGGACCTGAACGCGGAAGGCGTGATCGCGCTGGCGATCATTTTCGCCATCGACGGCGGCGGCACCATCGTCGCCCGCACCGGCCAGAAGGAGTTCGAGGGCTTCGTCAGGTCGGTCCGCAAGAACAATCCGGACTTCGAAGCCGGCTGGGCGGCCCTGCTGGACAAGGTGCCGGCGCCGCACCGCGCCATCATCGCCGAGCGCGTGCAGGCCTACCGCCACAGCTGCACCCTGTTCCAGAGTATCCGCAGCAAGGCACCGATGAAGCAGCTGGTGGCCGAGCTGGAGAACTATGCGGGGTCGGAGCTGGATACCGAGTATCCGTAAGCGCGTCGCGTCGCGTCGCGATGGGCTGGCGTGCGTTGAACGCGTGGACGGCAGAGCCGTCCACCCTACACCCTTCCGATAACAGGTAAGGTTCCGCAAGCCGGCGTAGGGTGGACGGGTTTCCCGTCCACGCGTTCAACACACACGTGCGTCACCGATAACCAAGCGCGATCCCCCATGTCTCCTCCCGCCATCACCGCCGGCAGCACCGACTTCAAACGCATCAACCGCGCCATGGCCTTCGGTGGCTTTTCCACCTTCGCATTGCTCTACAGCGTGCAACCCTTGATGCCCTTGCTGGCGCGCGACTTTGCCCTGACGCCTGCCCAGAGCAGCCTGGCCCTGTCGATCTCCACCGCCGCACTGGCGATCTCGCTGCTGCTGTCGAGCGTGCTGTCGGAGCGCTTCGGTCGCAAGCCCCTGATGGCCGCGTCCATGCTCAGCGGAGGCCTCCTGACCCTGCTCGCCGCCTTTACCCGCGATTACACCCAGCTCCTGGTGCTGCGTGCGCTGCTCGGCTTCATGCTGGGCGGGCTGCCCGCCGTGGCAATGGCCTACCTGAGCGAAGAGATCGAAGGGGGCTCGCTCGGCCTGTCGATGGGCATGTACATCAGCGGTAGCGCCTTTGGCGGGATGACGGGGCGCGTGCTGGCCTCGGTCATCAGCGATTTTTATTCATGGCGCATGGCCCTGGGCCTGCTGGGCGCGGCGGGCCTGTACGCGGCCTGGGAATTCTGGCGCAGCTTACCAAGCTCAAAACGCTTCCGGCCAGGGAAGGGCGGCTTTGCAGGCCTGGTCGACGGCATGCGCAAGCACGCACGCGACGCCGGGCTGCCCTGGCTGTTCGTGCTGTCCTTCCTGCTGATGGGTTCTTTCGTCAGCCTGTATAACTACATCGGCTACCGGCTGCTCGGACCTGAATTTTCGCTGCGCCAGAGCGCAGTCGGGGCGCTGTCGGTGCTCTACCTGCTGGGTATCTTCAGTTCGGTCTGGGCCGGCAAGCTGGCCGACCGCCTGGGGCGCCGCAACGTGCTGTGGCTGGTGATGTCGTTGATGTCCGTCGGCTTGCTGCTGACCCTGCTCGGCAACCTGGCCGCGGTCGTGGTCGGCGTCGGCATCTACACTTTCGGCTTTTTCGCCTCGCATTCGGTGGCGAGCAGCTGGGTCGGACGGCGCGCACGGCCACCGCAGGCGCTCGCCTCGGCGCTCTACCTGTTCTTCTACTACCTTGGATCGAGCGTGGTCGGCTGGGTGGCGGGTTACGTGTGGGAGCACGGCGGCTGGAGCGGCGTTGTCGCCCTGCTCGGCGCGATCCTGGTGGCGGCAATGCTCATCGCGCTGCGGCTGCGGGGCCTGGCGCCGCTCGACTCGACGTCGCCCACGCCGCCCGGCTAGCCGCAATTCATAACCCGCTCAAGGATTGATGCGGGTCATGCTCACATTCATCTTTGCATACTGACGCTCCGGTAACATCGACGGTTGGTATCCATCCGGAAATGCAAAGGAGTGCGCAGATGGCAGCGATGTCGGTCCCGGTGTGCGCATGAACGCACCCGATTTCTCCTCCCTCGGACTGTTCGGCACTGGTCTCAGCCAGCATGCCCGCCTGATCACCCTCACCACCGCCCAGGATAGCGGCCTGCCCGAAGCGCTGGCGGCCGAGCGCTTCACCGGCCGCGAAGCCGTCAACGAACTGTTCTCCTTCGATATCGATGCGCTCAGCACGGCTACAAGCCTGGACCTGTCGCTGTTTCTCGGCGAAGAGCTCACGGTCGGGCTCTTGCAGCCGGATGGCGCGCGCCGGCAGTGGCACGGCATCTGCACCGGCGCGATGTGGCTGGGTGCCGACGGCGGCGTCGCGCGCTACCGGCTGCGCCTGGAGCCGGCCCTGGCGCTGCTGGCGCTGCGGCGCGACAGCTACATCTTCCAGGACAAGAACGCGCGCGATATCGTGATCGAACTGCTGGCCGATTATCCGCCCGTCGCTTTTGACTTCGACATCACCCGGGAACTGCCCGCGCGCGCCATCTGCACCCAGTACCGCGAGAGCGATCTCGACTTCTTTGTCCGATTGCTCGCGTCCGAGGGCCTGAGCTGGCGCTTCGAACACGAGCCGGCCGGGAACGACGGCCAGGCCCGGCACCGCCTTGTCATCTTCGACAGCAGGGCGCGCCTGCCCGCGATACCCGGCATCGACGCCATCCGCTTCCACGGCGTGCGCGCCACCGAACGGGACGACGCGATCGACGATTTCCGGGCGCGCCGCGCGGCAGCGGCCAATAGCGTGAGCATCAGCAGCTGGGATCCCGCGCAATTGCTCGCCCCGGGCGCCGAGCAGCAATCGAACCTCGACGCGGGCGACCTGCCGCAGCTGGCGGTCTACGACGGCAGCGGCGAACGCATCGCCAGCGACCGCCGCACGGCGGACACGCACAGCAGCGGCATGCTGCAGGCGCTCGAGATGGACAACAAGGTATTCGAGGGCGCCGGCGCGGTCCGGCGGCTTGCGGCCGGCCACACGTTCACCCTGACCCAGCATGAGCGCTATCCAATCGGTGAGAACGCCTTTACGGTGCTGTGGGTGCGGCACGACGCGCGCAACAACTTTCACACCGGGATCGCGGGCAGGGCGGACGGGGTGGAAAACGGCACCTATCGCAACACTTTTGGCTGCGTGCGCGACGCCGTGGCGATCGTCCCGGCGCTGACAAGCGCGCCGCACAACGCCACCGCGCCCGGGCCGCAGTGCGCACTGGTGGTTGGGCTGAGCGATTCGGTCGCCACCACGAACCGCGACCATCAGGTCCGGGTGCAGTTCGCATGGCAGCGCGGACGCGCCGCCAACCCCGGCGGCATGGCGCACGACACCGACGACAAGGGCTGCGCACCCGGTAACGACACCTCGGGCGCCTGGGTGCGCGTGGCCGAAGCCCTGGCCGGCCCCAATTGGGGAACCCAGTTTGTGCCGAGAATCGGCACCGAAGTGCTGGTCGATTTTATTGAAGGCGACATCGACCGTCCCGTGATAGTCGCCCAGCTCTACAACGGCGCGGATGCGCCGCCCTTTGCCGCCGGCGTCGACTCGGGCGCGAACCATGCCGGCGTCCTGTCCGGCATCCACACCCACAACTTCGACGGCGGCGGATTCAACCAGTGGCAGCTCGACGATGCCACCGGCCAGCTGCGCACCCGGCTGGCCACCAGCACCGGCGCGACCCAACTCAACCTCGGCTACCTGATCCATCAAGTGCCGGGCTCCGCACAGCGCGGCGCCTGGCGCGGCAGCGGCTTCGAGCTGCGCACCGATGCGTGGGCCGTGCTGCGCGGAGGCGAGGGCGTGCTGCTGTCGACCAGCGCGCGCTCGCGCCAGGGTAGCGGCGTGAGCTCGACGCAGATGGATGCGATGGAGGCGCTGTCGCTGCTGAAGGGCGCTGCCGCGCTCGGCCAGACGCTGGGCGACGCGGCCGCGCAGCAGCAGGCGCTGTTCAGCAAGGATGGGGCGAAGGCGCAGGCCGCCTTGATCGCGCAAATCGATCCCAAGGCCAAAGGAAAGCACGCCGGCGCCGTCAACGGGCACACCGCATTGAGGGCACAGCCCGGCGCGCGCGATCTCGACGCTTCGCAACCGGTAGAAAAATTCGGCGCAGCGATCGTGCTGATGGACTCGGCGGCCAGCATCAACTGGGCCACGCTGGGATCGACCGTGATCTACGCCGGGCAGCAGCTGCAATGGACGACCCAATCGGACCTGCACATGACTGCGGCGCATACGGTCTCGTCCGTGGCCGGGAGAGCCGCCAGCCTGTTCACCCACGCGGGCGGCATCCAGGCGATTGCGGGGAATGGCCCGGTATCGCTGCAGGCGCATACCGATGGGCTGGAAATTTTGGCGGACAAGGAGATCACGGTGATGTCGGTGAACGACTGCATCGAGATCAAGGCCAAGGAAAAGATCGTGCTGCAGGCGGGGCAGTCGGCGATCACGCTGGAGGGGGGAGATATTACGTTTGCTTGCCCGGGGAAGTTTTCGGTGAAGGGGGGGAAGCATTTGTTCGATGGCGGCGCACGCAAAGCCGCTAATTCACCCAATCTGCCTGGTGAACTGAGCGAGGAAGCCAAGCACTGGATTGCCTTGCACTATCTCGACCCTGAACTGGCAGAAGGGATACCCGACGTCGACTACCAGATCCATTTTGAAGAAGGATCAGTATTGTCCGGAACACTCGACAAGGATGGCCAGGCAATGCACGAGAACGTTCTGAATAAGCCGGTCAAGAAGGTCGTGTATGTGCCACGCAAGCCGACTAAAGAGCCATCACATGATCCGCTAGAAAAGTTGATTGGCTAATCACACCGCTTCTTTCAAATCCTGCTTCACCCCAGGGAGTACTTGATGGCAGAGGTAAATGCGACACAATTGCGCGACGCGCTAGCCTGGGCGACAGACGAAGAAGAAGCACACGCGCTGAGTACGAACCCGTTCGTATGGTTTTGGGAAGCGATCGAAGGAGACTTCAATGAGAACAGGTCGACCTCGCAGATTCTCATCGATGCGGGCATCTCAATGATCCCCCTTGTTGATCAGGTATGCGATCTACGCGACCTTATCGCAAACTGCAGAAAGCTCTCGAAAGACCAGACGGACCTCTGGAACTGGGTCGCACTAGTGTTGACGCTTATTGGACTTTTTCCCGCTTTGGGGTCGCTAGTAAAAGGCGTCCTCAAAATATTCTTCGGATTTGTCTGGAAGTATGGCGCGGACAAAATATCGGATGCGGTCGATGCCGCAATGAGCTGGACCATCTCATTTCTCCGTCGTCGTCGGGTACAGGAGTATTTGAAGGCTCACAAAGTCGACGAGATATTGAAATGGTTGGCCACTGAAATCAAGGGTGTTCGGGCAAAGATCAAGGTAAGCGAGTTGACAGCAGCGTTTGACAGAACGATTAAAGTCGTAGAGGTAATGAGCGGCAAAGTTCAGCTTGTTCCCGTACTCGGCGGCAAAGCAAAGCAAGCTTTGGTGGAGATTAAGAAGATTCGGTTAGCGGCAGACAAGCACTTCGCCCGGGCATTGAAGCCCGTGCAAGACATAGTCGACACCGCGATATTACGACTGGAACGGGAAGCGCTGCAGAGTCGGAACGGAATCGTCGACGTGAAGAACATCCATTACAGGGGGGCGCTACCGGAGGCGGCAGCAGTAGCATTGATGCGTAAGCGGAAACCAAAATGGCTCACAAAAAAAGCTGGTGCTGTTCATCCTGAGATTGAACCCGATGACGTACGCTTTGACGTCGATGCTAAAGCTTCGAGCAAAACCGCCAGTGGAAAACCTAAAGATCGTAAGGATATATTTCCCGCTTTAACAGACGAGAATATCCGCTCGTTTCACACGTTAACGGCTGCGGCAATCAAAGGGCCAGCTCGTCTATACCGAATTCTCGCACCGAATAGTCGGGGAATGAGCGATTGCTGGGTAAGCGAGGAAGTTTTTAAAAAGCTTCAGAGTGCCGCCGATCCGAAGTCAGCCTGGCGTCAGTTCCTTGCTGTCTGGCCGGACTGGAATGTTGACGGCCAATTTGTGATCTACGACATCAAGGCAGGAGAGTCTCTTAACGTTTGGCGGGGTACAGCATCAAGCCAGACGAAAAGCAGTTTGCCCGGCTACCAGCTGGAAGGCGGGTACGAGCAAATTGTTTTTAAGGTAGAGCGAACCGATCCACGCAATGATCGCATGCTGTACTACAAGGTGGGTGGCGGGAACAATCCAAGATTGGGGAAGCCGATGACGCAGAGCGAAGTCTCTTCAATAACCGCAACAATGAATGCATCTCAGCGGAAGGCTTTCTTTGATTCACACCTGTCTGTTCGAGAAAAAATAGCTCACCCCAACATCAGTGGTCCCTTTGAAACGGGATGGGGGTACACTGAATTTGATGGAGCCGGGATGGCATCAAAAATTGGTCTTCCCGATTTGCCTGGACAAATAACATCAACGGGACGATAGACGATGACTTTTATCACGAAGAATGATATGCCGACTCACCTGACCTCATGGCAGAAAGCTCAGGCCGCAATGCTGTATCATTTTACGTCGGCCGAGTACCTGATTGGTCTACACAAAATGGTAGGAGACCTGCTTAACGGCTTCGTGGATCCTCTGCTGGAAGCAGCGAAAGCTCAGGGGCGAGATAACGTATTGTTTAGCGAGACTTGGGGCGAAAGAAATTTTTCGAGTAATTGGGAGAATAATGCTTGGCCGTTTCTGAGAGACCTCCAGATATCAATTGCTACAAGCATCGCACGGCGCCAGGCAAAACAGTTCAGTGTGACGGCTGTTAACGAATCGCTGAGGGGAGTAGCAGAGTACTCTACTGATTGGACAACGCCAGGTGAAGAGCGGCTCTTGAACCTGGCACTTGCCACTATCAGCGAATATGCTGCGCCTCACGATAAATCGGTGGAAATATACCAAAACAAGTGGAACGACTACCGTTTCGCCTACGTTTATCGAGCGTTTGCCCGACTCATGTTGAAAGTTCCTAAGTTCCAAGTGCGCGCAGAGGTTAGTGGCTTCTCCGGTGAGGTGCCACCGCAGACCGGCGTTTATATGTCCGTTGACGATCCGCATGCGTCATTGCAGTTCGTTTGGAGCGAACCTGCTGGCCCGAAAATTCGGACGTCTAACACATTTAATGAAATTGGCCTTGCTGCACTTTCCTTTGTGGGGCGTCAGTCGCTGTGGTTCGATGAAGCGAAAATGTTCGAGTTCGCGACTGCAAAACCGTACGCGGAGCGTTTCCGTGATTCAGTCTTTCTCTACGGAGAACCCTACCCGTCGCTCGCGCCAGCGGCGGTGGCACGTTCCGCGTTCAAATCACGGCCATGCCAATGGGCGTTGGTCGATATTGTTCCAGGCGAATTCGAGGGCCCGGATTTATTCCATGAGCCGGAAGTTGTACAGTCTGAAGTGCACAATCGCATTGCAGGTGGAGAGCTATGCACGAAAGAGGGATATTATTTCACGCCATCAATGCCTGGAACGCGACGCTATTTCGCTATTGCTGAGACTGCGCCGAATCTGAGCTCATCTTACGGGAAGACTTATTGGCAATGGGATGCAAACCAAGAGCAGTAGCTGATTGCATTATCGGCAGCGGCAAGTCCTGGTCAACGGACAACTATTAGCGCTTCCACCTTGGACAGCACAGGAAAGTCAGCGTTGGCAGGACCGGAAGCATTGTGCTTCGAGGTAGGTGAAATTTTATTGAAAGAGGGATTTTACTTTTCACCCGCGAGCACGAATTCATGCCGCTATTTCCAGTATGGGGAACAGTTTTCCGCTTTGCGCTCAGCCAGATGGATTACTGGTCAGGGTGGATGTCGAGGGCGGACGAAAATCGCTACGGCGGATATTTGAACAAATGTGTCGAAATTGCGCACAATATTGTCTTGACTGAGGGAGCGTATTGGGACGAGTTGCCATTGTCGCCCTACATGGGCGGCGTTGTGCCTATCACTAAGCCACCGCAATGGCCTGCCTATCGGATCAGTCAAAGTGTCAAGGTGGAGTCAGGCAAGAAAACGGAAACGAGCGGGATCTATGTCTCTAACGTACCGCAGAGTTGTGCTCAGTTTCTCAGCACCAATTATGCCGTAGCACCGGTTGCAAGGGCGCTCGTCGGCCATCAGGATTTGCTGGAACCGACAACTGGAGAGAAATACGATGAGCAGCCTATCTTCGAGGAGCGGCCCTGCGTTTGGTATCTGGTGGAGCACGTAGATTAGCCGGGCGCAGGAACGCAATAGGACGATGAGCCGCACCATTGCAGGGGATGGGTGCCGAAAGACTGGTTGCCACTTTACGCCTACTTGTACAGACTTTCGCCGAATTTTTCAGGAACGCGCAGTGATGCTTAATGTCGAGACCTCCTGCGGTATCGAAATCGGACGGTGGGATCGTAGTCAGACTTAAGGGACGCTATTTCTAGAAAGCTACAGTGTGCACAGCGCACGCATTTCCCGTCAGCGCTAAAATTGTTCGCTCTCTCTTTGAGGAGGTCATCATGCTGCAAGCAAACGAAATTCAGCAACGCTACAGCCACCTGCAGCAGACCATCGGCGAAGCCGAGCAGGCCTGCAAGGCGTCACAGGATACGCCGCCTGAGATGCGCGCTTGCATTGAGCGCATTTCGCGTGAGGTGCAACAGGCGCAGGATGTGATGCAGTCGAACGACGAGGCGCGCATCGTGCAATGCGTGGACAGCCTGGAAGACATGGGCGACGAAGCCAAGCGCATCAGCCGGTCGATGCCGCAGATGCCGGCGCATCTGGAGGCGGTCGTCACCCGCGTGCATGCCGAGCTGTCCGACTTCAAGCACAAGCTGCATTAAGCGCTGTACTTGTACCGACGCCGGCCCGGCAGGACGCTGGGCCGGCGTATTCAATTCTGAACACGTGCGTCGGGCGGCCGTGCTACCCGACGTACCACACGGCAGAAGTACCGTTCATACCACCCCGCGCTCGCGCAGTGCCTTTACCTCGTCCCCGCTCTTGCCCAGCACATCGCGCAGCACTTCCTCGGTGTGCTGGCCGAGGAGCGGCGGCGCAATCCCGCTCGTCGCGGGTGTCGCCGACATCTTCATCGGATTGCGCACCAGCGTGACCTTGCCGGCTGCCGGGTGCGGCAGTTCCACCGCCATGGCGCGCGCCTGCACCTGTTCGTTGGCGAAGACTTCGCCGACATCGTTGATCGGTCCGCAGGGCACGCCGACCGCTTCCAGCATGGCGATCCATTCGTCGCGTCTGCGCGTGGCCACCATCTCGGCCAGCAGCGGCACCAGCACGTCGCGGTTTTGTACGCGCAGCGGATTGGTGGCGAAGCGCGGGTCGCTCGCCAAGTCCGGCCGGCCGCCGGCTTCCACAAATTTCTGGTACTGCCCGTCGTTGCCGGCAGCGACGATGATGTGGCCGTCGAGGCAGGCGAAAGTCTGGTAGGGCACGATGTTGGCGTGGGCGTTGCCCCAGCGCTTGGGCGCCTTGCCGCTGTTGAGGTAATTGCTGCCGACGTTGGCCAGCATCGCCACCTGCGTGTCGAGCAGCGCCATGTCGATGTACTGGCCAACGCCGGTGCGGTCGCGGTGCGTGAGCGCGGCCAGCACGGCGATTGTGGCGTACATGCCGGTCATCAGGTCAGTCAGTGCGACACCGGCCTTTTGCGGGCCGCCGCCCGGCAGGTCGTCGCGTTCGCCGGTCACGGACATCAGGCCGCCCATGCCCTGGATCAGGAAGTCATAGCCGGCGCGGTGTGCGTACGGTCCGTCCTGGCCGAAGCCTGTGATCGAGCAGTAGACGAGGTCCGGCTTGATCGCCTGCAGCGAGTCGTAATCGAGCCCGTAGCGCTTCAGGTGCCCGACCTTGAAGTTCTCGAGCACGACGTCCGAGTGGCGCGCCAGTTCGCGGACCAGGGCCTGGCCCTCGGGGCTGGCGATATCGACCGTGACCGAGCGCTTGCCGCGGTTGGCGGACAAGTAATAGGCCGCTTCGCCCGTGTCCTGGCCTGCGGCGTCCTTTGCGTAGGGCGGACCCCAGGCACGGGTGTCGTCGCCGCTGCCGGGGCGCTCGATCTTGATCACGTCGGCGCCGAGGTCGGCCAGGTTTTGCGAGCACCACGGCCCGGCGAGGACGCGCGACAGGTCGAGCACGCGGATATGCCCGAGCGCCTTCGGGGTGGAACCGGATTGTGTCATTGCTGGTCTCTTTGACAAGTTCGAACGAAGGCGATTATAGCGCCGCGTTCGATTCCCGGGCCGGGCGCGCGGCGTCAGGTCCGGTGCGACCCTGCCTCGCGCAGGCCGGCGTCGTTGAGCTGGGCGGCGAACAGGTCGCGCTCGTTGTCGACGATGTCGTCCACGGTGCGCTCGTCGAGCCCCATCGATTCGAGGACGAAGGCCGACAGCTGCAGGCTCGCTTCGAGCGTTTCGGGCACGACCACCGTGGCCCCCGCGCGTGTCAGGGCCCGCGCATGCCTTTCGTCGCGCGAGCGCACGAACAGGGGCGCATCCGGGAAGTCGCGCCGGATCGCGTGCACGGTCTGCAACGCCAACGCCGGATTGTCCATCGTCAGGACGATTGCCGGCGCCTTCTCGGCATGCACGAGGCGCAGCAGCTCGGGGCGCGAGGCGTTGCCGAAGAAGACCGGAACGCCTTGCGCATGCAGTTTCGAGACCAGCCGCGCGTCGTTTTCGAAAGCGATGAACGGGATGCCCTGGGCGGTGAGGAGCTTGGCCAGCTGCTGGCCGACGCGCCCGAAGCCGGCGATGATGATCTGCCCGCGCGCCGCCGCCAGCGCCTCCTCGTCCTTGTGCGCCGCGCGTTCGCTGGCCGCACGCTCGCCGCGCTCGCCGATCGCCCGCCCCAGGCGCGCCAGCATCGGTGTGATGAACATCGACAGGCCGACCGCCAGCATGACGCGGGCGCCGAGCGTCGGGTCGAGCAGTTTCGATGTCATGGCGTAGCCGAGCACGATGAAGGCGAACTCGCCGCCTTGCGACAGCAGCAGGCCGCCCTCGACCGCGCGGCACCAGGGCAGGCGCCCGGCGCGAAACAGCAGCGTCACCACGCTTGCCTTGATCAGCACGAGGCCCAGCACCGCGCCGGCCAGCCACAGCGGCGCCTCGACGACATGGCGCATGTCCATGCTCATGCCGACCGACATGAAGAACAGGCCCATGAGCAGGCCCTTGAACGGCTCGACCATCAGTTCGACTTCGTGCTTGAATTCCGTTTCGGCCAGCAGCAAGCCGGCGATCAGGGCGCCGAGCGCCATCGACAGCCCGGCCGCGGCGGACAAGCCGGCGATGCCGAAGGTGCTGAGCAGGATTAGCGCCATGAAGACGTCCGGCTGGCGGTGCCGCGCAAAGGCCTTGAACAGCGGGTGGATAACGCGCCGGCCGACCAGGTAAATGAGCGCAATCGCACCGCCGGCTTTCGCCAGGGCGACCAGCGCCAGCGTGGCCGCATCGTCGCCGCCGCCGCGCGCCAGCACGCCGATCAGCACCAGGATCGGCACCACGGCAAGGTCCTGCAGCATCAGCACGGCAAATGCCGCCTGGCCGAGGCGGGTGCTGGTGGTGTTCTGCTCGGTCATGAGTTGCATGACGACGGCGGTGGACGAGAGCGACAGCACGACGCCGAGGATGGCCGCGGTGGCGAGCGGCTGGCCCGCCAGGTAGGCCGCGCCGCCGATCAGGAGCGTGCAGGCCGCCACCTGGATCGAGCCGGCGCCAAACACCCAGGCCCGCATCGCCCACAGGCGCGCCGCGGACAGTTCCAGGCCGATCATGAACATCAGGAACAGCACGCCGACTTCGGCCAGCATCGACACGCCCTGGCCGCTGGGGAAGGTGAGCCAGGTCACCTCGGGGAAGCGCGCCGCGAGCAGGCCCAGGCCGAAGGGGCCGAGCAGGGTGCCGGCGACCAGGAAACCCAGCACCTGGTTGATGCGCAGCCGCTGCAGCGTGGGAATGAGGATACCGGCGAGGATCAGGAACAGGATGATTTCCCGGAGAAACGGGAAGGCGTGTTGCTCTTGCACGTGTGAGCGCCTTTGCGGTTGTGATGAGACGTGGGCATTCTATAACGCCGCGCAATGACAGCCGTCAGACCCAGAGCCGGTACATCCAGAACGATTCGTCTTCGAGGAAGCGCGCCGCGAACTCGGTGGGCGAAAAACCGGTGATCCGCTTCACGCTGCGGATCATGTGGGCCTGGTCGGTGAAGCCTTCGTCCAGGGCCAGCGTGGCCCAGTCGAAGGGCAGCCCGGCCTCGTGGCGCTCGCGCGCCGCAAAGAACAGGCCTTCGGTGCGCACCAGGCTGTTCCATTCGCGCAGCGAGCGGCCGCTGAAGGATTTGATGCGGCGCTCCACATGGCGCGGACTGTGCACGCGCGCCCACTGGCCGGCTTGCCAGGCCAGGCGCTCGACCATGTGCCGGCCCATCTGTTGCAGCGATGCGTGCCCGGAAGCACGGCCTTGCCGGGCTTGCCAGCGCGGTGCGAGGTGGCTCTCCAGGAGCGGCAGGATGTCGGCGTCGCCGGCGTCAGGCAGCGCATCCCACAGGGCCCGGAATTGCGCGCCCGCCGCCACGTCGGCGGGAACGAAGCGCTCCTGGAGCGCGGCGAGGTCCAGGCCGAACAACGCCTGCGCCGCATCGGCGTTGAAGCAGGCCGTATAACCGCATCCGGCCGATGGCGCCCAGCTGACGGACGGGTGGGACCAGGTGCCGGAGACGACCACGCGCGCGCTGAACGGTTGCCAGCACGGACCGTCCGGGCCCTGGGTCACCAAGCCGACGTCGGCGTCGCGGAACCAGGAAATTGTCACCAGGGGCGAAGCGGGGAAGTGCGAGAGGCGCTGCGCACTATCCAGGTCCAGGTCGCGGTTGTCGCGTCCGACCAGGGCCACGAGGGCGCCCTGCAAGGACGCCGGCGGCAGGCGCAGCCATTCATGCGAAGCGCCCGGCCTGCGGACGGCACAGGGTGCACGCGCCAGCGGCGAGGGCGCGGCCAGGGATGTGGGAAGTCCGGAATCCATGGATGCCGAGTATAGCAAGGAAATGCTGCCAAATTGTCATGTCGTTTTCGTACAATACCCGCATCACGGAGCGGCGCAGACTGGGCAGCATGAACCCGACCACGACAGCTACTTGCCCCCACGCCGGCGCCCCCGACCCGGTCGCGCCGCTCCCTCTGCAGCCGCCCGGCAGCTGGCCCCCCGGCCCGTCGTCCGGCCTGAGCGGGTGGGGTCTCCTGCGCCGCATGTCGCGCGACCTGCTCGGCACGCTCGAGGAATGGCGCCAGCGCTACGGCGGCATCGTGCACTTGCGGATCTGGCCCGAGCACCAGGTCGTGGTCACCGAACCGCGCCTGGTGCGCGAGCTGCTGGTCACGCAGCATGACGCCATTAGACGCTGGGAGCGCGGCGTCCAGGTGCTGGCGCAGCTGCACGGCCACAGCGTGCTGACGGCCGAAGGGGAAGCCTGGCGATCGAAGCGCCAGGCCCTGCAGCCTGGCTTCGCGCCAAAAACGGTGCATGCCTTCGTGCCGGCGATCAGCGCCGCGGCGGACAGGGCTTTTACGCAATGGCGGCCGGATGCGGCGCCCTGGCCGATCGAGAGCGCCTTCACCTCGCTCGGGATGGACGTCATCCTGCGCATGATGTTTTCGAGCGAAGTCGACGCCAATGCGCGCGAGGCGGAAGGCGCCGTGCACACGGTCTCGGTCGCCGGCAACAGGGAGATGTTCTGGCCGGCGAGCTGGCCCGATGCGATGCCCTGGAAGCGCACCAAGCGCAAGGCCATGGCGGTGCTGCGCGCGCTGATCGAACGCCATCTGCAGGCGCGCCTGGCAATCGAGCAGGGCGCCTGGCCTCAGGACCTGCTGACCCGGCTGTTGACCCTGCACCTTATTAACCCCGCAGCCTGGCCGTTGCAGGCCGTGCGCGACGAGTGCATGACGGCCTTCCTGGCCGGCCATGAAACGGCGGCAGCCACCCTGACCTGGTGGGCCTGGTGCATGGCCGCCCATCCCGCTGCGCAGGACGCCGTGCGCCGCGAAGTCGATGCCGTCCTGCAGGGCCGGGCCCCGCAAGCACACGACCTGCCGGCGCTCTCTAGCCTGGCCTGCACGCTGCAGGAAACCCTGCGTCTGTACCCTGCCGCGCCGGTGCTCCTGTCGCGTCGTTCGCACCGTCCGGTCGTGCTCGGCGGCTGGCAATTCCCGGCGCGGACCATGTTCATGGTACCGCCCGGCGTGATACACCGCGACGCGTGCTGGTTTCCGGATCCGCAGGCGTTTCGCCCGGAGCGCTTTGCCGCCGATGCGCCCGACATCGAGCGCGGCGCCTTCATCCCTTTCGGTACCGGTCCGCGCGTGTGCGTCGGCCAGCACCTGGCGCTGGCCGAGATGACGACCATCGCGGCGATGTTCCTGCAGCGTTTTTCGGTCAGCGCGCCGGAAGGGATGGCGCCGCCGGAACCTGTCTTCAACATCTCGCTGCGCCCGCGCGGAGCGCTGCACCTGTTGCTGGTGCGCCGCGCTGCATGAGGACCGTGCGCAAGCTGCACCGGACCTGCGCGGCGGTCGTGGCTTTGTTCGTACTGGCGCATGTGGTCAACCACCTGGCCGCCCTTGGCGGCATTGCGGCGCACCTGCGCTTCATGGACGTGGCGCGCCTGGTGTACCGGCAGCCGCTTGCGGAGGCCGTGCTGCTGCTGTGCGCGGCCGGACAGGCCGGCAGCGGCCTGTGGCTGGTCCGGTCCGGCTGGAAGCGGCGTTCGGGATGGCTCGCCTGGCTGCAGGCGGTGTCCGGTATGTATCTCGCGCTGTTCCTGCTGATCCATGTGGCGGCGGTGCTGGCCGGGCGCACGGTGCTCGATCTGGACACCAATGTCCACTTCGCCGCCGCCGGGCTGCAGGTCTGGCCGTATCAACTGTTCTTCGTTCCGTATTATTTCCTGGCGGTGGTGGCCGTGTTCGCCCATCTCGGCTGTGCGCTGGCACGCCGTGCGGGACCGGCGCCGCGGATGCGCGCGCTGGCCGCGGGCTTGCCGCTGTCCGCGGGCGTGGTATTCTCGGGCCTGGTGCTGGCGGCGCTGATGGGCAAGTTGTACCCGTACGAGGTGCCGCAGGCGTACAAGAATACCTATCCGGCGCAGGCTGCCGCTGCGCGTCCGTGAACCGCGCCTCGATTGAAAGGAAGCTGCATTGCCGACCTTGCCTGCGATCCTGATGGGCGCTGGCGCCGGGATGATCCTGGTGCTGGGACTGGCCCATCTGCTGTTCACCTTCCGCGGCCCGGCCTTCATGCCGCGCGACCGGGCGCTGAGGGCGCGCATGGAGGAGGCTGCACCGGTCATCAGCCGCGAGACGACGATGTGGAAGGCGTGGGTCGGCTTCAACGCCAGCCACAGTTTCGGCGCCATCCTGTTCGGCGCCGTGTATGGTTACCTGGCGCTGCTGCACGAGGCCTTCCTGTTCGGATCGCGGTTCCTGCTGGTGCTGGGATTGCTGCTGTTGTGCGGCTATGCGGTGCTGGCGCAGCGTTACTGGTTCAGTACGCCGTTTCGCGGCATCCTGCTGGCACTGGGCCTGTACGTGGCGGCATTGTTGCCGGTCTGGGGCTGAGCGTTGGGGACAGGATTGCGAAGCCGCCGGGGTGCGGCTTGCGCGTGAACGCGTAGAGTAATTCAGGCCAGGGGCCTGAATTACGAGCCGTCCACCCTGCGACGCCGGTCAGAAATGCCCGGCCAGCGCCTCCGGCGCCGTTTCCTCCTGCTGGCGATGGCCGCTGGCCACCTGCTGGCGCGATTCGGCGGTGCGTACCAGTTCTTCGTACTCCGGATCGATCACGTTGCGCAGTTCAATGAAACGCTCCAGCGCGTTCTCGAGCCTCGGCAGCAGAATCGCGCGTTCGCTGTGCAGCACGCTGTAGCTTGGGCGCGCCGCCGCCATGCCCATCTCGCTGGAGAGCTGCCCGACCAGGCCGCCCGCATCGATGCCGGCTTTGTCGGCCGCCATGCGTGCCAGCTCGAACCAGGTGACCTCGCCGCCATTGTTCAGGTGCCAGACGCCGCTTTCGCGGTCCACCGCCAGGTCGAGGCAGGCGTGCACGAGGTCGGGCACGTAGGTCGGCGAGACGGTCATGTCGGTGGAGGCCACGAAGCGTTCGCCGCGCTCGAGGGCGTCGAGCGCCAGCTTGACGAAGTTGTGCCTGTCCCACGGGCCGAAGAAGGCGCTGGTGCGCACGACCAGTGCGCCCGGGTGGTGGGCGAGCACCGCCGTTTCCGACTCGGCCTTGCTGCGGCCGTAGACGTTGAGCGGCGTGACCGGATCGCTCTCGACATACGGGCTTCCCTTGCTGCCGTCGAACACGAGGTCGCTCGAGAAGGTGGTCAGGTGCACGCCATGGCGGGCGCAGGTTTCGGCCAGGATGGCTGTGCCGTGCGCGTTGTCGCGCATGCAGCGCTCGATGTCGGCTTCCGCATCGTCCACGCGCACGTAGCCGCTGGTGTTGATCAGCGCCCAGGGCTTGTACTGGGCAAGGGTACGCTCGACCGAGGCCGGGTCGGCGATGTCCATGTCGCGGCGCGACAGCAGCTTGTAGTGGAGGTTGCGCTTCTGGCAGACGCGCGCAAAGGCGCGGCCCAGGGTGCCAGTGGCGCCCGTGATCAGGATCGGCGCGGCCGTCGTGCCAACCAGGCGGTGGCCATCGGCCGAGATCGAGGTCAGGGCAGCGGGCGTCGCGACCGGGGTGCACAGGAAGCGGCCCGGGCGGCGCCACCAGCCCTGGCCCCGCAGCACCGGGTGCGACAGCGGCTGGCCGCCGGCCAGCTCTCTCATCATCTTCGCCAGCGCGGTCGGGCGCGGCATTGGCGAGCGCACGTCGAACGGGCCCGGTTCGTAATAGCCGCGGTTCTGCGTCACCAGGCTGTTCCAGTCGAAGGAACCGAGCAGCGACCAGACGGTGACCGCGCGCACGTCGATGCCGTTGGCGTGCGCCGTCTTTGCCGCTTCCCAGATCTCGAGCAGCCAGCGCAGCTGGTCTTCGCGGTTGGCGTCGATATGCGCTTCGGTGATGGCCAGCGGCAGGCGGTAGCGGTCCCAGATTTCCGCCAGCAGCGGCCCGATGCCGGCCGTCGGGGTGGCGAGCACGCGCGAGGCTTCGATGTCGGCGCAGGGAATGCCGTCGGCCAGGCCGCGGTGGTGCTGCGGGTAGCGCTCCGGACGATGGTCGAGCCAGCGCTCGCTGGTCACATAATAATTGACACCGATGATGTCCGGCGGGCAGGTATTGTCGCGGAACCAGAGCAGGTCGGCGATATCGACGCCGGTGCCCACCAGGTACTTCCACAGCTTGTGTTCGGGGCCGACCATTCCGCACAGCAGGTCCCAGGCCAGCCAGCGACGCTCGTTGTAGAAGTCGGCGACGACGGCCATTTCCGGAGTGCTGTAGGTCTTGCCGAGGTCGTCGGTCTGGACCAGCTTCGCATTCGGATTGACCTTGCGGATTTCGCGCATGCACAGCACGGTGGCGCGGGACTGGATCAGCAAGGCCTGGATGAAGCTCTTGTCGTCGCGCGCGTGCGGGTACCAGACCCCGTACAGGCCGGCAAAGCGCGCAGTGGTGCAGGGTTCGTTGACGGGGGTGTAGTACTCGAGCCACGGATAACGGGCGGCGACGGCGCCGGCGTATTCGGCCAGGCGCTCGGGAAAGGCCGGGTCGAGCAGGCTGGTGTCGCGCGGGCCGCTGCCATGGTGGATCAGGCCGGCGATCGGCGTGACGCCGGCATCGCGCAGGGCAGGGAGGCGCTCGTCGGGCCAGGTCCAGTCAGCCTTGTCGATGCCGTCCGGGGCGGTGCGTTCCCACAGGATGGGGTAGCGGATGGCGCGGATGCCGAGCGAGGCAAAGCGGCCGATGTCGCAGTTGCGCAGTGCATGGCCGTTGCGGTCGAGCTGGCTGAAGTATTCGTCCTGCACGCGGTTGACGGTGCATTCGAGGCCGCCCCAGAGTTCGAGTAGGCGGGGTTGGCTGTTCGGGCTCGTGTTATTCATAATTTCACCACTTATTAAAATTTTTGCAACAAAAAGCTTTAGACGGCCGCCGAAAAGATTAAGTTCGGATGGATGACCGTTGGGATATCGCTCGGGCAACTGCGCCGGCATCCTGGATCGCCGGGCGTCGCCCTCTGGCGTGGCGTGCCGCTCCCCGCGGTCCGCCTTGTACCAAGGACTTCTACTAGCACTTCCGGTTGACAGCGGGCCATCAACCTGCAACCATGCCATCCATGAAATTTATCAACCCACAATCCTCGTTCTGCACCTGGTGGCGCCGCTGACAGCGCGCGGCCTTGACGAGAAGATGTGACTCAATGAACGCCGCCTCGATTCAGGCGGCGTTTTGTTTGGCGCGGCGGGATCGGGGCAAGATGAAAGAAACCCCGAGGAAACCCGATGAGCCAAAACGCGACCACCGCATCTGCACCCGCCCCCGCACCCGTCATCCTGACCGGCGACCGCCCGACCGGCCCGCTGCACCTCGGCCACTTCGTGGGCAGCCTGCGCAACCGCGTGGCCTACCAGGACGAGTACCGCCAGTTCGTCATGCTCGCCGACGCCCAGGCGCTCACCGACAATATGGATGACACCGAAAAGGTACATCGGAACGTTGTCGAAGTGGCGCTCGATTACCTCGCGGTCGGCATCGATCCGACGCGCTCGACGATCTTCATCCAGTCCCAGGTGCCGGAGCTGGCGGAGTTGACATTCTATTATTTAAATCTCGTTACTGTCGCCCGGTTGGAGCGCAACCCGACCGTCAAGACGGAAATCGCGCTGCGCGGCTTCGAGCGCGACATCCCGGCCGGCTTCCTGACGTATCCGGCCAGCCAGGCTTCCGACATCAGCGCTTTCAAGGCAACCCTGGTGCCGGTGGGTGAAGACCAGATCCCGATGATCGAGCAGTGCAACGAGATCGTGCGCCGCTTCAACCGCATCGCCAAGCGCGACATCCTGGTCGAGTGCAAGGCCCTGGTGCCGGAAATCGGCCGCCTGCCGGGCATCGACGGCAAGGCCAAGATGAGCAAGTCGCTCGGCAATACGATCAACCTGGGCGACAGCGCCGACCAGATCCGCGCCGCCGTCAAGCAGGTGTATACCGATCCGCTGCACCTGAAGGTGTCGGACCCGGGCCACGTGGAAGGCAACGTCGCCTTCCTCTACCTGGATGCCTTCGATACCGACAAGGCGGCGCTGGAAGAGATGAAGGCGCACTACACGCGCGGCGGCCTGGGCGACAGTATCGTCAAGAAGCGCCTCGACCTGGTGCTGCAAGAGATGCTGGAACCGATCCGCACCCGGCGCGAGGAGTTCGCCAAGGACAAGGGGCAGGTGATGCAGATGCTCAAGGAAGGCACGATGAAGGCGCGCGAAGTGGCGGCCGGCACGGTCGACGAGGTGCGCCGCGCACTAGGGCTGTCTTACTTCTGATTTTTATTCGCGCAACCGTCACGTGCACGTTTCGTGACGGTTGCGCAGTTCTCGGGTCCTGCTGCACATTGCGCAGGACCGCCTTGCGCTACCCCCGGTATCGCTCCACGCTCCGTCCCCATCCCACGCTCGCTTCCCGCCTTGAGCCATGACAAGCTCCGTCCCGCGGCATTGCTTGACGATCGCCGTTGATCTTAACGGGAGGAAATCATGAGCAAAGGATTGCGGCTGACCGAGAAGTGGTTGCACCGGGGGCTGTGGCTGGTGGCGCTGGTGTTTGCCAGTTTCCTGATTGGCCTGGGCGGGAAACTCGTCGAGAACCTGGCCGACGTGGAAGAGCCTCCCACCGTCGAAAAGTTCATCGAACCTGCACAGCTCGCTGCCGTTCACGCGGAGGAGGGCGAGGCGGAGAAGTTGCAGACGCTGGCCCGCGAGCGCCATGACCAGGCCGTCGAGAAGCACGGGGTCGCGCAGTCGAACACGCGGTCCGCGCGTGCCACCTTCGATGACTGGCTGGCGACGCGCAGCGTCACGGCGCGGCCCGACCAGGACCACGAACTGATCAGCCGGACCAAATCGATCGAGGCGCTCGAAGCGGAAGAACGGCGCGCCTTAGCTAGAGTGGAAGCGCAACGCCAGGCCTTGCTTGATGCGACCCAGCAGGCCGGGCGCGCAACGCGGCGCCGGGCCGGCCTCGAGCTGCCCGCACTGGGCAAGCGCGACGCCGCCATCGAGGCATTGACCCTGCGCATATTCGCCTACCGGCTGGCGCTGACCCTGCCGCTATTGGCGGCGGCCGGCTGGCTGTTCAAGCACAAGCGCAAGGGCAATTCCTGGCCCTTCGCCTGGGGCTTCATCATCTTCGCGCTGTTCGTGTTCTTCTTCGAGCTCGTGCCTTACCTGCCCAGCTATGGCGGCTATGTGCGTTATCTGGTGGGGATTGTCGTGACGGTGGTGGTGGGGCGCTATGCGATTGCTTCGCTGCAGCGCTACCTCGCGCGCCAGAAGGAAGCCGAAGCGCTGCCGGACGTCCAGCGTCGCCAGACCCTGCGCTATGACATGGTCCTGACACGGCTGAGCAAGGGTGTCTGCCCGGGATGCGAGCGCCACGTCGACCTGAAAGACGCGAGCACCGATTTTTGCCCGCATTGCGGCATCGGCCTGTTCAACCGCTGCGGCGGCTGCAGCACCCGCAAGAATGCCTTTGGACGTTTTTGCTTCGCGTGCGGCACCGCCGCCAACACGAGCCTGGCGGATTAGCCTGAACCCGCCGCTGGGGGCCGGTTCAGGCACGGACGACCTGGATCAGTCCTTGAGGTCGGCCGGCACTTTACCGCCGTTGGCAGCCAGCTTGTTCATGACTTGGCGATGCAGCCAGATGTTCATCGTGGCCGAATCGCTGGTGTCGCCCGAGTAGTTGAGCTCGGCCGCCAGTTCCTTGCGCGATGCCAGGCTGCTGTCGAGGTCGAGCAGTTTCAGCAGGTCGACGATCGAGGTGCGCCAGTTAAGCTGCTGGCCCGACGCTTGCAGCTTGCTGTTGAGGATGGCTTCGACGTCGACCTGGTCCATCGCTGCCGGGGCGGGCGCCGCCGTTGGCGCTGCCGGAGCGGTCGGCGCTGCAGTCGTTGTCGGACGCGGCGCGCTTTGTGCCTGGGCTTGCGCTTGTGCTTGTGCTTGTGCTTGGGCTTTTGCCTGCGCTTCCTTGGCCGAGTTCGAGTTCGGGAAGATCTTGTTGAAGATATTGTTCAGAATGCCCATGTAGTGCTCCTTTGTTGTTGGTGGGTGAGTGAAACGAATTAACGACGCTGGATGTTCGAGGCCATGTGGGCGAGGGCGATGGCGAGTGCCGCGCCGCCGAGTCCCTTGACGAGGTTCGGATTCTCGGCATAGAAGTCGCCCATGCGGTCGACGATGCCCGGGTTTTCCTGTTCCGCCTTTGCAGCGATCTCTTGCACTTGCTCAGGCGAGAGCTGGGAAGCCTGCTCCGGCGTGATCTGCGGCTGCTGGCTGTTGCCGCCGCCGTTCAGGAGGCCGCCGAGAATGCCGCCCAGTCCGCCCAGGCCGCCGGCCATGCCGCCCAGTCCACCGAGCCCGCCCCCGCCCCCGCCGCCCAAACCGCCGAGTCCGCCTGCACCGCCGCGCCCGGCAAGCATGCCGATCAGGGAAGGACCTGCAGCGGCGATCAGCTGGTTCAGCATCCCGGCTTGCTGGTTCGGGTTACTTTGACCAAACATCTGCCCGACCATCTGCGGGAAAGGCGGCGTCTGGTCCGAGCGCAAGGCCTGGGTCACGCCCTGCGCGAGCTGCTCGCGCGGCGCTTCCTGCGCGACACGGTCGAAGTCCGCTTCGGCACGGGTATGGTTGGCGCCTTGTGCGCCGCCCATGTATTGCTGCAACAGATTTCCTAAATCAAAAGCCATGACGTTCTCCTGCAAAGATGACAAGGTGAACGACGAGGGTAGGGCGTTCGATTGCCCGATTCGGTACGGTATCGAACGCAGAAGGAAGTAAACAGCCACATCGGTGCCGACTAGCAATTGCCAGCCGGTCGCGCTAAGCTGGCGCCATGATCTACCTGCCGATTGTCGCCTTCGCCCTGGTCTACGCCGCAGCCAGCTTTGCCTGGCAACTGCCGCTGCTGGTGGCGGGCGCCTATCTGATCATCAGCCTGACCTGTTTCGTGGCCTATGCGATCGACAAGTCGGCCGCCCGCAATAAGGGCTGGCGCACGCCGGAGCGCACCTTGCTGCTGCTTGGCCTGGCCTGCGGCTGGCCCGGCGCCCTGCTGGCCCAGCAATGGTTGCGCCATAAGACGGCCAAGCGCCCGTTCCAGCAGCTGTTCTGGTGCACGGTGGTGGCGAACGTCGCCGGCTTCCTTTACCTGTCCTCGCAGCTGGCGCCACGTTGATATGAACGCCCAACCAGGCTCCTGGCGCTATCCGCGCGTGCTGGCCCACCGTGGTGGTGGCACGCTGGCGCCCGAAAACACGCTGGCCGGCCTGCGCGAGGGCATGCGGCGCGGCTTTGCCGCCATTGAATTCGACATCATGCTGGCGCGCGACGGCGTGCCGGTGGTGATGCACGACCCTTTTCTCGGCCGCACCGTGCCTGGTTCCGGCAATGTGTTCGATTACGATGCTGCGGAACTCGCCAGCATGGATGCGGGCGGCTGGTTCGCCGGTGAATACGCGGGCGAACCGGTGCCGCTGTTCGTCGAGTTCGCGGGATTTTGCAAGGCGCACGGCATCTGGATGAACATGGAACTGAAACCCGCGCCTGGCTTCGACATCGAAACCGGCGGCACCGTCGCGCGCATTGCAGCGGCCATGTACGCCGACGAGATCGCGGCGGGGGACATGGCCGCGGTGCCGCTCTTGTCCTCGTTCAGCCACCTCGCCCTCGAAGCGGCGCACCAGGTGGCGCCGCAGGTGCCGCGCGCCTGCCTGATGAGCGAATTGCCGCCCGACTGGGAGCGCCGCGCGCATTCGGTCGAGGCGGTCGCGATCCACACCAACCACAAGCACCTGACGCGAGAATTGGCGGCCAGCGTGCGCGCGGCCGGCTTCGGCCTGTTCTGCTACACCGTCAACGACCCGCGCCGCGCGCGCGAACTGCTGTCCTGGGGTGTCGAGGCGTTCTGTACCGACCGTATCGACCTGATCGGGCCGTATTTCAGCTAAATTGCCGGCACCTCGACACCATGTAAATAAGTTACAGGTGACTGATATAATCGTTGCCCAATCTACGAACTGCGCTACCGTACTGCGCTCATTCCGCACCCGCCAACATGAAATCTTCCGAAATCCGCGAAAAGTTCCTCAAGTTTTTTGAGTCCAAGGACCATACGATCGTACGGTCCAGCCCCCTCGTACCGGGCAACGATCCGACCATGTTGTTGACCAACAGCGGAATGGTGCAGTTCAAGGACGTGTTCCTGGGCCTCGATTCGCGCCCGTATTCGCGCGCGACTAGCGTGCAGCGCTGCGTGCGCGCCGGCGGCAAGCACAACGACCTGGAAAACGTCGGCTATACCGCGCGCCACCACACCTTCTTCGAGATGCTGGGTAACTTCAGCTTCGGCGACTATTTCAAGCGTGATGCGATCAACTACTGCTGGGAGCTGCTGACCAAGGTCTACATGCTGCCGGCCGAGAAGCTGACCGTCACCGTCTACTTCGAGGACGACGAAGCCTACGACATCTGGGCCAATGAAATCGGCGTGCCGAAAGAGCGCATCATCCGCATCGGCGACAACAAGGGCGCGCGCTACGCGTCGGACAATTTCTGGCAGATGGCCGACACCGGCCCCTGCGGCCCGTGCACCGAGGTGTTCTACGACCACGGCGCCGATATCTGGGGCGGCCCTCCGGGTTCGCCCGACGAAGACGGCGACCGCTTCATCGAGATCTGGAACCTCGTGTTCATGCAGTTCAACCGCGACGAGTCGGGCGTCCTGACCCCGCTGCCGAAGCCGTCGATCGACACCGGCATGGGCATGGAGCGCCTGGCCGCGGTGCTGCAGCACGTGCACAGCAACTACGAGATCGACCTGTTCCAGGCACTGATCAAGGCTGCCGCGCGCGAAACCGGCGCCACCGACCTGAACAACAACTCGCTGAAGGTGATCGCGGACCACATCCGCGCCGCCTCCTTCATGATCGTCGACGGCATCATCCCGAGCAGCGAAGGCCACGGCTACGTCCTGCGCCGCATCATCCGCCGCGCGCTGCGCCACGGCCACAAGCTGGGCCAGACCCGTCCATTCTTCTACAAGCTGGTGGAAGACCTGAACGGCGAGATGGGCACCGCTTACCCGGAACTGCTGGACGCGAAAGACCGTGTCGCCCAGGTACTCAAGGCCGAGGAAGAGCGTTTCGGCGAGACGCTGGAAAACGGCATGAAGATCCTGGAAGCGCAGCTGGCCCGGGATGCGAAGAACCTCGACGGCGCCACCGCGTTCACCCTGTACGACACCTACGGCTTCCCGCTCGACCTGACCGCCGACATCTGCCGTGAACGTAACGTGACGCTCGACGAAGCGGGCTTCACCGCCGCGATGGAACAGCAGAAGAAAACCGCGCGCGCCGCCGGCAAGTTCAAGATGGCCGCCAAGGTGGAGTACGCCGGGGAAAAGACCAAGTTCGTCGGTTATGAATCCCTGGTGCACAACACCCACGTGCTGGCGCTGTACTCGGAAGGCGTCTCGGTGCAGGAACTGAAAGCGGGCCAGGAAGGCATCGTCGTGCTCGACACGACCCCGTTCTACGCCGAGTCGGGCGGCCAGGTCGGCGACCACGGCAGCATCCGCTCGGCAGGTGGTGCAAATTCGGGCGAATTCGAAGTCGAAGACACGCTCAAGATCCAGGCCGAGGTATTCGGCCACCACGGCGTGCTGCGCGCGGGTTCCCTGAAGGTGGGCGACACCGTCGATGCGCAGGTCGACCAGGCCAAGCGCGCCCGCACCATCCGCAACCACTCGGCGACGCACCTGATGCACAAGGCGCTGCGCGAAGTGCTGGGCGGCCACGTCCAGCAAAAGGGTTCGCTGGTCGATCCGGATAAAACCCGATTCGACTTCAGCCACAACGCGCCAGTCACGGCCGAGCAGATCGCCCAGGTCGAGCTGATCGTCAATCGCGAGATCCTCGAAAACCACGCGACGCAGGCGCAGAACATGTCCTTCGACGACGCCGTCAAGCATGGCGCGATGGCGCTGTTCGGTGAGAAGTACGGCGACGAAGTGCGCGTGCTCGACATCGGTTCCTCGAAAGAGCTGTGCGGCGGCGTGCACGTGACGCGCACCGGCGACATCGGCCTGTTCAAGATCGTGTCGGAAAGCGGCGTCGCTGCCGGCATCCGCCGTATCGAAGCGGTGACGGGCGAGGGCGCGCTGGCATGGGTGCAAGCGACCAACGCGAAACTGCTGGCCGCCGCCGCCGCCCTGAAGACGGCTCCTGAGGAACTGCCATCGCGCATCGCCCAGGTGCAGGACCAGGTCAAGCTGCTGGAAAAGGAAGTCGCGGCACTGAAGTCGAAGCTGGCCTCGGGCCAAGGCGACGAACTGGTGAGCCAGGCGGTGGATGTGAACGGCATCAAGGTGCTGGCCGCAACGATGGACGGCGCCGACGTGACCAGCCTGCGCGAAACCATGGACAAGCTGAAGGACAAGCTGCAGACCGCGGCCATCGTGCTGGCCAGCGTGGTGGACGGCAAGGTCAGCCTGATCGCGGGCGTGACCAAGGATGCCACCGGCAAGGTCAAGGCAGGCGAGCTGGTCAACTTCGTCGCCCAGCAGGTGGGCGGCAAGGGCGGCGGGCGTCCGGACATGGCGCAGGCAGGTGGTACCGATCCATCGGGCTTGCCGGCGGCGCTGGCGGGTGTCGCCGCCTGGGTGGGCGAGCGCGCGTAACGGTGACTGTAGGGTGGACGGCTCTGCCGTCCACGCGTTCAACGCACGGTTGATGTGACGCTTCGGCGTTTCACCGGCTGGCTGAACGCGTGGACGGGGAACCCGTCCACCCTACGTACTTATCGGACACATGACGGCGATGCGTGCGCCTCACGAGTTGGATGACGGCTCTGTTGCGGGGCAAAAGGACGGTCCGTACTGCGTGGGTACGAGGGGGCTACCAAGGTAACCGGCCTCATCCAGTTGTGCCCGTGCAACATTTCGTGACTATTTTTGTGCGGCGCGTCATAATCCAGAAATTGGAGTAGACTCCAATTCAGTATCACCACCTAAGCAGGCATGCGATGAGCGACACCATTCTCGACCCCGATACAATTCAATTCCAGAAGGACCTGGACGCGCGCGGCCTGAACTGCCCGCTGCCGATCCTGAAAGCCAAGAAGGCACTGGCCGAAATGGCCACCGGCGAGGTATTACGCATTACGGCAACCGACACCGGCTCCGTGCGCGATTTCCAGGCGTTCGCCAAGCAGACCGGCAACGCCCTGTTGTCGCACTCGCAGAACAACGGCGAGTTTGTCTTCCTGATGCGCCGCAAGTAAATTCTTCTTCCGGCGGGGCGCCTTCGGCCCCGCCAGTTTCCCTTGATTTCCTGCCCATCGAACAGTTTCGAAGATTCCCTCTAACCGAAAATCGCACGATCGTGCTTTAATTCAGCCTTGAAGCTGTTTATCTCTTATAATCTAGGCCCTCAGCCAGTCTACCTCTTCAATTTTGCAAAGGCACACCTATGAAAGTCCTGGTACCCGTCAAACGCGTGGTCGACTATAACGTCAAGGTCCGCGTCAAGTCCGACGGCAGCGGCGTGGATATCGCCAACGTCAAGATGTCGATGAACCCGTTCGACGAAATCGCGCTCGAAGAAGCGACCCGTTTGAAGGAATCCGGCAAGGTCACCGAGGTGGTGGCGGTGTCGATCGGCGTTCCGCAGTGCCAGGAAACCCTGCGCACCGGCATGGCGATCGGCGCGGACCGCGGCATCCTGGTCGAGACGGCTGGCGACACCGAGCCGCTGGCCGTGGCCAAGATCATGAAGGCGCTGGCCGACAAGGAACAACCGCAGCTGATCATCCTGGGCAAGCAGGCGATCGACGATGACTCGAACCAGACCGGCCAGATGCTGGCGGCCCTGCTGGGCTGGCCGCAGGCGACGTTTGCGTCGAAAGTGGTGCTCGAAGACGGCAAAGTGACCGTGACCCGCGAGGTCGACGGCGGCCTGGAGACGGTTGCCCTGACGCTCCCTGCGATCGTCACCACCGACCTGCGCCTGAACGAGCCGCGCTACGTCACGCTGCCGAACATCATGAAGGCGAAGAAGAAGCCGCTGGAAACGATCAAGCCGGAAGAGCTGGGCGTCGACGTGACCCCGCGCCTGAAGACCCTGAAGGTCGTCGAGCCGGCCAAGCGCACGGCAGGCATCATGGTGCCGGACGTCGCCACGCTGGTGCAGAAGCTGCGCACTGAAGCCAAAGTCATCTAAAAATATAGGATACATCATGGTCGCACTCGTAATTGCTGAACACGATAATGGCTCCCTGAAGGGCGCAACCCACCACACCGTGACCGCGGCCGCCCAGTGCGGCGCAGGATCTGGTAGCGAAGTCCATGTGCTGGTCGCCGGTTCGAACTGCGGCGCCGCCGCTGACGCCGCCGCGCAGATCGCGGGCGTCTCGAAAGTGCTGGTCGCCGACGCGCCGCACTTTGCCGACGGCCTGGCCGAAAACGTGGCCGAGCAGATCCTGGCCATCGCCGGTTCGTACTCGCACATCCTGGCCCCGGCCACCGCCTTCGGCAAGAACATCCTGCCGCGCGTGGCCGCCAGGCTGGACGTCGCCCAGATCTCGGAAATCACCCGCGTCGATTCGCCGGACACCTTCGAGCGCCCGATCTACGCCGGTAACGCGATCGCGACCGTGCAGTCGACCGACAGCATCAAGGTCATCACCGTGCGCGGCACCGGCTTCGATGCAGCGCCTGCCACCGGCGGTTCGGCTGCCGTCGAGCAGGTCGCCGCCGCGCCGGACTTCGGCAAGTCGGCCTTTGTGGGCCGCGAGCTGGCCAAGTCGGACCGTCCGGAACTGACCGCCGCCAAGATCATCGTCTCCGGTGGCCGCGGCATGGGTTCCGGTGACAACTTCAAGCTGCTCGAGCCGCTGGCCGACAAGCTGGGCGCGGCCATGGGCGCTTCGCGCGCCGCAGTCGACGCCGGCTACGTGCCGAACGACTGGCAGGTCGGCCAGACCGGCAAGATCGTCGCGCCAAGCCTGTACATCGCCGTCGGCATCTCGGGCGCGATCCAGCACCTGGCCGGCATGAAGGACTCGAAGACCATCGTCGCCATCAACAAGGATCCGGAAGCGCCGATCTTCTCGGTGGCGGACTACGGCCTGGTCGGCGACCTGTTCGAGGTGATTCCGGCGCTTGTGCAAGAACTCGGTTAAACCCTCGGTTAAACCGTAAGGGCACGCACCCACAGGCCACGCTGGTCCGGCATTCTTGCCAGGCTGCGTGGCCTGTTTTACATCCAATTCTGAGGAGACCAAGGTGAGCTATCAAGCCCCGATCAAAGACATGCTGTTCGTGATGAACGAACTGGCCGGCTTGCAGCAGGTGAGCCAGCTGCCAGGCTGCGAAGACGCGACGCTCGACACCGTCGAAGCCGTGCTGGAAGAGAACGCGAAGTTCTGCGGCGAAGTCGTAGCGCCCCTGAACGGCCCGAGCGACAAGGAGCCGAGCTTCTGGCACGACGGCGAGGTAACCACCTCGGCCGGATTCAAGGTCGCGTTCCAGGCCTTTGGGGAGTCCGGCTGGCAGGGCATCCAGCACCCGCAAGAATTCGGCGGCCAGGGCCTGCCGAAGCTGGTCGGCACGCCATGCACCGAAATGCTCAACGCCGCGTCGATCTCGTTCGCGCTGGTCGCGCTGCTGACCGATGGCGCCATCGAGGCGCTGCTGACTGCAGGTTCGGACGAGCAAAAGGCCCTGTACCTGGAGCCGCTCATCACCGGCAAGTGGACCGGCACCATGAACCTGACCGAGCCGCAGGCCGGTTCGGACCTGGCCGCCGTGCGCACGCGCGCCGTGCCGCAGGGCGACGGTACCTATAAAATCTTCGGCACCAAGATCTACATCACCTACGGTGAGCATGACATGGCCGAGAACATCATCCACCTGGTGCTGGCCCGTACGCCGGACGCGCCACCGGGTGTGAAGGGGATCTCGCTGTTCATCGTGCCGAAGTTCCTGGTCAATGCCGACGGCACGCCGGGCGCGCGTAACGACGCGCACTGCGTCTCGATCGAGCACAAGCTGGGCATCAAGGCCAGCCCGACCGCCGTGCTGCAGTTCGGCGACAACGGCGGCGCCATCGGCACCCTGGTGGGCGAGGAAAACCGCGGCCTGGAATACATGTTCATCATGATGAACGCGGCCCGCTTCGGCGTCGGCATGCAGGGCATTGGCCTGGCCGAACGCGCCTACCAACAAGCCGCGGCCTTTGCCAAGGAGCGCATCCAGTCGCGCGACCTCGCGGGGTCAAGCGGCCCGGTGGCCATCATCAACCACCCGGACGTGCGCCGCATGCTGATGTCGATGCGCTCCCAGACCGAAGCGGCGCGCGCGCTGGCCTATGTCGGCGCGGGCATTTCCGACATCGCCCACTATCACGCGGATGAGGCGACCCGCAAGGCCAGCCTCGCGGTGTACGAATACCTGGTCCCGATCATCAAGGGCTGGTCGACCGAGATGAGCGAGAACGTGACCCGCGACGGCGTGCAGGTGCACGGCGGCATGGGCTTCATCGAAGAGACCGGCGCGGCGCAGCACTACCGCGATGCGAAGATCCTGACGATTTATGAAGGCACGACCGCGATCCAGGCGAACGACCTGGTCGGACGCAAGACGGTGCGCGACGGCGGCGCGACTGCGAAGTCGATCATTGCCCAAGTGCGCGCGACGGAGGCGGCGCTGGGCGAAGCGCAGGGCGCCGACCTGGCGGCGATCCGCAAGCAGCTGGCCCTCGGCAGTACCGCACTCGAAGAAGTCGTCGACTTCGTCGTGGCGAACGCCAAGCTCGACGTCAAGGGCGTGTTTGCCGGTTCCGTGCTTTACCTGAAGCTGGCCGGCATCGTGCTGGGCGGCTGGCAGATGGCGCGCGCGGCACTGGTCGCGCAGCAGAAGCTCGATGCAGGGGAGGGCGATGCCGCCTTCCTGCGCGCCAAGATCGCCACCGCGCGCTTCTTTGCCGACCACATCCTGTCAGGCGCTGGCGGCCTGCGCAGTGCGATCGTCGAAGGCAGCGCCGGCGTGCTGGCGCTGGAGGTGGAGCAGTTCTGAGCGAACTCTTGAGAGCTCACTGGAAGCGGCCTGCGGGCCGCTTTTTTATTGCCATCTGGCAGACCACATTGTTCTCTGTCGTTAACAAGATAATATCGAACAATATTTCGATAGCGAAGTTTTACTATGATAAAAGTTTGCAAGGAATAATCAGAGGCCATATTTAGTTTGGCTCAAAGCGAGCTCATGTTGAGTGAACTAACTTGTACTCAAGCCGCGCATGAGCCGCACGGCCCCGTCCAATCTCACCGGCTCGACGAGGAGATTCACTATGGCTGCCAAGGAACAGTTGGAGAAGAAGCGCGAGGACCACGACCACGACCATGACCATGATCACGACCATGACCATGACCATGGCAAGGATCGCCACAAGTGCCGGTACCACTCGCACCACATCCACGAGCTGGAGAAGACCGTGAAGAAGATGGCCGACCGGCTGGATGACCTGGGCCGCGGGGCGCACCTGCGCGAGCTGCAGCGCATCATCGACTGCAAGGGCTGGATCTCGCCTGCCGAGCTGGTCTTCGTCAATAAGATCCTTGACCACATCTTCGGCGAGTTGTGCACCGTCGAGCGCCTGCAGGTCGACCTCGCCAAGGCCTGCCGCAAAGTCGACAAGGACTGTCATTGAACGCCCGGCGCTTTCAAGCAGCGGCCTGCGGGCCGCTTTTTTTATGCGCCCTCTATCGGCTGAGTTTGATCTCGGATAAACGGAACACTACAGCCGCGTTCGTAAGCTGGCTCCATTCACCCATCAATACAGGGGGGGCAACATGTTATCGACGCTGGTGCGCAAAACCCTTTTTCCGGCCCTGGCCGTGTCCTCGCTGTTGTTGCTGGCAGCCTGCGGCGGTGGCGGCGATTCGCGCCCGGACGTCATCGCCGCCGATCCGCCTGCGCCGCCTGCTCCCCCGCAGCAGCCCGCACCGCCCCTGCCGCCGCCTGCGCCGCCTCCGCCGGAGCCCGCGCCCCCGCCGGCACAGCCCAACCCACCGCCGCCGGAAGTCGTCCTTGCCGACACCTATACCGAACTCGTCGCCGGAACCATCACCAGCCAGTCCCCCTGGCCAGCCTGGGTGGCGCCCGCCGGCCGTGTCCCCGTCAGTGGTGTCGCCTGCCTCATCAACGAAAACTACCACCTGCATTCGCTGGTCACGATCTACAAGGACGGGGTGCGGCAGGGCTTGCCCGAAAACGTCGGGCGCAGCGGCTGTGCGTATGAGTTGCATACGCATGACGTGACGGGCGTGGTGCACATCGAAACCGACGTGCCGAAAAAGTTCACGCTGGGTCAGTTCTTCGCGCTGTGGAACCAGCCGCTGGGGACAGGCGGCACGGCCGGGCTGGCGGGGCCGGTCCGCTTCTACCTGATCGAGGACGAAAAACTCACGCCCTTCACGGGCGATCCGGCGCAGCTGGAGCTGACGGCGCACCGCGAAATCGTCATCATCAGCGGCAAGGCGCCGCCGGTGTTGCCGAAGTATCGGTGGCCCAGCGGCTTATGAGAGTAGGGAGGGGCGCGAGCGGGCCGGCTGGGTGCTGCGCGCGAGTTCAGCCGTAGGCCCCGCCCGTATACATCAGGTCGAACAGGCGCGAAATGGTGGCGATCAGCACCGTCGTGCCGACCAGCAGGGTCAGCACGAGCAGGACGGCCAGCGGCCAGTTCGAGCGCGACTGCTTGCCTGAACCGGCATTGAAGCGGGCGTCCCATTTATCGTCCGGGCTCAGGCCGATGACCAGGGCGCCGATGAAAGCGGCAATGCTCGAGATGAGCATCGGCAGCAGGGCGTAGAAAGTATGGATGCCGTCCACCTTGCTGTAGAGGAGCGCCGAGAGCGGCAGGCTGCTTGCGTGCAGCAGGCCGAGCCGGTCGACGGCGCCGTGCAGGTAAAAACGGTGCGCCCCGAGCGTGCCCAGGAGCAGTGCCAGGGCAGTGGCGAGCGTCTTGTTCTTGTGTGCCATGCGTATATGAGTGAATGCGGGGAGGGATGCAAAGAATGTGTACACGGAAACACCGAGTATCGTTCAAAAAGGTGGCAAAAGCATCAGCTTTTATGTAAATGCTATGTATCAGTATGTAGCAGTCCCGGCATCCAGGCCGGAGGGCAGGTAGCGGGCGCGCCGAAAATCAGCGATAATGCTCAATTCGGCCGGGACCGCGCGCCTGTTGTCCGCCTTTTACCATATTGCTTGCTGATCTGCGGCATTGCGCGCTATAATCGTCGGCTTTCTCCGCCCAGCACAACTTTTTGGAAATATTATGGTCGTTATTCGTTTAGCTCGTGGAGGCGCCAAGAAGCGCCCGTTCTTCAACATCGTTGCAACCGATTCGCGTAACCGTCGCGATGGCCGTTTCATCGAGCGCATCGGTTTCTACAACCCGATGGCGTCGGGCGCCGAAGTCGGCCTGCGCATCACCGCTGACCGTCTGGCCTACTGGCAAGGCGTTGGCGCACAACTGTCGCCAACCGTTGCTCGCCTGGTCGCTCAGCAGACCCCAGCAGCAGCTGCCTAAAGCAAGGTTCCAGGTTTGACCGATTCAGCTGCAGTTGCTGGCGGGGCGCAAGCCCCTGACGACCTGACCCAGGTCGGGTATGTGTCCGGTGCCTACGGGATTGCAGGCGCCATCCGCGTCACGCCGTTCTCGACGGATGCGGATGCGCTGCTGAACGTGAAAACCTGGTGGCTCGACAAGCCGAGCCTGCGTTCCGTCGCCGTACGGACCGTGAAGATGCATGGTGGCGACGTGATCGCCACCCTGGTCGGGATGCCCGGCCGCGATGCTGCCGAGGCCCTCAAGGGCACCGGCGTGTACGTGTCGCGCTCAGAGTTTCCCTCGCTTGAAGAAGACGAGTATTACTGGTCCGACCTGATCGGCATGGATACCGTGAACCTGGAGGGCGAAGCCCTCGGCAAGGTGATCGACATGATGAGCAACGGTCCGCAGTCGATCCTGCGCATCGAGCCCGTCGCCGCGCCTGACACCACCGACAAGGCGCCCGAGCGCCTCGTTCCGTTCGTGGACCAGTTCGTGAAGCACGTCGACCTCAAAGCAAAAAAGATTACCCTGGACTGGGGCCTGGATTATTAACCCGGTCAGCACGAAGCGAGGTCCCGATGCAGTTTGACGTCGTGAGCTTGTTTCCCGAGATGTTTGCCGCTTTGACGCAGTCGGGTGTGACCCGGCGCGCCTTCGAGCAGGAACGCTGGGGCCTCACGTTATGGAATCCGCGCGATTTCACAACGGATCGCCATCGCACCGTGGATGACCGCCCGTATGGCGGCGGCCCCGGGATGGTGATGCTGGCCCGCCCCCTGGAGGCGACGGTCAATGCGGCCAAGGCGCGCCAGGTCGAACTCGGCCTGCCGCCGCCGCGCGTGGTTTTCATGTCGCCGCAAGGCAAACCGATGACGCACGAGCGCGTCATGGCGCTGAAGGACGAGCCGGGCCTGGTCGTCCTGTGCGGCCGCTACGAAGCGGTCGACCAGCGCCTGCTGGACCGCGTCGTCGACGAGGAAATTTCCTTGGGCGACTTCGTCCTGTCCGGCGGCGAGCTGCCGGCGATGGCGCTGATGGATGCGGTAGTGCGGCAATTGCCCGGGGTGCTGGGCGACGACGCCTCGGCAGTCGAAGACAGTTTTGTCAACGGCCTGCTCGATTCGCCGCATTACACGCGCCCGGAAGTCTACGAGGGCGTCGCGGTGCCGCCAGTCCTGATGGGCGGCAACCACGCCGAGATTATCAAGTGGCGCCGCCAGCGGATGCTGGAAGCGACCGCGAAGAAACGGCCGGAACTGTTAAGCCAGGCACGCGCAGCGGGCCGGTTGACACCAGCCGACGAAAAATTTTTGGCAACACTCCCCCCAGGGGAGTAGCCGGAAAATGCACCAATTGGTGCGAGACATGCGAACATGTCGTTCGTATGTTCAACCCCATCCTCTACTGGGCACGCATTTGCAGCAGCAGCGCCAGCAAGATGGTTTTTGGAGTCATAAAAATGAATCTGATTCAACAACTCGAACAGGAAGAAATCGCGCGCCTCGGCCGTTCGATTCCTGATTTCGCACCTGGCGACACCGTGATCGTCAACGTCAACGTCGTCGAAGGCACCCGCAAGCGCGCCCAGGCATACGAAGGCGTCGTCATTTCGCGTCGTAACCGCGGCCTGAACTCGAACTTCATCGTTCGCAAGATCTCGTCGGGCGAAGGTGTCGAGCGTACGTTCCAGCTGTACTCGCCGCTGATCGCTTCGATCGAAGTGAAACGCCGCGGTGACGTCCGTCGCGCCAAGCTGTACTACCTGCGCGAGCGTTCGGGCAAGTCGGCACGTATCAAAGAAAAGCTGCCACAGCGCAAAGTCGCTGCTGCTCCAGCCGCTCAGTAATCGCGTCTGTGGTACGGAAAAGGCATCCTTCGGGATGCCTTTTTTCATTCGTCCCCACATCATGTTGAAGGAAGTGCATTGGTTAAGGTCCCTTTCGATCCCTCGCGCCTGCCAGTCGACGGTATTGCCGGCGAAGCGGCCGTCACGCCCGATCTCCTCGATCCGGCACGCCTGCGTGCGCGCTTCGCCCAGTCACAGCCCACCTGGACCCCCGAGGCGCCCGAGCAATTGCTGGTGCCATCAGGCCTGAAGCTGCGCCGCGCCGCCGTGCTGATTCCGCTGGTCGAGCGTCCCGAAGGCGTGACAGTGCTGTTGACCCTGCGCACCGACCACCTGACGAGCCACGCCGGGCAGATCAGCTTTCCCGGCGGGCGCACCGAAGAGCTCGACTCATCACCGATCGAGACCGCGCTGCGCGAGTCCGAGGAAGAGATCGGGCTGCACCGGCGCCATGTGTCGATCCTGGGCGTGCTGCCCGACTACGTCACCGGCAGCGCCTATCGCGTCGCGCCGGTCGTGGCCCTGGTCAAGCCGCCATTTGAATTGACCGCCGACCCGAACGAGGTGGCCGAGATCTTCGAGGTGCCGCTCGCCTTCCTGATGGACGGCATGCACCACCAGCGCCTGTCCTTCGACTTGCCGGAAGGGGCAGGGCGGCGCAATGTGTATGCGATGCCCTACGAGCGTTTCTTCATCTGGGGGGCAACTGCCGGCATGCTGCGTAATCTGTTCCATTTCTTAAGAGCATGAAAGAGTGATGACAGACTTCGATTTGATTATGGCGGTCACCTGCGCTATCGTAGCGAGCAGCGTGGTATTGCCATAACAAAAGAAGGACTTGCATGACATTTTTTTCCATTCTGTGCGCCCTGCTCATCGAGCAACTGAAACCCCTGCGCGCAGATAACCAGGTCTATGGCGGCATCAAGGCCCTGGCAATGCGCATCGAAGGCTGGTTCAACGCGGGCGAGCCGAAGAATGGCCGCATGGGCTGGATCCTGATGATGGCGGTGCTGGTGCTGCCCGTTGCGCTCGTCTATTGGGTGCTGCAGTACTTCGGCCTCGTGTTCCTGGCCTTTGCATGGAACGTGGCGATCGTCTACCTGACGCTCGGCTTCCGCCATTACAGCCACTATTTCACCTCGATCCAGCTGGCACTCAACAATGGCGACGAAGCGAGCGCGCGCACGCTGCTGGCCGAGTGGGCCCGGATCGATACGGTCGGCATGGACGCCACCGAGATCGCCCGCATCGCCGTCGAAATGTCCCTCATTACGACGCACCGCAGCGTCTTCGGCGTGTTTTTCTGGTTCCTGATGCCGGCCGGCCCCGCCTGCGCCGTGCTGTACCGTGTGTCCGAATACCTGGCGCGGGCCTGGAACGAGCCCGAGCACATGCGCAACGAAGCCTTCGGCCAGTTCGCCGCCAAAGCCTTCTACTGGATCGACTGGATCCCGGTGCGCCTGACCGCTATCGCCTTTGCCGTGGTCGGCAATTTCGAGGACGCCATCTATGCCTGGCGCAATTTCGCGAATCGCTGGGCGGATGAGTCGCGCGGTATCATCCTCGCCGCCGGCGGCGGGGCGATGGGCGTGCGCCTCGGCACCCCGAACGAGAACGCGGCCCAGCTGTTGCCGGTCGACGCCGCCCTGGTCGACCTGACCGATACGGAAAACGACGTCCTGCCCGGCGAGGAACCAAGCCTGCGCGCACTGCAAAGCACGGTGGGACTTGTCTGGCGCGCCCTGATACTATGGATGATCCTGTTGCTACTTCTTTCGAGCATGGTCTGGCTGGGCTGATGGCGGACTCGGGACGCTGGCCGTACGCCGGCCTCCCGAGTTCGCTAGGCAGCAAGCCTCGTCCGCAGGTCTTCTATAAGATATAATAGTTCTTCTCCTCCACGCAGCATTCTTGTATCAGCAAGCAGCACTATGGCCGAGTTACCGCATACCGGGAAGGAAAGCGCCGCCGGCGAGTTCTTTATCCTGGGTCTTACCAGCAATGGCAAGCAGTTCCGCCCGAGTGACTGGGCCGAGCGCCTGTGCGGCGTCATGTCCTGCTTCCGCCCGGAAGGCAGCGGCGGCCGCCACGCCCACCTCCAGTTTTCCCCCTACGTCCACCCGACCGTCGTGAACGGCGTCAAGGCCGTTGTCGTCAACAACGCGCTGCAAAAAGCCGAACCGCTGGCTTATCACTTTGTCCTTAATTTCGCCAAGGATAACGACTTGCAGGTGGTGAATGCCTGCTTCGTCGAGCTGCCGGGCGACAAGAAGGATTGAGCGGTCCTGAGGCGTTTGAGCTAGATCAAACGACCCACGTCCTCTTGCGTTAGCTTGGCTTCGTAGGGTCACCCTACCAAAGCGACCACGGCAAACCAGCAGGGGAGACCACCATGAACATCAGCGACATCTGCACCGCCGACACGATCAGCTGCACGCGCGACGAAACCGTCCAGTCCGCCGCGTTCCTGATGCGTAAGCACCATGTCGGCGACCTGGTCGTCGTCGACCGCGTCGACGACGACGCCATTCCCGTGGGTATCGTCACCGACCGCGACATCGTCGTCTCCGTCATCGCCCTGGGGCTCGATCCGTCCAGCCTGCTGGTCGGCGACATCATGACGGACGACCTGCTCACCTGCCGCGAGGACGACGACGTCTACCAGACCATCGAGCACATGCGCCTGCGCGGCATCCGCCGGGTGCCGGTGGTAAACCACGCCGGCTCGCTCACCGGCATCGTCAGCGCCGACGACCTGCTCGAATTCCTGGCCGACGAAATGGGCGACCTGTCGCGCATCAGCGGCAGCCAGCAAGCCCACGAGAAACGCGCCCGTCACTGAGCACGCAATAGTGCGGGCCGGCATCTCCCGGAACAACCATCTGTTACCATCGCCGTTGGCGCGCCGCGAGAGCGGCGCACGCGCGTCCGTGCGACGCACAATCTGACGGGATGACATGATTTTCACGAGCTTCACGCGCGGCCTGCCTGCGCACCTGGTGGCCAGCGCGTTCGCCTTCCTCGCGGCAGGCACCGCGGTGACTGCACCCTTGGCTGCGCCACTGCCGAAGGGCGTCACCCTGGGCGCCTCGGTCGAGGGCATCACCGAGTACCGCCTGGCCAATGGCTTGAAAGTGCTGCTCTTTCCCGACAGCTCGCGCCCGACCGTTACCGTGAACGTCACCTACCTGGTCGGTTCGCGCCACGAGAATTACGGCGAAACCGGTATGGCGCACCTGCTCGAGCACCTGCTGTTCAAGGGCTCGAAGAAGAACCCCGACATCACGCGCCAGTTCGCCGACCGCGGCATGGATTTCAACGGCACCACCTCGCTCGACCGCACCAATTATTACGAAGTGTTCCAGGCGACGCCGGAGAACCTCGACTGGGCGCTGCAGATGGAAGCGGACCGCATGACCGGCTCCTTCATCGCGCAGAAGGACCTCGACTCGGAAATGACGGTCGTGCGCAATGAGTTCGAGAGTGGCGAGAACTCGCCCTCGAGCGTGCTGGTCAAGCGCATGCAGAGCGTTGCCTACGACTGGCACAGCTATGGCCGCTCGACCATCGGCAACCGCAGCGACATCGAGAACGTGAAGCTGGCGAACCTGCAGGCCTTCTACCGCACCTACTACCAGCCCGACAATGCCGTGCTGCTGGTGGCGGGCAAGTTCCAGCTTGAACCGACCCTGGCCAAGATCAACCGCCTGTTCGGCGCGATCCCGAAGCCGAAACGCAAGCTGCCCGAATTCTGGACGGTCGAGCCGACCCAGGATGGCGAGCGCAGTTTCGCCGTGCGGCGCCAGGGCGACGTCCAGATCGTCATGCTCGGCTACAAGGTGCCCTCGAGCGTGCACGACGACAGCGACGTGATGGCCTTCGCATCGAGCATCCTGGGCGACGTGCCGACCGGCCGCCTGCACAAGAGCCTGGTCGAAACCGGCAAGGCCAGCCAGGTGTTCACCTTCGGCGAAACCGGCTACGCGCCCGGCCTGCAGTACGTGGGCGCGATCGTCAAGAAGGGCGAACCGATCGAGCCGGTACGCGTGGCGCTGACGGAAGCGGTCGAAGGCTTTGGGAGCAAGCCGCCTACGCCCGATGAAATGGCACGCGTGCGCCGCATGTACGAGAACGAGATGGAGCGCAGCCTGAACGACCCGCAGCGGGTCGGCGTGGCGCTGTCCGAGACCATTGCCCTGGGCGACTGGCGCCTGTTCTTCACCGGCCGCGAGCGCGTCAAGACGATTACCGCCGAGGAGGTGGCCGCCGCCTCGAAGCGCTACTTCCGGCGCGACAATCGCGTCACTGGCGTGTTCGTGCCCGAAGAATCCCCGCTGCGCGCCGTGATCCCGCCAGCGCCGTCCATCGAAAGCATCCTGGAAAAATTCAAGCCGAACGCCTCGACCCTGGTGGCGGAAGACTTCGAGCCAACCCAGGAAAACATCCTCAAGCGCACGCAGCTGACCCGGGCAGGCGGGGTGAAGCTGGCGCTGCTGCCGAAGAAGAACCGCGGCGAAACGGTGACCGTGAACCTGCGCCAGCACATGGGCGACGAGAAGAACCTGTTCGGCAAGGGCGCGGTTCCCGAACTGACCGCCGCGATGCTGGTGCGCGGCACCAGCCGCTACACGCGCGAGCAGCTGGCCGACGAATTCGACCGCCTCAAGATCGCCGGCGGCCTGACCCACTTCCAGACCACGCGCGAGCACCTGCCGCAGGCCCTGCGCCTGGTGGCCCACGTGCTGAAGGAACCGGGCTTCCCGCAAGCCGAGTTCGAGCAGCTGCGGCGCCAGTCGCAGGTAGCCCTGGAAGCGAGCCGCGCCGAGCCGCAGGCAGTGGCCTCGCGCGCGCTGTCCCAGCATTTCGACCTGTACCCGAAGGGCGACGTGCGCCACGCGAACACCTTTGACGAGGACCTGGCCGAACTGCAGGCCGCGCGCCTGGAAGACCTGCGCGCCTTCCACCGCGAGTTCTATGGCACGGTGCCGGCCGAGATGGCAATCGTCGGCGACTTCGACGCCGCGACGATCGCGCCGCTGGTCGAGGAATTGTTCGGCGCCTGGAAAGCGCCGGCCAACTTCGCGCCGGTGCTGCGCCGCCATGCCGACATCCCGGCCTTGAAGAAGACGCTCGACACGCCGGACAAGGAAAACGGCTTCTACCTGGCGCGCCTGAACCTCGACCTGAACATCGACGACGCCGACTACCCGGCACTGATGCTGGCGAATTACATTTTTGGCGAGGGCGGCCTGCGCTCGCGCCTGATGGATCGCATCCGCCAGAAAGACGGCCTGTCCTACGGCGGCGGTTCGCAGCTCGACGCCGGCGACCTGGACCGGGCAGGGGGCTTCGGCATCAGCGCCATTGCCGCGCCGCAAAACCTGCAGCGGCTCGATGCCGCGGTGCGCGAAGAGCTGGCGCGCGCGGTGAAGGAGGGCTTTACCGCCGCCGAACTGGCGGGCGCGAAATCGGGCCTGATGCAGCAGCGCCAGCAGACCCGTGCCGAGGATGGGGCGGTGGCCGCCGGCTGGACTTCCTACCTGTACCGCGACCGCACCTATGCCTGGTCGCGCCAGTTCGAGGACAAGCTGATGGCCGTGACGCTGCCGCAGCTGAATGCCGCCTTCCGCAAGGCGATCGACCCGGCCAGGCTGTCGGTGGTCGTGGCGGGCGACCAGGGCAAGGCGAAACAGGCGCCCGTGAAAGTGGCGCCGGCAGTGACCGCAGGCGGGGCAAAGAAGCCGTAACGCAACATTTGCCGCCCCCGGGCGCGCGCGCATTTGATGATTGCGCGCCATCCCGCTATCATGTTGCCTTTGAGAATCATTCGGCATCATCGCGGGAGCAGCATCATGAAGGGCAGTATCAAGCAAGACCTCAAACGAGACCCCAGGCAGGACCCGGCTTCCTTTGCCGGCAAGGTGGTACTGGTTACCGGCGCCGCAGGCGGCATCGGTCGCGCGGTGGCGCTGGCGTTCGGACGCGCCGGGGCGTCGGTGGTCGTGGCCGATGTCTCGGTCGACGGCGGACACGCGACGGCGGCCACGATCGTCCAGCATGGCGGCAAGGCGCTGTTCGTGGCGGCGAACGTGACGCGCGCGCTCGAGGTCGAAACGCTGGTCGACAAGACGGTGCACCACTACGGCCGGCTCGACTGCGCCGTCAATTGTGCCGGCGTCCAGGAGGAGGGCCTGCGCCTGGCTGACATCGACGAAGAAGGCTTCGACCGGATCATGGACGTCAACGTGAAGGGTGTCTGGCTGTCGATGAAGTACCAGATCCGCCAGATGGGAAAGGACGGCGGCGGCGCGATCGTCAACCTGTCGTCGGCCTTCGGCCAGGTCGGCGCGCCCGCCCAGTCGGTCTACGCGGCCAGCAAGCATGCGCTGGCCGGCCTGACGAAAAGCGCCGCGCTCGACTATGCGAAGGATGGCATCCGGGTCAATGCCGTGTGTCCCGGCGCCGTGCGCACCCCGATGCTGGCGCGCGCCGTTGGCCGCGAACCGGGCTTCGACAAGAAACTGCGCGCCGCGCATCCGATGGGACGTTTCGCCGAACCCGGCGAGGTCGCCGATGCGGTGCTGTGGCTGTGCTCGGGCGCCTCGTCCTTCGTGACCGGGCACGAGCTGGCGGTGGATGGCGGTTTCACCGCCATTTGACCGGAGGATAAAAAAAGCGGGCGGCGCCAATGGCGCCTCCCGCTTTTTTGCAGCAACCGAGTTTGCAGCAGGGTGGCTTACTGGGCCGAGGCCCCGGTAGCAGCAGGTGCGGCAGATGCGCCGGCAGTGCCCGACTGGCGCAGCGACATGGCCCAGACGCGTGCCACGTCGGACAGGCCGCCGCCGGCTTTCACGCTCTCGAAGGTCTTGATCGCTTCGTCCTTGCGGCCGGCCTTGGCCTGGGCCGCGGCGAGGCGGATCTTCGCTTCGTCAGGCTGCTTCAGGCCGCCCTTGGCGATACCCTGCTGGATGAAGCCGATGCCCTTGTCGTGCTGGCCCATCGTCACGTACGCCCAGCCCAGGTTGACCAGGCCGGCGCCGCTCTTCGATTTCGTGGCCGAGGCTTCGCCGGCGGCGATGTTCTTCGCATCGTCGGCGGCGCCCTTGTTGGCGCGGCTGCGCAGGGCGTCGTGGGCCTTGGCGTTGCCGCCCTTGCCCAGCACGCCTGCCGAGTAGCCCGCGTCCAGCACGGTCTTCGCTTCGGTCGGGAAACCGTCGCGCAGCGCGCTTTCGGCCAGGTCGACATAGTCTTCCTCGCGCATCGTCTTGGTGACTGCGTGCTGCAGGCGTAGCACCGGCATGTAGTTGTCCTGGCTGAAGCCCGGCTTCTTGATCACGCCGACGCGGATCACTTCGTTCCACATGTCGTCGCTTGGATAATGCGCCACCAACTTCTGGACGGTGGTTTCGTAGGCGGCGGTATCCTTGGTTTCGTTCGCAGCGCTCAGCAGGAGCTTGAGGTCTTCCTGGGTCGGCGCCTTGCCGGCCTTTTCGGCGTCGGCGACGGTCTGCAGCAGCTGGGTCTTGGCGCTGGCGTAGTCCTTGTTCAGGTACTGTGCGCGCACCAGCAACGGCCGCGCGGTCGTCATGTCGCCGCCCGCCGCTTCATACCGCTTGAGATTTTCGATCGCCCCGGCGTAGTTCTTGGTCTTGTACTGGATGTCGGCGATGGCCAGCATCAGCTTCGGCTGCGACTCTTTCGGCTCGAAGCCCGACTTCAGCACTTCCTCGGCGGATGCGAGCACGCCGGCTTCATTGCCGGCCAGTGAGGCATGCACCATCTTCATGCGAGTGGTGTAATAGGTCTCGTAAGGCGTCTTGTTCGGTAGCGCCTCGGCCTGGGTGATGCGGTTCTGCAGTTCGGCCACGTTCTTGGCGGCGACAAATTGCTGGACTTGCGCCGGATCGAAGATCTTGGCCAGCTCCGGGCGGACGTTGTTGGCCGGCGCGGCTGCGGGCGTAGCGGCCTTCTGCGCATGGGCGCTCGTCATCAGGGCAGGCGCGGTGTTCAGGCCAACGGCGGCCAGCAGCAGGCAAAGGCGAGCAAGGCGGAAATGGGACATGAATGATCCTTCTAAAAAGATGAGCGGTTCAACATGAGCGGTACGTCCGCAACATGGTGGCAGTTTTGCCAAGCTTGTGTAAACGCGCATTGTCCCATAAATGTCCGGGACACTGCGCCGCAATTGTGCAGCACGCCAGGCCGTGCGCGGCGTGCCGTTACATAGCGTTACCGTCAGAAACCCGGAACCGGGCAACGGCCCTCGGCCTCGATCTCGCCCGCCAGCCAGGCGTTGACGGCCGCCAGGGCCGGCGCCGCGAAGCCATAGGTCATCAGGGCAGGTGCGGCAAAATCGAGCGCCTGGTAGGGGTTCCACAGGGCCAGGTGCAGGTCCGGGCGCCAGGTGTCGCGCGCATGCGCGCCGTAGCGGCGGCGCGAGGTCGAGGCCAGGATGGTGAAGCGCCCGTCCTGGGGCAGCGCGCTCCAGTCGAAGGTGTCGGGGTCGGCAAAGGTCACCAGCTCCACCTCGTACAACTGGGCGAGGGAGGCGGCGATGTTCGATGCTGGCACGCCGGCCTCGGACACGCCGTCGCTGACCACGTCCTGGCGCGCCACCAGGCGCACGCGGCTGCCCGCGACCGGACGCGTTACCGGCCCGCGCGCGCTCAGGGCGCGCCGCCAGGCACGGGACATCAGCTCGCGGTCTTCGCTGTCGGTGGTGTAGATCGGGGCTTCGTCGGCGCCGGGTGCGTCGCCGGTCATGACGGCAGGGCTTCCTTCCACGATGGCCGCGGCGGGACGCAGTGCGCCGCCGGCCGGATGCGCGTCGGCCAGCTTTGCCAGCCGCGCCAGGCGCGCTTCGACTTCCGCCATCGGCAGCTCGCCAGATGCGATCGCGGCGGCAATCGCGTCGATTGTCTCGACCTGCGTTTCGCGCGAGCCGATTGCCATCACCATGTCGGCGCCGGCCACCAGCGCGCGCACGGCGGCCGGGCCGGCGCCGTAGCGGTGCGCGATCGCATGCATGTCCATGCCGTCGGTGATGATCACGCCCTGGTAGTTCCAGCTCTCGCGCAGGATGCCGGTCAGGATCGCGCGCGACATGGTCGCCGGGTTTTCGGCGTCCAGCGCGGGGTAGATGATGTGCGCGGTCATCATCGCCGGTGCAGCATTGCTTCCCTGGGCCGCCATGCGGAAGGGCGCGAATTCGAAGCGTTCCAGCTCCTCGAGTGGCTTGTCGACGGTCGGCAGCGTGCGGTGCGAGTCGACGTGGGTGTCGCCGTGGCCGGGGAAGTGCTTGACGCAGCAGGCCACGCCTTCGGCTTCGCTGCCTTCCATCCAGGCCAGCGCGATACGCGTGGCGATGTCCGGGTCGGCGCCGAAGGAACGCTCTGCGATCACGGGGTTATCCGGGTTGTTGTTCAGGTCGAGCACCGGGGCGAAATTCCAGTTGAAGCCCAGCGAACGCACCGCGCGCGCCACCGCCGCGCCGACTTCGCGTGCCAGCGTCGGGTCGTTGGCGGCGCCCAACGCCATCGCCGACGGCGGCGCCGGCACCCAGGTCGAGCGCACCACGGCGCCGCCTTCCTGGTCGAGTGCAATCAGCGCGCCGGGGCCCATTACGGCGCGCAGGGCGCCGGTGAGGCGGGTCAGTTGCGCCGCGTCCGTCATGTTCTGGCGGAACAGGCAGGCGCCGCGTACCTTGTTTTCAGCCAGAAAGGCCGCGGTGTCTTCGTCCAGCTCGGTGCCGAACAGGCGCACCATGATCAGCTGGCCGGCGATTTTTCGGAATTCATCCATGCTCAGTTCGTCCATCGTTTTAGCTCTTAGTTGGTCCGGGTGACTTTGCTCAGGTGGCGCGGGCGGTCCGGGTCGAGGCCGCGCGCTTTCGACAGCTTGGCCGCCATCACATAGAAGGCCTGGATCGCGACGATCGGGTCGAGATCGGGCGTGGCGGCGACCGGCAGGGTCAGGTCGCGTTCGTTGACGTCTTCGGGCGCGGCCAGCAGCACGCGCGCGCCGCGCCCGCGCATCTCGATGGCGAGCGCCACCAGGCTGGCCTGGGCCGGGCCGCGGGTGGCGAAGATCAGGAGCGGGTAGCCATCCTCGATCAACGCCATCGGGCCGTGCTTGATCTCGGCGCCGGAGAAGGCTTCGGCTTGCAGGGCCGAGGTCTCCTTGAACTTTAGCGCCGCCTCCAGCGCGATCGGGAAGCTGATGCCGCGCCCGACGACCATGATGTTGCGCGCCGGGGCCAGCACCTCGATTGCCGCGGACCAGTCGACTTGCGAGGCTGCGCGCAGGTCGTCGGGCAGGGCGGCCAGGCCCGCTTTCAACCCGTCGTCGTTCTGCCATTCGGCGACCAGGCGCGCGCCGGCGACCAGGCTCGTGATGAAACTCTTGGTCGCGGCCACGCTCTGCTCTTTGCCCGCGTGCAGCGGCATGGCCCAGTGGGCGGCTTGCGCCAGCGGCGACTCGGCGTCGTTCACCAGCGCCACGGTGGTGGCGCCGCCATCGCCGAAGTAGCGGATCGGCTCGACCACGTCCGGGCTCTGGCCCGATTGCGAGATCGAGATCGCCAGCGTGTCGCGCGTGACCAGCGGCGACTTGTACAGCGTGATGAGCGACATCGGCAGCGAGGTGACGAGGCGCCCCATGCGCGACATGATCAGGTAGGCGACATAGTTCGACGCGTGGTCCGAGCTGCCGCGCGCCACGGTGACGGCGCTGTGGAAGTTGGTCGACCTCAGCGTGCGCCCGAGTTCGGCGTAGCGTTCCACGTCCTGGCTCAGTTGCAGGGCGACGCAGTCGCCGGCGGACAGGGCTTCCTGCAGCATAAGGGAAGTCAAATTCGAGGTTTCATTGACCGTCACAGCACTTCCCCTTCGATATAGACAGCTTTGATATTCAGGTCGCGGTCCAGGACCACGATGTCGGCATGGCAGCCGGGAGCGAGGCGTCCGCGCCGGGTCTCGCCGAGGTAGTCGGCGGCATTCGTCGAGACGCGGCGCGAGGCTTCCGCCAGCGGCAGGCCGATCTTGACCAGGTTGCGCAGCGCGCCGTCCATGGTCAGCGTCGAGCCGGCCAGGGTGCCGTCGGCCAGGCGCACGCCGCCCATGCATTTATGGACGACCTGACGCCCCAGCATGTACTCGCCATCCGGCATGCCGGCGGCGGCGGTGGAGTCGGTCACGCAGAACAGGTGCGGGATCGAACGCAGCGCGACCTTGATCGCGCCCGGATGCACGTGCAGCAGGTCGGGGATGATCTCGGCGTACTGCGCATGGGCCAGCGCCGCGCCGACCATGCCCGGCTCGCGGTGGTGCAGGCCCGGCATCGCATTGAACAGGTGGGTGAAGCCGGCCGCGCCGTGCTCCAGCGCGGCGACGCCGTCCTCGTACGAGCCGCTGGTGTGGCCAATCTGGACGCGGACCCCCAGGTCGGTGAGCGCGCGCACCAGTTCCAGGTGGCCGTGGATCTCGGGCGCCACCGTGATCACGCGCATGGGCGCGCGGCGGCCGTAGGCTTCCACTTCGGCCAGCGTCGCTTCCTTCGCGAACGGCGGCTGGGCGCCCAGCTTGGCCGAGTTGATGTACGGGCCTTCCAGGTGCACGCCGAGGATGCGCGCCTCGCGTTTGCCGCGCGTCTCAACGGCCGCCCCAATGGCGTCGAGCGCGCGCTCGATGTCTTCCGGCGGCGCGGTCATGGTGGTCGCCAGCAGGCTGGTGGTGCCGTGCTTCGCGTGCAGGGCGGCGATCACGTGCGGCGCGTCGCCGCCTTCCATCATGTCGCGGCCGGCACCGCCGTGCACGTGCACGTCGATGAAGCCGGGCAGGATGTAGTCGTCGCCGTTCCCGTCCGGGTCGACCGGGCTGCCTTCGATGGCCTCGACGGTGGCGCTGAAGCGCAGGTTACCGTGGACCCAGCCGCCGGGTGTGAGGATGTTGCCTTTCATCGGGCGCTTCTTTCCAGGTGTCGTTCGATCATGAGCAGGGCGCCGCGCGCGGAGTCGCCTTGCGGCGCCAGGCAGCGCGCGCGGGTCTCGTGGGGCAGCCAGGCCATCAACGCTTCGCCAAGGCCGCCGCACAGGGCGAGCGGCAGCGTGTGGCCGCGGTCAAGCGCGTCGGCGATGGCGGCGGTTTCCCGGCCGGCGTGCTCGAGGATGGCGCGGGCAGTCGGGTCGGTCTCGCCGTGCATGACCACGAAACGCGCCAGGCCGGCGTAGGCCGTCTGGTTGGCGCGCCCGAGCCAGATCTGCACGGCGTCGCGGTTGCCGCCGCACTCCGCGATCACTTCGCGTGCAAACGCGCCGCCTTCGACGCGGCCGTCGAGCACCTGCTCGATGTGGTTCAACGCGCGCAGGCCCATCCAGGCGCCGCTCGCCTCGTCGCCGGCCGGGAAGCCCCAGCCGCCGACTTCGACCTTGGTGCCGTCGTCCAGCATCGCTTCGCCGACGCTGCCGGTGCCGATGGCGACAATGGCACCCGGCTTGCCGCCGTGCGCGCCCATCAGCGTCGTAAAGCCGTCGGTATCGAGCACCAGGGCCGCGAAACCGGGATCGCTGGCCACGAACTGCGCCGCCCAGTCTTTATTGTGGACGCCGGCGAGGCCCAGGCCGATCGCCATCGAGGACAGGGGAGGGGAGCCGATGTCGGCAATGGCGCAGGCTTCGCCGATGGCACCGAGGATGGTGGTCCAGGCATTGCCGATGCCGTGGGAGAGGCCGGAGGGGCCGGCAGTCGCTTGCGCGAGCTCTTCGCCGCTGGGGCGGGCCAAACGCACACGGGTGCCGGTGCCGCCGCCATCGACGCCGATAAGGTATTCGATCATGTGAAATAGGTGCCGGAGGGAGGTCAGGGCACTATAGGGAGGCGGTCCCGGCTTGTCAACAGGTATCTGATTGGTATGGTCAGCGGTGCGAAGTGGTATTGATGAGCTGGCAGCACGGTGGACAACGATGCCGCTTCGCGTGGGGCGGGCATTCAGCCCGCCTCATCTGTTTCTTAGTCAGCCTGGCGGCGCCCGCCGCGCTCGACGAGCACCAGCTCATCGCGGCGGCCGTTCTCCCCATCCCGCACCAGATTCACCGTCGCGCTGCCCGGCCCCCGCACATTGATGTCGGTCTGGCGCACGGTCAGGCGCCGTGCCTGCAGGGTGCCCGATCCCGTCAGCTCGGCCTCCATGCGGTCGGCGCGGCCTTCCAGGCGTGCGCTGCCGGGGCCGCGCATCTTGAGCATGACGCGCTTGCCGTCGATGGCCGCCGACAGGTCGCCCGAGCCGTGCAGCGAGGCGTCGAGGGTGTCCGATACCCTGGCCAGCGATACGTCGCCGGGTCCGCCGCTGTCGATCATGGCGTTCTTGACCGCCAGGCGCTCGGCTTCGAGTTCGCCCGAGCCGCTCAGGGTGGCGCGCAGCTCGTCGGCGCTGCCCGACAGCGTGGCGCTGCCGGGGCCGCTCATGCGCAGGATGGCGCGGCCGGCCTGCAGGCCACGGGCATCCAAATCGCCCGAGCCGTGCACCTCGGCTTCGAACTGGCGGATGGTGCCGGCGACGCAGGCGCTGCCCGGCCCGCGCTGCACGCTGCTCAGCTTTTCGACATCGAGCTTGCAACCGTCGAAGTCGCCGGAACCGGTCAGCTCGAGCCGCAGTTCGCGGGCACTGCCGCGCAGGCGCGCAGTACCCGGACCGCTGACCTGGGCCACGGCGCGCGCGACGCGCAGTTCGTCGACTTCGACGTCGCCGGAACCGGACACGCGCGCCGCCAGGTCGCTGCCGATGCTACCGAGGTGCACATCGCCCGGGCCGGACATGGCCAGGTCGACATTCGCCGCCTTCACGCCGCGCAGCTCGAGGTCGCCGCTGCCGCTGCTGGTCAGGCGCAGGTCGCGCACCGAACCGCGGGCGCGGATGTCGCCCGGTCCTTGCGCGGCCAGCACGAAGCGTTCGCCGCCGATCGATTCGAGCTCGACGTCGCCGCTGCCGCTGGTAGTCAGACTCTTCAAGCCGCTTGCACCGATGCGCACGACCACCTCCTGCCGGTCGCGCTTTCCGAAGCTGATGTGGATGCCGGAGCGCGAGCGCTGGCGCACGATGAGGGTGCCGCCGCGCACTTCGCTTTCGATCTCGGCCAGCTGCTTCGGCTCACCCGACAGTTCGAGGCGCGGCGCGCCTTCGCTGACGATGACGCGGAACGGACCGGCCAGTTCGATGGCGTTAAAGGCGCCAACGCTGCGCTTGTCCAGGGTCACGGCCTGGCGCGGCTCCTGGGCGCGCTCCTCGGCAATGACGCCCTGCATGCTGGCAATGCCAATGCAGAGCAGGAGGGCGCCAACGGCGGTGTGCTTGATTCGGGTATTCACAGGTGTCCTCGTTGTTTTTGTTTAATTGGGAACTTGCACGATAAGGCAAAGCGCTCCGGCCTGGACGGGGCAACCGACAGACGCGCAAAATGGCGGTATCAACAGTCAAAGAAGGGCGCTGAACGGCAACCGGTGGCTCCGAAGCAACAGTTCTTCATGGCGACCGGTGGGCCAGCGCGCATTCTGAGGCGCCATGGCACTGCCGGCCGCGGCGGCAGGTGTCATAATGCGGGGGTCAAGTGAGGAGAAACAAGTGATTCGTTACCTGGGCACGCGCAAGAATGGCGACGGCGCCACCGTCTACGTGTTTATCGTGAATGGCCTCGAAAAAGAGGTCCGCGAGCACGCGCTCAAGCAGCACCCCGGCTGCTATGAGGCCCTGCCGGCATCGGCCAAGGCGAAGATCGCCGCCAACCGCGACTGGCTGTCGAAGCTGTGACCCTGCCGCGCGCCGCCGCGGGCGCTGTGCTGGCGCTCGCCTGCATCCAGGTCAATGCGGCGCCCTCGACCTTTGCCCCCGTCATCGGCAGCGCGCTGCTGTGCCGCAGCCATCTCGACAACGCCTACTTTCATTCCTGGCTCACCACCGCCTTCGGCCCCGCCTACAAGCAGGAGGGCGGAGCGTACTGGTTCAAGCTGGACGCGACCCTGTGGGGTAAACCGGTGCGGGAAATCATGGTCAGCGACGACACCAACCCGCTGGTGTTCGTGGCCGCCGTGCTCGACAGCAAGCCGGAAGAACTGGAAGGCGCGGTCCGTGCCGGCGCCGGCCTGCGCCACCTGCCCGCCGACGCTTCGCGCTTTCCCTTGAGGGTATCGAACCCGGGCAGCGTCATCGCTTATCACCAGGACAAATCCAAAATATACTGCGCGAGGTATAAACCCTTGCCGCCTGTACCAGTGGCGCTCCTCCGCTAGCCTGTTCATGTACACCAATTACTTCAGCCTGAAGCAGGCTCCGTTTTCGATCGCGCCCGATCCGCGCTACCTGTTCATGAGCGAGCGCCACCGCGAGGCGCTGGCGCACCTGCTGTATGGCATCAACAGCGGCGGTGGTTTCGTGCTGCTGACGGGCGAGATCGGGGCCGGCAAGACCACGGTTTGCCGCTGCTTCATCGAGCAGGTTCCCGAGAACTGCCGGCTGGCCTATATCTTCAATCCGAAACTGACGGTTGGCGAGCTGCTGCAATCGGTGTGCGAGGAGTTCCGCATCGCGATGCCGGGCGGGCAGGGCGGGGTGAAGAGCTACATCGATGCGATCAATGCCTACCTGCTGGAATCGCACGCGCAGGGGCGCAACAACGTACTCGTCATCGACGAAGCGCAGAACCTCTCGACCGACGTGCTCGAGCAGTTGCGCCTGCTGACCAACCTGGAGACGAGCGAACGCAAGCTGCTGCAGATCATCCTGATCGGCCAGCCGGAGCTGCGCACGATGCTGGCGCGCCCCGAGCTCGAGCAACTGGCCCAGCGCGTGATCGCGCGTTATCACCTGGGGCCGCTGTCCGAGCAGGAAACCGGCGCCTACATCGCGCACCGGATGGCGGTCGCGGGCAGCCAGGGCGCGCCGGTGTTCCCGGACTCGGTCGTGCCGCTCGTGCACCGGATCAGCGGGGGCGTGCCGCGCCGCATCAACCTGCTGTGCGACCGCGCGCTGCTGGGCGCCTACGTGGAAAACAGCCGCGAAGCGACGCCAATCATCGTGCGTACGGCCGCCGCCGAGGTGTTCGCGGGCGAGGGCGCCCCGGCAGCACGGTCGGCGCGCTGGCCGTTGGTGGCCGGCGGCGTCCTTGCCGGTGCGGCCTTGAGCGTCGCGGCGTGGCAGTTGTTGCCGCGTGGCGACGTGCCGGCAGCAAGCGCTCCCGCAGCCAGGGCGCCGGCCAAGACCGTCCTGCTTGCCGCCGCCAAGCCGGCGCCAGCCGGCACGCGGGCGGTGCTGCCGCTTGGCCGCGCAGACGAGGCATTGGCGCTGCGCGCGCTGGCCACGCGCTGGGGCCGCGCCCTGCCCGAGGGCGAACCCTGCGAGGTCGCGTACCGGATCGACCTGCGCTGCCTGCAAGGGCGCGGCGGCATCTACGAGCTGCGCCAGCTCGACCGCCCGGCCGTGATCACGCTGCGCGAGGGTGCGGCCACGCGCTACGCCGTGCTGGTCGGCATGGACGGGGGCGGCGTGACGATTGATACCGGCAACAAGCGCGAGCGCGTCGACCTCGCCAGCCTGGCGCCGCGCTTCACCGGCGAGTACACCACCTTCTGGAAAATGCCACGGGGTTATCGCGAGCAGCTGGCGCTGGGCGATGCGGGCGTCGACGTCGACTGGCTCGCCGCGCGCCTGGCAGCGCTCGGCCGGGTCGCGGCCCCGCCGGCGCAGCAGCCGTTCAACGCACGCACGAAAGAAACGCTGCGCGCCTTCCAGCAAAATCAGGGCCTGACTGCGGACGGCGTGGCCGGCCCGCGCACCCATATCCGCCTCAACCAGCTGACCGGGGTGGAGGAGCCGCGCCTGCTCGCCGCCGCCGGGACGGGACAATAAGATGTCGTACATCCTCGAAGCACTCAAGAAAGCGCAAGCCGAACGCCAGCTAGGCCATGCGCCGGACATCCACGCGCCCGCGCCCGTGCACGTGCCGCCACGCGCGGCGCCGGCGAACCGCAAGCCTCTGCTGATCGGGCTCGGGGCCGGCCTGCTGCTTGCCGCGGTGGTGGCCGCTCTGGCCTGGCGCGGCCGGGCGCCGGCGCCGGCGCCAGCGCAGCCGGCCGCGCACAGCCAGGTTTCTCCCGCCGCGGCCGCGCCGGTGAATACTCCCGTACCCGCCGTAGCGGTTGCCGATACGGCGCTGCCGCCCGTCGCACCACCGCCGGAGGCGGCGCCTGCCGCACCGCGGAGCGAGCCTGTTGCCGCGCCGGTGCCGATCCCTGCGCCGGCTCCGGTGCCGCCCGCGCCGAAGACTGTGCGCCCGCCACCGGCCCGGCCTGCCGCGGCCCCCGGCATCGCCGCGCAAGAGGGTGCGCCGCAAGCGGTCTACCTGCCCGCGCCTGCCCGCGTCGCCGACACCTCCCCGCCGGCGCGCGCGCCCGAACCGATTCCTGAAGAAAGCCTGCGCACCCTGCAGCAACTGCCGGAAGCGCTCCAGCGCGAAGTGCCGAAGGTCGTCGTCGGCGGCTATATCTATTCGCCGAATCCATCGGACCGGCTGCTGCTGGTCGACAAGGTGCTGCGCCGCGAGGGCGAGGAGCTGGCGCCGGGCCTGGTGCTGGAGCGCCTGATGCCGAAATACGCCGTGATGAATTACCGGGGTACCCGCTATCGTGTCAGTTACTGATTCCCGGGTGACGGAGGTAGCACAAGCGGCCGGCCCCGTGCTGGCCGTCGTCGGCTGGTCCGGCAGCGGCAAGACGACGCTGCTCGAATTCCTCGTGTCGCGCCTGAGCGCGCAGGGCCTGCGCGTGAACATCGTCAAGCACAGCCACCACGACATCGAACTCGAGCCGCCGCACAAGGACAGCGCGCGCCTGCGGATGGCCGGCGCCGCCGAGGTGATGATCGCCTCGCCCTACCGCTACGCCATCCTGCGCGAACTGCGCGGAGAGGGCGAACCGCCGCTGGCCGAGCAGATCGCCCGCCTGGCCCCGGCCGACCTGACGCTGGTCGAGGGATACAAGTGGGAGCCGTTGCCGAAACTCGAGGTATTCCGCCCGGGGCTCGGACGGGCGCCGCTGTACCTGGACGACCCGCTGGTGGTGGCGGTGGCCTCGGATGTGCCCGCGTTAACGACCGGTGCAACCGGGCCGGCCTGGCTGGACCTGAACAGGCCCGAGGACGTGTTGACCTGGCTCACCGAATGGATGAAGGGAAGGGCTCAAGTTTCCGATAATTAAGTCGTTAATGGAGGATAACCCTCATCAGGAGACCGGAATGGATGTCCTCGCTATCGCCAAGTTGTCTACCACCATTGCCGAGACGGGCAACAAGCAGGAGGTTGCCCTGACCATGCTCAAGAAGCAGCAGGACATGCAAAATTCGATGGCCACCCAGATCCTCGACACCATCGCGCCACCGCCGCCGATGCCAAATCTGCCGGCGCACCTGGGCAACAAGATCAACACGACAGCCTGATCCCTGCTTCACCTGGCTTGAGAAGCTGTGCGGACCTGAAAGAACGGACGTAAACGAAACGCGGCGCCTTGCGGCGCCGCGGCAGGCGACTCAATGGAAAGCGCGCAGGACGCGGGCCTCGCCGGTCTGGTCAGCGAATCGCTCGTTGGCCTGCCGGGTCGCTTCCATCATGCGACTCAGTTGGGCGTCTTCGAAGCGTTCGAGTTCTTCGTTCGCCGCGTCGAGCGCCCTGGCCAGCTTGGCGCGCGCGTTCTGGTACAGGACACTTGTGTACTGATCGGTGTTTTTCAGCAGCTCTTCCGCGTTCTCGATCACGAGGCGCAGATCGCCGATCAGCCGTTCCTGGGCTTGCGGGTTGTCTTGCGGGGTTTCCATTGCCGTCACCTTAAGCCGGTTGGTCACGTCTTAAAATCTACACAAGGACTACCGGTCGCGTTTGTCTGCGCGCAAACGTGTGCCGTAGAGCCCGGCAGTCCCTCCTACTGCACCGAGATCCGCACGTCGCCCACGGTCACCGTCTGTCCGGTGCGAATCTTTGCGGTCTTGCGCAGTTCCTGCTTGCCATCGACCGATACCGCGCCGCTGGCCACCATGTGCTTGCCGGCGCCGCCGCTGTCGCACAAGCCGACCATTTTCAATAGCTGGTTGAGCTCGACGAACTCGGATGTCAGTTCGAAAGTTGTCTTTTGCATACTATCCTCGGGAAAAATTGTAGGGCGCACGCTTGGCCTTGTCTGAGCTTGCGCCCGCAGCTTACGCCGGGTCCGGCCGCGTCATGTCCATCGGAACGATCCACTGCGTGAACTGTTCTTCGGTGACCAGGCCCGATTGCAGGGCCGCCTCGCGCAGCGTGATGCCTGTGTGCTGTGCGTGCTTGGCAATCTGCGCGGCGGCATCATACCCGATGTGCGGCGCCAGCGCGGTCACCAGCATCAGCGACCGTTCCATCAGCTCGCCGATGCGCTCGCGGTTCGGTTCGATCCCCCTAGCGCAGTGTTCGTCGAAGGAGCGCATGCCGTCGGCCAGCAGGCGCGCGCTCTGCAGGAAGTTATGCGCGATCATCGGCTTGAACACGTTCAGCTCGAAGTTGCCCTGCGAGGCGCCCACGCTCAGGGCGACGTCGTTGCCGAACACCTGGCAGCACAGCATCGTCAGCGCTTCGCACTGGGTCGGATTGACCTTGCCCGGCATGATCGAGCTGCCCGGTTCGTTTTCCGGAATCGTGATTTCGCCCAGGCCCGAGCGCGGGCCGGAGGCCATCCAGCGTACGTCGTTGGCGATCTTCATGAGGGCGGTGGCCAGGGTCTTCAGGGCGCCGTGGCTGGACACGAGCGCGTCGTGCCCGGCAAGGGCGGCGAACTTGTTCGGCGCGGTCTTGAAGGCCAGGCCGGTGCGCGAACCGAGTTCAGCCGCGATGCGCGGCGCAAACTCGGGGTGCGCGTTCAGGCCGGTGCCGACCGCCGTGCCGCCCGCCGCCAGCAACAGCAGGCCCGGCAGCGACGCCTTGATCGCGTTTTCGGCAAACTCGAGCTGGGCGACATAGCCGGAAAATTCCTGGCCCAGCGTCAGGGGCGTGGCGTCCTGCAGGTGGGTGCGGCCGATCTTGACGATGTCGTCGAAATCGCGCGATTTCACCTGCAGGGTGCCGCGCAGGCGCACCAGCGAGGGCAGCAGGTCTTTCGACACCGCCAGCGCCGCCGCCACGTGCATGGCGGTGGGGAAGATGTCGTTCGAGGACTGCCCCATGTTGACGTGGTCGTTCGGGTGCAGCAGGCGCGCTTCGCCGCGCTCGCCTCCCATCAGCTCGGACCCGCGGTTGGCCAGCACCTCGTTCATGTTCATGTTGCTCTGGGTGCCGGAGCCGGTCTGCCACACGGCCAGCGGGAACTCGTGCGGGTGGCGGCCGTCCAGCACTTCGTCGGCGGCTGCGATGATGGCGTCGGCCTTGTCGCGCGGCAGTTTACCCAGAGAACGGTTGACGGCGGCTGCCGCGCGCTTGACCTGGGCCAGCGCGCCGACCAGTTCCGGCGCCATCTTTTCGGTCGAGATATGGAAGTGGTGCAGGGAGCGCTGGGTCTGCGCGCCCCACAGGCGGGCGGCCGGGACCTCGATCGGGCCGAAACTGTCCTTTTCCATCCGCTGGTCTTCTATCCGGGTATCCATGAGCTTGTCCTCTTATTTATTTTCGGGGCAGAAGCTAAAGAGTGTAGCCGAACACCCGTTAATTACGCTTAGGCTACAAATTCATCTTCCCATGGCGATTCGCGCTTCCCACATCTTCCCAAGCTTGCTGTTCGCCTGTGTGGCCACGACCACGGCCACGGCAGCGCACGGCGCCGAACTGGGCGATGCAAGGGTAGCGTCCCACATCGGCCAGCCACTGGCGGCCAGCGTCGAGCTGACGATGATCGAGGACGGGGCGGCGAAAGTCGGGGTGGGCCTGGCCCATCCGGACGTCTACCGGGGCGCGAACATCGCCATGCCCGCCGTTCTCTCCAGCCTGGGCCTGAATGTGACGCGGCAGGGTGGCCGCCAGTTCCTGCACCTCACCACAGGCAAGCCCGTCGAGGGCCGCCACCTGCACGTCTACCTCGAGCTGCAGGATGGCGGCCAGCGCAGCGTGCGCCTGGTGACGCTGTGGCTGACGCCGGACCCGAATCCGGCACCGGCACCGGCACCGGCATTGGTTGCTCCGCCTGTGCCGGTCGCGGTTACACTGCCGGCTAAACCGCAACCCGCATCGCGTCCGGCAGCAGCCTTGCACGAGGGCGAGGAATACGTGGAGCCACGCAAGCCGGTAGTGAGGCGCGCGGCAGTGCCAATCAAGAAGGCCATCGCCAGGGAAGTCGCGCCCGTCGAGGTCCCGCCAACGGCGACGGCAAAACGGCAGGACACCCCAGGCACATGCGCGCCGCAACCGGAAGCCGGCCAGCTCAATGCCTGTACCGTGCTGGGCGAGAAGAATACCGCGCTGCGCCACGAGCTCGGCCAGCTTGAAGAGAAGGTGAAGGTGTTGCAGGCGACGGCAGGGGCACCATCGGCTGAACTGGCGCCTGCCACGGCCCCGCCACCCGCCCCGAAGGGCGCGCCGCGTATCCAGCTCAAGGCAAAGAAGGCGCCGCCACCCGAACCAGAAACGCCGTGGGGGCTGATCGGCGGCGCCATTGCGGCCGTTCTCGCGCTGGCCGGCCTGGCCCTTGCGCTGCTGCGCCGGCGCAAGCGCTCAAGCTTGGGCAAGATCCCGAAAGAGCACAAGCCGGCCAGGATGCCGGCGGCGGCCACCGCGGACGGCGTGCCGAAACCAAATTTCATGTCCGCCGTGAAGGCGCGCCTGATGCCGGGTTCGCGTAAACCTGCGGCACCGGAACCGGTCGAGCCGGCCCTCGAAAACAGCGAAACCTGAGGCGAAGGTGGCGCGCACGAATCAGTCTACACAAGTTATTATTTTGATATATACTGGGTTCGTTGGTTGTCAAAACCACAAAACGGAACAGAGTCCGCCGCAGCCACCACCGATAGCGTGGCGCGGGTAACGGAGGTACGTCGCAAGACGCCTGTTTCCGGAAGCGGTCACGTTGCCAACTGCGGCAGCGGACGCCGGATGCAACCGGCAAAGAGGCGACACCAGGCTACCTGGTGTTGCTCTCCGAATTCATGTGGCCGGCGCCAGCCGGTCACAGCACCAAGGCGCCTGCGGGCGCCTTTTTGTTTGCGCCTCCAATTCACATCAATTGCCAGGCGCAATAAAAAAAGCGCCCGCAGGCGCTTGATTATTCGAAGAAAGGGCAGCTCAGTGCGCGCGCATCGCGCGGTCCAGCTGGCCCATCCATGGTTCGGTGATGTCGCGGATGGCGCGGTCGTTGGCCATGATCTGTTTCAGCAGGTCGATCTTGCGCAGGCGCTTGGCGCCGTCGAGGGCCGGCACGCCCGTCGCAGTGGCCGCTGCCTGTGCGGCGCATTGCGCCTGCAGGCTGTCGAAACCGTTCCAGTCCTCCGATTGTGCCGCCACGGCCATCTTGCCCGTCAGGCCAGCAATATTTTCGTACATCGAGAGGACTTCGTTGGAGGTCATGTGAGCACCGCTGCAATTTTTTTCGGCCGGATTACCGGTTGTCCTCCTTTTACGGCAGTGCTTTCGGAAACTTTAGGGTCCTTCGCAAAAATAATCCAAAAATTTTCGGGCCGCGGCGCGCAGGGGCTGACGCGCCCCTCAAGGCCTGGCGTCATGCATGCGGCATACTGCCGGGATTCTGCATTCCAGCGCGGTTTTTTGCCGTTCGTCGCATTCGGGGTATCGTGCCGCTTCGCTTCCCCTACAGTGCGTGCTGGATCGCTGCGCCGGCTGCGGCACCAGGATAGGCATCAAAATACCCATCAAAAATAATAAGAGAGGACATCATGAGAGACAAGCAGGCATTGTGCGGCGTTGCCGTCACGCTGGCGCTGGCCGCCGCGTTTGCCCCGGCAGCGGCCCTGGCCGAAGCCCCATTTTCGTTTGCCACCACCCCCGGCAAACTGCCGAAGGATATCGTTCCGCTGCTGTACGACGCGCACCTCGTGCCCAACATCGCCGACGATACCTTCAGCGGTCAGCAGAGCGTCGAGATCGAGGTGCTGCGCGCAACGAAGCGTATCGTGCTCAACGCCGCCAACCTGGCAATCGACGAGGCCACGCTGCTCGGCCCCGGCAAGACGCGCCAGGCGCTGCAGCCGATCCTCGACGAGAAGCAGGAAACGCTTGCTTTCGAGTTGAAGTCGCCGCTGGCGCCGGGACGCTACACGCTGGCCCTGCGCTTCCGGGGCCAGATCAACCGCGAAGGGCGCGGCCTGTTCCAGGTGCGCTACAAGGCGGGCGGCGTGGATAAAAAGCTGGTCGCGACCACCATGGAGCCGTCGGATGCGCGCCGCATGCTGCCGACCTGGGACGAGCCGGCCTTTCGCGCCCGCTTCAGGCTGACGGTCGACGTGCCGGCCAGCTTCAAGGCCTACTCGAACACGCCCGCCCTGAAGCAGGAAAAGCTGGCCGGCGGCCTGCAGCGCATCGCGTTCGCCCCGACCCCGAAGATGCCGAGCTACCTGGTGGTGCTGGTGGCGGGCGAGATGGAGCGCGTGACGGCGCGCCAGGACGGCGTCGAGATCGGCATCGTCACCACCGAGGGCAAGCTCGGCGCGACCGCCTTCCCGCTGGCGGCCACGCGCGACCTGCTGCGCTACTACAATAATTACTTCGGCGTGCCGTATCCGCTCGCCAAGCTCGACCAGATCGCGATTCCCGGCGGCTTCAATGGTGCAATGGAAAACTGGGGCGGCATTGTCTACAACGAAGCGACCCTGCTGTACGACCCCAAAAAAAGCCCGGAAGACGTCAAGAAGCTGACCTTCGAGGTCAACGCCCACGAAGTGGCGCACCAGTGGTTCGGCAACCTGGTCACGATGGCCTGGTGGGACAATCTCTGGCTCAATGAAGGCTTCGCCTCGTGGATGGCGTCGAAAGCCACCGAGCGCTTCCATCCCGAGTGGCGGCCCTACCTGGACGGCATCGTCGAACGCGAAAGCGTGCTGAACCTGGATGCGCGCAAGACCACGCACCCGATCCAGACCCGCATCGACAACGAGGAACAGGCCGCCGGCGCCTTCGATGCCATCACCTATGTCAAGGGCCAGGGTTTCCTGCGCATGCTGGAAAACTATGTTGGCGAAACCAAGTTCCGCAAGGGCATCCGCGCCTATATCGCCGCGCACCAGTACTCGAACACGACCACGGCCGACCTCTGGACGGCCATCGAAACGGCGTCCGGCAAGCCGGTCGCCCGGCTGGCCGCCGACTGGACGACCCAGCCCGGCTTTCCATTGATTAGCGTGGCGCAGGCCTGCGAGGACGGCAAGCGCAAGGTCACGCTGTTGCAGGAGCAGTACCGGCTCGACGAGCCGGCGCTAGAGGACCGCCTGTGGAACGTGCCGCTGCAGGTCGGCACCGTCGGCGGACGTGCCTGGACCACGCTGCTGACGAACCGCAGCACCACCATCACCCAGGGCGGTTGCGAGGGCGCGCTGGTGGTCGACCCGGACAGCGTGGGTTTTTTCCGCATCCAGTACGACCGCGCCAGCTTCGACGCGCTCGCCGCGAATGCCGCGCAACTGCCCGACCCGACGCGCCTGAAGTTCCTGCTCGATACCTGGAGCCTGGTCACGGCTGGACGCACGCCGCTCGCCAGCTATCTGGCACTGGTCGCGAAATATGGCGAGGAGCCGCGCCTGGCGGTCTGGGAATCGATCCTCTCGAACCTCGGCACGCTGCAGAACCTGGCGCGCGGCGAACCGGAAAGCGCGCTGATCCGGCGCTTCGTGCTCCGTTTCGTGCAGCCGCGTTTCGACAAGCTCGGCTGGGAGCCGAAGGACGGCGAAACGCTCGAGGATAGCCGGCTGCGCCCGCTGCTGGCGGGCGCGCTGGCGCGTGCCGGCGACGAACGCGCGATTGCCGAGGCGCGCAGGCTCTTCGCGCGCTACACGGCGGATCCGTCATCGATCAGCCCGGAGATGCTCGACTTCGTCATCAACACCGCCGGCCGCTATGCCGACGCCGCCACCTACGCGGCGCTCGGCAAGGCGCTGGCGGCCGCCACGACGGACGAGGAACGTTACCGTATCGGCGGGGCGATGACGCTCGTGCTGGATCCGGCGCTCGCGGGCCGCACCCTGGACATGGCGCTGTCACCGCAGACCCCGGCCAACTTGGTGGGCAACATCGTGACCGGTGTCGGGCGCGAGCATCCGGAACAGGCCTGGGCATTCGCCACCGCCAACCGCAGCGCGCTGGTGGCGAGCGCCGACGCGGTGGCGCGCAACCGCGCGGTGGCCAGCGTCGTCGCCTCGTCGTCGGACGTGCGCCATGCGGATATGATGGAGCACTACGTGGCCCAGAACTTCGGCCCCGATGCGCTGGTCGAAGCTCGGCGCATCGGCAGCGGCATCCGCGTGCGCGCGGCGCAAAAGGCGCGCCTGCTGCCGCAGGCACGCGCCGCGCTGGCGGCCCAGCCACGGTAACGATCACTTGACAAGGACGAGCATGAAACCACGTTTGACCTTATCCGCAGCCGCCATTGCGTTTGCCTGCTACGGCGGCACGTTCGGCTTCGCCAATGCCCAGGAGACGACGAAAGTCGCACCTCCGGTCGAGCGTCCCGCCGCCGGCAAGACCGCCAGCATGACCGTGCTGCCAGGCGACGATTTCTTCGCCTACGCCAACGGCGACTGGCTGGCCAAGACCGAGATCCCGGCCGACCGCGGTTCGTGGAGCGCCATGGGTGCGCTTGCCGAAGAGACCAACGGCCGCATCGCGAAGATGATCGAGGAGCTGGGTGCCGCCAAAGGGACGGGCGGCGAAGCGCGCAAGGTGGCGGACTTCTACGCCGCCTACATGGACGAGGCGGGCATCGAAAAGCGCGGTCTGGCCCCGATCAGGCCGATCTTGTCGGGCATCGCCGGTATCCGCGACAAGGCGGCGCTGGTGCGCGCCCTGGGCGCCTCGGTGCGCGCCGATGTCGACCCGCTGAATGCCACCGACTTCTTCACCGAAAACCTGTTCGGCCTGTGGGTGGCCGGCGGGCTGACGGACTCGTCAGTCAACCTGCCTTACCTGCTGCAGGGCGGCCTCGGCCTGCCGGACCGCGCCTACTACCTCGAGAACAATGCCCGCATGGCCGAGCTGCGCACGAAATACCAGCAGCACATCGGCGCCATGCTGAAGCTCGCCGGCATGGATAAAACCGAGGAGCGCGCCGCCCGCGTGTTCGAGCTCGAACTGGCGCTGGCGCAAACCCATGCCACGCGCGAGGATTCGGCCAACATCCAGAAGTCGAACAATGTCTGGACATTGAAGGACTTCGCCGCAAAGGCGCCGGGCGTGGACTGGCCGGCCTTCTTCAAGGCGGCCGGCTTGGCAAGCCAGCAGCGCTTCCAGGTGTATCACCCGAGCGCCGTGACGGGCGCGGCCAGGCTGCTGGGGAACGCAACGGCGGCCGATGTCGCCATCTGGCGCGACTATCTTGCCTTCCACAAGCTCAATCAATATGCGAGCCTGTTGCCGAAGGCCTTCGCCGACCAGCGCTTCGAATTCAACGGTAAAACGCTGACCGGGACGCCGCAGCAGTCGGCGCGCTGGAAGCGCGCGCTGGCCGCTACCAACGAGGGGATGGACGAAGCGGTCGGCAAGCTCTATGTGGCGCGCTACTTCCCGGCCGAGAACAAGGCAAAGGTGCAGGCGATGGTGGCCAACATCATCGACGCCTTCAGCCGCCGCATCGAGAAGCTTGACTGGATGGCGCCAGCCACGCGTGCCCAGGCGCAGGCCAAGGTCAAGGCGATCTATGTGGGCGTCGGCTATCCGGAGCGCTGGAAGTCGTACGAGGGCCTGCAGGTCGTCAAGGGCGACGCCTTCGGCAATGCGATCCGCGCCGAACAATACCGTTACCGCCAGCAGCTCGACAAGCTGGGACGCAAACCCGAGCGCACCGAATGGGCCATGCCGCCGCAGCTGGTCAACGCCGTCAACCTGCCGCTGCAGAACGCGATGAACTTCCCGGCCGCGATCCTGCAGCCGCCGTTCTTCGACCCGAAAGCACCGGACGCGGTCAATTACGGCGCCATCGGCTCGATCATCGGCCATGAGATCAGCCACAGCTTCGATGACCAGGGCGCCCAGTTCGACGCCCAGGGGCGCTTGCGCGACTGGTGGACCAAAGAAGACCTGGCGCACTTCAAGGCGGCATCGAACAAGCTGGTCGCCCAGTACGCCGCCTACAAACCGTTCCCGGACCTGGCCGTGAACGGCCAGCTGACGCTGAGCGAAAACCTGGCCGACCTGGCCGGTGTGGCCGCGTCCTACGACGCCTTCAAGACCACGCCATCGGGCAAGACGATCGAGGCGGACCGCCAGTTCTTCACCGGCTTTGCCCAGGGCTGGCGCACCAAGATGCGCGAAGCCTCGCTGCGCCGCATCGTGCTTACCGACGGCCATGCCCCGGCCCAGTACCGCACCTACATCGTGCGCAACCTGGACCCGTGGTACAAGGCCTTCGATGTCAAGCCGGGGCAGGAGCTGTACCTGCCGCCGCAGGAACGGGTGCGGATCTGGTAAATTCCGACTCATGACCGATCACCTCGACGACCGCTTTGACGACATTGCGCAGCGCACGCTGGCGCATTACGAGCGCACTGCGCAGCAGTTCTTTGCCGGCACCATCGGCCACGACGTCAGCCAGAACGTGGCGGCGCTGCTGGGTGCCATCGAAGGGCCTGCGCCGTTCACGCTGCTCGACCTCGGCTGCGGGCCGGGGCGCGACCTGAAAACCTTCAGCACGCTCGGGCACCGCGCAATCGGGCTCGACGGCGCTGCGGAATTCGTCGCGATGGCACGCGAGCACAGCGGCTGCGAAGTCTGGCACCAGGATTTCCTGCACCTGGCGCTGCCGGAAGACATGTTCGACGGCATCTTTGCGAATGCCTCGCTGTTCCATGTGCCGAGCGCGGCGCTGCCCGGCGTGCTGGCCGCGCTGCACGGCGCCCTGAAACCGGGTGGCGTGCTGTTCAGCTCGAATCCGCGCGGGCACAACGAGGAGGGCTGGAACGGGCCGCGCTATGGCAGCTATTACGATTACCCGACCTGGGAGCGCTACCTCGTGGCGGCCGGATTCGTGCCGCTGCGCCATTACTACCGGCCGGAGGGCTTGCCGCGCGAGCAGCAGCCCTGGCTGGCAAGCTTATGGCGCAAGCCGCATTAATGTTAACGAACGAACAGATTTGCCGGGCAATCAGGCCTAAGGTGGGGTCTCATTTCAACCGAAGAGGTATAGCCATGAACGACGACCAAATCAAGGGCAAGGCCAAAGACATCGGCGGCAAGATCCAGGAGAAAGTCGGCGAAGTTACCGGCAACCGCCAGACGCAGAAAGAAGGTAACCTGAACCAGGCCGAAGGCAAGGTCCAGGAAAAAGTGGGCGACGTGAAGGATATCTTCAAGGGCAACAAATAATCCTGCCGCCCGTGAAAAACAAAGCCGCGACTCGTCGCGGCTTTTTTTTGTCTTACATTTCTTTCCTTACGTTTCTTTCTTTTCCTCGATCCGATCCCCCAGCACATCCTCCACGTACAGCATCTGCACCAGCACCTTGATCACCGCCGCCAGCGGCGTGGCCAGCGCCACCCCGGCAAACCCGAAGATCGTGCCGAAGATCAGCTGCATCACGATGGTCAGCGCAGGCGGCAGGTCGACGGCGCGCGACTCGATCAGCGGTTGCAGCACATAGCCTTCAACCAGTTGCACGCCGACAAACAGCAGCACCGTGTACAGGGCCAGGTCCGGGCTGATCGAGAACGCGATCAGCACCGCCGGCACGCCCGCCATGATGGGCCCGAGATAGGGGACGAAGTCGAGCAGGCCGGCGATGATGCCGAGGATCAGCGCCAGCGGCACACCCAGCACCGACAGGCCGACCGAGGTCACGATGCCGACGATCAGCATCGACATCGCCTTGCCGAGCAGCCAGCTCCCCAGCGTCTCGCCAATCTTTTGCTGCACCTCGCGCGCGCGCGGCCGTTTCGACTGCGGCACCAGCTTGATGATGCCGTTCGTGTAGAGCCGGGGCGAGGCGGCGAAATAAATGCCGACAAACAGGATGATCACCACATTGCCGAGCGCACCCACGACGCCGCCGAAGAACAGGCCGGCATTCGGCACCATCGAGGACATCTGCTTGACGATCTGTTCCGGCTCCGGCATGCCGGCCATCAGGCGCTTGAGCAGGGGATATTCGTTGACGAAGCTTTGCAATTGTTGCAGCGATTTCGGCACCGCTTCGGCCAGCTTGGTCGACTGCTCGGCAATCTGCGGCGCCATCGCCCAGCCGCCCAGGCCGATGACGGCGATCAGCAGCAGTACGACCAGGGCCAGGGCCCGTTTGCGTTTGAAATGAAAGCGCTGCGCCAGCATGCGGCTCAATTCGTAGAACAGCACCGCGCACAGGATGCAGGCAAACACCAGCAGCAGGGCATCGGCCGCAAACCAGACGGCGGCCAGCCCCAGGAAAAACAGGACACCGATGCCGTCGATGACGGCCACGCGCTTCATTAGCGTACGTTGTGCAGGGGCTGAGGCACCGTTCGGCGGCGGCGGGGAGTCGGAGTGTTCGCTCATGGTCGCATTCCATTAACAAAAGATTAACTGAACACTAGCATGGGTCGCGCCGGCCCGGCGCATGGATGAGTTGTTTCCGGCTTGCCGGCCCGGCTTCCCGTGCAGGTGCCGCACGATATTGTCGAGCTATGTGAAAACACGTACAGAGCGCGGCCGTATGGCGGCGTATTCTGGACTCATCGCGCGGTCACCCGGACCGCGCCGCATTCAAGGAGCGCACCATGAACAAAGACCAAGTCGAAGGCAAGCTGCAGGACATCGGCGGCAAACTCCAGGAAGAAGCGGGCAAGCTGGTCGGTAACCAGGAGCAGCAAGTCAAGGGCCTGAAGAACCAGGTCGAAGGCAAGACCCAGGAGAAGTACGGCGACGCCAAGGACGCCCTGCGCGACGCAACCAATTAAGAAGGCCGCGCCGTCCCCGGATGGCGGCCAGCGGGAACCAAAAAGCCCCGGCGCTCATCACGCCGGGGCTTTTTATTCTACATCCAGTTCCCTGCTTGTTCCCATTGCGGGACCGCCGTTACCGGGCGCCGTTACCGGGGAAACTTACTGGACTTCGTAGGCGCCGATATCGATCAGGCTGCCGAGGGTCGAACGGCTGGCACCGGAGGCAAGGTGCTTGTAGCTCGAGCTGGCCTTGAGCGACAGGCCGCCGCTCGAGGAGCCCGGCGACGAGCCAGCGTTGACGATCAGGGTGCCGATCAGGGGACGCAGGTCGTAGGCAGCGCGGTCGACGAAAGCGAGCGCCAGCGACTGGTAGTTCGTCTTCTTCACGGCCGTCGTCTGGTTGGTGACGGTGCCGTAACCCGCGAACAGGTTGTTGATCAGCTTGGCGCCAACAGCGGCGTTCCTGACCATCACGAAGGTGCCACGCGAGGCGTCGTCGTTCACAAACGTATTGTTGATCACATACAGGTCGGTCTTGCGGGTGCCCACGCCTTCTTCGCCATAGGCCACCATGGCCGGGTTGTTCGAATCGGCCGGCTGCATGATGACGTTGCCGATAATGTAGGTGGTGCCGCCGTTCGGCACGTTGATCTCGTAGCTTGGCTTGCCCGCGGCGGTGCTGCCGGTTTCGCCGGTACGCAGGCTCGAGAAGCGGTTGTACGCGATGACGTTGTAATGTGCCCGGGTCTTCAGGTTATGGCCGACCTTGGCGTCATGCGAGAAGTTGAAGCGGAAGGTCAGTTTCCCCACCGAGCCGATGTAGATGTTGTGGGTGTAGCCGTCGCCGTAGCCGTTATGGCCGAACTCGTTGTTCTCGAGGATGATGGCGCTGGCGGTATTCGCGCCGCTCAGGATACCGTTCTCGTTGTTGTGCAGGAACGAGTTGGTCAGCGTAAAGTTGGTTCCTTCCAGGCGCAGGGCTGCGCCGTTTCGGGACGTCACCTTGGCGCCCATCATTTCGACGTTGTCGATCTTGATGTTGTTGCCGACGACGACCCAGGTCCCTTTGCCGAGCGCGTTCTTGCCGGCGGCATCGATCTTCGGACGGCCATTGACGCCGCGGATGGTCAGGTTGCTCTTGTAGATGGCGCAGACGTCGCCGGAATAAGTGCCAGCCTGGATTTCAATGACGTCGCCAGTTGCTGCTGCGGCGAACGCCTTGCATGGGGTCGCGTAGGTCTGGCCTGCGCCGACGCTGCGGGTGACCGCGGACGCCGGGGCGGCGATGGCGGTGCCGATGACCAAGGCGGAAACTGCGAAGGAGATGCGGGTAGCGCTGGTACGGATGGCGTGCATTTGTAAATGTCCTCGTTGGGTGCCGCTCTTCTTGAGCGTGTCTCTAGATCAGGAACACGAAGAATACTCGTAGGAATTAATTCCGTGGCGACATAATTTGTTACAGGAAAGCTGAACTGTTGAGTTCAGTGTTCACATTCCTATAGGAAAGGATAAGCATTTGAGGGCAAATGTATTCACAAAATAATTTGCACACTGTAGCGTTAACGCAACAGTGGCATTGACATTTGGCTGGGTCGTCAGAATTTTCGTAGACTTGGGAGAAATATTTCCGTCGAACCCAGTGGGTAACGAAGAATCTGCTGACGAAAAAAAACCGGAGCGCCGCAAGGCGTTCCGGTTTTTTTTACAAATCGCGTGCTTAGCGCGGCGCGGTGCTGCCGAGATTTTTCTTGAAGAAGTTCTCGATCATGCCGTACACGTGGCGCTGGCTGGTGCGGCCCGAGATGCCGTGCTTGGCGCCCGGGTAGGTCATCAGCTCGAACTGCACGTTGCGCTTGACGAGTTCGTCGATCAGGCGCGTGCTGTTGGTGAACAGCACGTTATCGTCGGCCATGCCGTGGATCAGCAGCAGCGGCGACTTCAAACCGTCGAGGTGGGCGAACACGCCGCTGCGGTCGTAGGCGTCCTTGCCGGACTTCGGCGTGGCGCCGACGTAGCGTTCTGTGTAGTGGGTGTCGTACAGCGCCCAGTCGGTCACCGGCGCCACCGACACGCCCATCGCGATCCGGTTCGAATCCGCCGCCAGCAGGCGCAGCGTCATGAAGCCGCCATAGCTCCAGCCGAACACGCCGACGCGCTTCGGGTCGACGAAAGTTTGCTGCGCCAGCCAGTCGACGCCGGTCAGCTGGTCTTCGACTTCGTGCTTGCCGAGGTTGTTATAAATGACATCGGTGAACTGGCGTTCGCGGCGGCTCGAACCGCGGTTATCCAGGCGGAACACCACGAAGCCCTGCTGCGCCATGTACTGGTCAAAATAATTGCCCCAGGTGCGGGTCACGCGCTGCGAGTGCGGGCCGCCGTAGGTGAACAGGAACACCGGATAACGCTTGGTGGCGTCGAAGTTGGCCGGCTTGATCAGCGAGTAGTGCAGCGTCTGGCCGTCTTTCGCCTTGATGGTGCCGTACTCGGTCGGCAGGTGGTCGGGCAGGTATTTCGCGTACGGGTGGCTGGCGTTCAGCGCGTTCTGCTCGAGCCATTGCACCATGCTGCCGTCGGCGCGGCGGATCGACACTTGCGGCGGCGTCTTCGGGTCCGAATAGGTATCCACGAAAATCTTGCCGTTGCTTGCGAACGCGGCCTCGTGCCAGCCGTCGCCCTGGGTGATGCGGACCGGTTTGGCGGCCGTGCTGCCGTTCAGCGCCAGCGCATAGGTCTGCTTATCGATGACGGCGTCGCGGTTCGAGGCGACATACACCTTGCCGGCGGCCTCGTCCACAGCGAGCACGTTGTCGATGCCCCATTCGCCGCTCGAAATGGTATTCAAGAGCTTGCCGTTCAGGTCGTACAGGTAGAGGTGGTTGCGGCCAGTGCGCTCCGAGGCCCAGATAAAGGCCTGGCGGTTCTTCAGGAAGCGCAGGTCGTTGTGCAGGCTAACCCAGGTCTTCGAGGTCTCGGTCAGGAGGTTGCGCTGCGACAGCGTGGCGGCGTCCACCGCCACCAGGTCGAGGCGCTTCTGGTCGCGCGTCTGGCGCTGGTAGACCAGGGTCTTGCCGTCAGCGCTCCAGTCGGCGCGCACCAGGTAGATGTCTTTTTCCGCACCGAGGTCGATCTTGCGCGGAACGCCCGCTTTTCCGTCCACCTCCGGCGACACGATGAACAAGTCCACCAGCACGTTTGGATCGCCCGCGGCAGGGTAGTGCTGGTCGATCACTTCGGTGCGGTCGGCAAAGATTTCGAAGCGGCGCGCGACCGGCACCGGGGCTTCGTCGTAGCGCTTGTAGGCAATGCGCGAGTCGTCCGGCGCCCAGTAATAGCCCGTGGTCTGGTCCATCTCTTCCTGCGCGACGAACTCGGCTTCGCCGTTGTGCACGGTGCCCTTGCCGTCCGTCGTCAACTGGCGCTCGGCGCCGGTTTTCAGGTCGATCACCACCAGGTTCTGGTTGCGGACGAAACTGACGTAGCGGCCCTTCGGCGAAATCTTCGGGTCTAGCACGTTGCCCGAGGCAACCTTGCGCGCCGCGTCAGGCCTGGCCGCGTCGACCAGGTACAGGTCGCCGGCGATCGGCACCAGCAACTGCTTGCCATCGGGCGACCAGGTATAGCTGAGGATGCCGGACAGGCTGGCGGTACGGGCGCGCTCGCGGCGTGCCTTTTCCTCGAGCGACAGGTTCTCGGTGGGCACGAGCTTCTTGGAGTCGACCAGCAGGCGCGTGGTCTTGTCCTTCATGTTGTATTCCCACAGGTCCTGCTGGAACTGGTTGTCCGTGCGGCCGCGCAGGAAGGTCACGCGTTCGCCGTCGGGCGACACCCGCACGTTTTTCACGCCGGGACCAGCCAGCGAAGTTTCGCCGTGGATGCGGTCGAGTGTCAGGCGTTCCGCGGAAGCGGGCGCGGCCGCGAGCGCGGCAAGGAGGCAGAGGAGAAGGCGCATTGATTGTCTCGTTGAAGTTAGCTATATGCAACGGACGAGACGATACCAGAGTCGCCTTCCAAAAGCAGTACATACCGGGCCCCCCGGCTATTTGGCCTTTATTTTGCGATCAGGCGCACTTTCTGGCGCGACAGCCGCTCCATCGACCATGTCAGGAGGACGGCGGCAATCGTCAGTCCCAGCACGAGGCCGATCCAGAAGCCGGTCGACTCCATCGGCGCCGCGGGCGACCACGGGAACCAGGCGGGTGCGATGCCGAGAATATAGCCGAGCGGCAGCGAAAAGCCCCAGAAGGCGACCAGCTGGATGATCATCGGCGGACGCGTCACCTGATAGCCGCGAATGGCCGAGGCGGTGGCGACCTGGGTCGCATCCGACAACTGGAACAGCGCCGCGAACAGCAGCAGGTGCACGCAGGCTTCCTGCACCGCCGGGTCGGAGGTGTAGGCGCGCGCGATTTCCCAGCGGAAGAGGGCGATGAAGGCGGCCGACAGCACGCCGAACGCGACCGACATCCCGACCCCGACGCGCGAGACGAACTGCGCCCGCACCGGATTGCCTTCGCCCATCGCCTGGCCGACGCGGGTCAGGAGGCCGATGCCGAAGCTGAGCGGCACCATGAATACCAGCGACGAAAAGTTCAGCGCGATCTGGTGCGCCGACACCTGCACCACGCCAAAGCGCGCCACCATCAAACTGATCAGGCCAAAGGCGCTGACCTCGGCAAAGTAGGTGACGCCGATCGGCAGGCCCAGGCGCAGCATCTCGCGGATTTCCTTCCAATCCGGACCTTCCCAGCCCGTGAAGGGATAGGTCATGCGGTAGACCGGCGACACCTTCACCCAGAAGAGCATCGCAATGAGCATCAGCCACATGCCGGCGCTGGTCGACACGGCGCAACCGACCGCACCCATCTGTGGAAAACCCCAGTTGCCGAATACCAGCAGCCAGTTGCTGGCGATCACAAACAGCAGGCCAAGGATCGCGATGATCATGATCGGCTTGGTTTCGTTGATACTGGTCGTGTAGCCGTAGAGCGCGCGGTAGCAGGCGAAGGCCGGCATGCCGATACTCGTCACGTGCAGGAACATGGCGGCGCGGTCGGCCACGGCCGGGTCCAGGCCGATGTGGTCGAACAGCAGCGTGGCCAGGTTAGTCAGGAGGAAGGCGATCAGGCCGACACCGACACCCTTCCACAAGGCCTGGCGTACCGAATGCGGGATCTTGTCGTAGCGCCCGGCGCCAATCTCGTGTGCGACCACGGTATTGATCGACATCATGGTGCCCATCACCGTCACCAGCACGATCGACCAGACCGAGGCGCCCAGCGATACGGCGGCCAGCTCCGCTGCGCTTACATGGCCCGTCATCGCCACGTCGGCCACGCCCATGCCGACGGTTGCCAGCTGGCCGACGAGCATGGGCCAGGACAGTTTCCAGAGCGTGGAGATTTCGAGGCGGACGGGTGACGAAGGTGCAGCGGAAACGGTGACGGTCATGAGGAGGTGGACGGGTGGAGAAAGCCGCCGATTTTACTGTCTAATTGGCAAATGCGTGTCAAGTCCGCGTGTCTATCGAGGGGGCCGATCGCACGGCGCTACGACAGCAGGCCTGCTTAGCTTCCCAGTATCCCCAATGTCAGGCGTTGCTTCGCGAGCGGATCGTCCTGGGCTGCGGATTTCCGGTACCACCGCAAAGCTTCATCCGGATCGACCGTGACCCCCTCTCCCTTTTCATAACGCTGGCCGAGATCATATTGTGCATGTGCATGCCCCAGCTCGGCCGCACTGCGCAACACGACCAGGGCTTTTTCCCGATCGGCATCCGTCTTTGCTGTCGTCGATAGAAGCAGGCTGAGGTGGTAGCGCGCCGCGACATTGCCGTTGCCTGCGGCGACCGCCGTCTTGTGCTTTGCTCGCAGCAAGTAGTCGTCGTCCGTGAGGTGCCATACGTAGACCATGCGCACCCAGAGGTCGACTGCATCGTCCACCTTGGCAACACGTTCAAATAGGCATCTGGACAATGCGAGCTCAGCTGCCCGGTCCAGGTCCCGGGAGCCAGTCGAGCTGAGCACGACTGTATCCCTTACTGTGCCATCGGCACGCACGAGAAACCCGAGCACGGTGATGCCTTCCGCTTCGGCCTTCTGCGCCCGTTCCGGGTACTCGGGCTTTTTGCAACTTATGGGCGGCGCTGGCTGCATTGGCTCGGAAGCGAGCGAAGGCATTGTCGTGCACAGCAACGCCGCAAGCATGAGCAGGCGTTTCGGAGCGTGAATAATCATGACGAGGAGTTAATTAGTGAAGCTTAACTCTAGATTGCAATTGCATTTTTGTAAAGATATCCCATGCCGGCATCCTCCTCGGGCATGCCCTTGAAAATCCAGACTGTCTAAGGCAGGCAGTCGTATGGCTAGTCTGGCAGTAGTCCCAGCCTCAGGCGTTGCGTCGCCAGCGGATCGCCTTGTGCGGCGGATTTCTGGTACCAGCGAACTGCTTCGTCGAGATTCGTCTCGACCCCAACTCCTTTTTCGTAACGCCGGCCAAGGTCGAACTGCGCAGGCGCATGCCCCAATTCGGCGCTACTACGCAAGACGAGCAATCCCTTCTCTCGATCGGCGTCGGTCTCGGCTGTTTGCGAGAGAAGAAGGCTGAGATGGTAGCGTGCCGGGAGACTGCCTTTGCCTGCGGCAAGTGCTGCGGCCTGCTTCGCCCGAAGCATGCCGGGCCCGTCGTTGAAGTCCCATGTGTATGCCAGGCGCACCCAGTGCTCGGTAGCGTCGTCACTGTTGGCAGGGCGCCTGAACACGCACTTGGACAATGCGTCCGCCGCTATGCGGTCCAGCTCCTGGGATCCACTGGAATTGAGTACAACTGAACTGGCCACCGTGCCATCGCCACGCACGAGAAACCCGAGCAAGCTCACCCCTTCTTCGCCGGCCTTCTGCGCCCGGCGCGGGTATTCCGGTTGCTTGCACGTTGCTGGCTGGGCTTGCTTCAGCCCGTAAGCGAAAGAAGGCAGTGCCATACACAACAGCGCCGCAAGCATGAGCAGGCGTTTCGGAGCGTGATTAACCATGGCAAGGAGATAATTAATAAAGCTCAACTCTAATTGGCATTTACATTCCTGTAAATATATCCCGTCCCGTTGAAAAGCCAGCCTGTGATCATTAGATATGGCGTATCTCGACCATCAACCTGATCCAGGAGCAAGCTCGTGGAATACAAGGACTATTACCAGACCCTTGGCGTCGACAGGGAGGCGTCCGCGGAGGACATCAAGAAGGCGTACCGGAAAATGGTGCGCAAATACCACCCCGACGTCAGCAAGCTCAAGGACGCCGACGCGAAAACCAAGGAAATCAACGAAGCCTACGAGGTGCTGGGTGACGCCACCAAGCGCGCGGCCTACGATGCGCTCGGCCGTGGCCATCGCCCGGGCGAGTCGTTCCAGCCGCCGCCCGACTGGGGCGAGCAGTTCGACTTCGCCGGCGCCGGCGCGGAAGACTTCTTTGCCGACCTGTTCGCACAGGCCGGGCGACGCGCAGGCCACCGCGGTGGCGCCGGCGCCGGCGGCCGTAACGGGGACTTCCAGATGCGCGGCGACGACATCCATGCGGCCATTACCATCGACCTGCGCGACGCCTACCAGGGCGCGACGCGCACGGTCAGCCTGCGCGTGCCGCGCCGACAGGCGCAGGGCCGAACCGTGATGGAAGAAAAGACGCTGAGCGTGAACATCCCGCGCGGCGTGACGCCGGGCCAGCAGCTGCGCCTGGCCGGCCAGGGCCACGAGGGGCACGGCGGCGCGGGGGCGGGCGACCTGTATCTTGAAATTCAGTTTGCACCCGCCCCGCGCTACCGGGTCGAAGGCGCAAACGTGGTCGAAAACGTGCCGGTCACGCCCTGGGAGGCGGCGCTCGGCGGCAGCGTGTCGGTGCAGACGCCCTCGGGCACGGTCGAGGTCACGGTGCCGGCCGGCTCGCAGAGCGGGCGCAAGCTGCGCCTCAAGGGGCGCGGCATCCCGGCCAGTCCGCCGGGCGACCTGTACCTGATCCTCGACGTGGTGCTGCCGCCGGCGAACAATGACAAGGCGCGGGCGCTGTACCAGGCGATGGCGCGCGACCTCGCGTTTAATCCGCGCCCCGCCTAGGCGGGCCGCGTAGCGTTAGACGATGCTTATTGAGGAGGCTGACAATGTTGGCGAACCAGACCTTGACTGGCGTGTTGATCGACGAGGTGGCGCTGGACCTGGACGAGCTCGCACGGGCTTGCAGGGTCGAGCCGGACTGGGTGGTACGGCATGTGCAGGCAGGCGTGCTGGGGGCACCGGGCAGCGAAGCGCCGCACGCGCTGGCAAGCGTGCGCTTTCGCAGCGTCGACCTGGCGCGGGCGCGGCGGCTGTTCGAGCTCGAGCGCGCTTTCGACGCCAACGAGGAATTGGCCGCGCTCGTCATCGACCTGGCCGACGAAGTCCGCCGGCTGCGCGCGCGCCTGCGCACGCTGGGCCTGCCGGATACCTGAAGCGAGCGCCGTGTATGCGGGTGTGCTCCTAGAATGGTGTCAGATAGATCACGACTAACGACACCGAGGAGGTCATATGGAACAAGGTAGTAATGGCGGGGCGCTGCAGGGCAAGCGCGTTGCAGTGCTGATGACGGACGGCGTCGAGCAGGTCGAGTACACCGGGCCGCGTACTTTCCTGGAAGGGCAGGGCGCGCAGGTGATCCTGATTTCGCCAAAGGGCGTAGGCCAGGCGGTGCAGGGCATGAACCATGACGCCATGGGCGACACCTTCCGGGTCGAGATGAACGTTAGCGATGCGAACCCGGCGGACTTCGATGCCTTGCTGCTGCCGGGCGGCGAGAAGAATCCCCTGGAACTGCGCAAGAGCCCCGAATCGATCGCCTTCATCCGCGACTTCTACGCCGAGGACAAGCCGATCGCCGCGATCTGCCACGCCCCGTGGGTGCTGATCGACGCCGGCATCGCCGAGTCGAGGAACCTGACGAGCTGGCCCGACATCCAGGACGACATGCGTGCCGCCGGAGCCGAGTGGGTGGACCAGGAAGTGGTGATCGACGAAAAGCTGATCACGAGCCGCAAGCCGGACGATATCCCGGCGTTCAACGACGCGCTGCTCAAGGCCTTGAAGATCGACCCGCAAGCCGCGGACATGGGACCGTCGTCGTAATCCTGTGAAAGGACGCTGCGGCTGAAGGGTGTTGACCTTCGGCCTGCGGCGCTTTCAACCGCGACTAGGCCCCGCCTATCTCTCTCTGCAACTTCTTGGTCAACTTCCCAAACACCAGCTCATACGACCTGCGCAGCAACTCCGCCGCCTCCGCATCGCCCAGCGCCTTCGCATCCTCGACATACACCCATTTCGCCCGCGCCAGGTAAGGCGCCGGAATGATCCCCGGCCGGTCGGTCAGTTCCAGGAAGCGCTCGTCCTCGACCTTGAAGCTCATCCCGGTCGCCTCGCCAAGGTTCGTCACCGCGAACATCTTGTCGCCGACGGAGAACACGATGTCGTTGCCCCATTTGGTGTCTTCGGTGACGCCGGGGAAGGACCGGCAGAGGGTCTTGGCTGCTTCAAAATTCATACGCGACTTTCCTTTTGCACGGCAACGGTTTCGGTGGCGACGATTCTATAACGCTGCCACCGGTTGCATGCATTTTGGAAAGAAAAAGAAGCGGGCGGGGAGATAGGCGCTTAAGGCTTGCGCTGCGCGTAGTTCGGTTCGCGCTCGATGTACATGGCGAAGTGCACGACCATGGCGCCATTGAAGCCCTGGCCGACGACACGGCCCGTGACCTTGTCCTTGCCCGACACGCCCATTTCCAGTCCACCCGAGAAGGCGCCGGCGTTCAGGAACGGCAAGGAAATCTTCGCATTGCCCGGCGAACCCTCGATTTTCAGGGGCGACGGAGCAGCTTCGTCTGCCTGTTGAACCGCATGGATCGTGATTTTCGTACCCTGGAACTGAGGAGGGGCCAGCACGGCTTCTTCGCCTGCGCCGATGATGAATGAGGTTGAGTACAGTACTTCCTTACCGTTTACTTTCAGCATGATTCCCTTGATGACGTGATGTCGCGACTGGGGTCGCGTTGGTCAAATGCTAACACGGCAGGGGGCGGATGTCCGGTTCGGCTTGCGCGTGGAGACTAATGCAGCGCGGCGCTGCCATAGGTCCGGCGCTGGTCGGGATGTGCCAGGACCCGGCGCGCGATGGCGAAGGGTACGCCTGCCTCGTACAGGGAGCGCGCGGTGGCGTACATGCCGCGCGACCGGAGGTCCTTGATCGTGGTGTCGATCAGTCTGGCGGTCTGGTGGTCGCGACGGGTTCGCATGGGTGTGCGTACTGCATGTCTTCGATGTACAAACGATACGCTCAAATGTGGGGGTGTACAACCGTTGACTGGGATTGATACCTCGGCAGCGCCTGCAGGAGGCGGGAAGGCAAAAAATCGCTGCGCGATTTTCCTTTAGTCAGGCGAATCGGAGAGCCTTTGCGCCCGGAGGCGCAAAGTCCCTCGTGGGCTCGCTGCTGCGCAGCTCGAAATCCCCACTCGGCCCTCGTCCGTGCCGTCCGAGGATTCGATTCCCGACGCCGGAACCATACCGCATAAAAAACACAGCCCCGCTGGCTTGCGCCAGCGGGGCTGTGTTTTTTATGCGGTGGTGGAGGCGGAGGGAATCGAACCCTCGTCCGCAAGCACTCTACAGACAGTTCTACATACTTAGCACTATCATTTAATTTAACCGGCACAACGGGGATGTGCACCCTTTGTACCAGCGAGTTACCTTAAATTTCGGAAGCAACCAAGTAACCCGGTTGAGTCCTAGCCCCTGTAAATGACTCTACTGCCTTGCGGCCACCCCAGGGGCGAGGTGTTGTAGAGCTAGCAGCAATTAAGCTGCGAGTGCGTACGAGTTATCGTTTGCAGTTATTGATTTCTGGATGTATTTACGAGGTAACCAGTCCTCGGTATGCCCTGCGCTGCTTTGCAACCCACGTCGAAACCAGGTCGCCCCCAACGAAACTCCATTGTACTCCAATCGCACAGCATGTGTAGTGCCTCAGGCTGTCGTACATCAGGCATGCCCCGTGGGGTTACGAAGTGTTGCAAATGAACCCAAAAAAAACGCAGCGCACCTGGCGCTGCGGTTTCGGTGAACAGCAATAGCTTACTGGCCGTTGCGCTTGGCGATTTCGTTGCCGAGGTAGCCGCCGCCGATGACGCCGGCCAGCGTGGCCAGTTTCTTGCCGTTGCCGCCGCCGATCTGGTTGCCGATCAGGCCGCCGATGACGGCGCCGGTGCCGATGCCGACGTAGCTCGGCTGCGCTGGTGCCGGGGCCGGGGCGACGGGTGCCGGGGCAGGGCGGTAGGACGGTTCTTCGTAGCGGGCGACCTGCTGGCTTGGGCGGTAGCTCGGCTCTTTCTCTTTGTACACGACTTTCTGGACAACCGGCTTCTGCACGACCGTCTTCTTGACGGCGGGCGCTGCTTCCTGCTTGACGACGACCACCGGCGCGGTGGGATTGCCGGTTTGCACGTAGGTCGTGGTACCGGGCGCGGCGCTGACGACCAGCGGGGCGGCGGCCGGTGCTGCTGGCTGGGCTGCAAGGATTTGCTGAGCCGGCGGCACGGCGGTCGCCTGCAGTTGTCCGGCTGCCAGCGGCAGGGCGGTGCTGGCCTGGCTCAGCGCCGGTTCGGCGGCGCCGCGCGAGGTCGGCAGCAGGCCGGTGATGGCGGCGGCGCCGGTCAGGCTGACGATGATCACCGACGCGGCTGCGGCGGCCATCAGGGGATGAATGCGGGTAGCGGTGGCGGTGGTGGTGTTCATGTTCTGCTCCATCAGTGTTGCGTTGTCGATGGATGCAGGTTACCGGCCGCTTCAGTTACACGGTAGACAGAAGGCTGTTTCAGTCGTAATCAGTTGTAACCCTGGCTTGCCGCGGACCTGTGCTCCACGGCGCCGACGGCGCCGGCGTTTGGCGCGAGGCCACGCAACACTTCCAGCAACTCGACCGGCGTCGCGCAGAGGAAGTCCGCGCCCCAGGTGGTCGGTTCGATGGCGCCGCAGTAGCCCCAGGCGCAGGCCACCGTCACCATGCCGGCTGCGCGGCCCGCTTCGATGTCGCGCAGGTCGTCGCCGACGTACCAGCAGTGCTCCGGTTCGAGGCCGAGGCGGCGCGCGCCTTCCAGCAGCGGCGCCGGATGGGGTTTTGCGTGTGGCATGGTGTCGCCCGAGACGATGCAGCCGGCGTGCGCCAGCCCGATCTGCGGAATCAGCGGGTCGGTAAAGCGCGATGGCTTGTTGGTGACCACGCCCCAGGCCATGCCGGCCTCTTCGATGCCGCGCAGGAGCTCGTCGACGCCCTCGAACAGGCCGCTTTCCACGGCCATGTGCGCCTGGTAGCGGTCGAACCATTGCAGGCGCAGTTCCTCATAGCCTTCGTCGCCCGGCGCCAGGCCGAAGGCGGCGCCGATCATGCCGCGCGCGCCGGCCGAGGCGGTCGGGCGCAGCACGCTGTAGGGCGTCGGCTCGAAGCCTCGCTCGGTGCGCAGCCAGTTGACGGCGGCGGCAAGGTCGGGGGCGGTGTCGGCCAGCGTGCCGTCGAGGTCGAACAGGACGGCACGCGGTGCCGGGGTGAAGGCAGGGGAGGTCATCGGATGAGGGGCTTGGTTCAGAGAGGCTTAATCAGGGAGCTTGGTGCAGGCCACCATGTAGTTCACATCGGTGTCGCTGTTGAGCGAATAGATCTTGGTCAGCGGATTGTAGGTCAGGCCCTTCATGCCGTCGACCTGCAGGCCGGCCGCGCGCATGAATTGCGACAGTTCGGCCGGGGTCAGGAACTTGGCATAGTCGTGGGTGCCGCGCGGCAGCATGCGCAGCACGTATTCGGCGCCGATCACGGCCAGCAGGTAAGCCTTGGGATTGCGGTTGATGGTCGAGAAGAACAGCTTGCCGCCCGGTTTCGCCAGCGCCGCCGCGGCGCGCACGATCGAGGCCGGGTCCGGCACGTGCTCGAGCATTTCCATGCAGGTCACGACGTCGTACTGGCCCGGTTCGGCCAACGCCATGTCTTCGGCCGCGATGTGCTTGTAGCGCACTTCGACGCCCGATTCCAGGCCGTGCAAGTCGGCCACTTTCAGCGCCTTTTTCGACAGATCGATGCCGGTCACTTTCGCGCCCTTGCGCGCCATCGATTCCGACAGCACGCCGCCGCCGCAACCGATGTCGATCACGTTCTTGCCCGCCAGCGGGGCGCGCGCGTTGATCCATTCGAGGCGCAGCGGGTTGATCTCATGCAGCGGGCGGAACTCGGAAGTCGGGTCCCACCAACGGTGGGCCAGCTCGCTGAACTTGTTGATTTCTAGGGGGTCGGCGTTCGTATTCATAGGTCGGAATAATAGCGGGAAATATTCGCTTGCGACGGACGCATGGCGAAAATATACCCTTGAAGGATAGGGCGAAAAAAAACCCCGCCGGGGCGGGGTTCATGGCAGCGTCCCCAAGGGGAGGCCCCAAGGGGGAGGCCCCAAGGGGGAGGCCCCAAGGGGGAGGAGCTTACTGCTGGCGGGTACGGGTACCGACCACTTCGATTTCGACGCGGCGGTTCTTCGCGCGGCCAGCAGAGCTCTTGTTGTCGGCAACCGGCTGCTTCTCGCCCTTGCCTTCGGTGTAGATGCGTGCTGCATCGACGCCCTTGCCCTGCAGGTAGGACTTGACGGCTTCGGCGCGGCGGATCGACAGCTTCTGGTTGTAGGCATCGGTGCCGATCGAGTCGGTGTGGCCGACGGCAATGATGACTTCCAGGTTCATGTCGCCCAGCTTCGAGGTCAGCTCGTCGAGCGATGCCTTGCCGGCAGGCTTCAGGACAGCCTTGTCGAAGTCGAAGAAGGCGTCAGCCGAGTAGCTCACTTTTTCCGAGGTCGGGACCGGTGCCGGTGCTGGAGCCGGGGCAGGGGCTGGCGCCTCGGCCACTGGTGGCGGCGGTGGCGGCGGGGCGACGCACTTGCCGTTTTCGAGTTTTTCAGGCGGCACGCACAGCGGCGCGTCGCAACCTGGGACCGCGTCTGCAGGGGTCCAGTAACCGGTACGCCAGCAAAGGCCGAAAGGATCGCGCGCGATCACGCCGCGGCTGTCCTGGACGTACGCGCTGTACGGCTTGTTCGCCTGGATGTCGGTCGTCAGCGGTGCATATGGCGGTGCGCTTTGTGCAAAGGCACCACCAGCCATCGCTGCCGACGCTGCCAGCATGAGGGTTGCAATCTTCTTCATATTTTTCTTCCTTTCGGTTTTAATCTTTTCGTAGCGAAACGATCTGTCATGCTGGGTAACGTAGGCAGAATATTAACATCGACAACGCCGCGCTCGTTTCGCATTGCGAAACATACAATTAACTTCTCGGCCATTTTGCCACATACGCCACACTCACACGCTCGCCTGAGTGCGCAATTCCAGTGCACAGGGTGGACCCCCGTTGTTTCTGCGCAACAACGTCTTGGTAGGGCACGCCAGCTTGACGAATGTTTATGACAGGCCTGTGTCAGATCAACAATTGTGTGCCTGTGGCGCCCGCTGGGGCCAAGGCCGGTCGCCAAGGCGGAACCCTGCCTGTAAAAGTCGCACCACCTATAGGTGCATGGTAGAATCATTGGTTGGAACTCATAACCATTAGCCTGAAAGCAGTCGACCCGCCCAATGGATCAATTCGCAAAAGAAACAGTCCCTATTTCCCTCGAAGAAGAGATGCGCAAGAGCTACCTCGATTACGCGATGAGCGTGATCGTGGGCCGTGCGCTGCCGGATGTGCGCGATGGCCTGAAGCCGGTGCACCGCCGCGTCCTCTTCTCAATGCACGAGAGTAATTACAACTTCAACCGCCCGTACGTGAAGTGCGCACGCGTGGTTGGCGACACCATGGGCAAGTACCACCCGCACGGCGACTCGTCGATCTACGACACGCTGGTGCGCATGGCGCAGGACTTCTCGCTGCGCTATACCCTGGTCGACGGCCAGGGCAACTTCGGCTCGATCGACGGCGACAGTGCCGCCGCAATGCGTTACACCGAGTGCCGCCTCGACAAGATCGCCGGCGAACTGCTGGCCGATATCGACAAGGACACGGTCGACTTCCAGCCGAACTACGACGGCAAGGAAAAGGAACCGACGGTCCTGCCGACCAAGATCCCCAACCTGCTGATCAACGGCTCGTCCGGTATTGCCGTGGGCATGGCGACCAACATCCCTCCGCACAACCTGTCGGAAGTCATCAACGGCGCCCAGCACCTGCTGCGCAACCCGGACTGCACGATCGACGAACTGATCGAACTGATCCCGGCGCCGGACTTCCCGACCGCCGGCATCATCTATGGCGTCTCGGGCGTGCGCGACGGTTACCGCACCGGCCGCGGCCGCGTCGTGATGCGCGCCAAGACCCACTTCGAAGAGTATGGCAAGGATGGCGGCCGCATCGCGATCATCATCGACGAGCTGCCGTACCAGGTGAACAAGAAGTCGCTGCTCGAGCGTATCGCCGAGAACGTGCGCGACAAGAAGCTGGAAGGCATCAGCGACATCCGCGACGAGTCCGACAAGTCGGGCATGCGCGTGGTCATCGAGCTGAAGCGCGGCGAAGTGCCGGAAGTGGTGCTGAACAACCTGTACAAGCAAACGCAGCTGCAGGACACCTTCGGCATGAACATGGTGGCGCTGGTCAACGGCCAGCCAAAGCTGCTGAACCTCAAGCAGATGCTCGAGTGCTTCCTGTCGCACCGCCGCGAAGTGGTCACGCGCCGCACCGTGTTCGAACTGCGCAAGGCGCGCGAGCGCGGGCACATGCTCGAAGGCCTGGCCGTCGCGTTGGCGAACATCGACGACTTCATCGCCATCATCAAGGCCGCGCCGACGCCGCCGGTGGCAAAAGTGGAACTGATGCAGCGCGCCTGGGACTCGTCCCTGGTGCGCGAAATGCTGCTACGTACCGCCGAGGGCAGCACGATCGGCGGCATCGAAGCCTTCCGTCCGGAGCACCTGCCGAAGCACTACGGCATGCAGCAGGACGGCCTGTACAAGCTGTCGGACGAGCAGGCCCAGGAAATTCTGCAGATGCGCCTGCAGCGCCTGACCGGCCTGGAGCAGGACAAGATCGTCAACGAGTACAAGGAAGTGATGGCCCACATCGCCGACCTGCTTGACATCCTGTCCAAGCCGGAACGCGTGACGACCATCATCAGCGACGAGATGGTCCAGATCAAGAACGACTACACCGAGAACGGCAAGGACGCGCGCCGCTCGGTCATCGAGCACAACGCCAGCGACCTCGATACCGAAGACCTGATCACCCCGCAGGACATGGTGGTGACCCTGTCGCACACCGGTTACATGAAGTCGCAGCCGATCGCCGAATACCGCGCGCAAAAGCGTGGCGGCCGCGGCAAGCAGGCGATGGCGACCAAGGACGAGGACTGGATCGACCAGCTGTTCATCGCCAACACGCACGACTACATGCTGTGCTTCTCGAACCGTGGCCGCATGTACTGGCTGAAGGTGTGGGAAGTGCCGCAGGGTTCGCGCAATTCGCGCGGCAAACCGATCGTCAACATGTTCCCGCTGCAGGACAACGAGAAGATCACGGTGATCCTGCCGCTGTCGGGCGAAAACCGCACCTTCCCGGAAGACCATTATGTCTTCATGTCGACTTCGCTCGGTACCGTGAAGAAGACCCCGCTGCGCGATTTCTCCAATCCACGCAAGGCTGGCATCATCGCGGTCGACCTGGACGAGGGCGACTTCCTGATCGGCGCCGCCCTGACCGACGGCGAGCACGACGTGATGCTGTTCTCGGATGCCGGCAAGGCCGTGCGTTTCGACGAGAACGACGTGCGCCCGATGGGCCGTACCGCTAGAGGCGTGCGCGGCATGAACCTGGAAGACGGCCAGCAGGTCATCGCGCTGCTGGTGGCCGAGAACGAGCAGCAGTCGGTGCTCACCGCCACCGAGAACGGCTTCGGCAAGCGTACCCCGATCACGGAGTACACCCGCCATGGCCGCGGCACCAAGGGCATGATCGCGATCCAGACCAGCGAGCGTAACGGCAAAGTCGTCGCCGCGACCCTGGTCGACGTGACCGACGAGATCATGCTGATCACGACCGGCGGCGTCCTGATCCGCACCCGTGTGTCCGAGATCCGGGAAATGGGCCGCGCAACCCAGGGCGTGACCCTGATCGCGGTCGAAGACGGCACCAAGCTGTCGGGCCTGCAACGCATCGTCGAGACCGACCTGGAAGAGGTCGAACTCGAAGCCGGGCCGCAGTAAAACGATAAGCCACCCCTGCGCGGGTGGCTTTTTTTTTCGTGGGCGCCGACGAAAGGACCTCAATGACCCAAGTATTCAATTTCTCCGCCGGCCCGGCTGTGCTCCCAAAAGAAGTGCTGCAGCAGGCCGCCGCCGAGATGCTCGACTGGCACGGCAGCGGCATGTCGGTGATGGAGATGAGCCACCGCGGCCCGGAATTCATCTCGATTTATAAACAGGCCGAAAGCGATCTGCGCGAGCTGCTCGCGGTCCCGGCCAACTACAAAATCCTGTTCATGCAGGGCGGGGGACTCGGCATGAACGCCGTCATTCCGCTCAACCTGCTCGGGCGCGTGCGCGAGCCCGCGACGCCTGGACCGGCCGTGATCGACTTCGTCCACACCGGCTCCTGGTCGGGCAAGTCGCTCAAGGAAGCGGCGCGCTACGCCAACGTCAACGTCGCCGCGTCCAGCCAGGCCGAGGGTTTTACCCATGTGCCGCCCGAGGATGCGTGGAAGCTGACCGAGGGCGCGGCCTACCTGCACGTCTGCACCAACGAAACCATCGACGGCGTCGAGTACAACTTCGTGCCGCGGGTTAGCGATGGCGTTCCGCTGGTGGCGGACATGTCCTCGCACATCCTGTCGCGGCAAATCGACGTGTCCAAATACGGCGTGATCTTCGCCGGCGCCCAGAAGAACATCGGCCCGGCCGGCCTGACGCTGGTGATCGTGCGCGAGGACTTGCTGGAACATGCGCTGCCCATCTGCCCGTCCGCCTTCCACTGGAAGAACGTGGCCGAGCACGAGTCGATGTTCAATACGCCGCCGACCTATGGCATCTATATTGCCGGCCTGGTGTTTGCCCACCTCAAGGCCCTGGGTGGCGTGGCGGCGATGGAACAGCGTAATATCGAGAAAGCGCGGCTGTTGTACGCGGCGCTGGACCAGGATGACTTCTACAGCAATCGCGTGGATGTATCATGTCGCTCGCGCATGAATATTCCATTTTATTTGCGTGACGAATCACTGAATGAGAAATTCCTGGCCGGCGCGAAGGCGCGCGGGCTGCTGCAGCTGAAGGGCCACAAGTCCGTCGGGGGCATGCGGGCATCGATCTACAATGCGATGCCGATCGAAGGGGTGCAGGCCCTGGTCGATTATTTGAATGAGTTTGCGGGCAGGTGACATCGGGCGAATGGGTGCAAACGCCCATTCCGGATGAGCAACCTGTACAGGGTGCCCCAGACCCGTAGGGTGGGCGGGTCTCCCGCTCACGCGTTCAAATCACGTTCGCATAGAGACGGTGCGATTTGCACGCGACGCTTGAACGCGTGAGCGGGGAACCCGCCCACCCTACGTCCCTCCGGCAAGCGATGACGGATGAACCAGGTCTTTTAAACACACAACCATGACAGACAAACTAACCCCCTTGCGCGAGCAGATCGATGCCATCGACGCGCAAATCCTCGCGCTGCTGAGCCAGCGCGGCCGCATTGCCCAGGAAGTCGGCCACGTGAAGGCCGAAACCGATGCCCCCGTGTTCCGCCCCGAGCGCGAAGCGCAGGTGCTGCGCGGCGTGGCCGAGCGAAATCCCGGCCCTTTGAAAAACGGCGACGTCCAGACGATCTTCCGCGAAGTGATGTCCGCCTGCCGCGCGCTGGAAAAGCGCGTCACCGTTGCCTATCTTGGCCCGCCTGGCACCTTCAGCGAGCAGGCCGTCTACCAGCAGTTCGGCAGCGCCGTCGAAGGCCTGCCCTGCGCCTCGATCGACGAAGTCTTCCGCGCCACCGAGGCCGGTACCGCCGACTTCGGCGTGGTCCCGGTCGAGAACTCGTCCGAAGGCGCGATCAACCGCACCCTCGACCTGATGCTCGCCACCACCTGCGTCATCAGCGGCGAGGTGTCGATTCCGGTCCACCACAGCCTGATGACCAAGACCGGCAGCATGGATGGCGTGACCGTTGTCTGCGCCCACTCGCAGGCGCTGGCCCAGTGCCAGGTCTGGCTCAACCTGCACCATCCCGGCATCGAGCGCCGCGCCGTCGCCTCCAACGCGGAAGCGGCGGTGATCGCCAGCCGCGACCCCTCGGTGGCGGCGATTGCCAGCGAGATGGCGGGCGAGCAGTATCAGCTCGGCGTGGTGCAGGCCCACATCCAGGACGACCCGCACAACCGCACCCGCTTCGCCGTGATCGGCACCCTGAACACGAATCCTTCAGGCCGCGACCATACCTCGCTCGTGCTGGCGGTGCCGAACAAGGCCGGCGCCGTCTACAACCTGCTCGCGCCGCTGGCCAAGCACGGCGTGTCGATGACGCGCTTCGAGTCGCGCCCGGCGCGCATTGGCACCTGGGAGTATTACTTCTATGTCGACCTGGAGGGCCACCGCCAGGACGAGCCGGTCGCCCGCGCCCTGACTGAACTGCAGGACAATGCCGCCTTTTTCAAGCTGCTGGGTTCCTACCCGGTCGGCCTTTAATTCTTATCTGAGAGCACCCATGTCGACATTCGGTCCAGAGTACGTCCGTGCCATCGCCCCTTACCAGGCCGGCAAACCCATCGCTGAAGTGGCCCGCGAGTTCGGCCTCGACGAAGCCAGTATCGTCAAGCTCGCGTCCAACGAGAATCCGTTTGGCGTGCCCGAGTCGAGCAAGGCCGCGATGGCGAAAGCAGCAAGCGAGCTGGGTCGCTACCCGGACGCCAACGGCTTCGAACTGAAGGCGGCGCTCAGCGCGCGCTACGACGTGCCGGCCGACTGGATCACGCTCGGCAACGGCAGCAACGACATCCTGGAAATCGCCGCCCACGCTTTCGTGCAAAAGGGCGAGGCCGTGGTGTATGCGCAGTATTCGTTCGCCGTGTACGCGCTGGCCACCCAGGGCGTGGGCGGGCGCGCGATCGTCGTCCCGGCCGTGAACTACGGCCACGACCTGGCCGCAATGGCAGCCGCCATCGATGCAGACACCCGCCTGGTGTATGTCGCCAACCCGAACAACCCGACCGGCACCTTCATTGGCGCCGACGAGATCGAGGCCTTCCTGCAAAAAGTGCCGGCCAACGTCATTGTCGTGCTGGACGAGGCCTATAACGAATACCTGGCGCCCGAGCACCAGTTCGAATCCGCCAGCTGGGTGCGCAAGTACCCGAACCTGGTCGTCTCGCGCACCTTCTCGAAGGCCTATGGCCTGGCCGGCCTGCGCGTCGGTTTCGCGATCGCGCAGCCTGAAGTGACCGACCTGATGAACCGCATCCGCCAGCCCTTCAACGTCAATTCGCTGGCGCAGGCCGCCGCGATCGCCGCCCTGAACGACAAGGCCTTTTTGGCCAAGGGCGCCGAGAACAACGCGGCAGGCTACCAGCAGCTGGTCGCCGCTTTCGAGGAGCTCGGCCTGGAATACGTGCCCTCCTTCGGCAACTTCGTGCTGGTGCGCGTCGGTAGCGACGATGGCGCCGGCGCCCGCGTCAACCTGGCGCTGCTCAAGCAGGGCGTGATCGTGCGCCCGGTGGCCGCCTACGGCCTGCCGCAATGGCTGCGCATCTCGATCGGCCTGCCGCAGGAGAACGCGACCTTCGTCGAGGCCCTGAAGAAGGCCTTGGCCTAAATGCTGGGCAAGGTCGTTATCGTCGGGGTCGGCCTGATCGGCGGCTCGTTCGCGCTGGCCCTGAAAGGGGCGGGCGCGGCGCGCCAGGTGGTCGGGATGGGACGCTCGCAAGAGGCCTTGGCACGCGCGCTCGAGCTGGGCATCGTGGACAGTGTCACGCAGTCCGCGGCAGAAGCGATGGCAGGCGCCGATCTGGTGCTGCTGGCCGCGCCGGTAGCGCAGACCGGGCCAATCCTGGCCGCGCTGCTGCCCTACCTCGAGCCGGGCACCGTGATCACCGACGCCGGCAGCACCAAATCCGATGTCGTGGCTTCCGCGCGCGCGGCGCTCGGCGCAAAGGTCAGCCAGTTCATCCCTGCGCACCCGATCGCCGGGCGCGAGTCGAACGGCCCGGATGCGGCGCTTGCTGGCCTGTACCAGGGCAAGAAGGCGGTCATTACGCCGCTGCCGGAAAACGCAGCGGGTGACGTTGGCCTGGTCGCCGCGGCCTGGCGCCTGTGCGGCGCGATCGTCCACACGCTCACACCGGAGCAGCACGACCGCATCTTCGCCGCGGTGAGCCATTTACCGCACCTGCTGGCCTTTGCGCTGGTGGACGACATCGCGAAAAAGCCGCATGCCGGCCAGCTGTTCCAGTACGCCGCCAGCGGCTTTCGCGACTTCACCCGGATCGCGGGCTCCTCGCCCGAAATGTGGCGCGACATCAGCCTGGCGAACCGGGATGCACTCCTCACCGAGCTTGATGCATATCTGGCACAATTGACAGTATTGCGAGGAAGGCTTGCCGCACACGATGGCCCCGGTATCGAGGCCATCTATACGAACGCGCAGCGCGCACGGCGCGCGTGGAGCGAGGCGATTGAAAGCGCCGAGCCCGCGCAGCCACAGATTCAGGAACCGGAATGACGCAGCAAAAAACGAAACATTACCCACAGCACATCGACCTCGAACCCGTAATGCACGTCGAGGGCACGGTGCGCCTGCCGGGTTCGAAAAGCATCTCGAACCGTACGCTCCTGCTGGCCGCGCTGGCCGAAGGCAGCACCACCATCCACGACCTGCTGGCCTCCGACGACACCACGGTGATGCTGGGCGCGCTGCGCTCGCTCGGCATCAAGTGGGAAGAAATCGACGAGCGCACCATCGTCGTGCATGGAAATGGCGGCGTCTTGCCGAACCATGAGGCGGACCTGTTCATGGGCAACGCCGGCACCGCGATCCGTCCACTCACCGCCGCGCTGGCCGTGATCGGCGGCGACTACACGCTGCACGGCGTCTCGCGCATGCACGAGCGCCCGATCGGCGACCTGGTCGACGCCCTGACCGCCGTCGGCGCCCAGATCGAGTACACGGGCGAGCCGGGCTTTCCGCCGCTGCGCATCAAGCGCGGCCACATTCACGCCAACCGCATGTCGGTACGCGGCAATGTCTCGAGCCAGTTCCTGACCGCGCTCCTGATGGCCGCACCGCTGATGGCGCGCGGCCACGCGGTCACGATCGATGTTGTCGGCGAGCTCATCTCCAAGCCGTATATCGAAATCACGCTCAACCTGATGCGCCGTTTCGGCGTGACGGTCGAGCAGGACGGCTGGGCCTCGTTCACCGTGCAGCCGGGCCGGAAATACGCGAGCCCCGGCAGCATCCACGTCGAGGGCGACGCTTCCTCCGCTTCCTACTTCCTGGCGGCCGGCGCGATCGGCGGCGGCCCGGTGCGGGTCGAGGGCGTGGGCCGCGACAGCATCCAGGGCGACGTGCGCTTCGCGGACGCGCTCGAGCGCATGGGCGCCATCATCGAACGCGGCGACAACTGGATCGAGGCAAGGTCGGGCGCCGATGGGGTACTGAAGGCCATCGACGCCGACTTCAACCACATTCCCGACGCCGCCATGACGATTGCCGTGGCCGCCCTGTATGCCGATGGCCCGAGCACGCTGCGCAACATCGCCAGCTGGCGCGTGAAGGAAACGGACCGCCTGTCCGCGATGGCGACCGAGTTGCGCAAGATCGGCGCAACGGTGGAGGAGGGCGCCGACTACCTGCGCATCACGCCGCCAGAGGAGCTTGCCCCCGCGACCATCGACACCTATGACGACCACCGCATGGCAATGTGCTTTTCGCTGGCCGCATTGGATGGGAAAGCGCGGCGCGGCAACGCCATGCGGATCAACGACCCGAAATGCGTCGCCAAGACCTTCCCCGACTATTTCGAAGCGTTCGCGTCCATTGCGCGCAACGAACTGTTTTAATTTCGCTTACGCGTACCAGAGGTGACCATGCCTAGTTCCCACATCCCCGTCATCACGATCGATGGCCCGACCGCTTCCGGCAAGGGCACGGTCGCGGCCAAAGTCGCCGAGCGGCTCGGCTTTCACCTGCTCGATTCGGGCGCGCTGTACCGCCTGACCGCCTTGTCGAGCATGCGCGCCGGCGTCAGCCTGATTGATGAGCACGCGGTGGCGCAACTGGCCGAAGCCTTGCCTGCGCGCTTCGCGAATGGCGACATTTTCCTTGGCGAGGAAGAGGTCGGGGCAGTGATCCGGGCCGAGGAAGTGGGCAACAATGCCTCGAAGATCGCGGCGCTGCCGGCAGTGCGCCAGGCGCTCTACGCCCTGCAGCTGGCCTTTCGCAAGGCGCCCGGCCTGGTGGCGGACGGGCGCGACATGGGAACCGTCATTTTTCCCAATGCAAAGCTCAAGGTATTCCTGACGGCGAGCGTCGAAGCGCGTGCCGAACGCCGATATAAGCAATTGATTGACAAAGGGATTTCTGCTAATATGGAAGGTCTGCTGGCGGATTTGCAGGCGCGCGACGAGCGAGACACCCATCGCACCGTCGCCCCGCTGGTGCCGGCAGAAGGCGCGTACATCCTCGATACGTCGGATATGACGGTCGATGTGGCAGTGGAGCAAGTGCTGCACTGGTATAGCTTGCTATAACTGCGCTTGTTGTAAAAATGTTGTAAAAGTGCCCCTGCGCTCAACGTGGGGGTGTGTATCAACCTGACCCAGTTCAGAGCCGCACCATCGCCGGTCCTGCTGGTTAACTTGTAAACCAAACTTATATGTCAATCGAAACGACCCAAGCTTCCGGTATGGAAAGCTTCGCAGCCCTCTTCGAGGAATCCCTGTCGCGTCAAGATATGCGTTCGGGCGAAGTCATTTCCGCCGAAGTCGTGCGTCTGGATCACAACTTCGTGATCGTCAACGCCGGTCTGAAGTCGGAAGCTTTCATTCCAATCGAAGAATTCAAGAATGACCAGGGCGAACTGGAAGTCAGCGTCGGCGACTTCGTTTCCGTGGCCATCGAATCGCTGGAAAATGGTTTCGGCGATACCATCCTGTCGCGCGACAAGGCCAAGCGCCTGGCATCGTGGCTGGCTCTGGAAAAAGCAATGGAATCGGGCGAGATCGTCACCGGTACCGTCAACGGTAAAGTCAAGGGCGGCCTGACCGTCCTGACCAACGGCATCCGCGCATTCCTGCCGGGTTCGCTGGTCGACACCCGTCCGGTCAAGGACACCACCCCATTCGAAGGCAAGACCCTCGAATTCAAGGTCATCAAGCTCGACCGCAAGCGTAACAACGTCGTCCTGTCGCGCCGCGCCGTCATCGAAGCATCGATGGGCGAAGAGCGCCAGAAGCTGATGGAAACGCTGAAAGAAGGCACCGTGGTTACCGGCGTCGTCAAGAACATCACCGACTACGGCGCGTTCGTGGACCTGGGTGGCATCGACGGCCTGCTGCACATCACCGACCTGGCATGGCGTCGCGTGCGTCACCCGTCGGAAGTGCTGTCGGTTGGCCAGGAAATCACCGCCAAGGTCCTCAAGTACGACCAGGAAAAGAACCGCGTTTCGCTGGGCGTCAAGCAGCTGGGCGACGACCCATGGACCGGCCTGTCGCGTCGTTACCCACAGAGCACCCGCCTGTTCGGTAAAGTCACGAACCTCACCGACTACGGCGCGTTCGTCGAAGTCGAGCAGGGCATCGAAGGCCTGGTGCACGTGTCGGAGATGGACTGGACCAACAAGAACGTGGCCCCGAACAAAGTCGTGCAGCTGGGCGACGAAGTCGAAGTCATGGTCCTGGAAATCGACGAAGAGCGTCGCCGTATCTCGCTGGGCATGAAGCAGTGCAAGGCGAACCCATGGGACGACTTCGGCATGACCCACAAGAAGGGCGACAAAGTCCGTGGTTCGATCAAGTCGATCACCGACTTCGGCGTGTTCATCGGCCTGCCAGGCAACATCGATGGCCTGGTGCACCTGTCGGACCTGTCGTGGACCGAAGCCGGCGAAGAAGCTGTCCGCCGCTTCAAGAAGGGTGACGAGCTGGAAGCCGTCGTCCTGGCCATCGATGTCGAGCGCGAGCGTGTTTCGCTGGGCGTCAAGCAGCTCGAAGGCGACCCGTTCAACAACTTCGCTGCACTGAACGACAAGGGTTCCCTGGTCACCGGTACGGTCAAGTCGGTTGAGCCGAAAGGCGCCGTCATCGGCCTGAACGAAGAAGTCGAAGGCTACCTGCGCGCTTCGGAAATCTCGCGTGACCGCGTGGAAGACGCTGGCACCCACCTGAAAGTGGGCGACAAGGTCGAAGCACTGGTCATCAACATCGATCGCAAGGCTCGCAGCATCCAGCTGTCGATCAAGGCGAAAGACAATGTCGAGACCCAGGAAGTGATGAGCAAGCTGGCATCGGACAACAGCGCGGCAACCGGCACCACCAGCCTGGGCGCCCTGCTGAAGGCCAAGTTCGACAACAAGAACTAAAGCCGAAGCCTGAGGCGACCAGATGACCAAGTCCGAGCTGATTGCAAGACTGGCTGAGCGTTATTCTCAGCTGGTCGCCAAGGATGCCGAGTATGCTGTCAAGACCATCCTCGATGCGATGACGAACGCCCTGGCGACCGGCCAGCGCATCGAGATCCGTGGTTTCGGCAGCTTCGCGCTCAACAGCCGTCCGCCCCGCATCGGCCGCAACCCGAAGTCCGGCGACAAGGTGATGGTGCCCGAAAAACGGGTGCCGCACTTCAAGCCAGGCAAGCAGTTGCGCGAGCGGGTCGACGCGATGGTCGGGCAGCCGATCATCGAAGACTGACGTCGTCTGCCGGAGCGCAGGCAACAGAAACGGCATCCGCGAGGGTGCCGTTTTTTTATGTCCGTCTGCCATGTAAAACCGCCTCAGCTTTGAAATAAATGTGTGGATATGCGACACTGCGCCTTTGCATCTCCCACCGCCAGGCCCACCTGATGAAATTTGTCTCCACCATCGCGGGATTTATCCTCTTCGTCCTGTTTTTCGGCTTTGCGCTGAAGAACACGCAGGAAGTCGACCTGCACTTTTTCCTCGGTTACGAACTGCGCGGCCCGCTCGTGCTGATGCTGCTGGCCTTTTTCATTGCCGGCGCCGCCCTCGGCATCCTGGCCCTGGCGCCGACCGTGTTCCGCCACCGGCGCGAAGCGTCGCAGCACAAGAACACCGTCCAGGCCCTGCAAACGGCCGCCGGCACCGGCGTCGCCCAGCCGCCCGCGGACGCGGTCCCGCTCAGCCCGCGCTGACACTAAACAATAAGACTCAACAATAAGAACTCCATGGAATTTGAAATCTGGTGGCTGCTCGCCGTCCCCGTCTTTTTTGGCCTCGGCTGGATCGCCGCCCGGGTCGACATCAAGCAACTCCTGTCCGAATCGCGCACCCTGCCGCGGGCCTATTTCAAGGGCCTGAACCTGCTGCTCAACGACCAGCCCGACAAGGCGATCGACGCCTTCATCGAGATCGTCACGCTCGACCCGGAAACGGCCGACATGCACTTTGCACTCGGCAACCTGTTCCGCCGCCGCGGCGAGATCGAGCGTGCGATCCGCGTCCACCAGAACCTGCTGGCTCGTCCCGACCTGCCGCTCGAGCAGCGCACCCAGGCCCAGTACGAACTCGGCATGGACTACCTGAAGGCGGGCCTGCTCGATCGCGCCGAAGAAACCTTCAATGGGCTGGTCGACAGTTCCTACAGCGTGCAGGCACGGCGTTCGCTGCTGGAAATCTACCAGCGCGAAAAGGAGTGGGGCCGCGCCATCGAGGCGGCCACCGGCCTGCAGGCGTCGGGCGCCGGCGCGCGTCAGAAGGAAATTGCGCAGTTCTATTGCGAACTGGCGGACGACGCGCTCGTGCGCAGCGACCTGGTCGACGCCATGGCGCTGCTGGACAAGGCGCTGCACGCCGACCGCAACAGCGTGCGCGCGACCATGCTGCTGGGCGACGTGATGCTGGCCCGGGGCGAGCTCGAGGCCGCGATCACGACCTGGAAGCGGGTCGAGCAGCAAAGCGTGCCGCACGTGGCCCTGGTGGCCGGGCGCCTGATGGATGCCTACCGCCGCGTCGGCCGGCCGCAGGAAGGCGTCAACCTGCTGCGCTCCTACCTGGCCGAAGCGTCCTCGATTGACCTGATCGAGGTCGTCTTCAAGGCCGTGATTGAACTCGACGGCGTCGACGCTGCCAAACAACTGGTGATCGACGAGCTGCGCCGCAACCCGACCCTGCTGGGCCTGGACAAGCTGCTCGAGGCACGCCTGATGGACGCCCCGGCCCACCTCTGGGAAGAGCTGTCGATGGTGAAGAACCTGATCCATGGCTACACGACCAAACTGGCGCGTTACCAGTGTGGCCAGTGCGGCTTCAAGGCGCGCCAGTATTACTGGCAATGCCCGGGTTGCAACAACTGGGAAACCTATCCGCCGCGCCGGACCGAAGAACTCAACGTCATGAACTGACGCATGGCATCACGCCGCATCGAAAACTGAACATGAGCACTGATACCCCAAGCCGCCTGCTCCAGGGCGCAGACTACCTCCGCACCGCCGCCCCGCGGCTCGACAACGTACGCATGCTGGTGGTCGGCGACGTCATGCTCGACCGCTACTGGTTCGGCGACGTCTCGCGCATCTCCCCGGAGGCACCGGTGCCGGTGGTGCGCATCGAACGGCGCGAGGAGCGCCTCGGGGGCGCCGCCAACGTCGCCCGTAATGCCGCCGCGCTCGGCGCCCACAGCGGCCTGCTGGGCGTAGTCGGTGCCGACGAAGCCGGCGCCTCGGTCGAAGCCCTGCTGCGCGATTCCAGCATCCACAGCTACCTCAAGCGCGATGAGGCAATCTCCACCATCATCAAGCTGCGCGTCATCGGCCGCCAGCAGCAGATGGTGCGCATCGACTTCGAGGACGCACCTACTGAAACAGTACTGCGCGACAAGCTGACCCAGTTCCGCGCGCTGCTGCCGGACTACGACGTATTGATTTTCTCCGACTACAACAAGGGCAGCCTCGTCAACGTCGCCGAAATGATCCGCGCCGCGCGTGACGCGGGCAAGGTGGTGATGGTCGACCCGAAGGGCGACGATTTCTCGCCGTATGCGGGCGCCAGCATGCTCACGCCCAACAAGTCGGAACTGCGCCGCGTGGTGGGTAACTGGAAGACCGAAGAGCAGCTGACCGCCAAGGCGCAGGCGCTCCGGGTCGAGCTGGGACTGGATGCCTTGCTGCTGACGCGCTCGGAAGAGGGCATGAGCCTGTACAGCGCAGACGAAGTGCTGCACGTGCACGCCGACGCCCGCGAGGTGTTCGACGTGTCGGGCGCGGGCGACACCGTGATCGCCACCATGGCCGCCATGCTCGGCGCCGGCGCGCCGCTGGATGTGGCGCTGGCGACGGCGAACCGGGCAGGGGGGATCGTGGTCGGGAAGCTGGGTACGGCGACCGTCACGCGCGAGGAATTGTTTCCGGGGTAGGGTGGGCGAACCGTGCCGTGACATATGCACCAACGCTACGCACGCCTCACATCAACAACACCTCCCCATCCTCCGGTATCACCAGCCTGCTTGCCGCCGGATATGTCTCATCCCCGTTAAAGCTGCGGCAAAACACCGTTTCGTTCGCATAATTGCGCAGCTCCTCGCTGGCGGCGAGCCGCGCCACGACCTGTTCGCCGTCGACCAGCGTCACCGCCGCGTCGCGCATGCGGCTGCACACCGACACGCTGAGCTTGCGCGTCACGGCCCACACCACCGGCTTCTGGTACCACGGCAGCAACCTGCCGACGGAACCGCGTGCGTCCTGCAGCAGGCTGCGCACGCCACCAATGGTCCAGCGGTCCGGCGCGAGGGTCGGCACCAGCACCAGGTTGACCCGCAGGTCTTCCTTGCGCTTGTTGATGAGAAAGTGCCCCTTTTCAATCGCCACCTGGTCGATCACCGGGACCACAAAGACGCCGCTGGGTTCAAGCCGCACCGGCAGGCTCTCGCGTTCGCCTTCCAGCCAGATTTCCAGGTCGTCGGTGCGCACCTCCTGCCGCGTGCCGCGCAGTTGCACGGCCAGCGCCGCGCGCCCGCCGAGCGCCTGCTGCACCGCCTTGGCCATCGGGTAGAACAGGTCGGCGTAGGGCACGAGCCGGGTGCGCGTGCCCGTGACCTCGACCTGCTGCACGGCTTGCGCGGGCGCCTCGGCCCATGCCGGGCTCGCGCACGGCAGGTACGAGAAGAGCAGCAGTGTGAGCAGTCGGCTGAGAACTGGGCGGCGCATGGCAGGCGTGGGATCGCATCTCATGCATGTCATCCTTTCACGCTTTTGCGAAAAGCTCAACATTTGCAGGGCCGCGTGTCGGTTTCCCCGCACAGTCTTGCTTGACTACGCTCAAACGTACAGCGTCAACAAGCTCTGCCATGCCGCGTTAAGCGCAGGTGGCCGGCATCCGCCGCCCACTTCCCGAACATGGAGACACTCGATGATCAAGAAACTGATGCTTGCCGTTGCCACGCTGGTCGCCTCGACCGGCTTTGCTTTTGCCCAGGTCGATATCAACAAGGCTGACGCTGCCGCGCTCGACAGCGTAAAGGGCGTCGGCCCGAGCATGTCGAAAGCAATCCTGGACGAGCGCAGCAAGGGCGAGTTCAAGGACTGGGCCGACTTCCAGAAACGCGTCAAGGGCGTCGGCGACAAGAAGGCCGCCAAGCTGTCCGAGGCCGGCCTGCAGGTAAACGGCAAGGGCAAGGAAGGCGCGGTCGCCAAGGCGGAAGCCAAGGCCGACAGCAAGCCGGTCAAGGCGGCCGCGGCGACGAAGGAAGCAAAGGCCAAGCCTGCGGAGACCAAGGCAGCAATGTAAGGAAACCCTATAGGTGAAACGCCGGCCGGCACGCGTACCCCGCGCCGGCCGGCGCAATCGAGAATTTTTGCATGTAAATACTGCAAGCGACGTGGTCTGCATGAGAAGATATGCTGCTTGATTGAAGCGCAACGATTCCAGGGATTCTCATGCCTCATGCTCGCCTTACCCCCGGCCTCACTGCCGGTCTCATTACTGCACTGTTCGCCACAAGCGTCTTCGCAGCACCATCCGCTAGCCCCGACCTCACCCGCCGCCAGCCCCAGATCGACAAGATCGTCGCCGAGATTTCGCCCAAGCGCATCGAGGCCTATGTGCGCAAGCTTGTCAGCTTCGAGACGCGCCACACGATGTCCGACACCGTGTCCGAAACCCGGGGCATCGGCGCCGCGCGCCGCTGGATCAAGGCCGAGCTCGAGCGCTGCGGCGCCGGCACCGCCCTGCAGGTCGCCTACGACAGCCACGTCGCCCCGGTGTCGGCACGCATCTCGCGCCCGACCGAAATCGTCAACGTGGTCGCCACGCTGCCGGGCACGCAGGAAGCGTCCAAAGCGCGCCTGTATGTCGTCAGCGGCCACTATGATTCGCGCAATACCGACGTGATGGACGCCACCGGCAAGTCGCCGGGCGCCAACGACGATGCCTCGGGCACCGCCGCCGTGATGGAAATGGCCTGCGTGATGGCCAAGCACAAGTTCGACGCGACGCTCGTCTTCATGGCCGTAGCCGCCGAAGAGCAGGGCCTGCTGGGCGCCGGCCACTGGGCCAGGCAGGCGCGCGCCAACAACCTGAACGTCGCCGGCATGTTCACCAACGACATCATCGGCAGCTCGCGCGCGGACGATGGCCGCGTCGACAACAAGCAGGTGCGCCTGTTCTCCCAAAGCGTTCCGGCCACCAAGGAAATGAGCGAGGCCGTGCGCGCCCTGCTGGCCACCGGCGGCGAGAACGATTCGCTCTCGCGCCAGCTCGCGCGCCACACCAAGGAGCAGGGCGAGCGCTACGTGAAGGGCTTCAAGGTCAGCGTGATCCACCGCCACGACCGCTACCTGCGCGGCGGCGACCACATGCCCTTCCTGGAACAGGGCTATGCCGCGCTGCGCTTCACCGAGCCGAACGAGGACTTCGCGCACCAGCACCAGAACCTGCGCACCGAAGACGGCAAGGTCTACGGCGACCTCATCGAGTTCGTCGATTTCGATTACACCGCCAAGGTGGCGAAGGTGAATGCGGCGACCCTGGCCTCGCTGGCCCTGGCCCCCGCCGCCCCGCAGCAGGTCAAGGTGCGCACCGACAAGCTGACCAACGACACCACGCTGGTATGGCAGGCGAATGCCGAGCCGGATGTCGCCGGCTACCGCATCGTCTGGCGCGAAACCACCGCGGCTGGCTGGCAGGGTTCCAAGCTGGTCGGCAATGTCAACGAGGCCACCATCAAGCTGTCGAAGGACAATTACTTCTTCGGCGTGCAGGCGGTGGATAAGGAGGGCAACGTGAGTGTGGCGACCTACCCGCTGCCGCTGCGCTGATCGTTCGCCCTCGCATTCATGAGGTGGACGGCAAAGCCGTCCACCTTACCAACTCCGCGCACAGGCGGACGTCCCAGCCAATCATGTCGACCATGCCGCGACCATCCAAACTCTTCTTCCTCCCCGGCGCGTTGGGCCGGACCGAATTCTGGCACCCCGCGGCTGGCCTGCTGACCCACCCGGCCCAACACATCCATATGACCTGGCCCGGCTTCAGCGGCATTCCGCGCGACCCAAATGTCCAGGGCATCGATGACCTGGTCTCAAAAGTTCTCGCCGCCATCGACCAGCCCAGTGCGCTGATCGCGCAGTCGATGGGCGGCGTTGTCGCCATGCTCGCCGCGCTGCGCAAGCCGGAGCTCGTCACCCACCTGGTGCTCTCCGTGACCTCGGGCGGGATGGACCTGGCGGCGCAGGGTGCCGAAGACTGGCGTCCGGCGATCCGGGCCGCCCATCCCGGCTTGCCGGACTGGTTCACCAGCTATCACGAGGACCTGACGCCCAGGCTGCCCGCGCTACGTATCCCGACGCTGCTGTTGTGGGGTGATGCCGACCCGGTCAGTCCCGTGAAGGTCGGTCAGCGCCTGGCCGCGCTGCTGCCACAGGCAGAACTGCATGTCATTCCGGACGGCGACCACAATCTCGGCAGCACATTCGCCAGCGTCGTCGCGCCGCTCATTGACCGGCACCTGTCCTCGTACGCCCGGGATACCCCGGGCTGACGCCCCTGCTCCGTACGCTCCCTTGCTTCTCGGATTAAAATGGCAGATTAAAGAACTGCAAGAGAGCAACCATGGCCTACAAGACCATCGAAGATACGATCGGCAATACCCCGCTGGTGCAGCTGGTGCGCCTGGGCGGCGCGGACGCCGCTGCGCGCAACAACATCATTCTCGGCAAACTCGAAGGCAACAATCCGGCCGGTTCCGTGAAGGACCGTGCCGCGATGTCGATGCTGAAGAATGCCGAGGAGCGCGGCCAGATCAAGCCGGGAGACACCATCATCGAGGCCACATCGGGCAACACCGGCATTGCGCTGGCGATGGCCGCCGCGATTCGCGGCTACAAGATGCTGCTGCTGATGCCCGACAACCTGTCGATCGAGCGGCGCCAGAGCATGGCGGCCTACGGCGCCCAGATCGTGCTCACGCCCAAGACCGGCGGCATGGAATACGCGCGTGACATGGCCGAGCAGATGCAAAAGGAAGGCAAGGGCATCATCCTCGACCAGTTCGCCAACCATGACAACCCGCGCGCCCACTATGAGGGCACCGGCCCGGAAATCTGGCGCGATACGGACGGACGGATTACCCATTTCGTCAGCGCCATGGGCACGACCGGCACCATCATGGGTGTGTCGCGCTACCTGAAGGAACAGAACGAGGCCGTGCGCATCATCGGCGCCCAGCCGGAGGAAGGCTCGTCGATCCCGGGCATCCGCAAGTGGCCACAGGCTTACCTGCCGAAGATTTACGACAAGGCGCGCGTGGACCAGGTGGAAAACGTCAGCCAGGCGGCCGCCGAGCAGATGGCGCGCCGGATGGCGATGGAAGAGGGCATCTTCTGCGGCATTTCGGCCGCCGGCGCCTGCGAAGTGGCGCTGCGCATTTCGCAGACGGTGGAGAACGCGACCATCGTGTTCATCGTCTGCGACCGCGGCGACCGTTATCTGTCGACGGGCGTGTTTCCCGCCTGAATACGGTAAAGCACAATAAAAAAACGGGGCCAGGCCCCGTTTTTTTTGATCCAAACCCCGGCGCAATGCCGGAGAGGATGCGGATTACTCGCCGGCCGAAGGCGATGCGCCTTCTTTTGGCTTGAACTGCTTGTCGCTGATGCGGAACTTGTTGCGGCGGTCGCCCATCAGGTAGCGCAGGTCGCGAATCGACAGGTCGCTCACTTCATGCATGCGGATCAGGAGCGATGCGCCGACCGGCAGGCGGTGGTGGCGGATCTTCGAGATGACCGGCGGTGCCACTTCGAGCGCACGCGACAGTGCTGCGTCGTTCTTCAGGCGCAGGTTCTCGATCAGGGTGTCCAGCAGACGGTTCGGGTTGTATTGCAACAGTTCATCCGACTCCGCATCGCTGTTCATATCAATGCCGACTTGGTTTGTCATGATCTCAAAAATTCCTATGTGGGTTACGGAAAGTCGCTAGCGGCGTTTCGATTCCGGAAGTTCTTTCGAAAAAATCTACTCAATTGTACAACTATTTTCATCTAAAGTACTTATGAGCAATAGATTTCGATGCGAAGCCTAGGCTCTGTTGTCTAATCGCAACAATAGCCGCATTGCAATTCTCTCACAAACTCACGGAAAAAATAATTGTTTTTTCGTTAAACTGAAGTTTAAGGGAAACACGTGTTGCGCGCCGCACGTTTCAAAATGATATGTCTGATTGACAAGGGAATGGGGAGTATGCGCAGAGCCTGAATGTTTCCGTGGAGTACAGGAAACCGGGCTCGCTGGGGTACACCGGGGGAGTACCCGGCCAGGTGCCGAATACGAGACTGCTGCACTGCGGCAGCAGCTGCCGCGTGACGTTACATGATGTTACAAGTTTCCTGCCCTACAATGCCGCTCGGTCATCCCTGCGCTGCCTGGGCGGCCCGTGCGGCGCGCACAGCGCGGCCGAGGTCGATCACCGACATCGCGTAGAAATAGCTCCGGTTGTATTTGGTGATGGCGAAAAAATTATCGTTCGCCAGCCAGTACTCGGTTGGCTCGGCGCCGTTCTGCAGGTCGACCAGGCCGTAGAGGCGGCCCGCCGTGAGCGGCGTGGTGGCGGTAACGCCGGCCGCCTGCAGCTCGACTGGCGTCAGCGTCGCGGCCAGGCCGCGGCCGAGCAGGCTTTCCCAGGCCCGATGCGGTGCAACCTGGGCCGGGATGACGGCCGGACCGGTATCGCGCGGATTCCAGCCGTGCTCGATCAGGAAATTGGCGACGCTGCCAATGGCGTCCGAGGTCGAGCCGCGCAGGTCGACATGGCCGTCGCCGTCGAAGTCGACCCCATATTTCAGGATATTGCCGGGCATGAACTGCGGCAACCCGACGGCGCCGGCAAACGAGCCGAGCAGCGTGAACGGATCGATCTTTTCGTGCCGCGCCAGCAGCAGCGCGTTCTCGAGTTCGCTTCGGAAAAACACGCTGCGCGCAGCCTGGTTCGGCGCTTCCGGATAAGCGAAAGCGAGGGTGGTAAGCGTGTCGATGACGCGGAAGCGCCCGGTGTCGCGGCCGTACACGGTTTCCACGCCAATAATGCCGGCAATGATCTCGGCCGGAACGCCATAGGTGGCTTCGGCGCGCGCCAGGGCGGCGGCGTTCTCGTTCCAGAAACGCACGCCGGCATTGATGCGGATCGGCTCGATGAAGCGTTCGCTGTAGGCTTGCCAGTTCTTCGGTTTGCCCGGCGGCGCGGGTTTGACCAGCTGCACCGCCGTTTCGGCGAAGCGCACCTGGCGCATCAGCGTTTCCAGCTCGGCGCGGTCCAGGCTGTGCTTGGCAACCATCTCGTCGATGAATTCGCGCACGGCCTGCCATTGGGCGAAGTTGACCTGCTCGCCCGCGTCATCGATGGCGGCAACGGCGGCGACCGCGGCGACGGCAACGACCGGGGCCAGCACTTTCTTGACGACGGGCGAGAATTTCACGGGTTTCCCTTTGGCGGGTTTGGCCTTCGCCGCTTTGGCTGCCTTGGCCGCTTTTGCCGCCTTTGCTTGGGCGGCGGCACGGGTCTTGGCCGGATGGTTCTTGGCCGCCGCGGCGGCGTCGAGGACAGGCGCTGCTGCGAGGAAGAAGGCTGCGAGGAGTGGTACGAAGGATTTCATCTGACTTGCGAAAGTAGGCGCTTCAAGGTCGCGGCGAGATGATCATGGTTGCGGCGCGGCGCATACCGCCAGGCGCCGTAGCGGGCCAGGAATTCGGCGGCCGCCGCGGCGACCGGCGGCGCCAGCTGCTTCGTTGCGGCCGCTGCGGCGATCCGCGCGGCATACACGGACGGGCTTTCATCTGCCGAGCGCGCCAGGCCCATCCGGGCCAGGCGCGCGCATAAAGCCGAGTATAGCGCATCGATCGGATCAATTTCTTGGCGCCGCCGCAAAGTTCTCAGGAGAAACAACAGAGTTGCCACAGCGACCAGAGCCACCGGCAGGCGCCAGTCCAGCAGCGACGATTGCAGGCTGTCAGCCAAGGCGCGCTGGCGCTGCGGTGAGTAATTAAGCACCCACTGGTTCCAGCCGTTGTTCAGGGCCCCGGCCGCGTAGCGCATCTGCGCCAGCCAGGGATTGCTGTCGGCATCGAAGCGCATCAGGCGGCCCAGGCCTTCGAGGCCGAAGGGCGCCGGTGGCGGGATCGCCTCGTCCAGGCCGCGCCGCACGCGCTCCGGCGCCACCGCCGCCGTCGGGTCGACCCGCACCCAGCCGCGCCCCGCCAGCCAGACTTCGGCCCAGGCATGGGCATCGGACTGGCGCACGGTGACGTAGCCGTCGATCGGGTTCAGGTCGCCGCCCTGGTAGCCGGTCACCACGCGCGCCGGCACGCCCGCCGCGCGCATCAGGAACACGAAGCTGCCGGCGAAATGCTCGCAAAAACCGGCGCGGCTGCCGTACAGGAAGTCGTCGACGGCATGGCGCCCGAGCAGCGGCGGATTGAGCGTATAGACATAGTGTTCGCGCCTGAAACTGTTCAGGACGGCCACGACGCGCTTGCGCGGGTCCGGTTCGGCGCGCAGCGCCAGCCCGGCCATCAGCGCGCGCGGATTGCTGTCGCCCGGCAGTTGCAGCCACTGGCCGGCATCGCCAGGCACGCCCGGCGCCTGCAGGCGGTAGCTGAGGAAGGAATCCATGCGATAGCGCAGGCGCGCCTCGACCGGGAAGGCGGCCGTGAGTTCGAATTCGCCCGACACCTGGGCCAGGTTGCCGTCCAGCCCGGGCAGGCGCCGCGGCATTTCGAGCGCGAACAGCCAGCGGCTGCCGCTGGGCTGGGGTTCGAGCGTGACCTCGTAGCCGACCGGCTTGCCGCTCACCGACAGCGCAAGCCGGAACTGGGTTGGCGCAGAACCGGGCGCCGGGCCCGCTGCGGCCTTGACGCGGGTCCAGGTGCGCCCGTCGTAGTCGGCCAGCACCGGGCCGCGCCAGTAGAGCTGTTCCTGCGGCGGAGGAGGGCCGTCGAAGCGGACGCGGAAGGCCGTCTCGCCGGAGCGCGCCAGGTGCGCCATCGTGCCCGGCGCCATCGTCTCGGACAGGCCCGAGCGCGCGCTGTCGGCGTCGCCCGGCATGCCCCACAGCGGCCCGTCCAGGCGCGGGAACAGGAAGAACAGCGCCGCCGCCAGGGGCGCGGCCAGGCCGAGGATACGCGCGCTCATCAGGAAGCGCCGGCGCAGCGGCGGCACCGCGCCGCTGAACTGGAAGCTCATCTGGGCGGTGAGCAGGGCCAGCACGGACAGGGCCATCAGCAGCGCCGTGCCGATGCCCTGCTCGTAGAAGAAGTTGGTCAGCACCAGGAAGAAGCACAGGAACACGACCACGAACAGGTCGCGCCGCGCATGCATTTCCAGCATCTTGAAGGCCACCAGCAGCACCAGCATCGCCACGCCGGCGTCGCGCCCGAGCAGGGTCTGGTAGGTGTAGGAGACGCCCACCATGGCCAGGCCCGCCAGCGGCAGCAGCAGCACCGGGGAAGGCATGCGCTTGCCCTGCAGCGTGATCGTCGCGCGCCACAGCAGGGTCAGGCCGCACAGCAGCGAGACCCAGCCCGGCAGGTGCGCCGTGTGCGGCGCGAGCACCAGCAGGGCGCTGGCGAGCAGCAGCAGCGTGTCGGCCTTGTCGCGAGGCAGGGCGGCCAGACGCGATAAGGGTGACAGCAGCGCCTTCATTGCGTGCCCCGGCCGTACAGGGCGAGCGCGCGCAGGCAGGCCGCCGCGTGCGCGGCGCCGCTGGCGGCCGGATAGTTGGCATTTTCATCGCCGCCGAGGCGGAAGGCGTAGGGCAGGGCGCGCCCTTCGGCATCCAGCACCCAGCGCGTCATGCGCGACAGGCGCAGCTCGAGGTCGAGGTGCGGCGGCAGGCTGGTCAGATCCAGCAGCAGTTCGTCGCGCGCGCCGCCCTCGAAGTGCTTGGTGGCGAGCTGGCCGCCATCCGCCGGGTCGAGCCGGGCGATCTGGCGCCAGGCCAGCCGGCGCAGCGGGTCGCCTGGCCGGTACGGGCGCACGCCGGCGAAATCGTCCGCCCCGGCGCCCCCGGCACCATCGGCGCTGCCGTCGGCGCCATGCGGCAGGGGCGGCGCGCCTTCTTCGGGAAACGGGTACACCAGCGTGGACAGGTCGGGGCGCCAGTAGCTCCAGGCGCGAAACAGCCCGAGCGGAAAACGGGTCGACAATGTCAGGCGCGGGGCCTCCAGCCAGCCGCGGGTTTCGGTGGGCAGCGCCAGGCGTACCGTGGTGCTGCCGAGCGCGGCAACGTCGACCACATGGCGTGCTTCGCCCGCGCTGGCGACATCGATCCACACGGCCCAGCGCTCGCGCGCCGTCGTGTTCACCAGTTGCAGCTCGAAGCTCGCCTCCTGGCCGGCGAACACCGGCGCCGCGCGCACGGGTTTCAGGCGCAGGTGCGCCAGGTTGCGCCAGGTGAGCACCATGTCGACCAGCGCGCACGAGAGGGCGAGGAAGGTCAGCGCGAAACCGAGGCCGAGGTTGTAGTTGATCGAGCCGATCAGGAGCACGAGCAGCAAGGCGCCGAAGCCCATGCCCGGCCCGGTCGGCAGGATGTAGATGCGGCGCTGGCCGAGGAACAGCTCGCCCTTGTCGCGCGCGGCCGAGCGGCGCCAGCCAAGGCTGCGGCGGCGCAGCCAGTCGCCGACCGTCCCGGCCGTGCTGTGCGCCTGCTGAATTGGCAGACCGCGTGGCTGTTCCATGAGCGGGGTCCTTACACCGGCACCGATTTTTGCAGCTGCAGCACCAGGTCGCGGCTGGCCAGCGCCATGCCCTGCGCCGACTTGAGCGGGCGCAGGCGGTGCGCGCAGACCGGCACCAGCACGGCCTGGATGTCTTCCGGCAGCACGTGGTCGCGGCCCTCGAGCGCGGCCCAGGCGCGCCCGGCCTGCAGCAGCGCGATCGCCGCGCGCGGCGACAGCCCTTCGGCAAACAGCATGCCGCCGCGCGAGGCCTGGGCCAGCGCCTGCACGTAGTCGATCAGCGCGCTGGAGGCGTGGATGCCGCGCAGCGCCCCCTGGGCGTCGAGCAGCTCCGCCGGACTCATCGCGGGTTTGAGTTCGCGCAGCAGCGCGCGCCGGTCTTCGCCCATCAGCAGCGCGCGTTCGGCGGCGGCGTCCGGATAACCGAGCGACAGGCACATCAGGAAGCGGTCGAGCTGGGACTCCGGCAGCGGGAAGGTGCCGACCTGGTGCGCCGGGTTTTGCGTGGCGATGACGAAGAAGGGGTCGGGCAGGGGCCGCGTGACCCCGTCGATGCTGACCTGGCGCTCTTCCATCGCCTCGAGCAGGCCCGATTGCGTTTTCGGCGTGGCGCGGTTGATTTCGTCGGCCAGCAGCACCTGGCTGAAGATCGGCCCCGGGTGGAAGGTGAAGCCGTTCTTCTCGCGCTCGTAGACCGAGATGCCGGCCACGTCCGCGGGCAGCAGGTCGCTGGTGAACTGGACGCGGTTGAACTTCAGCCCGAGCGAGAGGGCCAGGGCGTGCGCCAGCGTGGTCTTGCCCACGCCCGGCACGTCTTCGATCAGGAGGTGGCCGCCGGCGAGCAGGCAGGTAAAGGCGAGGCGTACCTGCTGGTCCTTGCCGACCACGACCTGGTTGACCTGGCGCGCGCAGGCATGCAGTTTGTTGAACATAGCGGTTCCGATCAGGGAGTGGTATGCCGGAGTAGTGCGGCGCTGCGGTCGACATGGTAGATTAGCGCCATTGGCAACTTTCTTCCTACGCCGCGGCAAGCCGTCCGGATGATTCTATGCGAGAACGGCGCAACCCGGTGTATGGCTGAGTTGTATCCGGCTGCACGCCCCCGGGTTACGTCCCTACTACCAGCGCATCGAGCGCACCATGAAGCGCACCACATGAGTACAGCAATCTACAGCCATCCCGACTGCCTGCGCCACGACATGGGCGACTGGCATCCGGAATCGCCGTCGCGCCTGCAGGCGATCGACGACCAATTGATCCTGGCGCGGCTGGACGGGCTCCTAGAGCGCCGCCTGGCGCCGCTTGCCGAGATCCCGGCGCTGCTGCGCAACCACACCGAAGGCGCGCTGGCGCTGGTGCGCGACAACCTGCCGACCCTGCCCGGGGAAACCTATCCGCTCGACGCCGACACCCTGCTGTGCCACGCGAGTTTCGACGCCGCCCTGCGCGCCGCCGGCGCCGCCCTGGCCGCCACCGATGCGGTGATCGCAGGCGATATCGACAACGCCTTCTGCGCGATCCGCCCGCCGGGCCACCACGCGCGTCCGAACGAGCCGATGGGCTTTTGCCTCTTCAACAACGTGGCGATCGCGGCGCGCCATGCGCTGGAAGCCCACGGCCTCGAGCGCATCGCCATCGTCGATTTTGACGTCCACCACGGCAACGGCACCGCCGAATCCTTCCGCGACGACCCGCGCGTGCTGATGGCCAGCTTCTTCCAGCATCCGTTCTATCCGTACACCAAGCCTGAACCGATCACTGCCACCCAGGTCAACGTGCCGGTGCCGGCCGGCAGCGGCGGCGACGTCGTGCGCCAGGTGGTGCAGGAATACTGGCTGCCCGCGCTGCATGCGCACCGTCCGCAAATGATCTTCATCTCGGCAGGCTTCGACGCCCACCGCGACGACGACATGGGCGGCATGGCGCTGGTCGAAGCCGACTACGCCTGGATCACGCGCGCGATCATGGCGGTGGCGCGCGAACATGCGGGTGGGCGCATCGTCAGCTGCCTCGAGGGTGGATACGATTTGTCGGCCCTGGGCCGCAGCGTCGTTGCACACCTGAAAGTTCTCTCGGAACTTGATTAGCGGCAAGCTTTTTTCGTATTTGCGAATCCGCAACAAAACCTTCTCCTTTTCGCCAATCGTGCGTGACTGGTAGCGAGCTCAGGCATACATTCGACTCAGCCGCAACAAGCGGCTGCGCCTGGCTTCGCCGGCAGTGTTGGCGGCCGTTCGGGCGTCCACTTAAAAAGGAGGAGATTGTGAAGAGAGCACTACAGATGGTGATGGTGGCCTGCCTGATGACAGCCTCTGGCCTGGCTACAGCGGCGAACTACACGCTGTGGATCAACGGACGTACCGGCGGCGGCGCGATCGGCAACTACAATAGCTGGACCTACTGGGGGCCGGGCACGACGGCCGCCGGCGTCAACAAGAAATCGGTCAACTGGGACGGCCGCAGCAGCATCGCTTCGCAAAGCGGCAAGATCCGCGACGCGCTCGACTGCTTCTGCACCGGCAGCAACTGGTGCTACGTCGCCACCCACAGCGCCGGCGACCTGATGATGGGCTATACGATGGCCAATTACGGCGGCTCGGCGCGCATGAAGAAGAACGCGGCCCCAAGCTCGACCGGTGTCTGCGGCAATGCGGACGGCAGCTCGCAGACCGGCTGGAACATCAAATGGGTGCGCGCCGCCTCGGGCGCCGGCGGCGGCTCGGAGCTGTCCGACGCCGGTTCCTGGACGACGTCGGAGCCGCTGGTGCAGGACCTGAAAACCACCACCGCGCGCGCCATGTACAACCACAACAACACGCGCAACGTCTGGTTCTACATGTATGCCGGCGCCAAGGGCACGGCCTATTCCGGCATCCTGCCGGGCCAAGACGACGAAGCCGTGGCCTACCACAGTACCGGCGGGGTGGCCGGCAGTTCGGGCGGCTCGTATTGCAACCCGAGCGACTGGCTGTGCAACGACCTGACCCTGGGGACGGCCGCCAACGAGGGCGGCGCCGTCAAGTGGAGTTACCACTCGGTGAGTTTCCGCGACGACGGCGAAGCCTATAACCACTACGCCAACGGCAATTGGGGCGGGATCGTCGGGGTGGTACGCAACGCCGTGGTGAACAGTGCCCTCTGATCGTCCATCGCAAGGGAAGCGGGGCAGGGCTTCAGGCCTGCCCCGCTGGCTCCCCATTTCGCTGATCGTGGCGCTGCTGGCGGCCATCGGCTGGCTGGCGCTGAAGGGGGACGAGCCGGCGCCCAGCGCGGCGCCGGCAGCGGGCGCTCCTTCTTCCCAGGGCCCGCAATTCTTCGGCCAGGTAGCCGGCCAGATGGACCCGCCCGTGGCCGACGAACGCGCGCGCCGCCGCCAGCAACTGGTGGAAGTCTTCCAGTTGGCCGACCACAGCTATTGCAGCTACCGCGAGGGCAGCAAGTACCCGGCCAGCTCGCGGCCGATGTCGCAGAATCCCGACCAGGCCTACCCGAACCGTCCCGTCACGGAGGTCAACCCAATGCGCGGCGAGGACCGCCGCAGCAATCCGAACATCCTGCTCCAGACCTCGCAGTCACGCGTCTACCTGGCGGCCGGCGAATCGGTCGCGTTCTCGCTGCGCGCGGTCGAGCCGAACGGGACTGTCGTGCCGCTGGTGGTCACGCGCTCGATCGCGGCGGGCATCACGCGCATCGGCAACGGCGCGGGCGCGCGCCCGACCACCCAGGTGCCGCTGGCCTTTGCCGACGATGGCAGCGGCGCCGATCCGGTGGCCGGCGACGGCGCCTTTGCCGCCGTGCTCACGCCTGCCCAGACCGGGCTGGCGGGCTTTCACGGCACCATCCGCACCGAGGTGCGCTACACGGCGGCGGGCCGGAACGGCGTGCTGGTCTTCGACGTGATTTATTCGCCGAAGGTGCCGGCGGTGTGGGCGGGGGCGCCGCGCGAGGCGGTCGTGGACGGTTCGCTCGCCTTCATCCTGCGCGTCGACGTGCGCCAGGCCGGCCGCTACGTCATCACCGGCCGCATCGACGACGCCAGGGGGACGCCGTTCGCGCTGGCGACCTTCAACGAAGTGCTGGGGCCGGGGCCGAACGAGGTCAGGCTGGTGGCCTTCGGCAAGCTGATGCACGATGGTGCGCCGGCGCTGCCGCTGACCCTGCGCGATGTCGACGGCTACCTGCTGAAGGAGAATACCGACCCCGACCGCGAACTGATGCCGCGCCTGGAAGGACCGGTGATGACCAGCCGCACGCGCTCGCTGGAGGGCATCGCCGACGATGAGTGGACGAGCGAAGAGCGGGAACGCTACCTCACCGAATTCGCCAAGGACCGCAGGCAGGCGCACGCGGAACTGGCGAAGTTCGATCCGGCCGGGCCGATCCCGGCGAGTAGCTGCGGGCCGGTGAAGTAAGCCGGCGCTGATCGGGACGGGAGCGGGCGCCGCGGGACGGGCGCCCGTTTTTTTCGTGGCCCACTGGCGCTTCGCCGACCCCAGCACGCGTGCGCAGCTGTTCGGTATCCTCCCAGCCACTCTGCCGTGCATCCCGTTTGACGGCTTGCTGAGGATGTCGCAACAATCGTCTTCAGCGGTCGGCCGCTCCACGTCCCGCTGCACACCCGCACTGCACACCAATAACAACGGAGGATGACATGCGACGTTCCGCGCGCCTAGCCCTTTCGCTGTGCCTGCCCGGCCTGCTCGCCGCCGGCGTGGCCGGCGCCACCAACTACAGCCTGTGGATCAACGGCCGCACCGGCGGCGGGGCGATCGGCAACTACGACGACTTCAGCTATTTCGGCCCGAACGCCACGCCCGCCGGCATCAACAAGAAATCGGTCAACTGGGACGGGCGCAGCAGCATTGCCTCGCAAAGCGGCACCATCCGCAATGCGCTCGACTGTTTCTGCACCGGCGACAACTGGTGCTATGTGGCCGTGCACAGTGCCGGCGACATGCTGATGGGCTATACGCTGGCCCAGTACGGGGCCTCGACGCGGCCGCTGACGAACGCCCGGCCGGATGCCGCCGGCGTGTGCGCGCCCGCCAGCGGCGGCGCCCGCGGCACCCAAGCCGGCTGGAACATCAAATGGGTACGCGTCGCGGCCGGGTCGGCCGGCGGCAGCGAACTGGCCGACATCGGCGCCTGGACGACGAGCGAGGCGCTGGCCCACGAGCACAAGGTGTCGACCGCGCGCGCGCTCTACAACCACAACGAGACGCGCAACATCTGGTTCTACATGTACGCCGGTGCCAGGGGCACGCTGTATTCGTTCGCGCTGCCGGGGCAGGACGACGAGGTCGTGGCTTACCACAGTGCGGGCGGGGTGTCGGGCAGCGGCGGCAGCTCGTTCTGCAATCCGGGCGACTGGTTCTGCAACGACCTGAGGGCGGGCCCGGGGCCGAACCAGGGCGGGCGGGCCAAGTGGGCTTTCCACTCGGTTGTGTTCCGGGACGATGGCGAGGACTACGGGCACTACACGGAGCGGAACTGGAGCGGCGTGACCTCGCTGGTGCGGCGCGACATGGAAGCGCTGGCGCGGTAGGGGGTGTAACGTACACTGCAGGGTGGACGGCAATCAGTCCAGTGGACCGATTGCCCTGTCCACCCACCGTAAAGCCATCACCCCGCCTGGCCGCGCGTCGCCCGCTTCTCCGCCGGGCTCAGGCGCTTGGCCGTCACATACACCACATACATCGGCTGCGCGGCCCCTTGTGGCTGCGCCAGCTCGGTTTCCGCCACCGCGTTCGCGGCCGCCAGCGGCGCGGCGCGTTCCGACGGCCCGCTCAGGCAGGCGGCGAGACCGAGTCCCGCGAAAGCCCCAAAGATCCATACCTCGACGTTGCGCGCGATTTCCATGATGCTCTCCATGACGTTGTCACTGGTGTCGACCCAGCACGGCCACAAGCGGCCGTGCTGTCATCGTGCCCGTCCGGGATGACTCGATATTGCAACGAATCAAGTCAAAACAATTCCATGAGGAAACTTTACAACAACGCGTCCGGACACTGCCTGCGATAGCCGCGTAAAATACCGCCTCGTTCGCGCACATTTTGAAAGCACAGCATGTCGATACAATGGTTCCCGGGCCACATGAACTCCGCCAAGAAGCAGGCAGAGGAGCAGATGGAATTCATCGATCTGGTGATCGAAGTGCTCGACGCGCGCCTGCCGGAGGCGAGCTGCAATCCGATGGTCGACCGCATGCGCAAATTCCGCCAGCGTCCCATCCTGAAAATCCTGAACAAGACCGATCTGGCCGACCCGGCGGCGACCGCCGCATGGAAGGCGTATTACGACGCGCTGCCCGGCGTAACGGCGTATCCGATGACGACCAAGAAGCCGGCCGACGTTGCCCGCATTCCGGCGCTGGCGCTGTCGCTGGCGCCGCACCGCGGCGTGCCGACCAAGCCGCTGCGCATCATGATCATGGGTATCCCGAACGTCGGCAAATCGACGCTGATGAATGCGCTCCTGAAAAAGCGCGTGGCCAAGGTCGGCGACGAGCCGGCGGTGACCAAGGTCCAGCAAAAGCTGTATCTCGACAAGCACACGGTGCTGGTCGACACCCCTGGCCTGATGTGGCCGAAGATCGAGATGCCGAGCGACGGCCTGATGCTTGCCGCCAGCCACGCGATCGGCACCAATGCGCTGATTGAAGAGGAAGTGGCCTTCTTCCTGGGCGACGTGCTGCTCGAGCGCTATCCCCAGCTGCTCACGGCGCGCTACGGCTTCAAGACCGAGGGCCTGGACGGCATCGGCGTGGTCGAGCAGGTCGCGGCGCGGCGCGGTTTCCGCGTGCGCGGCGGCGAATTCGATGTCGAAAAAGCGGCGCACGTGCTGCTGCACGACTACCGCAGCGGCGCTATCGGGCGCATCAGCCTGGAGACGCCGGACAGCCGCTCCGCGCGCATCGAGGCGCACCGGGCCGAGGTGGCGGAAAAGGCCCGCATCGCCGCCGAGAAGGCGGCGCAGAAGGCGGAAGAGGCCGCGCGCGGCAAGCGCGGCACGCAGGCGGCTCCGGAATAACAAGCGCCAGGCGGCGCGGTGTCACATGCATATCCGCGTCCTCGCCAGGGTCCACTGGTGAACATTTCCCTTGTCACGTATATAATCACCCCCGTTCTGGTGCCCGCGTGCGCAATCTGCGCGCGCAGTTAAACGGGAAACACGACGCCCAGCGCCCTCGGCGCCTGGCCAACGTGTGCTGCCCCCGCAACGGTAAACAAGCGTCGCCCCAGGCGACTGGCTGCTTCGAACACCACTGTGCCCCTGGCGTAGGAAGGTGAAGCGGTCTGACTTGTCAGCCCGGATACCGGCCAGGACAGGGGGACTCCCATCCACGGGCGTCCGTTGAATCCGGCTTGCGGGGACGCAGGCCGGGTGCACCTATTTCATAAGAATCAAAACATGAGCTTTGCTGTTGACCTGAACAGCGCGCCGGCAATCAAGCCGATCGCGCTGGCCTGCGCATTTTCCCTTTCCCTGTTTGCCGGTGCCGCGAGCGCCCAGGAGCAGGCTATTTCGACCGTCCACGTCACCGGCTCGCGCTTCCCCGCCGATGCCGCACTGCCCACGGTGGGCGCCACCGTCATCAGCGCCGACGAGATCCGCAGCGCCGGCGTCACCGACGTCAACCAGGCGATCCGCAAGATCGGCGGCGTGTATGGCCGCCAGAGCCTGGACGGCTCGCCCGACTTCGGCCTCGACCTGCGCGGCTTCGGCACCAACAGCAGCCAGAACCTGGTGATCCTGGTCGACGGCGTGCGCATGAACGAGAACGAACTGGCGGGCGCCGTGCTGTCGGCGATCCCGGTCGACACGGTCGAGCGCATCGAGATTGCGCGCGGCGGCAGCAGCGTGCTGTACGGCGAGGGCGCGACCGGCGGCGTGATCAACATCATCACCAGGCGCGGCACCGAAGCCGGCTACCACGGTTCGGTCAGCCTGGAGCGCGGCCGCTTCGACCAGCACGACGCGCGCGCCTCGGTGCGCCACGGCGAAGGCGCGCTCTCCTTTGACCTGGCTGCCGCCCACCAGGGCACCGACAACTACCGCAACAACAACGAATTCCGCCAGAAGACGGTCAGCGGCGGCGTGCAGTGGGCGACAGGCGCCAGCCGCCTCGGCCTGCGCGTCGAATCCGCGCGCCAGGATGCGCGCTTCCCCGGTTCGCTCAACCTGGCCGAGTTCGAGGCCAACCCGCGCCAGAGCCTGACCCCGAACGACTTCGGCACGCTGGCGACCGACCGCGTGAGCTTGTCCGGTGCGCACCGCATCGGCGCCGTCGAGCTGCTCGCCGAACTGGCGCACCGCGAGCGCGACAGCCGCGGCCATTACGAGACGGCCTTCGGTACCGGCGACGTCGCCAACACCAGCCGCCAGACCCAGTTTTCGCCGCGCCTGCGCCATCTGGCGCGCACCGGCGGCATGCTCAACGAATTCGTCGCCGGCGTCGACCTGCTCGAATGGGAACGCGTCTCGACCTACGCCAGCGCCTTCGGCACCATGCGCAACGACGCCAGCCAGGACTCGCGCGCCTTTTATGTGCGCGACGAAGTGCGCTGGGACGCGGCCTGGAATGCGCGCCTGGCCGTTGGAGCGCGCCACGAGCGCTTCGAGAAGGACTATGCCGACCTGGGCGCGACCGTTCCCCGCGAATCGAGCGCGCAGTCGCAGAATGCCTGGTCAATCGAAGGCAGCATCGATCCGCTTGCCGGTGTCACCCTGCACGCGAAGGTCGGGGAAAGCTACCGCGTACCGAATGCGGACGAGAACAGCTACCGTTTCAGCAACCAGGTGCTGGACGTGCAGACCTCGCGCGACCTCGAGTTTGGCGTGACCGTCGGGAACGACGCGCGCCGGGTCTCGGCGCGTGTGTTCCGCCACCGCCTGCGCGACGAAATCTTCTTCGATCCGACCCTGTTCGGCGGCTTCGGCGTCAACACCAACCTCGACCCGACCCGCCGCCAGGGCATCGAGCTCGACGGCCACCTGGACCTGCCGGCGATTGTGCCAGGCAAGCTGCGCCTGACCGGCCACGTGCAGCACGTGAAGGCCGAGTTCACGGACGGCCCGAACGCCGGCCGCGAAATGGTGCTGGTGCCGAAGAACGTCGTCACGGCGCGCCTGGCATGGCTCCCTGGCAGTGGCCACAGCGCCGACATCGGCGCCCAGTATGTGTCGACCCAGCGCTACGGCAGCGACTTCGACAACAGCTGCGGCGCGCGCATTCCGTCCTATACGACGATTGACGCGCGCTATGCGGTAAAAGTCGGCGCCTGGGAGTTCGCCGCCACCGGCCTGAACCTGGGTGATCGCCGCTATTTCAGCCAGGCCTTCGGCTGCCGCAGCGGCATCTACCCGAGCGATGCGCGCCAGTTGAAGCTCTCCGCCCGCTACGACTTTTGATGCCGTGAAGCTGCCGCCTGCTCCGCAAAGCCAGCGCCAACGCCAGCACGCCACGCTGGCGCTGCTGGGCACCTGCGCGCTGTTTGCGGTCCTGGTGGCCGGGCTTGCTGGCTCGGTGCCGGTGCCCCTGCACGAGGTGCCTGGCGCCCTCGGCAGCCTGTTGGCCGGCGCGCCCGACGGCATGGCGGCAACCCTGCTCGACCTGCGCCTCGGGCGCGCCAGCAGCGCCTTCGTCACCGGCGCCGCGCTGGCGCTGGCCGGCGTCATGATGCAGGCGCTGGTGCGCAACCCGCTGGCCGATCCGTATGTGCTGGGCGTCTCGGCCGGGGCCGCGGTCGGCGCACTGGCGGCGCTGCTGTTCGGCGCGGCGCTGTGGGCGGTCGACCTGGGCGCCTTCGGCGGCGCGATCGCCGTGTCGCTGCTGCTGTACCTGCTGGCGCGGCGCGACTTGAGCGGAATGCGGAGCGGCATGCGTGGAGGCGGGCAGGGAGGGACGCGCACCGGCGAGTCCGGCGTGCTGCTGCTGACCGGCGTGGTGCTGGCTTCGGCCTGCATGGCGCTGGTCACCCTGATGCTGTCGGTGGCGCCCGAGTCGCGCCTGCGCGGCATGGTGTTCTGGATGATCGGCGACCTGGCCGGCACCTCCTGGCGCCTGCTGCCGTGGGTGGTGCTGGTGGCCGCGCTGGTGCTCGGCCTGCGCCGGGCCAGGGCGCTCAATATCATGGCGCTGCATACCGACGCCGCCGTCACCCTCGGTGTCGACGTGGTGGCGCAGCGCCGTTTCCTGTTCATCTGTTCCGGCCTGCTGACGGCCTGTGCCGTCACCACCGGAGGCAGTATCGGTTTCGTCGGGCTGGTGGTGCCGCATGCCTGCCGCCACGCCTTCGGGCCGGACCACCGAATATTATTACCCGCTGCCGCCCTTGCGGGCGGGAGCTTCCTGGTGCTGGCCGATACGCTGGCGCGCACCGTGCTGGCGCCGCAGCAGCTGCCGGTGGGCGTGCTGACCTCGCTGATCGGCGTGCCGGTATTCCTGTTCCAGCTCCACCAATTGCACCTGCGCCGCCGATGAATGAGACCCCGATGTTCGAGACCCATGGCCTGATGCTGCGCGCCGACGGCCGCATCCTCGTCGAGCACCTGGACTGGCGCGTCGCTGCCGGCGAAAGCTGGTGCGTGATCGGCCCGAACGGCGCCGGCAAGAGCACGTTGCTGCGCACCGTGGCGGGCCTGCGCGCGCCGGATGGCGGCAGCGTGGATATCGCCGGCAAACCGCTGCCGGGCTGGCCCCTGACCGCGCTGGCGCGCGAACGCGCCTACCTGGCGCAATCGCGCGGCGACGCCTTTGCCTACCGCGTCATCGAAACAGTCCTGATGGCGCGCCACCCCTATCACGCCGACCATTACTGGGAAGGCAGCGACGACCACGCCGCCGCCGAAGCCGCCTTGCGCAAGCTCGATGTGCTGCACCTGGCCGAACGCGACGTGCGCACCTTATCAGGAGGTGAGCGCCAGCGCGTGGCGCTGGCGGCATTGCTGGCCCAGGAAACGCCGCTGCTGCTGCTCGACGAACCGGCGAATGCGCTCGACCTCGCGCACCAGGTTGCCATGACGGAGCTGCTGGCGCGCCTGTGCCGCGAGGAAGGCAGGGCGGTGGTCAGCGTCGGCCACGACCTGAACCTGGCCTGGAGCGGCGCCACGCACGCCCTGCTGTTGATGGGCGAGGGCGCCTGGCGCGCCGGCCCGGTGGCGCAGGTGATGCGCGCCGACCTGCTCGGCGCCTGCCTGGGCCACCCGATCGCCGCCATCGAGCACGATGGGCGTACTATCTTCCTGCCGGGTGCGCCTTCGGCCGCGCCGTCGCTTGCTGCGGCTGTTACCCCTGTACGGAGAACCTCTTGAAAACCATCCTTTTCACGCTGCTGGCGCTGTGCACGCAGCTGGCAAGCGCCGCCATCAGCGTCGTCGACGACAGCGGCCGGCGCGTCAGCCTGGCGCGCCCGGCCCAGCGCGTGATTTCGATGTCGCCGCACGTGACCGAACTGCTGTTCGCGGCCGGCGGCGGCGCGCGCATCGCCGGCGCCATGAACTACAGCGACTACCCGGAAGCGGCGCGCAAGATCCCGCTCATCGGCTCGAACAGCCAGATCGACCTCGAGCGCGTGATCGCGATGAAGCCGGACCTGCTGATCGTCTGGCAGAGCGGGAACACGGCGCGCCAGCTCGCCCAGCTGCAAAGCCTGGGCATTCCCGTCTTCCACAGCGAGCCGCGCACCTTCGAGGTGGTTGCCGACAGCGTCGTGCGCTTCGGCCGCCTGCTCGGTACCGAAGCGGCGGCCAGCGCGGCGGCGGCGCATTTTCGCAGCCAGGTCGCGGCGCTGCGGGCGCGTTACGGCAACCGGCCGCCCGTCACCGTGTTCTACCAGGCCTGGGACGATCCGCTGTACACCCTCAACGGCGACCAGATCGCCAGCGACGCGATCCGCCTCTGCGGCGGAAAGAATATCTTCGAGCACCTCAAGACGATTGCGCCGCAGGTGGGGATCGAGGCGGTGGTGCAGCGCGACCCGGAGGCGATCGTCGGCGGCGAGCTCTACACCCCGCAAGACCGCGGCCTGTCGATCTGGCGGCCCTACCATGGCATGACGGCGGTACGCCGCAACAACCTGTTCACCCTCGACGAGGAATTGCTGACCCGGGCCGGGCCGCGTATCGTCCATGGCGCGGCCCGCTTATGTGAGCGCCTGGAAACGGCGCGCGCGCGGAGAAAGTAAGCACGTTACAGTCGTAAGCAATTGCAAAAAACGCGGTTACGCTCCGAAGGGGAACGAAAAAAAGTGGTAATCTCCGGGTCGTTTTCTCCACTTTCAAACACGAAGGATTTTTATGCGCCGCTCCCTGCGTTTCGCCCTTGTCGCCGCCAGCCTGGTCGCCAGCACCGCTTTCGCCTCGCCCACCAATCCGCAGAACGGTGTCGAATACGTGACGCTGTCCGCGCCGCAGCCGGTCCAGGCCGTCGGCAAGAAGGTCGAAGTCATCGAATTCTTCGCTTACCACTGCCCGGCATGTAACGTGCTGGAACCTGGCCTGAACGAATGGGTCAAAAAGCAGGGTGACAAGATCAATCTGCGCCGCGTCCACCTGCCGTTCCAGGGCCCGGCCGATCCGGAAGCCCACCTGTACCTGACGCTCGAAGCGATGGGCCGGCTGAACGACATGCACGCCAAGGTCTTCCATGCGATTCACGTCCAGCGCGTGCGCCTCATGAAGGACGAGCAGATCATCGACTGGGTGGCGAAAAACGGCATCGACCGCGCCAAGTTCATGGAAGTCTGGAATTCGTTCGGCGTCATGACCAAGCTGCGCCGCCTGCCGCAAATGCAGAGCGCGTATCAGGTGAGCGGCACCCCGACGATCGTCATCGACGGCAAGTACCAGACCTCGCCGGGCCTGGTGGCCGAAAAGCTGAAGATCAGGGATAGCGGCCAGGTCATGCAGGCGCACTTCCAGGTCCTGGACGCACTCGTGGCAAAGGCGGCAGCAACGAAATGAGCGATGTAGAACGCAAAGTCCTCCAGATGTACGAGGGCGCCCGCCCTCGGGAAGAGGACTTGTTCGAGACCAGCCACGTGAACCACGTGGCCTGGTCGCTCGTCGTCATTTTCGTGGGCCTGACCATCTGGCTTTGCATTGCCCTCGTCAATGCGGAGAACCAGCGTTACGCTCTGCTGACGAACAAGTGTCCGGACCCGGTGTTCAAGGGCGGCATCGACAAGGCCTGCCTGTACACCGTGCGCTCGCGCGACCACTGGTGGGAACACCTGTGGTACGGCTTCACGCACGTGCGGCCGGAAGTGGCGAAGTAGGCAAACTCACCACAAACCGCGCCCCGCCCAGCGCCGAGCGCTCCACATGCACGCTCCCTCCGTGCAACTGCACCGCCTTGCGCACGATCGACAAGCCCAGCCCGAACCCGCCTGTGGCCCGGTCGCGGCTGCGGTCGAGCCGGTAAAACGGCTCGAACACGCGCTCGCGCTCTTCCTCGGGAATCCCCGGCCCGTCGTCCTCGACCGCGATCGTTACCCGCGCGCCATCGCGGCGCGCCGTCACGTGGATCGTGCCGGCCGCATACTTCTGTGCATTGCGCAGCAAATTCGACAGCGCCCGACCCAGCTTGCGTGGGTCGGCGGCGACCGGCCCCGCATCGTTTGCGCAGTCGATGGACAGCACCGCCGCGCCTGGCGGCAGCGCCGCCTCGACCGTGCCGAGCAGCGCAGCCAGGTCGACGAGTTCGAGCTGCAAGGCTTGCCCGCTCTCCAGCCGGGCCATGCCGAGCAGTTCATTGACCAGGGTATTCAGTTCCGACAGGTCGCCTTCCATGGCCGCGATGCGTTTTTTGAGCGCCGGGTCGCCGGCTTTGGCGCCCAGCAGCTCAAGCGCGAACTCGAGGCGGGCAATCGGCGTGCGCAGTTCATGCGATACCGAATGCAGCAGCGTCTTCTGCGACACCAATAAATCTTCGATCCGGTCGGCCATGTGGTCGATGCGCTCGGCCAGCGGGTAGATGCTGGCGGACGGCTGCATGCGCGCCCGCGCCGACAGCTTGCCGGCGCCGAACTCGTCGGCCACGCGCGAGAGGGTCTGCAGGCCCTGCCAGTGCGAGCGCGACCACAGCAGGATCGGCAGCAGCAGCGCCAGCGCCACGATCACATAGCGCACCACTTCCATCTGCAGCGCCAGCCCTATATCGATCGGCAAGTCCTGCGCATAGATGACTTCCATCTCGCTGCCGATATAGCGCTCGCCTTTCAGGTCGACGCGCCGGAAAAACGCCTTGCCATCGACATCGAGCACGACCTCGCCGCGGTCGAGCGCATCGAGGCTGGTGGCGGGCAGCAGCGAGCGCGCCTTGTTGACCATGATGAGGTCGAAGCGGGTGTCGGACACCTCGCGCACGCGGTTCAGGCGGACCAGCCATTCGTCGGTGGGTGCCTCGTCGACGTATTGCTCGATCAGGAAGATCTGGGCGGAGGCCTGGCGCCGCGCGATCTCGTCCAGCGGGTCGCCGAAGAGCCGGCTCATCGCAAAATAGATGACAAAGGTCGCGGCCGTGATCGACAGCATCACCAGCAGGAAGAAGCGGAAGAAAATCCGGTTCACCCGGCTTCTCCCGGCGTGCGCCCTTGTCCTGCGCGTTTTAGCAATTTCAGCAACTTCGGCAACATGGTTTTCTCCTACCGACATTGTACTAGCGCAAACTTTGCACTGGGAATTACAAATTCACGACAATTCGTCTACATCTGATGTGGGAATGGAAATTTTTGACAGGCTAAGATGACTTCCATGTGTTGAACAGCTTTTCCGTTTGCCCACTCGATATGCGAGTGTCGGTGGGCTTTTTTATTCCGGTCGCAGCGCGCGCGTGCGGCCATACTTCTCCAGGGGCACAGGCCGGTTTTTCGCCGCCGGCCGGCCCCACGCACAACAGGGTAGCAACGAGATTTTGGAGCTGGGCTTGCCTCAAAGTAAAATACTGGCACCTGCGTTTTCGCTACCCCGACCATGACCAAGCCTCTCGCCTTCGCCTGTGCCCTTGCAGCGTGCGCCGCCGTATCCGGCGCGGCCCTTGCACAGACGCCGGCGGCCAATCCGATGCCGGACGGCAGCCATGACATGTATGCCGGGCTGGGCGTAGTGTCGAAGCCGCGCTACGAGGGCGCGGCAGGCCGGGAACGTTCCGTCCTGCCCGTTTTTCAATTCCAGTGGAGTAATGGCGTCTTCGTGTCGGGCCTGAGTGCCGGCATCCACATGGCGCGCACGCCCCAGGTCGAATTCGGTCCGCTGCTCGAAGTGCAGCCGCGCCGCGACGATGGCGGCAATGGCGGCGCAGCCGGCGGCATCGAAGACACGCGTATCGGCATGTACGCCGAGCCGGACAATTTCGGGGCCAAACTCCCGGCCGATTTTTCAACGAGTTTTCCGGAAAACCGCCTCGCCGGCATGGCCGACATCCACACCCGGCTGCAGGCCGGCGGCTTCCTGAACCTGTACCTGAGCCCGCGCTGGCGCCTGACGAGCCGCGCCTTGTATGGCGCCGGCAACGACCGCCACGGCGCCCGCCTCGATGTCGGCGTGCAGCGTCTCGCCATGCAGCTCGGCGCACAGCACCGGGTAACGCTCGCGGCCGGGGTCACGCTGGTGAACCGCAGCCATAACGCGGCGTTTTTCGGCGTCAGCGAGGAGGAGAGCTTCCGCAGCGGTAACGCGATGTATGCCCCCGGCGGCGGCCTGAAGGACGTGCACCTGGGCGCGCGCTGGAACTGGGTGCTGGCACCTGGCTGGGTGCTGACCTCGCACGCGCAGGCGAGCCGCCTGCAAGGCGATGCCCGCCGCAGCCCGCTGGTCGAGCGGCCGACCAACCTGACGGTTTCCACCGCCATCGCTTACCGGTTCTGACGATGCCCACGGCCCGCCACCTCACTGCCTGTTGCGCCCTGTCGCTGTTCGCGTCCTGTGCCAGCGCACAGATGCGCGCCGGCGAATGGGTGAGTTATCGCGACGCCTACCGTGCGATGGTCGTCTTCGAAAAATACGGCGGGCCGAAAACCTATCTGCAAAGCCAGCTGCAGGTCGCGCCCCAGGACCGGACCGCGTCCGTCGACACCCTGCAACTGACGCTCGCGGGCAAGACCAACCAGGTGAACTTGCCGCTCGACCCGCTCGGGCGCACCGCCTTCCCCCTGCTCAAGGCCGCCTACGACGAGAACGTCGCCCTGGTCCTCAGCCGCAAGATCGGCGCCTTCACGGTGCGCCCGCGCATTTCGATCGCGCTGCAGGCCGATGGCGCCTACGAGGAAGCCGAGCTGCGCACGGCCTGCGAACAGGCGCTCGGTTTCGCGCGCTACGGCGACGGCTCATTGCGCAACCGCCATTGCGGCGGCGTGCGCTTCGTGTTCGCCAAGCGGGCCGGGGAGGCGGGCGTGCGCCTGCAGCGCGCCGACGGTAGCGACGTGGCGCTGGCGGTGGCCGGCGCCGCCGCTTTCCAGGGCGATATGGACGATACCTTCCCGACGGTGTCCTACCGCTTCGGCGGGGCCGAGCGCGTGCAGCTCATCACGGCCAATCCGCCACTGGCGATCGTGCCGCTGTTCGAGTAGACAGGTGAAGGCGCCGGCAAGGCGGCGCCCGGGATGCGCGGTGCCGGCTAGGCCCAGGCCGACGGCGAGAACAGGTAGCCTTCGCCCCAGACCGTCTTGATCTTTTCCGACTTGGTATCGTCGAACTTGCGCCGCAGCTTGGAGATGCAGTTGTCGATGCTGCGGTCGAGCCCGTCGAACTCGATGCCGCGCATCTTTTTCAGCAGTTCGTCGCGCGACAGCACGCGCCCGGCCGCCTCGGCCAGCACCAGCAGCAGCTTGTATTCGGTATTGCTCAGCACGCAGAGCTCGTCGCGCCAGAACACGGTGCGGTCGGCGCCGAGGATGCGCAGCGCCCCGAACACGAGTTCGCCACTGTCGGGTGCGGTCTTCGGCTGGGTGCGGCGCAGCAGGGCGCGCAGGCGCGCCAGCAACACACGCGGCTGCACCGGCTTGTTGACGAAGTCGTCCGCCCCTTGCTCGAGGCCGGAAACCTCGTCGTAGGAATCCTCGCGCGCCGTCAGGATCAGGATCGGCACCTCCGACAGCTCGCGGATCCGCCGGCACACGACCATGCCGTCCATGCCTGGCAACATCAAATCGAGCACCACGACGTCCGGCGCGAAGGCCTGGAAGCGCTCGAGCGCCTGGTCCCCGCGCGCGACCTGTTCGACCGTGAATTCATAGTTCGACAGGTATTCCGTGACGAGTTCGGCCAGGCGTGCGTCGTCTTCTACCAGTAGTACTCGGTACATGTCATTCTCCTTCCCCGATATTGTATAGATGCAATCGGCTGGAAGCACGACTCCTACACACTGGCGACAGTTGGATACATTTTCTGGACAAATCGAAACGGACGCCGCCCGCGGCGGCTTGCGGACGCTGCGGCAGGACGATGAAAAAACAAAAGCCGCGCGAGGCGGCTTTCGTGAGGGAGCGGCAGGTATGGCCCGGAAGCTAGCCCATCTTCCTGCTGAGGTCATACATCGCCGCCACCAGCCGGTCGATGTCGTCCACGCTTGTCCACAGGTGCGTGGAAATCCGGATCGCGTAGTGGTCGCTCGGCGCGCCGACCACCGGCACGTTCACATTGCGGATCACGAACCCCGGACTGTAGTCGCTCAGCATGCGCGCCACGAACTGGCCCGACTTGGTGCTGTTGAGGACGTCGCCGGCCGTCATGAAAGGATTGAACGAGGTGAGTGCGGAGACCAGCTTCGGATCGTCCTTCGGCGAATACAAGCGGTCGACGCCCCATACTTCCGCGATCCGCTCCTTCAGGTAGGCCGCGAGCGTCAAATCGTAGGTCTCGATCTTCTTGCGGCCGAGCTGGTCCCACACGCCACAGCTCGACACCAGCGCGTGGAACATAGGGGTATGCAGGCTGCCGCACGAGGTGATGACTGAAGCAATGTCCCAGGTTGCCGTGCCGTTCGTGGTGCGGGCCCGGGGTGTCCAGCTGCTGGTATGGATCGGGTACCAGTTCGGCAGCGGCAGGGGATTGGACGGCCGGATCTTGTTGCGCACGATGAGGATGCCGGTCGAGCCTGGGCCGCACTGCCATTTGTGCCCGGCGCCCGACATGAAGTCCATGCCGAGGTCGCCGTAGTGGTATGCCATCATCCCGGGCAGGTGGGCGCCGTCGACGATGCTGATCAGCTCGTGCCGCTTGGCCACTTCCATCAGGTCCGCAATGGGCAACATCGTGCCGGTCTTGTAGGTCGGCGCCGAGAACATCATCGCGCGCACCCGCTTGCCCTGGGTGCGCAGCGCGCGGATCTGGTCGTCGAACAGCGTGACATAGGTGGCCGCCGTCTGGTTGTTGCCGACCGGGAGTGCGACGCGTGAGATTTCGATGCCGTAGCGTGCCGCAGCGATCGCCAGCGGCACGTCGCCCCCAGGATGCTCATGGTTGGTGGTGACGACGACGTCGCCCGGGTTCCATTGGATACCGAGGATGGCATGGCACATGCCGGAAGAAGTATTGCTTGAAAAAGCCAGCTCGTCGGGATCGACGCCAAAGCCGGGCGCGACCTGGGTCCGCTCGGCCAGCAGGTTGGTGTATCCGCTCAGGCACTCGGCGGCCTTGGCGCGGTTTTCGCGGTCGAACAGGTCGAGCGCCACATTCGGCATCGAGCCGGCGGTGCCGATGTTCATGAAACGCTTGGCCGGGTTGAGCGGGAACATGGCGTTAGCCTCGGCCCAGAAGCGATCGTCCGCCACCAGCTGCCTGCGCAGTTCGTCAATCAGGCTGCTGGCGTTACCCTGGCTACAGCCGGCGATCGGGCCGAGCGTGGCGGCCAGCGCGCCTGAACCGAGGATGCGCAGGAAATCGCGCCGCCTGGGGCTCCAGTGTTCCTCGGAGATGGTGCCGGTTGCCGGCCGATCGGTTGCGGCAAGTTGCGCCGTGCGTTTGTCCATGATGGTCTCCTGAAGATGACTTAGCGGCGCGCCGCAACCACGGCGATTTCGATCCGCGCGTCGCGCGGCAGCCGTGCGACCTCGAGCGTCGCGCGGGCGGGCGGGTCCTTCTGGAAGTACTCGCCGTACACGCGGTTCATCGCCGCGAAGTCGTTCAGGTCCTTCATGTAGACCGTGCTCATCAGGACATCGCTGAAGTTTAGTCCCTGGGAGGCCAGCTTCGCGCGAATGTAATCGAGCACCTGCCTGGTCTGCTCTTCGGTCGTCGCCCCCACGATCGTGGTACCGGTCTTGTCAAGCGGGATCACACCGGAGAAATAGATCACCTTGCCGTGCCCGACCATCTGCGAGTACGGCCCGATGGCCGGGTAGATCTGGTCGGTGCTCAGGACTTCCTTGCCCCTGTGGCTGTGCACGGCGCAGCCGCTGGCCGCGATCGCGGTGGCAGCAACGCATAAGGCGGTCATCAGTTTTCGAGTATTCACGCGGTCCTCCTCGTTAAATGGGTGCGAGACCATTTAACGCCTGAGCTGCGCGCGAAAGCAGCTCATCAGCACGAACGTTTGGTTTCGGTCAATTGCTATTGAGGAAGTTTTGTCGGCGCGCAATGCAGATCTTGCGACGACGAAAAAAAACGGCCCGCTCGATGAGCGGGCCGCGGGAATGCGCGCGGTTCCGACGGTGTCGGAACGCAGTGCAGAACTGTTACGCCATGTTCTTGTTCACGAATTCCCAGTTGACCAGGTTCCAGAACGCTTCGACGAACTTGGCGCGGGCGTTGCGGTAGTCGATGTAGTAGGCGTGCTCCCAGACGTCGCAGGTCAGCAGGGCCTTGTCGTCCGACGCCAGCGGGGTGTGGGCGTTCGAGGTGTTGACGATGTCGACGCTGCCGTCGGCCTTTTGCACCAGCCAGGTCCAGCCGGAGCCGAAGTTGCCGAGGGCCGACTTCGAGAACTCTTCCTTGAACTTGTCGAACGAACCCCACTTGGCGTTGATCGCGTCGGCAACTTGTCCGGTCGGGGCGCCGCCGCCGTTCGGGGTCATGCAGTTCCAGAAGAAGGTGTGGTTCCAAACCTGGGCCGAATTGTTGAAGACGCCGCCCGAGGATTTCTTGACGATTTCTTCCAGGGACATGTTCTCGAACTCGGTGCCCTTGATCAGGTTGTTCAGGTTGGTCACGTAGGTCGCGTGGTGCTTGCCGTAGTGGTATTCCAGCGTCTCAGCGGAGATGTGCGGCTGGAGGGCGTCTTTCGCGTACGGCAGCGGTGGCAGAGTATGTTCCATGTCTTATTCCTTGATTGGTTGGAAACGGTGAGATTCGTCCGAAACGGCGCATATTCTAAACCGGATAGGCCGACGTTGCTTGTTTGCTGCGTATTGTTCTGAATAGGCTTTCCGACAAGCCCGCAGAAACGCCTATTCCAGCCTCGCCTGCACGCTCGACACCTTCACCTCGGCACTGCCCTCGGCCAGGCGCACGGTCAGCACCTGGCGCGCCTTGATCTCCCCCGGCGCGCGCAGCGCCTGGCCCTGGGCATTGCTGACGATTGCATAGCCGCGCTCGAGCGTGCGTTGCGGATTGAGCAGCTCGAGCTGCGAGGACAGCGCGCCAAGCGCATCGCGCCGCTGTTTGACCAGCGTGCAGACGCTGGCGTTCAACTGCCGCTGTTCGGACACGATCTGGGCGCGCAGGGTGCGCAGGTCGGGACGGTGGCGTGCCCAGCGCTGCTGCAGCTGCGCCAGCAGCACGCCTGCGCGGCCCAGCGGCACGCGCACCGCGTGGGTGAGGCCGGCAGCCATTGCGCGCAGCTTGAGGCGCTGGTGCGCGATCTGCGCCGTCGGGCTGAGCAGGCGGCGGCTGTAGTTGTCGAGGCCCTGGCTCGCTTCCGACAGCTGGCGCCGCATCGCGCGGCGCAGGTCGGTGGCGTCGGCCGCAAGCGAGGCCATCCAGTCCTCGCGCGGGGTAGCCGCCAGTTCTGCCGCGGCGGTCGGGGTGGCGGCGCGCATGTCGGCGGCAAAGTCGGCAATCGTGACGTCGGTCTCGTGGCCCACGCCGGCAATCACGGGCATGCTGCACGCGGCAATCGCGCGCGCCACGACTTCTTCGTTGAACGACCACAGGTCTTCGATCGAACCGCCGCCGCGGCATACCAGCAGCACATCCACTTCAGCCCGGCGTGAGGCGGTCATGATGGCTTCCGCAATCTTGTCGGCGGAAAATTGCCCTTGCACGGGCGCCGGATACAGCACGATGTTGACGTGCGGCGCGCGGCGCTGGAGGGCGGTCAGGATGTCGCGCAGCGCCGCGGCCTGGGGGCTGGTTACGATGCCGATGCTGCGCGTAAACAGGGGCAGGGCGCGCTTGCGGTCGGCGTCGAACAGGCCCTGGCTTGAAAGCTTTTCTTTCAGCCGCAGGAAGGCTTCGTACAGGGCGCCGACACCGGCGCGCCGGATCGTTTCGACGTTGATCTGGTAGTCGCCCCGCGCGCCGTACAGCGTGACGAGGGCGCGCACTTCGACCTTGTCGCCTTCGCGCGGGACGAATCCGGCGTACTGGGCACGGCTGCGGAACATGACCGACCGCACCTGCGCCGCGTCGTCCTTCAGCGTGAAATACCAGTGGCCCGAGCTAGCCCGGGTGAAGTTCGAGATTTCGCCGCCAATCCACACCAGCGGAAAGGAACGTTCGAGCAGGCGCGCCACCTGGCCATTGAGCGCGGTGACGGTCAGGACCGGAGGAGGGGTGTAAGCGGAGTCGGAGTCGGATTCGGGATAGTTGAGCATGGCGTGTCCACAACGTAAGCGGGAAGCTTATGACATATCCCTGCTGTTACGACAAGGGTTTTCGATACAAATCGTCCTCATCTGCTGGCCGCCTTTTTTGCTGGCAGGGGAGGGTGATTTGTTTTAAATCAATGAGTTGGAAGGGGGCGGGCGCACTTGGACACAATGTTATCCACAAAAAATGTGGGGAACTCGGCAGTAAGATGACGATGGCTGCCATAAAACCGGGCAGGATAACTATCTTCTTTGGAATCAAACACTTAGTTAGCAAGCAGTAGCCTTGCGCACATTGTTCTCCACAGTTTGTGTGCAGAGTTGAATTCTTCCCGGGCAAGTCGCCGGATTGTTGTCGTATTCATCAGGTTGTTGTGGGTTTGCATGCACTTTTCGACCAGGAAAGCCCTGATGCGATAAATTTGTGCATGTGGATATTCTTCTTTTAAATCAAGGTACTTGAGCTAACTCAGGACGCTTCCACACAATTTTGTCCACAGAAAATGTGGGGAAACCCACAGGACGGGATAACCGGGCAAGGGAAGGGCATAAGGAATCGCTTGTTGGCCCGATGCATCCTGTCAGCCGTGGCGAGAGCGGACACATGTCCGCATTGTTCACCGAAAACGGCAAGCGCGACATCAGGAAGAACACGGGTGCGGCCCAAGGACGCGGACTCGCCAGGCACCCTGCGAAGAAGGCCGTGCCTGCTTAAAAAGCAGGCGGGGCGACTAATGGCATTGAAATCAAGGACTTGACGAGCCAAGGACAGCCTTGCGCACATTCTTTTCCACAGATAGTGTGCATAGCGTGCAAAGCCTGAGCGGGGAACGGACTCAGGCAGTAGCGAAGAGCCAGTATTGACAGTGCTCAATTTTACGACAGAGTAACATTCCCTTTTAAAAACAAAGGCTTAGGGGGTGGAAACTGCGCTTGCGCACAATTTTGTCCACAGCAGCTGTGGGAAACCTGTGTTTGCCAGCAGGCACCGCGCAGCCATGATACGCCACGCCCGTTTTTTCAGCGATCCGATATTGTTGAGACAAATCAATGGCTTAACCGTCGGGCAGGCCCATTGCGCACAATTTTATCCACAGAAAATGTTTGCAAGTCGACGGCGGTGCCTGGCATCTCGTCTGCCAAATGCTGAGCGGGTTGTTCCCCGTGCTGGTTTCTTTCGCATATGAAAAATTCCCTTAAGAATCAACGGGCTTTGGATACAGCAGAGTGCTTGCTCACAATTTTATCCACAGAACTTGTGCAGAACTATACTTGCCGCATTGCTGCCAACTTGCTACATTGCCGAATTCGTTTCTTTCTTTTAGTCAGGAGTTCTCTTGCTCGCCATTCTTCAAGCCGCAGGCTGGCCAATTTGGCCGTTGCTGATTGCCTCGATCGTCGCCCTCGCCTTGATCATCGAACGCCTGATTTACCTGCGCCGCGAAAAAATCTTGCCGAAGCAATTGCTCGGCGAAGTCATCCAGGTCCACCGCAACAACAAAGTCACCCCCGACATCATCCAGACGCTCGAGCAGAATTCCCCGCTCGGTACTGTGCTGGCCGCCGCCCTGCGCAACGTTGATGCGCCGCGCGACGTGATGAAGGAGTCGATCGAGGAAGCCGGCCGTGGCGTCGCCCACGTGCTCGAACGCTTCCTCACCACGCTCGGCACGATCGCCTCGCTTGCTCCCCTGATGGGCCTGTTCGGGACGGTGGTCGGCATGATCGAAATCTTCGGTTCGCAGAACGCTACCGGCGGCGCCAACCCGGCCCAGCTCGCGCACGGCATCTCGGTGGCGCTGTATAACACCGGCTTTGGCCTGGCGGTCGCCATGCCGGCGCTGGTGGCCTACCGCCACTTCCGCGCCCTGGTCGACAGCTTCATCATCGACATGGAACTGCAAGCCGTGAAATTCGTCGACGTCGTCCACGGGGCGCGCAAATGATGAATTTCCGCCGCGGCGAGAAGCGCGAGGATCCGGAGATCAACCTGATCCCGTTCATCGACGTGCTGCTGGTCGTGCTCATCTTCCTGATGGTGTCGACCACCTACAGCAAGTTCACCGAGTTGCAGATCACGCTGCCGACGGCCGATGCCGACCAGGTGGCGAACAAGCCGTTCGAGATCAACGTTACCATCGACGCCAAGGGCAATTACACGGTGAACAACACGCCGGTCGCCTTCAACGGCGTAGCCGGCCTGGCCGATGACCTGAAGACGGCCGCCAGCCGCGGCCCGAACGGGCAGCCGGTGGCCGACCCGGTCATCATCGTCAACGCCGACCAGTTCGCGATGCACCAGATGGTGATCAACGTGCTGGAAGCGGCGCGTGTGGCCGGTTACGACAAGCTGACTTTCGCCGCGCAGACCGGCGGGAAAAAGTAAGAAGTATCACAAGCGGCAGCAGGAGGGGCACACGCCTGCCTGCTGCTGTTTTCATCTTCCTTCATGTCCAAGAACAATTCCCTCGAAGCCCGACTAACCCGCGCGTGGCTGCGCCGCGGCCCGCTCGCCTGCGCGCTGTGGCCGCTGTCGCTGCTGTTCCGGGCGCTGGCGGCGCTGCGCGCTGTTCTCTACCGCGCGGGTGTGCTGAAGGCTGGGAGGCTGCCGGTGCCCGTCATCGTCGTCGGCAATATTTTTATTGGCGGCACCGGCAAGACCCCGCTGACGATCTGGCTGGCGCGGGCACTGCGGGAGGCCGGCTTTCGCCCCGGCGTGATTTCGCGTGGACACGGCGGCGAAGGAGATGCGCCACGCGCGGTCACGCTCCAATCCGATACCCGCGACGTCGGCGACGAGCCGCTCCTGATCGCGCGCCGCGCCGGGGTGCCGGTCGTGGTGGGACGCAAGCGGGTCGAGGCGGGCAGGGCGCTGCTGGCAGCGCACCCGGAAGTGAACGTCATCCTCACCGACGACGGCCTGCAGCATTACGCGCTGGCGCGCGACATCGAAATCGTGCTGTTCGACGGCCGCGGCGTCGGCAACGGCTGGCTGTTGCCGGCAGGGCCCCTGCGCGAACCGCCCTCGCGCCGCCGCGACTTTACGGTCATCAACGCACCCGAGCTGACCCCAGGGCTGGCGCGCGCGGTCGGCGGCAAGCCGTTTCGCATGGAACTGGTTGGCGAGGTGGCCGAGCGCCTGATGGACCCCGGCCAGCGCCAGCCACTGTCCGCTTTCGCCGGGCAGCGCGTCCTGGCCGCGGCCGGGATCGGCAACCCGGGCCGCTTTTTCGCCCTGCTGCAGGGCGCCGGCCTGGCGTTTGCCGAGCTGCCCTTGCCGGACCACTACGATTTCCGCGACAACCCATTCGCATCGGTGGACGCCGATGTCATCCTGATCACCGAGAAGGATGCAGTAAAATGTGGGCAACTTGAAAACCTGAAGGGCGATCCGCGGCTGTGGGTGGTCCCGGTCACTGCGCGCATCGATGCGGCGCTGGCCGAACAAATTGTGGAGAAATGTCGTGGACGCTCGCCTGCTTGATATCCTGGTCTGCCCGTTGTGCAAGGGACCGCTCGAATACGATAAGAAGGCGCAGGAGCTCACTTGCCGCCCGGACCGCCTGGCATTCCCGATCCGCGACGGCATCCCGATCATGTGGGCCGACCAGGCGCGCAAGATCGAGCCGGCCTGAAGCGCATCGACATGGGTTTCACCGTCATCATCCCGGCACGGCTGGCCTCGACCCGCCTGCCGAACAAGCCGCTGGCCGACCTCGGCGGCAAGCCGATGGTCGTGCGCGTCGCCGAGCGTGCGCGCGAATCGGGCGCGGCGCGCATCGTCGTCGCCACCGACCACGCCGACATCCTGGCCGCCTGCAGCGCGCATGGCATCGACGCCCGCATGACCCGCATCGATCACCCGTCCGGCACCGACCGCATTGCCGAGGTGGCGCGCGCACTCGGGCTGGCCGACGACGAGGTCGTGGTCAACCTGCAGGGCGACGAGCCGCTGATCGACCCGGGCCTGCTGGCCGCCTGCGCCGCCCGCATCGCGCCTGGCGTGCCGATGGCGACCTGCGCCCATCCGATCGACTCGGTCGCCGACGTATTCAATCCAAATGTGGTCAAGGTCGTGCTCGACAAGGCGGGCAGGGCGCTGTACTTTTCGCGCGCGACCATTCCGTGGCACCGGGATGCGTTCGCCGCCTCGCGCGACGCTTTGCCGCCCGGCTATGCGCCGCTGCGCCACATCGGCCTGTATGCCTACAGCAACGCCTTCCTGCAAGCCTATCCCGGCCTCGAACCGGCGCCGCTCGAGCAGGTCGAGGCGCTGGAGCAGTTGCGCGTCCTGTGGCACGGCTATCCGATCGCGGTCCACATCACCGACAGTGCGCCGCCGGCAGGCGTCGATACGCCGGAAGACCTGGCTCGCGTGCAATTGCATTATGCGTCTTGATCTGCACGGCAATTGATTACCGGACCGTCTGCGCTAGATCAAGAAACTGATTATGGGGCTGCGGGGATTGGCGTTGACGCTTACTTTTGTGGTAAGTTTCGTACCAAGGTGATCAGATATGCATCAATCGCGATTCTTTGCCAACACAATATGACGTCTTGAAAAACCGTAGCGAGCGGCAGCAATGTCGTCCGAGCCGCCAAGGCGGTGATGCTCACTGTACGGGGGTACAGCGAGCTATCGCCTTGGCGGCGCAGGACGGCAGTGCAACGCGCAGTGGGTTTTTCGAGATGTCTAATAACAATTTTTAACATCTGTCTTAGGAATTCTTCATGCGTCTCATTCTGTTAGGAGCGCCTGGCGCCGGCAAAGGCACCCAGGCTAACTTCATCAAGGAAAAATACAATATTCCGCAGATCTCCACCGGCGACATGCTGCGCGCGGCGATCAAGGCTGGCACCGAGCTCGGCCTGGCGGCGAAAAAGGTAATGGACGCGGGCGGCCTGGTGTCGGACGACATCATGATCGGCCTGGTGAAGAATCGCCTGCAGGAAGCGGACTGCGCCAACGGCTACCTGTTCGACGGCTTCCCGCGCACCGTCGCGCAAGCCGACGCCATGAAGGACAACGGTATCAACGTCGACTACGTGCTGGAAATCGATGTGCCTGACGACATGATCGTCGAGCGCATGAGCGGCCGCCGCACGCACCCGTCCTCGGGCCGCGTGTACCACACCAAATTCAACCCGCCGAAAGTCGCCGACATCGATGACATCACCGGCGAACCGCTCGTCCAGCGCGACGACGACAAGGAAGAAACCGTCATGAAGCGCCTGTCGGTCTACCATAACCAGACCGAAGTGCTGCTTGGCTACTACAACAACTGGGCCCAGTCGGGCCTGCCCGGTGCCCCGAAGTACCGCAAGATCACGGGCGTGGGACCAGTCGAACAGGTACGCGACGCGGCATTCGCCGCGCTCTCCGAGTAAGACCAGAAGCGGACAGTGATGTCCGCTTTTTTTTGGCCGCGGATGACCCGGGGCACCTCAAGCCATCAGTCGCACCATTTGTTTGTATCAAAGTTATGCAGTACGCAGTGAGGCAGACTGCTTCGCCTGGCCGGTGAAGCATCTTTCGTTGTGTGGTTGTGAATACTTGATCAAAATCTAAGGGGACGAAATGGCAGCAAACTATCTCACGTTTGCCGTGGCATGCGGCGTCATCGCGGTCATCTACGGGTTGTGGGCCCGCGCCTGGATCCTGCGCCAGGATGCGGGTAACCCGCGCATGCAGGAGATTGCGCAGGCGATCCAGGAGGGCGCTTCCGCCTATCTCGGGCGCCAGTACCGCACCATCGGCATCGTTGGCCTCGTGCTGCTCATCGGCATCTACGCGCTGCTCGGTCCCCTGACTGCGCTCGGCTTCTTTGCCGGCGCCGTGCTCTCGGGCGCCTGCGGCTTCATCGGCATGAACGTGTCGGTACGGGCGAACGTCCGTACCGCGCAGGCGGCCGCCACCGGCATGAAGGAGGCCCTGGCTGTCGCCTTCAGGGGCGGGGCCATCACCGGCATGCTCGTCGTCGGCCTGGGCCTGCTGGGCGTGTCGCTGTTCTACTGGTATTTGACGGCGAACGCCAGCGGTGCGGCTTCCGAGACGCGCCATGACATCATCGCGCCGCTCATCGGCCTGGCCTTCGGCGCCTCGCTGATCTCGATCTTCGCGCGCCTGGGCGGCGGCATCTTCACGAAAGGGGCCGACGTCGGCGCCGACCTGGTGGGCAAGGTCGAAGCCGGCATCCCCGAGGATGACCCGCGCAACCCGGCCGTCATTGCCGACAACGTGGGCGACAACGTCGGCGACTGCGCCGGCATGGCGGCCGACCTGTTCGAAACCTATGTCGTCACCCTGATCGCCACGATGCTCCTTGGCGCCCTGGTGGTGACCGACAGCGTCGGCGAGGCGATGCTGTATCCGCTGCTGCTGGGCGCCGTGTCGATCATCGGCTCGATCGTCGGCTGCAGCATGGTGCGCTCGCGCCCCGGGCGCAAGATCATGTCGGCGCTGTACACGGGCCTGTGGTGGGCGGCCGGGCTGTCGCTGCTGGGCTTTGTCGTGGTCACCTGGATGGTCTGGGAAGACCCGGCCATGCGCACCGCCATGCTCGGCTGCGCGATCGTCGGCATCGTGCTGACCGGCCTGATGGTGTATATCACCGAGTACTACACCGGCACCGACTTCAAGCCGGTGCGCCACATCGCCGAAGCGTCCACCACCGGCCACGGCACCAACATCATCGCCGGCCTGGGCGTATCGATGAAGGCCACCGCCTACCCGGTGCTGGCCGTCTGCATCGCCATCCTCGTGGCCTACCAGCTCGGCCAGCTGTACGGCATCGCCATCGCAGCCACCTCCATGCTGTCGATGGCCGGCATCGTCGTCGCCCTCGATGCTTACGGCCCGATCACCGACAACGCCGGCGGCATTGCCGAAATGAGCGGCATGCCGGACGCGGTGCGCGCCATTACCGACCCGCTCGACGCCGTCGGCAACACGACCAAGGCGGTGACCAAGGGCTATGCAATCGGCTCGGCTGGCCTGGCCACGCTGGTGCTGTTCGCCGACTACACCCATGCGCTCGACTCGGCCGGCAAGTCGATCGTGTTCGAACTGTCGAACCCGATGGTGATCGTGGGCCTGTTCATCGGCGGCCTGATTCCCTACCTGTTCGGGGCGATGGCGATGGAGGCGGTCGGGCGCGCGGCAGGGGCGGTCGTGGTCGAGGTGCGGCGCCAGTTCCGCGACATTCCCGGCATCATGGCCGGCACCGCCAAGCCCGAGTACCACAAGGCGGTCGACATGCTGACCGCCTCGGCGATCCGCGAAATGGTGGTGCCGTCGCTGCTGCCGGTGGTGGTGCCGATCGCGGTCGGCATGCTGCTGGGACCGGCGGCGCTGGGCGGTGTGCTGATGGGCACCATCATCACCGGCCTGTTCGTCGCCATTTCCATGACCACCGGCGGCGGCGCCTGGGACAACGCCAAGAAATACATCGAGGACGGCCATTTCGGCGGCAAGGGCTCGGACACGCACAAGGCGGCCGTCACCGGCGACACGGTCGGCGACCCGTACAAGGACACGGCCGGCCCGGCGGTGAACCCGCTGATCAAGATCATCAACATCGTCGCGCTGCTGATGGTGCCGCTGCTGCCGGCGGCGGGGTGGATCTCGATGTCCGAGCCGCAGATCGCCCAGCTCAAGCGCCCCGCGCATCCCGTCGTCCAGCCCGCAACCGCACCCGTCGCGGCGCCTGCGGCTGCGACGACCGTGGCGGTAGAGCCGGGACATGCGCAACGCTGACCAGCAACTCTTTGAAACCAGGCGTGTACATCAGTGTACCGCCTGGTTTTTGCATGACATCTCAGCCCCTGCCCAGCGCCCCCTCGATCGCCTTCGCCAGCGACGCATGATCCGAATCCCCCTGATACCGCTCGCCATTGATAAAAAAGGTCGGCGTCCCGCTGGCCCCGGCGGCATGCGCCTCCTGCACATCCGACTCGACCCGGGCACGGTGCTGTCCGCCCTCGAACTCGCTGCGAAAGCGCTGCGCATCGAGCTGCAGGTTGGCGGCGATCGCCGGCAAGGCGTCTTCGTCGAGCATGCCCTGGTTCTCGAACAGGGCATCGTGCATCTCCCAGAACTTGCCCTGCGCGCCTGCGGCCTCGGCCGCTTCGGCCGCCGGCTGGGCGAACGGATGCAGGTCTGTCAGGGGCAGGTGCCGATACACCAGCGCCACGCGATCGCCATGCTGTTGCTGCAAGCTAGTGAGCGCCTTGTGGGCGCGGGCGCAATAGGGACACTGGAAGTCGGCGTATTCAATCAGGACCAGCTCCGCTTCCCTGTTGCCACGCACGTGGTCGTTCTCTTTGATGCGCATCCGTTCGTCCATCTTTCCTCCGATCGTTTGGTTCGCTTGAACATGCGCGGCGCGCACCTACACTGAAGGCATCAACGCCGCGTTCGAGGAGGTCATCATGGCACGCAAGTACATTGATTGCCGCGAGTTTCCGAGCGACACGAACTGTACGGTAACGATCGCAGCCGACACCGAACAGGAACTGATGGAGGTGGCCGTCCAGCACGCAGTCAGCGTCCACGGCCAGCGCGACACCCCGGAATTTCGCCAGGAAGTGAAAGGCATCATGCACGACGGGCGTCCCCCGGAGTGAGCCGCCGGAGCGCCGGACCATCAGAACACGCACATCCGGTTCGCTTCCTCTCTCAGTTGCCCGCGAAAGTCCGGGTGGGCAATCGCGATCAGCGCCTGCGCGCGCCCCTTCGCTGACTTGCCGCGCAGCTGGGCCACGCCGAACTCCGTCACCACGTAGTTGACGTCGTTCTTGCTGGTCGTTGCGTGCGTGCCCGGGGTGAGCATCGGCACAATGCGCGAGATGGTGCCGTCCTTCGCCGTCGAAGGCAGCACGATGAAGGACTTGCCGCCGCGCGAGCGGTTCGCCGCGCGCACGAAATCGACCTGGCCGCCGGTGCCGGAATAGGGCAGGTGGGCGATGCTTTCGCTGCCGCACTGCCCGAGCAAGTCGACCTGCAGGCTGGCATTGATCGACACCAGATTGTCGTTTTGCCCGGCGATGTACGGATCGTTGGTGAAGTTCGACGGATGCATTTCGAGCATCGGGTTGTGGTGCATGAACTCGTACAGGCGGCGCGAGCCGAGGGCGAAGGTGGCGACCATCTTCCCCGGCAGCAGGGTCTTGCGCCGGTTCGTCACGGCGCCGCACTCCACCAGCCGCAGGATGCCGTCGCCGATCATTTCCGTGTGCACGCCGAGGTCGCGTTTTTCGGTCAGCTGCATGACGACCGCATCCGGAATGCCGCCGTAGCCGATCTGCAGCGTCGAGCCGTCGTCGATCATGTCGGCAACGAGCTTGCCGATCGCTTCCTGCACCGGGCCGATCGTCGGCAGGCCGACCTCCAGGATCGGCTCATTGCTCTCGACCAGCGCCGTCACTTGGGAAATGTGGACATGGCACTGCCCATGCGCGAAGGGCACGTTCGGATTGACTTCCAGGACGACGACGCGTGCACGGGCGATGGCGGCCATTGTGTAATCGGTGCCCAGGCTGAGCGAAAAGTGGCCCTGCGCATTCATGCTCGAGGCCATTGCGAACACGACGTCGCAGGGCATCAGGCCGCGCTCGATAAGTTGCGGGATCTCGGAAAAATAATTCGGGATGAAGTCGCACCAGCCGCCCTGGCCGCTGGCACGCGAGGCGCCGCCGAAAAACAGAGCCGCGTGGCGCACATGCTGCGCCGTGTCCTGGTCGAAATAGCCGTACTTGCGCATCGCCAGGATCTGCGCCACGCGGATGCCGCGCCAGCGCGTGCGCTCGCTTGACAGCGCGGTGAGCAGGGCCGGCGGCTCGCCGACGCCGGTCGGCACGATGATCATGTCGTCGTCGCGCAGCTGCGCCAGGGCCTCGGTCGCGCTGCCGCGCTTCGCCTCGTATTGCTCGCGTATCGTCTGCATTGCCGTCTCCGTTTTTTTAATGGTCGCCGCGCCCTCGCCGGGCTGCTTGCAAGGAGCCTAACGCGCGAAGCTGACGCGGACATGACGCGCACGCGACTGCGGGGCACAAGCGCGCGCCACCGTACAGGGTGCCAGCAGATAATTGGAGCATTCGCCATATTCGCTGCACGGAGGTTCATCATGAAGCACGCGAAACATTCGAAGCCGCTCTGGGTCGCGCAAATCGCCGTGGCCCTGATCGCCGCGCTGGCGGCCAGCACCGCGGCAGGGCAGGCCGGTGCCGGGCAGGCGCAGCAGCCAACGCAGGCGCAGATCCAGCAGATGCAGCAGCAAGGCACGCGCACACAGGCTGCCGGGCAGCAGCCACGCGCGCCCGCTGCGGCCGGACCGAGTTATGGTCCCGTGCTGCACCCGCAGCCGACGAAGTCCGAACCCGGCGCCCAGCCCGAACAGACCCCGCAGGCCCAGGAAGAAAAGGCCGGCGCGCCGCCGCAGGGCCGGCACCAGGAAGTCGATCCGTCGGCGCGGCCGGCGCCGCAGCCGGCCGACCCGGCCAAGCCGGAAGCGAAGAAACCAGCAAAGAAACAGGCGGCAAGAAAGCCGCGCCGCTCGGTCGAGCAGCGCATCGCGACCGTGCCGGAGGTGGCGCCGGGCCGGCTGCTGCCGATTGCGGCGCCACCGCCCCCGCAACCGGCGCCCGTGAATGCCGGTCCGGTCCAGATCAACAGCTGCCTGGGCGGCACCTGCACCGATACGGCGGGCGGCACCTACAACACGGGCGTGGGCAACGCAGCGGTGAATGGCGCGGGGCGCCTGTGCACGCGCAGCGGCAACACGATGCAGTGTTTCTGAACCTGGGCACGCTGCACCATTTAAGACAATCGTGGTTTTTCCTGCCAAAAATTCGCTACAATCCTGCTGGTTGACGTTAACGTAAACGTCAAAACGAACGCAAGAAGAGACAATAAGGGAAAAACCATGCAAATTCAAAACAATGTGTTCATCGTCACCGGCGGTGCGTCGGGCCTGGGAGCGGCTACCGCGCGCATGATTACCGAGGCTGGCGGCCGTGTCGTCATCGCCGACGTGCAGGTCGATGCCGGCGCCGCGCTGGCGCAGGAATTGAACGGCCAGTTCGTCAAGTGCGACGTGACCTCCGAGGAAGACGGCAAGGCGGTCGTCGCCGCAGCAGTCGCCATGGGCACGCTGCGCGGCCTGGTCAACTGCGCCGGCGTGGCGCCGGCCGTGAAAACCGTCGGCAAGGACGGCCCGCACCCGCTGGACGTGTTCCAGCGCGCCGTGAACATCAACCTGGTCGGCACCTTCAACATGGCGCGCCTGGCCGCCGAAGCGATGGGCAATACGGAAGCCGGCGAATACGGCGAGCGCGGCGTCATCATCAACACCGCCTCGGTCGCGGCCTTCGACGGCCAGATGGGCCAGGCCGCCTACGGCTCGTCGAAAGCGGCGGTCGCCGGCATGACGCTGCCGATGGCGCGCGACCTGGCGCGCAACGGCATCCGCGTGATGACGATCGCCCCGGGTATTTTCGAAACCCCGATGCTGATGGGCATGCCACAGGAAGTGCGCGATTCGCTCGGCAAGATGGTCCCGTTCCCGCCACGCCTCGGCATGCCGAAGGAATACGCGCACCTGGCAAAGGCGATCATCGAAAACGTCATGCTCAACGGCGAAACGATCCGCCTGGACGGAGCGATCCGCATGCAGCCAAAATAACCGCAGGAATGAACCGCCCGACAATTTGATGTAGGATGCCAACGGAAACGGAAACGGATACTGAAAGGGCGTGCGCGGCGCTTGCCGCACACGCCCTTTCTTCTTTTGGAGACCCGATGATCAAATTGAGAATGCTCGCCTTTGGCGCTGCACTGCTGGCCTGCGCCACCGTGCCGGGCCTCGCCCAGGAAGCGCGTCAGGAGGCCACTCAGCGCGCGCCCGAAATCGCCACCGGCTATGCCGAAAAAAGCGGCTGGGCCGCGCGCAAGTACATGGTGGCCGCCGCCAATCCGCTCGCCGTCGAGGCGGGCTACCAGATACTCAAGAAGGGCGGCAGCGCCATCGATGCGGCCATTGCCACGCAGCTGGTGTTGACCCTGGTCGAGCCGCAGAGTTCGGGCATCGGCGGCGGCGCTTTCCTGATGCATTACGACGGCAAGAAGGTGCAAGCCTTCGACGGCCGCGAAACTGCGCCTGGCGCCGCCAACGAGCGCCTGTTCCAGAACCCGGACGGCACGCCGGTCTCGCGCACGGCCGGCGTCGTCGGCGGGCGCTCGGTCGGCGCGCCGGGCGTGCTGCGCATGCTCGAGCTGGCGCACAAGCAGCACGGCAAGCTGCCGTGGAAGACGCTGTTCGAGCCGGCGATCCGGCTCTCCGAACAGGGTTTCGCCGTCAGCGGCCGCTTGAATGGCCTGCTGACCTGGGATGCCCACATCCGCAAGGACCCCGTTGCCGCCAGCTATTTCTACGACAAGGACGGCCAAGCCTGGCCGGTCGGCCACGTCCTGAAGAACCCGGCGCTCGCAAGCACGCTGCGCGAGATCGCACGGGGCGGCGCCGACGCCTTCTACAAGGGCCGCATCGCGCGCGACATCGCCGCCAAGGTGAAGGCGCATCCGACCAACCCGGGCCTGCTCACGGCAGGCGACATTGCGGCTTACCGGCCCAAGGTGCGCGAACCGGTGTGCAGCGACTACCGCGCCTTTACCGTCTGCGGCATGCCGCCGCCATCCTCGGGCGGCATTGCGGTGGCCCAGATGCTCGGCATGTTCGAAACGCGCGACATGGCGAAACTCGCCCCCACGGATGGCGTGCCGGGCGTGGAGGCCGTGCACCTGTTCTCCGAAGTCGGGCGCCTGGCCTATGCCGACCGCAACCGCTACGCGGCCGACACCGACTTCGTGCCGCTGCCGGGCCGTGGCTTGCCCGGCCTGATCGACAAGGGCTACCTGGCCGGGCGCGCGGCCCTGGTCAAGGAGCGCTCGATGGGCGAAGCCCCGGCCGGCACGCCGCCGGGCATGGACGTCGCCTGGGGCAAGGACAACGCCATCGAAACGGCCTCGACCTCGCACCTGGTGGTGGTCGACGGCAACGGCGCCGGCCTGTCGATGACGACCACGGTGGAAGACGCCTTCGGGTCGCGCCAGATGGTCGGCGGCTTCATCCTGAACAACCAGTTGACCGATTTTTCCTTCGATTCGAAAGACGCGAACGGGCCGATCGCGAACCGGGTCGAGCCCCGCAAGCGCCCGCGCAGCGCCATGTCGCCGACGATCGTGTTCGACAAGAAGAGCGGCAAGCTGGTCATGGCGGTCGGTTCGCCCGGCGGCCCGGCCATCATCAATTACGTGGCCAAGGTGCTGGTCGGCACGCTCGACTGGGGCCTGAACGTGCAGCAAGCCATTTCGCTGCCGAATTTTGGCAGCCGCAACGGGCCGACCGAGCTGGAGGCGGCGCGTTTCCCCCAAGCCACGACCGACGCCCTGAAGGCGCGCGGCCATGCGGTACGCCACAGCGAGCAGAATTCGGGACTGCACGGCATCATGCGCATGCCCATCCATGGCGAGCCGTGGTGGTTCGGTGGTGCGGATCCGCGACGCGAAGGTGTTGCAAAAGGCGACTAAGGATGACTGATGGGCAATTAATCCCCTCATGGTCAAATTTGTTTGCTAACCTGACGGGGTGGACAGCAAACGACACCCCGGATCGACGCCGGCCGGAAGTGGTGCAAGCCCCTTTCGGCCTGTTTCATTGCACGCGCGCCCCGTAGGAGGGAAGGGCGCGGCTGCCGCATCGGCGCGCGCCTGCCCGATCATCCCTGCGGCCGCATGAAGACTCTGCTGTTCGCCCTGTGGCTGGCGCTGGCCGGCTGCCTGGCCATGCCGGCGCCGGCAGCGGGCGCCCCGGCGCCGACCCTGCGTTTCGAACACTTCAGCGTCGAGGACGGCCTGCCCCAGGAATCGGTGCTGTCGATGGTCCAGGACGCCGACGGCTTCATGTGGTTCGGCACCCAGTACGGCCTGTCGCGTTTCGACGGCTACCGCTTCCATAATTTCCGAAACGTCCCCGGCGACCCGACCACGCTCCCCAACAACTGGATCAAGGTGCTGCACGTGGACCCGAAAGGGCGCCTCTGGATCGGCACCGACGGGGGCCTCGCGCGCTACGACCCGGCAACCCAAGGTTTCCGCCACTACCTGCCGGACGAGCCGGCCCGGCGCGGCAGCGGCAACCGCCACGTGCACGCCATCATCGACGACCGCAAGGACGGCCTGTGGATCGCCACCGCCGACGGCCTGCAGCATTTCGACATTGCCAGCAGCCGCTTCACGACCTGGCACCACGCCGCGGGCGATCCACACAGCCTGGCCAGCGACGACATCGTCACGCTCGCCCTCGACAAGCGCGGGCGCCTCTGGGTCGGCACCGAGGCCGGCCTCGACAGTTTTGACCCGGTCACCGGGCGCTTCGCGCACGAGCGGCCAGCCCCGGGCCGCCAGAAATCGGTGCAGGCACTGCTGGTCGATGGCGCCGATACCCTGTGGATCGGCAGGCTCGACGGCCTCGAGCGCATGCCGCTGTCGGGTGCAGGCGCCGGCCAGCGCCGTCGTTTCGGGCCGGCCGACGGCATTCCCCAGGTCTGGGTCACCTCCCTGCGCGACGTCGGCCACGGCCGGATCTGGGCCGGCACCCACGACGACGGCGCCTACCGCTGGGACGCGCAGCGCGGCCGTTTCGAGGCGCACCGTAAGGTCGTGACCGACCGCAACAGCCTGGCGGACGACCACGTCTCATCGCTGTACCGCGACCGTCTCGGCACCTTCTGGGTCGGCACCTGGTATGCGGGCGTGTCGCGGGTCGACCTTGGCAGCGGCGGTTTCGCGCGCATCATGCGCGACAACGAGGGCCCGGGCCAGCCTGCCGACAACCGTGTGCGCGGCATCGACAACGACGGCAGCGGCCGCCTGTGGCTGGCCTCGGCCAGCACCCTGCAGCTGTACGATCCGGCGCTGCCGAAAGCGAACGCCTACCGTGCCTGGCGCCATGAACCGGGCAATCCGAACAGCCTGATCGACGCGTCGGTCAACGCCGTCGTGCGCGACCGCGACGGCGCCGTCTGGGTCGGCGGGCGCACCGGGATCACCCGCTTCGACACCCAGGCGGGGCGCTTCACGCGCCAGGTGCTGGTGCCCGGCGACGCGAATGCCAACTACGTGCGCGCGATGACCCTCGGGCGCGACGGCGCGGTCTGGATCGCCACGCGCGGCGGCCTGCACCGCCTCGACCCGCGCACGCGCGCCCTGGAAACCTATCGCCACGACCATGCCCGCCAGTTCAGCCTATCGGACAATATCGTCCGTCCCGTGCTGGAAGACCGGCGCGGCCGGATCTGGGTCGGTTCCTTCAACGGCCTCGACCTGTTCGACCGCACCAACAAGCGCTTCCGCCACTTCCGCCACGACGAGTTCGACCCGGCCAGCGTCAGCCACGACGAGATCCACGCGCTGCTGGAAGACCGGGCCGGCAACATCTGGGTCGGCACCGCGGTCGGCCTGAACAAGATGGTCACGGCCGCCGACGGCTCGGTCAGCTTCGTGCGCTACACCATGCGCGACGGCCTGGTCGACGACTCGGTCGCCTCGATCCTGGAAGACCTGGACGGCATCATCTGGGTCAGCACCTCCAGCGGCCTGTCGCGCTTCGACCCGGCCACCAACAGCTGGCGCAGCTATACCGGGGCCGACGGCACCATCGACGGCGCCTATTTCGACGGCTCGGCCGTGCGCGCCCCGGACGGCGCGCTGTACTTCGGCGGTTTCAACGGCATCACCGGGTTCGACCCGCGCGCCTTGCGCAACAATGCCATGGCGCCGCGTCCTGTCATCACCGGCATCCAGGTGTTCAACCGCCCGGTGCAGAGCGCTTACCCGCACCTGCTCGCCGGACCGGTGGAAAGCGCGCGCGCCATCACCTTGTCGAGCGAGCACTCCGTGTTCTCGCTCGAATTCTCGGCGCTGCACTACGCCGCCCCGAAGCGCAACCGCTTCGCCTACCAGCTCGAGGGCTTCGACCAGGGCTGGGTCCAGGCCGACGCCGGCAAGCGCTTCGCCACCTATACCAACCTCGATCCGGGGCGCTACGTGTTCCGGGTGCGCGCGGCCAACAAGGACGGCGTCTGGAGCGACACCCCGGCCACGCTGGCCATCACCATCGAGCCGCCGCCCTGGGGCACCTGGTGGTTCCGCGCCGCCGTGCTGCTGCTGGTCGCCAGCCTGTGCCATGCCGCCTATGCACTGCGCATGCGCGGCCTCTCGCACCAGAAGGCGCATCTCGAGCTGCTCGTCAGCACGCGGACCGAGGAAATCGCGCTGCAAAACCGGCTGCTCGAGCGCCAGACCGAGGAGCTGCGCGAACGCGAGCGCGAAGTGCGGCGCAACACGGTCGAGCTGGCGGACGCCAACCGCGCCCTGTATGAGAACGAGCAGCGCCTGCAGCTGGCCAAGAAGCGCGCCGAGGACGCGGCGCGCCAGAAGTCCGAATTCCTCGCCAACATGAGCCACGAGATGCGCACGCCCCTGGCAGGCGTGATCGGCATGCTCGGCTTCGCCCTGCGCGACGAGCGCCTGCGCGAGGCGACCCGCGAACAGATCGTGCGCGGCCAGGTCAATGCCCAGTCGCTGCTGGCGATCATCAACGACCTGCTCGACTTTTCAAAAATCGAAGCCGGCAAGCTGACCATCGAAAACATCGACTTCGCGCTGGACGCGGCGATCGGCAACGTGGTCGGGCTGTTCGGGGAGCAGGCGGCCGCCCACAGCGTCGGCTTTGCCACCGAGCTCGACGACGACCTGCCGCGCTTCGTGGTGGGCGACCCGACGCGCCTGCGCCAGGTCCTGATCAACCTGGTCGGCAACGCCTTCAAGTTCACGCCGAGCGGGATGGTGTCGCTGCGCGTCGAGCGCCGGCCCGGGGACCAGGCTCCAGCCCGCGCGCAGCACATGATCCGTTTTTCGGTGGAAGACACTGGCATCGGTATCGAAGCGGCCGCGCTGCCGCGCCTGTTCCAGAAATTCGAGCAGGCCGACACCACCACCACGCGCCGCTATGGCGGCACCGGTCTCGGCCTGGCCATCTGCCGCCAGCTGGTGGAACTGATGGGAGGCACGATCGGCGTCGAAAGCCGTCCGGGGGAGGGCAGCACCTTCAGTTTCGTGCTGCCGCTGTTCGACGGCGTCGAACCGCCGGTGGTCGAGCACGCGCCGCGCATGCCGCACACGCACCGCCTGCGCGTGCTGTGCGCCGAGGACTTCGCCACCAACCAGATCATCGCCCGCATGATGGTCGAGGAGATGGGGCACGAGATCGACATCGTCGACAACGGCGCGCTGGCGGTGGCCGCCTGCGCGCGCGTGCGTTACGACCTGATCCTGATGGACGGGCGCATGCCGGAAATCGACGGCGCCACCGCCACGCGCCTGATCCGCGCCGGCGGCACCCTCGACGCCCCGGTGCTCGACCAGCACCTGATGATCGTCGCGCTCACCGCCAACGCCAGCGACGAGGACCGCGACCGCTATCTTGCCTGCGGCATGGACGGCTTCCTGGCCAAGCCGATCGACGAGGCGGCGCTGCACTTCCAGTTGACCCGGGCGATCGAGCGCCAGCTGCAGCGCGGCTTCAAGCTGGCGCCGATGGCGCCGACGCTGGCTGCGCCGCCCGGCACCGCTGAACTCGATGCGATGTTCGGCGTGACCGGGCCCGCCGCGGAGTATGCCAACCCGGCGCCCGCCTTGCCGGTACCCGGCCGCGCGGCATTCCATGCACGCATGCGCGCCGCGTTTGCCGGCGACCTGCCGCGCCGCCGCGCCGAGCTGCACGCCGCGCTCGAGGCCGGCGACATGGAGGCCGCGGGGCGCGTGCTGCACGGGCTGCGCGGCAGCGCCGGCCACCTCGGTGCGGCCGGTCTCGTGACCCTGTGCGCAGGACTCGAGGAGGCGGCCAATGCCGGCAGGGCGGCCGAGGTGCGCGCCGGGCTGCCGGGCCTGGAAGACATGCTTGGCACCTTTGAGCAGTTACCCGCTTGATACCAAAAGTCTCGTATAATGTTCCTGAAAGCAACAATCCGTAAGGGACCGCGATGAAGGTGCTGGTGGTAGACGACGATGTGGTGTCGCGCATGATGCTGATGCATCTGGTCGACAATTGCGGCAAGTACGAGATCCTCGAGGCCGAGGACGGCCTGGATGCCTGGCGCCAGCTCGAAGCCGGGCTGCGCCCGGCGATCACCTTTTGCGACCTGCGCATGCCGCAGCTGTCCGGCACCGAGCTGCTGGCGCGCGTCAGGGCCCATCCGGAGCTCTCCGGCATGCCTTTCGTGCTGGTGTCGGCGGCAAACGACGGCGCGACCATTGATGAAGCGGGAGCGCTCGGCGCCGACGGCTATGTGGTCAAGCCGTTCCGGATCGAAGGCCTGCGCCCGCACCTGATGGCGCTCTCCGCCGACGAGGCGCCGGCGGAGAGCGCGCAGCGGCTCGGCATCGATGTGCCGCGCCTCGCGCTCTACCTCGATGCCCTGGAGCGGCAACTGCTCGAAGCCGGTCCGGCAATCGCGGCATTCCTGATGCAGGGTGACCTGCTGGCATCGCGCCAGTGGCTGGCGCGCCTGCGCGCCGGCTGTTCGACGCTCGGCCTGCATGGGGCGGCCGCCCGGCTGGCGCGCGTGGAGGCGGGAGCGGATGGAGGTGGGGAAACGGCGGCCGCGGTGGCGCAGGCCCTGGCCGCTGCGCGGGCGGACGTCGTGCGCCAGGCCGGGCTGCTGGCTTCAGGCGAGACAGCGCACTAGCGAGTCCTGACCCGATCAGCTCTCGCCGCCGTCAGCGCTCTTCGTGCTGTTTCGGGCAACTGGCTGCCTTGGCCGGCGCACGGTAGGTCACTACGCGGTACAGGTACCAGGCGAGCATGGCGCCGAAGATGGCTTTCGATACCGGATCGACGTATTTCGACACTTCCGTGTATTTGTCCTCGAGCATGAAGCCGGCCGCCACCAGCAAGCCGGACCAGGCAAGCGAACCGATGCTGGAATACAGCAAAAACCGCCCCAGCGACATTTTCGCCAGGCCCGCCGGCACCGAGATCAGGGTGCGCACCGCGGGAATCAGGCGGCCGAACAGCACTGTCTTGCGCCCGTGGCGGCGAAACGCGTCGAGCGCCCCGTCAATATCGGTGGCGCTGATGGTCAGCCAGCGCGCGTGGCGTTCGGCCAGCCGCTTGAGCCGCTCGCAGCCATACACCTTCGCCGCGTAATACCACGGCAGGGCGCCCGCCACCGAGCCCGCCGTGCCGGCCAGCAGCACGCCGGCCAGGTTCAGGTCGCCTCTAGCGACGACGAAGCCGGCGAACGGCATGATCATCTCGGATGGAATGGGCGGGAAAATGTTTTCCAGGGCCATCAGCGCAAAGACGCCGAAGTAGCCGCTCTTTTCCAGGAACCCGGTAATCAACTCGAACATCGCGTCTCCAGGCAAGCACAGGTTTGGCGATGATATACCCGGCTGCCGGCTGTGGACGGTACGATGTATTCTGGAAAGATCTGTCGGGCTGCGCGAGCCGACGGGGTCAACAGGGGGGGACGGGAGGGCGGGAGCGACGTGGGATGCCAGCCCTGTGCATCAGAAGCGGTCCTGATCGGTGGTCCCCCCGACTGGAATCGAACCAGTATCCCACGCTTAGGAGGCATGTGCACTATCCATTGTGCTACGGGGAGGACGCATGTGACGCGCTTGAAGCGCCACGACAACGCAGGCCGGGCCTGCAGTTCGGCGAGCGGGCCCTGCATATGCAGATGATGCGGCAGGCCGGTATCGTGAACCGAGTGCAATTATAGCCGAGGAAAGCGCGTTAATTGGAAGTGTAAGCGCCGCAATCGGTACAATAGCCGCTTCTTTCACATCTCCGCTGCGCCGCCGGTCTTTTTTGGACATGCGCGCCCGGCTCGCTCACTAAGATTATGGCTGTCATTTCCCTCTCGTCCGCGCAACTCGCGTTCGGTCACGTCGCGCTGCTCGACCATGCCGACTTTTCCCTTGAAACCGGCGAGCGCGTCGGCCTGATCGGCCGCAACGGCACCGGCAAGTCCTCGCTGCTGAAAACCATTGCCGGGCGCTTCAAGCTCGACGACGGCCTGCTCGTCATGCAGCAGGGCATCAAGATTGCCTATGTAGAGCAGGAGCCGACTTTCGACCCCGAGTCGACCGTGTTCGACGCCGTCGCCGCCGGCATGGGCGAACTGCAGGGCATGCTGGCCGAATACGAGGCCCTGACCGGCCAGTTCGGCCAGGGCAACGACGACGCGCTGATGGAACGCATGCACGTCATCCAGGTCAAGCTCGACGCCACCGACGGCTGGAATCTCGGCAACAAGGTCGATACCACCCTCGACCGCCTCGGCCTGGCCGCCGAAGCACAAATGAAGACACTGTCCGGCGGCATGCAAAAGCGCGTGGCGCTGGCCGTGGCGCTGGTGTCGGCGCCGGACGTGCTGCTGCTCGACGAGCCGACCAACCACCTCGACTTCAAGTCGATCATGTGGCTGGAGGGACTGCTGCGCGACTTCCGCGGCTCGGTCCTGTTCATCACCCACGACCGCAGCTTCCTCGACAACGTCGCCACCCGCATCATCGAACTCGACCGCGGCAAGCTGTTGTCGTTCCCGGGCAATTTCACGACCTACCAGGAGCGCAAGCGCGAGCTGCTCGCCAACGAGGAAGTCGAGAACGCGAAATTCGACAAGTTCCTGGCCCAGGAAGAAGTCTGGATCCGCAAGGGCGTGCAGGCGCGCCGTACCCGTGACGAAGGCCGCGTGCGCCGCCTGGAAGCGCTGCGCCAGCAACGCGTTGCACGCCGCGACCAGCAGGGCCAGATCAAGCTCGACGTCGGCATGGGCGAGCGCTCCGGCAAGATCGTCGCCGAACTGGAAAACGTGTCCAAGTCGTATGGCGAGAAAGTCATCGTCAGCAACTTCACGGGCACCATCCTGCGTGGCGACAAGGTTGGCCTGATCGGCCCGAACGGCGCGGGCAAGACCACGCTGCTGAAGATCATCCTGGGCGAGGAAAAGGCCGACGACGGCACCACGCGCCTCGGCACCAAGCTGAACGTGGCCTACTTCGACCAGATGCGCACCCAGCTCAACGAGGAGGCCAGCCTGGCCGACACGATCGCGCCGGGCAGCGACTGGGTGGAAGTCAACGGCCAGCGCAAGCACGTGATGACTTACCTGAACGACTTCCTGTTCGCGCCGGAGCGCGCCCGTTCGCCCGTGAAATCGCTGTCCGGCGGCGAGCGCAACCGCCTGCTGCTGGCGCGCCTGTTCGCCAAGCCGGCCAACTGCCTGGTGCTTGACGAACCGACCAACGACCTCGACATCGACACCCTGGAGCTGCTGGAAGAGCTGCTCGAGGAATACACCGGTACCGTGTTCCTCGTCAGCCACGATCGCACCTTCCTCGACAACGTCGTGACCCAGGTCATCGTTGCCGAAGGGCAGGGCCTGTGGCGCGAATACGTGGGCGGCTACAGCGACTGGGAGCGCGTGCGTGCCACCGCGCCGCAGCCGGTTGCCGCGCCGAAGCCCGCGCCGGCAAAAGGAGCCGATGCTGCGCCAGCCGAGAGCGCTGCGAAAAAGGTGAAGCTGAGCTACAAGGAACAGCGCGAGCTGGACGAGCTGCCGAAGCAGATTGCCCTGCTCGAGGACGAGCAGTCGGCCATCACGGCGCAACTCAATTCGCCCGACTTCTACAAGACCAGCCCGGCGGACGCGCGCCGCATCAACGCGCGTTATGCCGAGATCGACGAACTGCTGCTCGACGCGCTCGACCGCTGGGAGCGGATCGAGGCCCGTTCGCGCGGCGAGGCATAAGGCTTAATGGCTGATAGAGCAAGCTTGATACTGTCAGCTTGCTGCAGTTAGCTTGATACAGCTGCGCCACGGCACCCTGTCCGTGGCGTTTTTTTTGCCCGTCCCCTTGCCCGCCCGAGCCGCCATTGTTAACGCCGCCCCATATCGGCGGCAATCACCCGCCTTCCAGATCGGTCGTGGGCACATCGCCAGATCACGGTAACACGCACTCCAACCTCCCACCCCCGTTTCGTCAACTGCGCTCACGGAACTCAGGCGTACATGTCGGGGTCTGATCGAGACCGCCTCCTGCCTGCCTGCCGGCTGCGATGCGCTTCCACTTGCCCAGCAGTGCCTTCGAAAGACAACGCCATGTCGAGAATCCGGTTGCATCCGCTCGCCGTCCTGGTCGCCGCGGCCGTGTCGCTGCCCGTGTCCGTACCCGCCCATGCGATCCCCGGCACCTCGTTCGACCTGTACGGCCGCATCGGCTGGGCGCGCGACGACAACCTGCTGCGCATTTCCGATGGCGCGCCAGCCTTTGACAACCAGCGCTCCGATTCCTGGACCACCCTCGAGGTCGGCGCGGTGGTCGACAAGTCCTACGGCCGCCAGCGCCTGTTCGGGGTGGCCAAGCTGTCGAAGGTGAACTTCGACCACTTCCGGCAACTCGATTACGAGGGCAAGGATTTCCAGGGGACCTGGTACTGGCAGCTCGGCAACCGGTTCTCCGGAGAACTCGGCGCCACCTACGAGCAAACGCTCGCCCCCTACACCGACTTCCGGAGCAACCAGCGCAACCTGCGCGAGCAGCGCCGCAGCTTTTTCAAAGGCGCGTGGAAGCTCCACCCGCGCTGGGAGGCGCGCACGGCGTTGTCGCACGAGCGTTTCGATTACGAGCTGGCCGTGCAGTCGTTCAACGACCGCACCGAAGATGTGCTTGAACTGGAAGGGCGTTACCTGGCCCCCAGCGGCAGCACCGTTGGCCTCGTCCTGCGGCGCATCGAAGGCGACTATCCGAACCGGCGTCCGTTCGCGCAGACCCTGCTGACCGACGATTTCACCCAGGACGAACTGAAGGCGCGGGTCGACTGGAAGGCAGGCGGCACCGTCACGGTCCAGGCGCTCGCGGGTTACGCGCGCCGCCGCCAGCCATCCTTCGGCAGCGGCCGCACGAGCGGCGCCAACGGCCGCATCACCGTGCTGTACGAACCGAACGGCAAACTGGTCTACCGCGCTTCGGTCTGGCGCGATTTCGCCCCGATCGAAAGTACATTAGTCAGCTACACGCTCAACAAAGGCGTCAGCGTCGGTGCAACCTGGAACGTGAGCGCCAAGGTCAAAGTCGATGCCGACGCCATTCATGAGGAGCGCAACTACAATCCGCGCAGCAGCCTGGCCGTCCCCGCCGACCTGGACGACAGGCTGCGCTCGGCGACCGTGAAGGCAAGTTGGGCCGTCAGGCGCAAGATCACGCTGTCGGCCGCGTTCATCCACCAGGCCCGCAGCGGCTCGCCCATCCTCGGGATCGGCGACTTCAAGGCCAACACATTCGCCATTAACGCCAGCGCACAGTTCTGACCCATCCGATGACGGTCAATGACATCCCGATCATCTCGTTCTTCCAGCGCGTGCTTGATCCCTTGATCATCATGGGGGCACTGTACGTGTCCTCGATTGCCTTCGAGGAGCCGTTTTCCGGTTATTCGCTGGTCCTCATGATCCTCGCCTTCTTCATTTCGTCGGCGGTCTATCAGCACATCGATCCCTACCGGACCTGGCGCAGCGGGCGCATGCTGGCCTACACGCGCGACATCGTGTTCGGCTGGTGCGTGACCATCGGCGTGCTGTATTTCCTCGGCTCGGCGAGCGGCCTCAAATACTATTACGACGAGCGCGTCCTGCTGGCCTGGGTGATCGCCACGCCGGCGGCCTTGCTGGCCAGTCATATTGTCGTGCGGCGCGCCGCCGGAGGGCCCGACCGCAGCCGCGAAGTGCGCTCGGTCGTGGTGGTCGGCGCCAACGAGGTCGGCGTGAAATTCGCCGGCATCTGCGACCGCCACCCGAACCTGTTCATGCAGATGCACGGGTTTTTCGACGACCGCGCGGGAGCGCGCCATGCGCCTGGCCTGCACCATCCGCTGCTGGGCAAGATGTCGGAACTGAGCCAGTACGTGCGCATCCATAACATCAAGCTGATCTTCGTCAGCCAGCCGATCTCCGCCCAGCCGCGCATCCGGCACCTGATCGACGAGTTGCAGGACACCACGGCCTCGGTGTATTTCCTGCCGGACGTGTATGTCTTCGACCTGATGCAGGCGCGCTTCGACACCGTCGGCGGCATGCCCGTCATCGCCATCTGCGAAACGCCATTCATGGGCTTGAACAGCATGATCAAGCGCGCCAGCGACATCGTGCTCGGCAGCCTGATCCTGATTGCGCTGGCGCCCCTGATGCTGGCCGTCGCCGTGGCCGTGAAATCCACCTCCCCGGGCCCCGTCATCTTTCGCCAGCGCCGCTACGGCTTGTATGGGGAGGAAATTCTGGTCTACAAGTTCCGCTCGATGCGGGTGCTCGACGACGGCGGCAAGATCGTGCAGGCAAGCAGGGACGATCCACGGGTGACGCCGGTCGGGCGCTTCCTGCGCCGCACTTCGCTGGACGAATTGCCGCAGTTCGTCAACGTATTACAGGGCAGCATGAGCATCGTCGGGCCGCGGCCGCACGCCGTTGCCCATAACGAGCAATACCGGAAACTGATCAAAGGCTACATGCTGCGCCACAAGGTCAAGCCGGGCATTACGGGCTGGGCCCAGGTCAACGGGCTGCGTGGCGAAACCACAACCCTCGACAAAATGGAAGCGCGCATCCAGTTCGACCTGGACTACTTGCGCAACTGGTCCGTGTGGCTGGACCTATGGATCATTTTAAAGACAATTCGCGTCATTTTGACGCGGGAGAACGCGTTTTGAAACGAACCGCTTAAGACCCGCTTAAATCAGCCTGCCGCAATGCGTTCGCGCACCCTGCCGGGGCAGGGCGCTCGCCCGGCATTGTCCCGGCCCGGCCTTTTTAGTTCCCCGAAATCCCTCGACGCCAGTCAAGCGGGAGCCAGCACACGACAGGTACGCTGGCAGCGGCGTTGTTGATGCTGGCTTAGCGGATTTTGCTAACGCTGCAGTCCGTCCAGCCGCGCCACGACGAGTCGCACCTGGCACGGTGTCGGCACCGCATTCGATGGGAGCGAAGCCTTGAATAATCCAGACCCCCGCATTTATGTCGCCGGCCATCGCGGCCTCGTCGGTTCGGCCATCGTGCGCGCCTTGCGCGCCCGTGGCTACACGAACATCGTGACCCGCACCCACGACGAGCTCGAACTCACCGACCAGGACGCGGTACGTGCTTTCTTCCGGGCCGAACGCATCGACCATGTCTATCTGGCGGCCGCCCGGGTGGGGGGTATCCATGCCAACAACAGCTACCCGGCCGAATTTATCTACGATAACTTGATGGTGCAGGCCAATGTCGTGCACGAGGCCTGGCGCGCCGGGGTAGGGCGTCTCCTGTTCCTCGGCTCTTCCTGCATCTACCCGCGCCTGGCACAGCAGCCGATCCGCGAGGAATACCTGATGGACGGCGCGCTCGAGCCGACCAACGAACCCTATGCGGTGGCAAAGATCGCCGGGATCAAGCTGTGCGAGAGCTACAACCGGCAGTACGGTACCGATTTTCGCAGCGTCATGCCGACCAACCTGTATGGGCCGGGCGACAACTACCACCCCCAGAACAGCCATGTGATCCCCGCACTCGTGCGGCGCTTTCACGAAGCAAAGGCCGAGGGCGCGCGCGAAGTCGTGATCTGGGGCAGCGGCAAACCCATGCGCGAATTCCTCTACGTCGACGACATGGCCGCAGCCAGCGTCCACGTGATGAGTCTTCCGCTGGAAAGCTACGCCGCCGTCACCGATCCGATGCATTCGCACATCAACGTGGGCAGCGGCAACGAGGTCAGCATCCACGAACTCGCGCACCTGGTGGGCGAAGTGGTCGGTTTCGAGGGCCGGATCGTGTTCGATGCCACCAAGCCGGACGGTACGCCGCGCAAGCTGCTCGACGTCTCGAAACTGCGCTCCCTCGGCTGGAGCGCCAACACGCCGCTGCGCGAGGGCCTGCACCGCGCGTATGCGGCATTTCTTGCCGTGCAGCTTGCAGACGCCACGGCATGAGTACGCGCCCGAGGCGTGGACCATCGATGGAGCAGGGCAGGACGTTTATATATTCATGATCGGAGACGTATGTTGAACACGGTTCGAAAATCGCTCCCGGAAGCCGGGCACGCGCTGGCAACGCGCGGTGCCGCCGCGAGGGGACTGGCCTTGCTGGCTTTGCCGGCCTTGCTGGCGGCAGGGATGCTGGCCGGCTGCGGCGAAAAAGCCGAGCCTGCCAAGCCCGGGCAGGCGCTGGTGAACGTCAATGGCGAAGAAATCACGGTCCTCCAGCTGAACGAGGAAATGCAGCGCGCGGGTGTGCCCGCAGCCCGGCAGGAGCAGGCGAGCAAGCAGTTGCTGCAGGCACTGATCGACCGCGAACTGCTCGAGCATGCCGCCATCCAGGAAAGGCTCGACCGCGACCCGAAAGTGATCGGGGCGATCGAGCGCGCGCGCTCGCTCATCGTGGCCCAGGTCTACATGCAAAAGCGGCTGGCCAACGTGGCCCGGCCGACGCCGGCCGAGGTCGAAGCCTATTACAAGGCCCATCCGGAGTTTTTCGACAAGCGCAAGCAGTTCACCCTCGACCAGCTCGTCATGGCGGCAAGCGACCTGACACCCGAAGTGCGCGCCGCGGCCGACGGCGCGCGCTCGCTGGAGGAAGTCGCCGTCTGGCTCGATGCGCACGGCATCAAGTTCGGGCGCGCCCAGGTCACGCGCAGTACTGCCGACCTCAATCCGGAGCTGTCGAAGAAGCTGCTGGCCATGTCGAAGGGCCAGCTGTTCAGCGTCAGGGAAGGCGAGCGCGCGATGCTGCTGTCGGTCGCCGCGGTGCGCGAGGCGCCGGTGCCCTTGACCATTGCGACGCCCCAGATCACGCAGTACCTGGCGACCAGGAAGCACAAGGAGCTCGCGGCGGCCGAGCTCGACCGGCTGCGCAAGACGGCGAAGATCGAATACCTGAACCAGGATCTGGCCCAGGGCGCCAGGGCAGCGCCGGCCAGCATGACGACGCCACGCGCCGCCGCGCCGGGCGCGGCGGCCCCGGCCGGCGGCACGCCGCCTGCTGCGGCCAGCGCCAACGGGGACGAGGGAGCGCGGTCGGCGGGGCCCGACAACGCGGCGCTCGAGCGCGGCGTCTCGGGCCTGAAGTAAGCGCAAGGGAGCAGGCAACAGCAAGCGAAAAAGCGAAAGCAGCCACCAGGCGAAAGCAAGCATCAAGGCGACTCATCAACAGGAGCGATCATGAAACCATTTGGACACTGGATTGCCGCGGCCGTGCTGGCCCTGGGCACGGGCATTGCCTGCGCCGCCGAAGTGCTGCTCGGACCGGGCGATGTAGTGCGGGTGTCGGTGTACGGCAGCCCCGACCTGTCGGTCGAGACCCGCGTGAGCGAAAGCGGGACGATTACCTTCCCGCTGCTGGGCCAGGTCGGCGTCGGCGGGATGTCGGTCGCGGCGGCGGAAAAGAAAATCGGCAGCCTGCTCGAAAAGGGCTCCTACCTCAAGAAGGCCGAGGTCAACATGCTCGTCACGACCCTGGCGAGCCAGCAGGTGTCGGTGCTGGGCCAGGTGAACCGGCCCGGCCGTTATCCGGTCGAAGGGCGGCGCAAGGTACTCGACCTGCTGGCGATGGCCGGCGGGGTCGGCCCCGAGGGAAGCGACCTCATTACGCTGGTGCGCACCCGGGACGGCAAGACCGTGCGCGAAACGATCGATGTGGTCGACATGGTGCGCAAGGGCGAGCTGGACAAGGACGTCGAGGTAGCCGGCGGCGACATCATCTACGTGGAACGTGCGCCGCGCGCCTATGTCACCGGCGAGGTACAGCGGCCGGGGGCCTTCCGCATCGAGCGCGGCATGACGGTCCAGCAGGCCATCTCGGCCGGCGGCGGCCTGACCCCGCGCGGCAGCGACAACGGCATGCGCATCACCCGCCGCGATGCAAGCGGACGCGCGTTCACGCTCGAGGCCAGGGCGACCGACCCGGTGCTGGTCGACGACGTCATCACCGTGCGCGAAAGCTGGTTCTGACCTGTCGCCTGGAGCCGCCATGAACCTTCGCCAATTCCTGACGCTGCTGCGTGCCCGCGGGCGGCTGATCCTGGCCACCCTGTTCGCCACCGTGCTGCTCGCCCTCGGCTGGAGCTTGGTGCAGGGCAAGTCTTATACGGCGACCGCCTCGGTGCTGCTGAACTACAAGGGTGTCGACCCCCTCACGGGGCTGACCATGCCGGGCCAGTTGCTGCCGGGCTACATGGCAACCCAGATCGACATCATCACCAGCAAGAACGTGGCGCTGCGCGTGATCGACCGCCTGCGCCTGGCCACCAATCCCGTCGTGATCGAACAGTTCCATGAAGCGACCGACGGCAAGGGAACGGTGCGTGACTGGCTGGCGGACCTGCTGCTGCGCAAACTCGACATCAAGCCGGCGCGCGAGTCGAGCGTCGTCGAAGTCAGCTTCGAGGGCGCCGACCCGGCGTTCGCGGCTGCCGTCGCGAACGCCTTTGCCGAGGAATACCAGAACGCCAGCGTGCAGCTCAAGACCGAGCCGATGAAAAAGGCGGCCTCCTACTTCAACGAACAGACCAAGCAATTGCGCGACAACCTGGAAACGGCGCAGGCGCGCCTGTCGAAATACCAGCAGGAAAAAGGAATCGTCAGCCTCGACAACAACCGCGTCGACGTTGAGCTGGCGCGCCTGAACGACCTGTCGACCCAGCTCGTGGCGGCGCAGGCCGCGGCGCTGGAGGCGACCTCGCGCGAGCGCATGGCCGGCGGCGCGGCCGTCCATTCGCCCGACGTGGCGGACAATCCCCTGATCCAGAACCTGCGCGTGGCGCTGGCGGCGGGCGAGGCCAAGATGGCGGAGGGCGCGGCCAGGTACGGCCGCAACCACCCGCAGTACCAGGCGGCCCTGGCCGAGGTCAACCGGATGCGTGCCGACCTCAACGCCGCCCTCGGCACGGTGTCGAAGAGTGTTGGCGGCAACGCCCAGGTGCTGCGCCAGCGCGAGAACGAGCTGCGCGCGGCGCTGGCTGCGCAAAAGACCCGCATCCTCGAGCTGAATCGTTCGCGCGACGAACTCGGCGTGCTGCTGAAGGACCTCGACAGCGCGCAGCGCGCGTTCGACGCCGCCAGCGGGCGCTTCTCCCAGACCCGGATCGAGGCGCAGGCCGAACAGTCCGACATCGCCGTGCTCAACCCTGCTGTCGCGCCAAGCGAGCCGTCCGGGCCGCGCGTCCTGCTCAATACGCTCGTGGCCATCCTGCTCGGCACTGTGCTCGGACTCGGACTGGCCCTGCTGCTCGAGTTGCTGCACCGCCCGGTGCGCTCGGGCAGCGACCTGCAGGAGCTGGTCGGCATCCCGGTGCTCGGCACCATCCAATGGGCGACGCCGCAGCCGCGCAGCGGCCTGCGCGCATTGATCGGGCCGCGACGCCCGCTACGCCTGAACTAGAGGGAGCTGGCAATGAATTCACCGATCCTGTCACCGCTGCCTGCCGACGTGGCTGCCGACGTTATCGATACGCGCATGGGCACGCTCCTGGTCGAGTCCGGCAAACTCACCGCCGAGAATGCTGAACGCGTGCTGCGCATGCACCGGGAGCTCGGCATTCGCTACGGCGAGGCAGCCATGCGCCTGGGGCTGGTGAGCGAGGACGACATCCGGCAGATGCTGGCGCGCCAGTTCGGCTATCCCTACGTGCAGCCGGGGGAGGCCGGTCTCTCGCCGCGCCTGGTGGCCGCGTACGCACCGTTTTCGCCGCAGGTCGAGGCATTGCGCGCGATCCGCAGCCAGTTGCTGCTGCGCTGGTTCGCCCGTGGGCGGCGCACGCTCGCCATTGCCGGGGCCGATCCCGACGACGGCGCGGCGCTGTTCGCGGCCAACCTCGCGGTGGTGTTCTCCCAGCTCGGCGAGCAGACACTGCTGGTGGACGCCAACCTGCGCGGCGGGCGCCAGCAGGACTTGTTCGGCCTCAAGCCAGGGCCGGGCTTGTCGGACCTGCTCGCCGGCCGCGCCGACCTTGACGTCATCGCGCGCGTCCCCGGCTTTGGCGACCTGTCGGTGCTTCCGGCAGGAACCGTGCCGCCGAATCCCCAGGAGTTGCTCAGCCGCGAGGCCTTGCGCAGCCTGCACACGCTGCTGGAGGGCCGTTTCGATGTCGTCCTCTACGACCTGGCGCCCTTCGGTGCCGGCGCCGATGCGCTGGCGGCGGCCGGCCGGGCGGGCGGCGTACTGCTCGTGGCGCGCAAGGACCATACCCGCGTGCCCGACGCCGCGCGGATGGCCGAACAGCTTGTCGAGGCCGGCGCCGAGGTTGTCGGCGCGGTCGTCATGGAGTTTTGAATGACGAGCGAGGCCCGCTCCCGCCAGCATGCACGGGGCGTTCCCGGTGGCGCTGGCCGGACGACGCCAGGCATTGCCGGCGACGCAGCGACCGACCGCACGGCCGCCCACTCCGCAGTCCGCTCCGCTGGCGCGGTGCTCGACCGGATGCGCCGCTCAATGCAGGCAGGCTGGCCCGAGTGGTGGCCGGTCTGGCTCGGACTGGCGGCGTTGTTCCTGCCCACCTTCGCCGACCTGTTCACCGGCGCCTGGATCGGCGAGGAGCAGGGGCACGGGCCGATGATCTTCGCGCTCGCCCTGTGGCTCATCTACCGCAAATGGCCGGAAGTCGCGCTGCTGCCGCCAGGCTCGTCCGCAGCCGGCTGGCCGGTGCTGGCGTTCGGCCTCGCGCTGCACCTGCTCGGGCGTTCGCAACACGTCCTGATGTTCGAGGTCGGCGCCATCCTGGTGGTGCTGGCCGCGGTCGTGCTGGTCAAGCACGGCGCCCGGGCCCTGCGTGTCCTGTGGTTTCCGTTCTTCTTCATGCTGTTCATGGTCCCGCTGCCGAGCGAACTCGTGGCCGCCGTGACCATGCCCATGAAAATGGCGGTGTCCTGGGCCACCGAGCAATTGCTATTCGCGGCCGGGTATCCGATCGGGCGCTCGGGCGTGGTCCTGCAGATCGGCCAATACCAGCTGCTCGTGGCCGACGCCTGTGCCGGCCTGCAGACCCTGCTCACCCTCGAGGCGCTGGGCCTGTTTTACCTGAACCTGATGCGCCATCCGTCGGCGTTTCGCAACGTCGGGCTGGCCCTCCTGATCATTCCGATCTCGTTTTGCGCCAACGTCATCCGCGTCATCGTCTTGACGCTGGTGACCTATTACTTCGGTGACGCCGCAGGCCAGGGTTTTCTCCACGGCTTTGCCGGGATGGTGTTATTCCTGACGGCGCTCGCCCTGATCCTGGCGGTCGACTCAAGCCTGCAGTGGGCGGCACGCCGCCGCGCGGCGCGGCGTGTGGCGGCGCCCGACGCGCCCGGGCGCAAGGAGGCTGGGCGCAAGGAGGCTGGGCAGAAGCAGGGCCAGGCGAAGGGGGAGGGCGCATGAACCGCCGTCTCGGCGCCAGCCTGGTCCTCGGCGTTGCCATGGCCGCCACCTCGGCCCTCACCGTGGCCCTGACGCCCTCACCCAAGGTCATGGCGGCGCAGGCCGCATTCAGCCTGGAGTCCATGATTCCGGCGCGCTTCGGCTCCTGGCAGATCGATCCGACGATCGTGCCGCTGACGCCGAGTCCCGAGCAGCAGGGCGCGCTGGAGCGGATCTACGACCAGACGCTGTCGCGCACCTATGTCGACCCTGCCGGCCGCCGCGTCATGCTGTCGATCGCGTATGGCGGCGACCAGAGCCGCGCCCTGCAGTTGCACCTGCCCGAGGTCTGCTACGTGGCGCAGGGCTTCCAGGTAGCGGGCGAGGGGAGCGGCCAGCTCGTCACGCGCTTCGGCGCGCTGCCGGTGCAGCGCCTCGTGGCCAGCCAGGGCGACCGCAACGAGCCGATCACCTACTGGATCACGATTGGCGACCGCGCCACCCGCTCCGGCATCGAGCAAAAGCTTCGGCGGCTCGCGCATGGATTGTCGGGCCAGATCCCGGACGGGATGCTGGTGCGCATTTCAAACATTACGCGCGATGCGCCCGGCGCCTGGCGCCTGCACGACCGCTTCGCCGCCGAGCTGCTCGATGCGATCGGCGCCCCTGAGCGCAAGCGCCTCATCGGTACCGGAGCCGCCGCCCCGGCCCCGCCCGCCGGGCCAGCGGGCCGGGCCGGGCCCGCCGACGCGGCCGCCCTCGGCGCACAGCCATGACCGACACCCTGCTCGGCTATTTCTTTACCACGCTGCCCTTCCTGGCGGCCGTGCTGCTGGCGCTCGTTGCCGTGCTCGGCGTCGGCCTCGGGCTGGTATGGCCGCGCCTGCTCGTCTATCCCTACCTGTGCGTCTTTTTCTGGATGAATTCGACGAGCTACGGCAGCCTCTCCGTGTTCGCCACGCCCGGGGTGTACAGCCGCGGCTCCGGACTGCTGTTCTTTCCGCTGGTGCTCTGGTATGTGCTGGGCGCCTGGTGCTGCGCGCGCGTGGCGGCCGGTTTCCGGCGCAACAGCCTTCCGGAGTGCAACCTCTACCCCTGGTTCGCGGGCTGGGCCGTGCTGCTGGCCGCCCACGCCGGCGCCGCCGTGGTGGCCGGCGTGCCCCTCAAAGAGGCGCTCGCCCCGTCCGGTTTCTCGAACATCGTCTGGATGGCGCCGCTCGTTTCCCTGATGCTCCTGTGCTTCCGCACCCACATGGAGGCCGTCGAGCTGGCGCGCTTCATCATGCTCGCCGGCCTGGCCCGCGCGGTATTCGGCCTGGGCCGCTGGGCGGCCTTCGGGGGCGACCCTAACAATGTGTACGCGAACATGAACGCGATCGGCATCCGCCTCACCTTTTTCGACATCAACGACAGCCTGCTGTGCATGATGGCTGCCGCCATCGCTGCCGTGGCCCTGTTCGGCGAGCGCCAGGCGGGCGGACGCGGCTGGCGCATCCTGGCCTGGCTGGCGCTGCTGGCGACCACGGCCTGCATTGTGCTGTCTTACCGGCGCAGTGCCTGGATCGGCTTCGTGTTTGGCTGCGCCGTCGTGCTGTGGCGCTTCCCGCTGCGCCGGCGCCTGCAATTGACGCTGGCGGCGCTGCCGCTGGCCGGCGCCGCGCTCGGCTACGCGGCCCTGCGCCGGCTGGGACAGGACCGCGGTGGCCTCGGGGGGCTGTTGTACGACATGCAGTCGCGCCGCTTCGGTCCCGAAAGCGAGCGTGTGCTCGAACTGAAGCTGGCGCTGGCCGATATCCTGGCGCGGCCGTTCACCGGCATTGGCGCATGGGGCCGCTACACGGGCTACCAGCACATCTCGTGGCAGGCCAATCCGGACGGCGGGCTGTTCCTGCACAGCGGCGTGCTGCACGTGGTGCTCAAGAGCGGACTTCCGGGCCTGGTCCTGTTCACGGGAACGATCTGCGCCTTCGTGCTGGTCGCGCGCCGTGCGCTGCGCAGCCTGCCGCCGGGTCTGCCACCTGATCTGCTGGGATTGGGTACGGCCGGGGTCGCGGCGCTGGCCTTCATGGTGCCCGACGTGCTGATCGGCACGCCATTCCCGCAAGTGCGCACGACGCAGATGCTGGCCGTTGCGCTGGCCCTGCCGTATGTGGCGCTGGCGGCAAGCGGCGTGCCGGCCGTGCGCCGGGGTGCCGTCCGGCTGCGGCTGCGCCCGGATGTGGCGCCGGCATGACCGGGCAAGGCCGGCGCTTTCCCGCTCGCACGCTTACCGGGCGCACCGAACCTGTCGACGCAATCTGCCAGCGAACCTGCCGACGAACCTGCCGACGAACCTGCCAACAACCATGCCAATGAACCTGCGCCTGTTCCATAACGCCTGGTCGAACCTGCTCGGCGCGGCGATGCCGGCATTGGTGGCACTGGCCACGGTGCCGCTGGTCGTGGCAAGCCTGGGCGAGGCCGGTTATGGCGTGTATGCGCTGGTCACGGCAATCGTCGGCTACTTCGCCGTAATCGACATCAACGTCACCGCCGGGTCGGTCAAATTCATCTCCGCCCAGCATGCGCGTGGCGAGCACGACCGGGTGGCAGAGACCCTGTGCTTCGGCCTCGCAGTCTATGCGGTGATCGGCACGCTTGGCGCGCTCGGCCTGGTCGCCTGCGCCGAGCTGCTTGTTACCCGCGTGTTCTCGGTGCCGGCCGGGTTGACGGCCGAGGCAATCGCCTGCCTGCGCCTGGCCGCACTCGGCTTCTTGCTGGGCCAGCTGCAAAGCTACCTGCACAGCGTGCCGCAGGCGCTGATGCGCTTCGACGTATCGGGCCGCCTCGAAATGGTGTTCGGCACCCTGGTGCCGCTGCTGACGGTGGCGGTGCTGCTGCTGGGAGGCGGCCTGTTCGAGGTGATCCTGCTGCGGGTACTGGCCAGCGCCGTCCATTGTCTGGTGCTGTGGCGCGGGGTAGGGCGGCTGCTCCCCGGCCTGCGCTGGCGCTGGCCCGGCCGCGGTTTGCGCGGCGGCATCCTCGGTTTTTCGGCCTGGTCCTTCCTGTCGCGCTTTGCGACGCTGTCGTATGCGCACGGCGACAAGCTGATCATCGGGTCGCTGGTCGGCGTGACCGGCCTGGCCTATTTTTCCGTGGCGGCGACGCTGGCCAACCGGGTGCTGGGCCTGACCTTCCGCCTATCAAGCGTGTTTTTCCCGGCGGCGAGCGCGCTGGCCGCCGGCGGCGAACTGGCACGCCTGGACCGCGCCTACCTGAAGGCGACCCGCTACGTGGTCTACCTGAACGCGGCGATGCTGGTGCTGCTGGCCGTGTTCGCCCATTCGCTGCTGGCCTGGTGGATGGGCGCCGCCTTTGCGCGCGGCGGCGCTACCGTGCTGGCGGTGATGGCGCTGTCCCAGTTCGTCGATTCGCTCACCAGCCTGCCGTCGCTGGTCAATGACGGCATGGGGCACCCGCGCGTGTCCGGGCTGTTCGCGGTGGGGCGCGCCCTGGCGGGATTGGCCCTCGTCTATGCCGGCGTCGCGCGTTGGGGCATCGATGGCGCCGCCTGGGGGCACCTGGCCGCCTCGATCGTCTTCACATCGGCGTTTCTCATCGTCGTGCACGGACGCACGGTACCCACGCGGCTGGCCCGGCTGTGCGTGCACGGCTACCTGCCCGGCTTCGGCGCTGCCGCCGGCGCTGCCCTGGTGGCCGGCCGGCTCGATGCCTGTTGCGGCGGCAACACCCTCGGCTTCTTTTCCAGCCTCGCCGCGACCGCGGGCCTGCTCGCCGTGCTGGGCATGCTGTTCGTGGTCGAGCGCGACGACCGCCACTGGGCCTGGGCGCAGTTCAAGGCCCTGGGGGGATGAGATGCGCGTCTTGCTCGTATCGGAAGACTTGCCGGGCGAACAGCTTGGCGGCCTCGGCAAGCATGTCGTCACGCTCGGCAATGCCCTGCTGGCCTGGGGCCACGAGGTAAGCATCCTCGGGCGAAGCGACCGCGGCGCCGCTGGGGCCGCTGAACAGATCGGCTTCAGGGGCAGCTTCGTGCCCGGCTTCGACTACGCCCACCCGGGCTGGAAAGAGCGGCAGCTGGGCATATTCAATCCGCTCAAGCGCCCTTACTTTGCGCGCAAGATCGCGCGCGCCATCCGCCGCCACGCGGGCAACGCCGACGTCGTCCATTATCACGGCCACCTCCCGATGCTTGGCCTGTACCTCGAGCCAGGGATGAATTTCGTTCAGACCCGCCATGACCAGGGCAGCGAGTGCGTGATCCACCTGCGCTTCAGGGACGGGGCCGTCTGCGACCAGGTCGCGGCGCGCGCCTGCGCCGGCTGCGCCCATCCGCAGCCGGGGCCGGTCCGCACGCTGTTGTCGGGGCATGCGGTGTCGCGCTACCGCAGCGCTACCGCGCGTGCCTTTGCCCGCCACAAGACGATTTTCGTATCCGACTTCCTGCGCCGCCAGTTCCTGCGCACGCTGCCCGGCGCGGACCTGGCGCGCGCGTGTGTGATCCACAATTTCATCGACTACGGCAAGCTCGTGGCCCAGGCGGCGGGCGTGGGACCGCCGTGTCCGGGGCAGGTGCTCGTCGCCGGCCGGATCGACACGGGCAAGGGCTTCGGTGAATTCCTGGCCGCGGCCCACAAGCGCCTGCCGCTTGAAGCGCGGGTGCTGGTGGTCGGCGACGGCCCCGGCCGGACTGCGCTCGAAGCCCGGTTTGCCGGCGAACAGGTGCAGTTCCTCGGCTGGCGGGCGAACCCCGAGGTCGCCGCGCTGACCGCCGGCAGCCATGCCTGCGTCGTGCCTTCAGTGTGGGAAGAACCCTGCGGCACCACCATCCTCGAGGCGCTGGCCCTGGGCCGGCCCTGCCTCGCGCTGGCGCGCGGCGGCAACCCGGAACTTGCCGCCTACGGGGCCTGGCCCGGACAGTTGGCGCTGGCCCCGACCATGGACAGCCTGGTCGACAAGCTGCTCGCGGAACTGGCGCGGCCACCAGGCGCAGCGCCGCTCCCGCGACAGGCGCCGATGGACGTTTTCCAGGCATTGCCCCGGATACTGGACTGCTATGCATCCCACACCTGAGTTTTCGATCGTCACCTGCACCTGGAACAGCGCCGCGACCCTGGGCGACACCCTCGACTCGCTGCGCCGTCAAACCTGCCAGGACTTCGAGCATATTTTTGTCGATGGCGGCTCGCAGGACGCCACGCTCGCCATGATCGACGCCTGTCCCGGCGACAAGCGCGTGCTGCACGGGGTCGGGGGCGGCATCAGCCGCGCCATGAACGCCGGCATCGAGGCCGCGCGCGGCGCCATCGTCGCCCACCTGCATGCGGACGATTACTACGCCGCCCCGGACGTGCTGGCGCAGGTGGCGCGCCGCTTCGACGAGAGCGGCGCGGCCTGGGTGGTCGGCAACATCCAGGTACTGCGCGACGGGCAGCTGGCGCCGCCGCATGCGATGCGCCCGTTCAGCTACCGCGCCTACGCCGCCGGCCACGCGACCATTCCCCATCCGGCCGTCTTCGTGCGCCGCGAACTGTTCGCGCGTGTCGGCACTTTCGACACCTCGCTGCGCTACGCGATGGACATCGATCTCTGGCTGCGCCTGGCAGCCGTGGCGCCGCCGGCCATGCTCGACCGTACGCTGACGGTGTTTCGCGAGCATCCCGGCAGCGTGTCCTCGGCCAATAAAGTGGAGGCACGCCAGGAAGAGTTCGCCGTGCGGCGGCGTCATGCGCGTCGTGCACCGCTGGCCTTTGCAGTGTATTGCCTGCGTTACCTCAAGCACATGCGGGCACTACGTGCCGCTCGCCCCGCGTAAATACCCAGCGCCGGGTTATGTCGTGCCCTGACGACACGAAGTTTGCGAACAAAACACGGCTGTTAAAAGAGTGAAAATGCTGCTTCAACAAGCTTGTTGCTTTGGGCGTTGGATTTCTGCGAAGCAATTAAAAAAATGATGGATGACGAGAAAAAGTTGCCGTTGTTCAATTTCTTATTGCGGTAACATCATTTCGTTCAAGCGGCGTCAGCAGTAAATACGCGTCGCTTCAGGCAACACCGCAGGCCATCTTGCTAAGCCGGCCTGCCCGGAAAGTCATCCATCGTTCGGAGCCTCATTCATGAAATTCAACCGACAGGGCCTGCTGCAGGCCCTCGCCCTGGCATCGCTATGCGCATGGTCGCTGAACGCGCATGCGGACTGGGCGCACGCAACCGACCCGCTGATCGTCCAGCCGGGTCCGGCAGGCGGCGCCATCCAAGCCCAGAATCCGCCCGGCTTTACCTGGGCTCGCCACCCGACGGGCCCGGCCAGCTACGACATCGAAATCACCCCCAGCGGCGGTGCGCCGACGCTCGCTGTGGTGGACCGCAACTGGTACCTGCCGACCAGGGCCCTCCCGCTGGGCAATTACAGCTGGCGCGTGCGCCCGAGCGGCATCAGCGACTGGTCGACCCCACGCACCTTCTCCCTGACGTCCCGCTCGAACGTGTTCGAAGTGCCCGACAACGCCACGCTGCGCGCGCGCATCAGCGCCAATCCACGCCCGCGCGCGCTGCCGCCGTCGTTCACGCCCTACGCGAACTGGAGCGCCGCGAAAAAGACCGATCTCGGTCCCTACGTCAGCCGCATGACCAACGAAATCAAGCTGCAGATCACTGCGCTGCCGGCCCTCTCCGACAGCCGCTGGCCGATCGTGATCTCCACCCCGCTGACGGCGGCGATGGCGGCGCAGCAGACCGACATCCGCCAACGCATCAACGAAGCGAGCCGCCAGCTGGAAGCGGCAACCGTCATGTGGCGCATGAAGCGCGATCCCATGTTCCTGACCGAAGCGCTGCGCAGGGGTGACCAGCTCGCCGCCCTCGATACGAAGGGTCCGACCAGCTACACCAACCAGGACCAGGCCACGCGCCAGATCTCGGTGTCGCTGATCAAGGCGGTCGACATTCTGGCCGGTGACCTCGACAGCGCGCGCAAGGCCGAGTGGCTCGAGACCGTGCGCGTGCGCACCGAAGAGATCTACCGCAACCTGGCCGGCGACAATGGCCGCCTCGACCAGTACCCGTTCGATTCGCACGGCAACACCAGCCTCGTGTTCCTGGTGCTGATTTCCTCGCTGTCGCTGGGCGACATCCCGGAAGCGCAGAAGTGGTTCGATTTCTCGTTCCGGGCGTATGCCAACGCGCCGTCGCCATGGGCCGGCCCGGAAGGCGGCTTTGCCAACGGCACCGCCTACGCCGAGTACGCGGCCGGCTACCTGGTGGCGTTGTGGGACCCGCTGACCCAGGCCACCGGCGTGAATTTCTACGCCAAGCCATGGGCGCTCGGCTTCCTCGACTTCGCGATCCAGTTCACGCCGCCGGGCTCGAAGGTCCACGCCTTCGGCGACGGTTCCGAGACCAGGCCCGACACCCGCGTCTTCCATGCCTTCGGTTCGCGCATGGTCTCCCCGCGCGCGGCCTGGTACGTGTCCAAGCTGGGCGGCGCCGAAGACACGCTGTCGCTGCTGCAGGCGCCGTACCCGATGCCGGTGGCCGACACCCAGGTCGTGTCGCCGCCATCGAACACCGCCTACTACCCGAGCATCGGCTGGGTCTCGATGCACAGCGATATCGCGTTGACCTCGCGCAGCTCGCTGTACTTCAAGTCCAGCCCCTACGGCTCGTTCAGCCACAGCCATGGCGACCAGAACGGCCTGCTGCTGTCGGTGGCCGGCCAGCCGCTGCTGGTCAAGGCCGGCTGGTACGACTGGTACGGCTCGCCTTACTGGACCGACTGGTACCACCAGACCCGCTCGCAGAATGCGATCACCTTCGACGGCGGCAAGGGCCAGCTGGTGACCGGCTACCGCGAGCAGCTGCAGCGCAACGGCAAGATCATCGGCTACGCCGCCCAGCCGAGCTATGACTTTGCCGAGGGCGATGCCACCGCCGCCTATGGCGGGCAATTGACGATGGCGCGGCGCCAGGTCTGGCACCTGCGCGACGCCGGCAATGCGATCCTGGTGCGCGACCGCCTGTCGGCCACCGTGCCGCACACCTACGAGTTCAACCTGCACGCCCCGGTGCTCATGACGGTGGAAAGCCCGAGCGCGGTGAAAATCGCGATCAACGGCCAGTCGGTCTGCGTGCGTTCGCTGAACCCCGACGCCAAGTTTTCCAAGTGGATCGGCCCGGGGGCGAAGCTCAACGTGGTCGAGGACCACGGCGCCTTCTACCTGCCGAACGACGGCAAGTCGACCGCCGAGTTCCTGGTCCTGCTCGACGTCGGCTGCAAGCGGCCGGCGGTGCAGGTCTCGGCCACCGCCACGGGGCGCACTGTTACCGTTGCCGGACAAAGCGTCACGCTGGAGGGCAGCACGCTGGCGCTCACGCAGCCGGCCTTGCAGCTGGCCCCGCAGTCGGCGCCGCAGCTGGCCTCGCAGGTGGCCTTGCAGCCGGCCCTGCAGCTCTCGACCACAGGTACGGTGAATATCGCCGCGCCCCCGAAGTAATGCGTCACGCCGGGCAAGGACGGGAGCGTTCCGTCCATGGCCGGTGCGGCTGTGCTGCAAAGTAAAACGTTCCCGTGGACCCGTGTCGCGGGGACGTTTTTTTCATGCGCTCCCGCCAGCGCGAGGGCAGCTGGCACCGTGCCCTTGATCGCCCTCAAACGGGCGAGCCGCGCCGTTGCACTCCACCGGGTTTGTTATGGAACGCGTGCGCTAGTATGACGGCGACATCTCGACAGGGCTCCCATGGTTACCCGTCCGCATTCCATTGCCTTCATCGTCCGCGATCCGCTGCCCCCGCTGCGTGCCGACCTGCTGACCCTGTTCGGCATCGAAATGCCGCGCCATGGCATCCATACCGAGCTCGTGGGGCAGGGCGGCGCCGCCCAGGGTGCGCCGTGGGGCGCGGGCGGCATGCACGTGGTCGGCAGCCTGGGCAGCCGTTTCGCCAGCGTGCTCGCGCCGCTGTGGGATGCGTTCGGCCTGCTGCGCGCGGTGCGCCGGGTGCGCCCCGACTGCATCCAGGTGCGCGACAAGATCGCCAGCGCGCTGCTGGCCTGGCTGGCCGCGCGCATGCTGCGCGTGCCGTTTGTCTACTGGATGTCGTTTCCGATTGTCGAGGGCTACGAGGCACGGCGCGATGCGCTCGCCAGGCGCGGGGGAACCCGTGGGCTTGTGCTCTGGCTCGCGCATGCGCTGCGCGCACGGGCCGCGCGCCTGGTGGCCTACCGGCTGGTGCTTCCGACCGCCGACCACGTCTTCGTGCAGAGCGCGGCCATGTGCGACTGGCTGGCAGGGCAGGGCCTGGCGCGCACACGCATGACCGCCGTGCCGATGGGCGTCGACGCCACGCTCCTGCAACGCAGCGCGATCGTCCCCAGCACCGACCCGCGCCTCGACGGCCGCCGCGTCGTGCTCTACCTCGGGCGCGTGGCCCAGTCGCGCCGCTCGGACTTCTTGCTCGACGTCGCCGAGCGCCTGCGCGCGCAACTGCCCGAGAGCCTGCTCGTGATCGTGGGCGACGCGCCTTCGCCCGACGAAATGGCGTGGATGCGCGGCGCCATCGCGGAGCGCGCCCTGGGCGGCCACGTCCTGTTGACGGGCTGGCTGCCGCAGCACCTGGCGCTCGGCTATGCGGTGCGTGCCGAGGTCGGCCTGTCGCCGATCCCGCGCGGCGCGCTGTTCGACGTGTCGTCGCCAACCAAGCTGGTCGAATACCTGGCGCTCGGCATCCCGGGCGTGGCCAACGACATCCCGGACCAGGCGCTCGTCATCGAAGCGAGCGGGGCCGGGCTGTGCGTGCCGATGCAGGCCGACGCCTTTGCCGACGCCACCCTGCGCCTGCTGGGCGACCCGGTCCTGGCCGCCGCCTGCGCCGAGAGGGGACCGCCCTGGGTGCGCGCGCACCGCACCTACGACATCCTGGCGCGCGATGTCGCGCTTGCCTACAGCCGTATCCTGCCGGCGCTGCCCTCGGTGCCTCCCCCTTTGCCTCCGCCTGTGCCATCCGCGCCGCCATGTGGACCTGGAGCCTGAAATTCACGCTGCGCTCGATCGCGCGCACCGCATTGCGCGGCCTGCCGGCGCGCCTGCTGGTCACCCCGCGCCTGCTGGCGGTGGAGCGCTCGCCGCAGCTGCTCGCCGAATCCATCGGGCGGCGCGCACGCCGCATGAAGGTCGCGGTCGATCCCGACGGCACGCGCCTGCGCCGGGTCGACCCTGCGGCCGATCCGTCCGCCAGGCTGCTCACGAAAAGCGAGTTGCGCGACAATCCCGGGCGCTTCGTGCGGCCGCGCGCGCTGGGCACGCCCGGTACGCTGCTGCGCAACACGATCCGCACCAGCGGCACCTCGGGCAGCCCCTTGACCCTCGTGCAAAGCCTGGGCGCCGTGATCCGCGAGGAAGCCTTCCTGCAGCGCCAGCTGCGCTGGACCGGCTGGCGCCCCGGGCAAAAACGCGCCTGGATCCGCGGCGACATCGTCTGCGCCGCCGACCCGCCCGACGGGTACTACTGGTGCCACGACTGGTTCGGCAAGGTGCTCATGATGTCGTCCTACCATTTATCCAACACGCGGATCGGGGCCTACATCGACGCGCTCGAGCGCCACGATCCGGTCGTGATCCACGCCTATCCGTCCTCGATCGCGCTGCTCGCCGCCTGGCTCGAGAGGAGCGGGCGGCGCTATGGCGCGCCATCCCTGCAGGGCGTCCTCACATCCTCGGAAACGCTCGAGCCCCATGTGCGCGCCGCGGTCGAGCGCAGTTTCGGGGTGCGCGTCTTCGACTGGTACGGCCAGGCCGAACGGGTCACGGCGATCGGCACCTGCGAGCGCGGCAACTACCATGTGCTGACCGACTATGGCGGCGTCGAGCTGCTGGAGGGCGAGGGTGACTTGTGCGAGCTGGTCGGCACGACGCTGAACAACCCGGCCATGCCCTTGCTGCGCTACCGCACCGGCGACCACGTGCTGCCCGGCAGCAGCGCTCCCTGCGCCTGCGGACGCGTGTTTCCAACGGTGGCGGCCGTCATCGGGCGCCGCGAGCGCAGCGTCACCTTGCCCGACGGGCGCATCGTCACGCGCCTCGACCGAGTGTTCCAGGGGTTCGACGCGCACCTGCTCGAGGGCCAGGTGTTGTATCGCAGCGACGGCAGTTTCAGTTTGCGGATCGTCACCATGCCGGGGTTTGGCGCGGCCGATGAAGCGGCCCTGCTCGCTGCGTTCCGGCTACGCGTGCCGAATGTCGCGGTGCGGGTCGAGCAGGTCGCGGCGATCCCCCGCGGGCCGAACGGCAAATTCGAATTCATTGCCGTCGACGGCTGAACCGTGCGCGGATTGGGTAACACTTGATGTATGATCGAAATATTGTGCCTTTACCAAGAATCGTGAAACCTTCGCCCACCATCAGATTTGTCCCATCCTCCAGCGCTGGAATTCATGCATGCGGAGTTCGTGCATGAAACTGCGCGCGCCGCGCGTGCTGATGCTGGGCACCGCGCCGGACGGGCGCGGCGGGGTGGCGGCGCTGGTATCGGTACTGCAGGCGGGCGGCCTGTTCGAGCGCGCCGCGGTGCGCTACGTCAGCACCCATCGTGACGGCGGCTTCCTTGCAAAACTTGGCGCGGCGGGTTCCGGTTTCTGGCACGCGGCGCGCGCCTGCCTGTTCGACCGCCCGGCGATCGTCCACGCGCATGCGGCCTCGAACGCCAGCTTCGCGCGCAAGTCCCTCCTGCTGCTGCTGGCCCGGGCCAGCGGTTGCCAGACGATTTTCCATTTGCACGGCGGTGGCTTTCGACAATTTGCTACCGTCAAGTCCGGCGGGTTGATGCGCCGCTGGATCCGCCATACCCTCGAGCGCAGTTCGCTCGTCATCGCGCTCTCCGACGGCTGGGCCAATTTCGTACGCGGCTATGCCCCGCGCGCGCGCGTGACCGTGGTGCCGAACGCGGTGCGGATGCCGGTGCAGCGCCAGGCGGGTGATCAAATCGAAGCGGGGCGCATCCTGTTTCTCGGGCGCCTCGAAGCTGCCAAGGGTGTGGCCGAACTGCTGGACGCGGCCGCGCTCCTGGCCCCGCGCTTCCCGGCGCTGCGCCTGGTGCTGGCCGGCGCCGGCGACGCCAGCATGTGGCGGCGCGAAGCCGCGGCACGCGGCATTGGCGAATGTATCGAACTGCCCGGCTGGCTGGACGCGGCGGGGCGCGACGCCGAACTGGCGCGCGCGGCCGTGTTCTGCCTGCCCTCGCATGCCGAGGGGCTGCCGATGTCGCTGCTGGAGGCGATGGCATCCGGCTGCGCGACCGTCGCGAGCGCGGTCGGCGCCATCCCGGAAGCACTGAAGGACGGCGACAACGGCCTGCTGGTGCCGCCGCGCGACGCGGACGCGCTGGCCGCCGCCCTGGCACGGGTGCTGGCGGACGACGCCCTGCGCACGCGCCTGGGGAGCAGGGCGCGCAGCACAGTGGAACAGCATTATTCGACAGAGGCGGTATGCGGCCGCCTGGCGGCAATCTATAACGATTTGGCGGGGACTAGATGAACGCAACAGTACGCATGGTGTGGTGGGTCAACCGCTTGCGCTGCATGTCGGTGGCCGAGATCGGCTACCGGCTGCGCCAGGCGGCGCAAACGAAGATGGCCCGCAAGGCTGCCGGACGGGCAGCGCCCGAGCCCTTGCCGCGCGCGCGCACCTTCCGCATCCAGGGCGCCCCGGACCTGGCGCCCAGCCAGATCGAGGCGCTGCTGGCCGAGGCCGACCGCATCTGTGCCGGCCACGTCGTCCTGTTCGCGGACCGCAGCTTCGACGTCGGCGTGCCGACCGTCTGGAACCGCGACCCCGACAGCGGCGTCACGGGGCCGTCCGTTTTCTCGGGCGACATCGCGATCGACAACCCGGACCTGGTCGGCGACATCAAGCACGTCTGGGAACTGAACCGCCACCTGCACCTCGTGCGCCTGGCCCAGGCCTGGAGCGTGAGCGGCGACGTACGCTGGCTGCACGCGCTCGAGCAGCAGCTGCGCAGCTGGCTCGACCAATGCCCACCCCTGACCGGCCCGAACTGGGTCAGCCCGATGGAGCTCGGCATCCGCCTGATCAACTGGGCGCTGCTCTGGCAACTCGTGGGCGGCGAAGCGAGCAGCCTGTTCGCCGGCGAATCCGGGCAGCGCCTGCGCGCCGACTGGCTGGACAGCATCCATGCCCACTGCCGTACGATTTCGCGCAACCTGTCGCGCCACTCCTCGGCCAACAACCACCTGATCGGCGAGCTCGCCGGGCTGTTCGTGGCCAGCTCGGTATGGCCCTGCTGGAAAGCGTCGAGCGGCTGGATGGAGCAATCGCGGCGCGAACTCGAGCAGCAGGCGCGCCTGCAGTATTCGCTCGACGGCGTGAACCGCGAGCAGGCCTTCGGCTACCACGTGTTCTCGGCCGAATTTTTATTTGTTGCAGGCCTGGTGGGCCAGGCCTGTGATGTGCCGTTTTCGCGCACCTACTGGAGCGTGCTGCAGCGCGCGCTGCGCTTCCTGCGCTCGGTACGCGATGTCGGCGGCAATGTGCCGATGGTCGGCGACAGCGACGACGGCAGCGTGTTCCGGCTCGACGCCGCCGGCAGCGACCGCGCGGCCCAGCTGCTGGCGCTCGGCGACACCGTCTTTGCCGCCCACCCCTATGCGCATATCGGCGAGCATGCCAGCATCCATCCCGGCGTGCGCTGGCTGCTGCATGCGCTGCCCGGGCGCCGGCCCGACGCCGACGCCCACGAACCGGATACCGGCTGGGCCTTCCCCGATGGCGGCTACCTGCTGTTCGGCTCGCAGTTCGGCGAGGAAAACGAGATCAAGGGCATGCTCGACTGCGGCCCGCTCGGCTACCTCGGCATCGCTGCCCACGGCCATGCCGACGCGCTGGCGCTGACGCTCTCCGTGGCGGGCGAACAGGTGCTGGTCGATCCCGGCACCTATTCTTACTGGCAGGAGCAGAAGTGGCGCGATTACTTCCGCGGCACCTCGGCCCACAACACGGTGCGGGTGGACGGGCGCGACCAGTCGGTCTCGGGTGGACGCTTCATGTGGCTGCGCAAGGCGCAAGCCACCATCGAGCGCATGCCGGCCTCGCCGTCCGAATTTGATTTCCGCGGTTCGCACGACGGCTACACGCGCCTGGCGGACCCGGTGCGCCACCTGCGCAGCGTGCGCTTCGATGCCGCCACCTCGACCCTGGTCGTACGCGACGAAGTCGCGGCAAAGAAGGCCCACCCGATCGAACTGTTCTGGCATTTTGCGCCCGAACTGAACGTGCGCCTGACCAGCACCGGCCTGCACGTGCGGGGCAAGCGCTTTGCGCTGCAAATGCATGCCACGGGCGCCGACCTGAAGCTGGAACTGGTGCGCGGGGCCGAGAATCCACCCCTGGGCTGGTATTCGCGCTGCTATGAATCGAAGCAGCCGAGCGACGTGTTGCGTATCTCCACCGTATCGTCCGCCGTTCCGGTCGAGTGCAGGTTTACAATAACGTTTTTTTAACAAGTTCATAATTACTATAGTTGTAGGGAAGTCCAAAAAACATGCTTATTTATCTGGTCGCGGGCGCTAGGCCCAATTTCATGAAGATCGCGCCGATCGTCCGCGCGCTGCAGGCCCAGCAGACGCTGTCCTTCAAGATCATCCACACCGGTCAGCACTACGACCGCGAAATGAACGACGTCTTTTTCGAAGAACTCGGCATTCCCCAGCCGGACGTGTTCATGGCCGCCGGCGGCGGCAGCCACGCCCAGCAGACGGCCAAGATCATGGTCGGCTTCGAAGAGCTGTGCATGGCCGAGCGTCCTGCCGCCGTACTGGTGGTGGGTGACGTCAATTCCACGCTCGCCTGCTCGATCGTCGCCAAGAAACTCAACATCCCGGTCGCGCACGTCGAAGCCGGCCTGCGCAGCGGCGACATGTCGATGCCCGAGGAAATCAACCGCCTCGTGACCGACAGCATCTCGGACTGGTTCTTTGCCACCGAGCCGGCAGCCGTCGAGCACCTGCGCCGCGAAGGCAAGCCGGACTCTGCCGTGCACTACGTCGGCCACGTGATGGTCGACAACGTCCTGTTCCAGGCCGACAAGCTGACCCGCGCCGATACCTCCGGTTTCGAGACCGCTGCCTTCAAGGCCGAGCGCCAGCAGAACGGCGGCCGCTACGGCGTCGTTACCATGCACCGCCCGAGCAATGTCGACGATCCGGTCATGTTCGCCCGCATCGCCGGCGCACTGAAGGAAATCTCGGTCGAGCTGCCGCTGATTTTCCCGGTGCACCCGCGCACCCGCGCCAACATCGAGAAATTCGGCATCGACCTGGGCCCGAACGTGACCCTGGCCGGCCCGCAAGCCTACATGGCCTTCCTCAACCTGTGGAAAGACGCCGCCGTGGTGCTGACCGACAGCGGCGGCCTGCAGGAAGAAACCACGGCGCTGGGCGTGCCGTGCGTGACCATCCGCGAAAACACCGAGCGCCCGGTGACGGTGGAAGAGGGCTCGAACGTGCTGGCAGGCACCGACCCGGACAAGATCATCCTGGAAGCGCGCAAGGTCTTGCGCGGTGAAGGCAAGCAGGGCCGCCGTCCGCACCTGTGGGATGGCAAGGCAGCCGAACGCATCGTGGACGTATTGACGCAGGAATTGGCACGGGAACTCTGATGCCCGACTCCATCACGCTGATGGGCTGCCGGATCGATAATCTGTCGATGGAGGAAACGCTTGCCCGTATAGGCGAGTTCATCCGTTCCGGCCAGCCCCATCAGCATGTGGTGGTGAATGTGGACAAGCTGGTGAAAGCCAGCCGCGATGCCGAACTGCGCCGCATCATCAACGAGTGCGCGCTGGTCAATGTCGACGGCATGCCGGTCGTGTGGGCATCGCGTTTGCTGGGCAAGCCGCTCAAGGAGCGGGTAGCCGGGGTCGACCTGTTCGAGGCGCTGATGCGGCGCTCGAGCGAGGCCGGCTGGCGCGTGTTCCTGCTGGGGGCGCGCGAGGAGGTGGTCTCTGCGGTGGCCGACACCTACCGCCGGCGCTATCCGGGCCTGATCGTGGCCGGCTGGCGCCATGGTTACTGGCAGGGCGAGGCGGAAGAAGCGGCGGTGGCCGAGCAGGTGCGCGCCAGCGGCGCCGACCTGCTGTTCGTGGCCATCAGCTCGCCGAAGAAGGAACAGTTCCTCGGCCGCTGGCAGGAGCAGATGCGCGTTCCCTTCGCGATGGGTGTCGGCGGCACCTTCGACGTGGCCATCGGCCGCGTCAGGCGCGCGCCGGTCTGGATGCAGCGGGCGGGACTGGAGTGGTTTTACCGCTTCCTGCAGGAGCCGCGCCGCATGTTCCGCCGTTACTTCATCGAGGACATGGCCTTCATCTGGCTGCTGATCAAGGAAGCGGCATGGGGGAACAAGCGCGGGAGCAAGGAAAAACGGGGCTCATGACGGCCTCATGCAGGGACCATGAAACATAGGGAAAGCGCGGTCGCAGAACCGCCACCGAAGGACAAAGAGGGGGATGGCGCGTTGTGCGCCGTTCTGGAGCGCCGAAAACAGGTGCGCAACAACAGTTAAAGAGAGTGACGACAATGAAGATTCTGGTTACGGGCGGCGTGGGTTATATCGGTTCCCACACCGTCGTCGAGTTGCAAAATGCCGGGTACGACGTGGTCGTGGTCGACAATCTCTCCAATGCCCAGCGCTCGGTGCAAGAGCGCGTACAACAAATCACCGGCAAGACCTTTGAACTGGTCGAAGCCGACATCCGCGACCGCGCGGCCATGGAAGCGGCCTTTGCCACCCACAAGGTCGACGCCGTGATCCACTTTGCCGGCCTGAAAGCCGTCGGCGAATCAGTGGCCGAGCCGCTGCGCTACTACGACAACAACGTCTCCGGTAGTGTCGTGCTGTTCGAGACGATGGCCAAATTCGGCGTCAAGACGCTCGTGTTCAGCTCCTCTGCCACGGTGTATGGCGACCCGGCCTCGGTGCCGATCACCGAAGACTTCCCGCTGTCGGCCACCAATCCCTACGGCCGCAGCAAGCTGATGATCGAAGACATCCTGCGCGACCTGGTCAAGGCCCAGCCGGACTGGCGCATCGCGCTGCTGCGCTACTTCAACCCGGTCGGCGCCCATGAGAGCGGCCTGATCGGCGAGTCGCCGTCGGGCATCCCGAACAACCTGGTGCCCTACATCGCCCAGGTCGCGACAGGCCAGCGCGAAAAGCTGTCGGTGTACGGCGGCGACTACCCGACCCCGGACGGCACCGGCATGCGCGACTACATCCACGTGGTGGACCTGTCGATCGGCCACGTCAAGACCCTGGAAAAGCTGGCGAAGGCCCCCGGCCTGTTGACCTATAACCTCGGCACCGGCCGCGGCAACAGCGTGCTGGAAATGGTACGCGCCTTCGAAGCGGCCTGTGGCCGCCCGATCCCGTACCAGGTCGTCGATCGCCGTCCGGGCGACATCGCCAAGTGCTACGCCGATCCGGCGCGCGCACGCGATGAGCTCGGCTGGGTCGCAACGCGCGACGTGGCCCAGATGTGCACCGACACCTGGCGCTACCAGACCTCCAATAACGTGACAACGTCTTGAGCAACCACTAACTTCACAGGGCCTTGAGAAACCGTAGCGAGCGGAAGCCGTGTTGGCCGAGTAACGGAGCTGTACTCATGTACAGCGAGTAACGCAGGCCGACACGGCGACGCGCAGTAGGTTTATCAAGGCCCCACCACAAGGATGCACAATGAAAGCTATGATTCTCGCGGCAGGCAAGGGCACGCGTGTTCGCCCGCTCACGTACGACCTTCCGAAACCGATGATTCCCCTGCTGGGCAAGCCCGTGATGGCTTACCTGGTCGAACACCTGAAGAAACATGGCGTGACCGAGATCATGGTCAACGTCAGCTGGCTGCATGAAAAGATCGAGGAGTATTTTGGCGAAGGCGAGCAGTTCGGCGTCCAGATCGGCTATTCCTTCGAAGGCTACACGACCGACGACGGCACCATCGTGCCCGAGCCGATCGGCTCGGCCGGCGGCATGAAGAAGATCCAGGAATTCGGCGGCTTTTTCGATGACACCACGATCGTACTGTGCGGCGACGCCCTGATCGACCTCGACCTGAAGGCGGCGCTGCTCGAGCACCGCCGCAAGGGCGCGATGGCCACCGTCATCACCAAGGAAGTGCCTTGGGACAAAGTGTCGTCGTATGGCGTCGTCGTCACCGACGAACAGGGCCGCATCAAGCAGTTCCAGGAAAAGCCGAGCCAGGAAGAGGCGCTGTCGAACTTCATCAGCACCGGCATCTATATTTTCGAGCCGGAAGTGGTCGACCTGATCCCGTCAGGCGTGCCCTTCGACATCGGTTCCGAACTGTTCCCCCTGCTGGCCGAGCGCGGCCTGCCGTTCTACGCCCAGGGCCGGCCGTTCAACTGGCTCGACATCGGCACGATGTCCGATTACTGGGAAGTGCTGCAGACCGTCCTCACGGGCGAGGTCAACCACATGGACGTGCCGGGCACCCAGATCGAACCGGGCCTGTGGGTGGGCCTGAACAGCAGCATCGACTGGAACGGCACCAAGATCGAGGGCCCGGTCTATATCGGCTCGGGTGTCCGCATCGAGGCCGGTGTGCACATCGTCGGACCGACCTGGATCGGCCATGGCAGCCACATTTGCGAAGGTGCGGAAATTGTGCGCAGCGTGTTATTTGAATATACTCGCGTGTTGCACGATGTGACATTGAATGAAATGATCGTCTTCAAGGAATACAGTGTCGACCGTGCCGGAGAAATGAAGCACGCGTCCGAATACAGTTCCGAAGAATGGCTGAACGCCCGCGACCGGCGCCGTAGTAGCCGTAAAGAAATTACAGGCTAGACCAGCAACAACCAACAGAAAGCAAGCGCATGAAAATTTATCCAGTGATCCTCTCCGGCGGCGCCGGCACCCGCCTGTGGCCGCTCTCGCGTGCAGTGCTGCCCAAGCAGCTGCTGCCGATCGTGGCCGACAAGACCATGTTGCAGGACACTGCGCTGCGCGTGGCTGGCCTGCCGGGCCTGATGGCGCCGTTGGTCGTGTGCGGCAACGACCACCGTTTCATGGTGGCCGAGCAGCTGCGCGCGGCCAATATCACGCCCTTGGGGATCCTGCTCGAGCCGGTCGGCCGCAATACCGCTCCGGCGGTGGCCGCGGCGGCGCATTTCCTGAAGTCGATCGACCCGGAAGCGGTGATGCTGGTGCTGCCGGCTGACCACGTCATCACCAACACCGAAGCGTTCCGCGAAGCCGTCACTCGCGCCGCCACGCAGGTAGCCGGCGGCGGCCTGGCCACCTTCGGCATCGTCCCGCAGTCCCCGGAAACGGGTTACGGCTACATCCGCCGCGGCGCGCCACTGAGCGGTTGCGACAGTTGCTACAAAGTCGAGCGCTTCGTCGAAAAGCCGGACCTGGCCACCGCCGAAGCCTTTGTTGCCGACGGCAGCTACTACTGGAACAGCGGCATGTTCATGTTCGCCGCCGACCGTTACCTGGCTGAACTGGCCAAATTTGCCCCGGAAATCGCCGTAGCCGCCGAGAAGGCGGTCGGCGACGGTTACCGCGACCTCGATTTCTGCCGCCTCGACGAAGCGGCGTTCTCGAGCTGCCCGTCGGACTCGATCGACTACGCGGTGATGGAGCACACCGGCGACGCCGTCGTGGTTCCGGCCGACATCGGCTGGAGCGACGTCGGCTCGTGGTCGGCGCTGTGGGAAGTGCAGCAGCACGACGAGAACGGCAACGCCCGCCGCGGCGACGTCTACCTCGACGGCGTGAAGAACTCGCTGGTGCGCGCCGAAAGCCGCATCGTCGCAGTGGTCGGCGTCGAAGACATCGTCGTCGTCGAAACCCAGGATGCCGTGCTGGTGGCGCACAAGAGCGCCGTCCAGCGCGTCAAGCAAGTGGTCGAGCACCTGAAGTCGAAGGAGCGCACCGAGCACCTGCACCACACGCGCGTGTACCGCCCCTGGGGCCACTACGAGGGCATCGATGCGGGCGACCGTTTCCAGGTCAAGCGCATCACCGTCAAGCCGGGCGAGAAGCTGTCGCTGCAGATGCACCACCACCGTGCCGAGCACTGGGTGGTCGTGTCGGGCACGGCGCGCGTGACCTGCGGCGACAAGGTCAGCCTGCTGTCGGAAAACGAATCGACCTATATCCCGATCGGCATGAACCACCGCCTCGAGAACCCGGGCAAACTGCCGCTGCACATCATCGAAGTGCAGTCGGGCAGCTACCTCGGCGAGGACGATATCGTGCGCTTCGAGGACATCTACAAGCGTTCCTGATTGCGGGAGCGGGGTCTGCAAGCAGCAAAGCGCAAAAAACCGGGCGGGGACGCCCGGTTTTTTTTCGCCTGACCATCCTGAAAAACAGGCCTGCTGCCGGAGCAAGATCGTCAAGTCAACAGTGTGAAGCCCCTCGTAAGTGCGGCATACAATGGGCCGTCGGTGAACCCCGTCCGGAGGTGATCATGAAGACGCTCCTTGCTGCCGGCGCGCTCGCGCTGGTCCTTGCCGCACCGCAGGCCGCGGGTCAAACCGCCCTGCAGACTGGCGCGCCGCCGCTCGATCCCGCGCTGGAGGTCCAGCTCGAACGCTGGCTCGGCGCCGGCGACCAGATCTTCGCCAACCTGTACACGCGCCAGCCCGGCGACGATTCGGTCGACTTCCACGCCGCCGCCGACGAGCGCGGCCCGACCTTCACGCTCGTGCGCGTCTCGGACCGCAGCGGCAATGCCTGGCTGGTGGGCGGCTACAATCCGCAGAGCTGGTCGTCCGAGGATGGCTGGCATATCACCGAGCGCGACTTCCGCCGCACCGCCTTCATCTTCAACTACACCGATCCCGCGGTGTACCGCCAGGTGCCCAGCACCTACGAGCTGCCCAGCCAGGGCGCCTACCAGACCTTCAATGCGCTCGACCAGGGCCCGACCTTCGGCGCCGGGCCCGACCTGCTGGTCAACGACCGGCTCGACACCGCGCTGTCGTGGCGCGTGAGCTATGGGGATCCGGCCGGGGAAGGGCAGAGCATCATCAACGGCTCGGTCGGCGGACAATTCTTCGCCATCGACGCACTCGAACTGTATGCGGTATCGCCGATTCCCGAGCCGGCCGCGGCGGCACTGCTGGCCGGCGGGCTCGGCATGGTGCTGCTGGCGCGGCGCCGTCAGCGCATGCCGGGGGTGGCGTGCGCCGGCGGACCGGCGCCAGGCGCGGCCTGAGCGCCGGTCATGGCGTGGCGGCGGCCCTCCAGCATTCCGGGATCAGTGCGGGTCACGTTGGCGTTCGCGTTTGCCTGTGCGCTGGCGCTGCCGGGCGCCGCCGGCGCGGGAGCGCCCGATGGGCCGCTCGAAGCACGGCACCTGGGCCTGGTCATTAACGAGGACGACCCCGACAGCGTCGCCGTCGGCGAGTACTACGGGCGGCGGCGCGGCATTCCGGCCGCGAACGTCGTGCGCGTGCGCATTCCGGAGCGGCCGCGCGCGCTCGAGCTGGCGCGCTTTCGCCTGCTGAAAGCCGAGATCGACAGCCGCCTCGGTCCCGAGGTGCAGGCCGTGCTGATGGCCTGGACGGCGCCCTACCAGGTCGGCTGCCACGCCATCACCGGCGCCTACACGCTCGGCTACGACGCTGCGCTGTGCCGCGATACCTGCCGCATCGGCCAGCCGAGCAGCTACTTCAATTCGCCCGCGCGCCGTCCCTTGCGTGAGCACGGCATGCGCCTGTCGATGCTGCTGCCGATCGAGTCGGTCGAGGCGGCGCGCGCGCTGGTCGACCGTGGCGTGGCCAGCGGTTTCCACCCCGCGCCCGCGCACGCCTGGTACCTCGAGACACTGGATGCGGCGCGCAACGTGCGCGCGCCGTTCTTCCCCCGGCCCGGCCCGGCCGCGGGCGGCCGCGTGACGATCCACCGGTTGCGCGCCGACGCCCTGCAACATGCATCCGGCGTGCTCGTCTATCAGCTCGGCAAGGCCCAGGTCGACGGGCTCGATACCGTGCGCTTCGTGCCGGGCGCGCTGGCCGACCACCTCACTTCGCACGGCGGCGACCTGCTCGGCACCGCCCAGATGAGCAGCCTGCGCTGGCTGGCCGCCGGCGCCACCGCCAGTTACGGCACCGTCAGCGAGCCGTGCAACCACTGGCAGAAATTCCCGAACCCGAGCGTGCTGCTGCGCCATTACCTGAACGGCGACAGCGCGATCGAAGCCTACTGGAAGAGCGTCGCCTGGCCGGCGCAGGGCCTGTTCATTGGCGAACCACTGGCGGCGCCCTACGACCGCCGTTCCCGCATGCGTGTGCCGTAAGTTTCCGTGTGGAATCAATGTGTTGTGGCCATACCTCATCGTGATGGAGAACGTGTTGCGCTTCGTCATTCTCCTGTCAAATTCCAGCCGTATTATTGTTTCTGGTAATAAAATGCCTATCAGCACCGACAACAAATGTTCTGCCCTCCATTCTCTAGGATGCCCATGAAAATGCACGTTGCAACGAAAACGCCGGCCGGCCGGCTCACCATCCTGGCCGCCTTGCTGGCCGGACTGTCGACCAGCGCGATTGCCGCATCAGATATCGTTATCAGCCAGGTCTACGGCGGCGGCGGCAATAGCGGCTCGACCTACAAGAACGACTTCATCGAGCTGTTCAATCGCAGCGGCGCAGCGGTCACCCTGGGCAACTGGAGCGTGCAATACGCCTCCGCGACCGGCAACAGCTGGGCGGTCACGAACGTCGGCAACGTCACCCTCCAGCCGGGCCAGTACTACCTGGTGCAGGCATCGGCAGGGGCTGGCGGCACCGCCAACTTGCCAGACCCGGACGCGCCGGGCTCCACCACCATGGGCGCTAGCGCCGGCAAGGTCGTGCTGGTCAGCGACCGTGCTCCGCTCAGCGGCACCAACCCGAGCGGCGCTACCGTGCTCGACGTGGTTGGCTTCGGCACGACCGCCAATTACTTCGAGGGCACCGGCCCGACCCCGGCGCCGGCGAACCCCACGGCCGTGCTGCGCAAAGACGGCGGCTGCCTCGACACCGACGCGAACAACACCGACTTCGCCGTCGGCGCGCCGACACCGCGCAACACTGCCAGCGCGCGAAACGTCTGCAGCGGTGGCGGCGGGACCCCGGCGCTGCAACCGATCGTTACCACTTGCCCAGCGAGCCTGCAGGCCGAGCAGGGCGCGGGCGCCAGTGCGGTGCTGTCGGCGCGCGACAGCGACAGCATCGTGAACAGCGCGGTGATTGCCTCCGGCGCCGTCACTGGCATCGAGTTGCGCAATTTCGTGGCGGCATCCGGCACCGGCGCAAGCGCCAGCGCCAGCCTGAACGTCGACGCCAGCGTCGCCGCCGGCAGCTATCCGGTCACCATCACTTTCGCCAACAGCGACGGCCAGAGCGCGAGCTGCAACGTTGCCGTGCGCGTCGCCGGCGTGGTGACCATTCCGCAGATCCAGGGCGCAGCCGCCAAGAGCACGTATGCCAACAGCGTGCAGACGACCCAGGGCGTGGTCACCGCCATCGTCGGCAGCGGCTACTTCCTGCAGGACGCGAGCGGCGACGGCAACCCGGCCACCTCGGACGGCCTCTTCGTGTTCGGTTCGAGCGCGGGCGTTGCAGTAGGCGACCTGGTGCGCGTCACCGGCACCGTCACCGAATACACGCCGACCGGCGCGGCCCGTTCCTACACCGAACTGACGAACCTGACGGCCACGAGCAAGATCGGCACCGGCAGCATCACCCCGACCAATGTCGAGATGCCGAACGACGACCTGGCCCGTTTCGAGGGCATGCTGGTGCGCTTTACCACGCCGCTGACGGTCAACAGCAACGCCTCGCTTGGCAACCGCGGCGAGCTGGTCTTGTCCGCCGGCCGCCGTGAAATCCCGACCAACCGTTACCTGCCGGGCTCGGCGGAAGCGAAGGCCCTGGCTGCTGCCAATGCGGCGAACGTCGTCGTCCTCGACGACGGCATCTTCGTCACACCGGCCACCATTCCTTACCTGTTCCAGGACGGCACCGTACGCAGCGGCGACACCGTCAGCGACCTGACCGGCGTGCTCGATTTCGGTGCCAGCGGCGACGTCGGCGCAGCCTTCAAGCTGCAGCCGACCGTCACGCCACGCTTCTCGCGCACCAACGAGCGCTTGCTGGCGCCGCAAGTGGCTGCCGGCAACGTCAAGGTGGCGAGCGCCAACGTGCTGAACTTCTTCACCACCTTCACCAACGGTTCCGACGCCTGGGGCCGCACCGGCCAGGGCTGCACCATCGGCGGCACCACGCGCGCCTCGAACTGCCGCGGCGCCGACAACATGGCCGAGTTCGAGCGCCAGCGCGACAAGATCGTCGCCTCGCTGTCGGCCGTGAACGCCGATGTCGTGGGCCTGATGGAGATCCAGAACAACGCCGACATCGCGGTGACTTACCTCGTCGAGCAGCTCAACGCGAAGATGGGCGCCGGCACCTATGCCGTCGTGCCGAAGCCGGCCGCGACCGGCACCGATGCGATCCGCGTGGCGATGATCTACAAGCCGCAGTCGGTGAGCCTGGTGGGCGCCGCGCTGTCGGATGGCGACCGTATCAACAACCGCGCGCCAATCGCCCAGACCTTCAAGGCAGCCAACGGCGGCAAGTTCTCGCTCGTCGTGAACCACCTGAAGTCGAAGGGCGGCTGCGGTGGCTCGACTGGCGGCAACGTCGACAGCGGCGACGGCCAGGGTTGCTGGAACGCCAGCCGCGTCGAACAGGCCGAACGCCTGCGCGACTACTTCCTGCCTCAGGTTGTCAGCGCGGCCAACGATCCTGACATACTGGTGGTGGGCGACATGAACGCGTATGGCATGGAAGATCCGATCCGCCTGCTCAACGCGGCCGGTTATGTCAACGAAATCGACCGCTTCGTGCGTCCGCACGGCATTCCTTACTCGTATGTGTTCGGCGCCGAAAGCGGCTACCTCGACCACGCGCTGGCAAGCGCCAGCCTGTCGCCGCAGGTGGCAGGCGTGACCGAATGGCATGCCAATGCCGACGAGCCGGAAGCAATCGACTACAACCTGGGCGATACCGCACAGGATCCGTACGCGAACGATGCCTTCCGCGCCTCGGATCACGATCCGGTGGTCGTCAGCCTGAACCTGGCCGCCACCTTCGCCGATGCGACCGCCTCGACGACGATCGCGCGCTCGGGCCTGACCCTCAATCGCGTTACCGGCAAGTACACCGGCACCGTGAAGATCACCAACACCAGCGGCGCCACGATCAAGGGCCCGTTGCACCTGGTGATGCAGGGCTTGACGGCGGGCGTGAGCCTGGACGGCAAGAGCGGCGAGCAGGGCGGTGCGCCCTACCTGACGTTGACGGCCACCTCGATCGCCCCGGGCGCCTCGATCACCGTCAGCACGACCTTCACCAACCCATCGAAAGCCAGCATCGGCTACACCCCGAAGCTGTTCACCGGCACTTTCTGAGGAACTGAACCATGTTTAACCTGAAAAACCTGTTCACCCGTGCGCTGCTGGCGCTGATGCTGGTTGGTGCAGCCGGCGCTGCGAGCGCCGGCCCGATCTACCGCGTCACCATCGATACCTCGAGCGAGGCCGGCAGCGGCGTCTTCGACTTCAGTTTCCTGGGTTTCGAGACGGCCGCCGACGCGACCGCAGTGCTGAGCAATTTCCGCGGCAACTATGGCGGCAGCGAGATCGAGGGCGACGTCAGCGGCAGCCTGGAAACCGGCATCATCCTCGGCAACAGCGAGTTCACGAGCTTCCTGCAGAGCGTCAACCTCGGCGGACTGTTCGGTTTCGACGTGGAATTCGATGTCCAGGGTGAAGGCGACGGCACCACCTTCGCCATGACGCTCTACGACACCGCCTTCAGCGACCTGCTGCTGTCGCAGGGCCCGCTGGTGCAGATCGACCTGATGCCGGGCGTGGCCGACTTCGTCTCGATCGATAACGCCTTTGTGAGCGTCAGCGAAGTGCCGGAACCGGCAACGCTGGCTTCGCTGGCCCTGGGCCTGGCCTTGATGGGCTCGACCCTGCGCGCGCGCCGCAAGGGATAAGCGCCCGCTACAGTCAGCTGCTAAAGCAAAAAGGCACATCCGGCGTCAGCCGGATGTGCCTTTTTTTTACCTTCCCCTGCAAGTCAGCTGCCTTGCTGCGCGCGGCGCATGGCATCGATGCGGTAGGCTTCGGCATTACCGTCGATGATGCGCAGTCCGGCGCACCCTTCAGGGTGGCAGTCGGGCAGCGGCTGCCCGCCGGCGACCGGCATCGCCGAAACCGAGGTCTTGAGGGAGGCGGTGGCAGGGCTGCCGTTGCTTGCCAACGCAGCGCTCGGGCTCATGGTATCCGATGGAAGATCGGCGCCGCCGCATGCGGTCAACAGAGCGAGGATGGATACGGTCAGGATGGAACGGAAGGCACGAAGGTTCATGATGCTCTAAGGAAACTCGTTGAAGACGGGCCTATTGTAGTGAATAAATTTTCAAAGGGAAACTTTTTTCGATGATTGCACGAAGATATTGAACTTTTAACCGGCTGTTAGCCGACGTTCAATGCAGTTAAATAGTTATTCGAAGAAATAGCCATGCGGCAATAATTGGGACGATTGCCTGGCGTGGCGAAACTGCGACGTGTCATTCCGGACGGGCTTGCGAAGAGCCGCCAAGTTTTGCCGCGGCACTTGCTTGTCTTGAAACGAATCGTTCTTGACCCGTCCCCCAGCGCAGGCGATTATCTGTGCCATGCGAACACTCCTCCTTTCCCTGATCATGGCCTGCACCGCTTGTACCACCGATGCTTCAGCACCGCCCGAGCGGCAACCGTCGCCACCTGCGACCCAGCCGGCGCCAACGCCTGCGCCGGCCCCTGGGGCCGCCACGGGCAGCACGCTTGAACAGATCCGCGCAATGATCGGCAGCGCCGCCTGCACCGGGCCGTCCCAGTGCCGTACCTTGCCGGTCGGGGCGCGCGCCTGTGGCGGGCCGGAGGCCTACCTGCCTTATTCGACCGCCAACCTGAACGAGCCGGCCTTGCGCGCACTCGCCGAACGCTACAAGGGTGAACGCCAGGCGCAGAACCAGGCCTCGGGAATGGTGTCGGATTGCCGATTCATCCCTGATCCAGGCGCCGTATGCCGGGCCGGCACCTGCCAGCTGGGCAATGGCGAATCACCCGCAAGCTAAAACGCGAAAGCGCTGCAAGGAGTAAAAAAACGCTGCGTGCCAGAGGCACGCAGCGTTTTTTACTTTTTTACTTCTTTACTTCTGCTTAGTGCGCCATCGCGGTCGTGCGCTCGGCGCCTGCTGCCACCTTGGTGGTCACGCCAGGCAACGGGACCGGGTTGGTGGCGTCGACTTCCAGCAGGGTGGTCGACAGTGGCGTGGTGCCCATCAGGTACTGGACCGCACCCATGTAGCGCTGGCCAGCGGTCAGGCCCGACCAGCTCGCGGCTGCCGACGCGGTACCGCCGACGAACACGCTGCTTGGCAGGGTGACTTTCAGGTTGCCGCCGATGTCGCTGCGGCCGACGATCCACGATGCCAGGGTGTAGGTCGCGCTGCCGCCGGTAGGGGCGTAGCCGGCCACGCAGACCCGGTAGGTGCCGGCAGCCGGCGCCATCAGGGTGATCATCTCGTTCGAGGTGGCGGTGCCGCTGTAACCGACTTGCACGCCAGCCGAGTCGAACATGATCAGGTCGAGGTCGTCAGGCTTGCCGCCCTTGAAGCCGCTGGTGTCGATGTCGCGCAGCGAGAAGCGGGCCACCATCGTGTTGGCAGGGATAGTGAAGCTGGTTGCCGTCACGCCGGCCGAGCCGCCGTTCTTGCATTCCAGCACGCCGCCATCGGCTGCCAGCGTGGTGCCGACGCTCTGCTCGTTCAGGGTCGCCGCTTTCAGGCCGCCCTTGTTTGCGGTGAGCTTGCCGCTGAAGCCGGCGCCCACGGTGAACACGGTGTTGCCGGTCACTTGCTCGCTGTGCAGCACGCTTGGGGCCACAAAGGCCGTCGGGCGTGCGGTCAGCGGGCTGCGGACCACGTGGCTGCCGTCACGCCATTCCAGGGCGCCGAAGCTGTAGGCGTCCATTGGCGCGTCGGTGCGGGTCAGGGCGACACTGAACGTACCCTTGGCACCCGGCGCCAGGTTCAGCGTCGACGGCGAGACGGCGACCGAGAAGCCTGGCAGCGAGGCCGTGGCGGTGTAGGTGGACGGCTTGTCGCTGACGTTGGTGACGGTACGCGTCATGGTCAGCTTGCCCAGCACGTTGCCTGCGGTCAGCGAAGGCAGGTTCAGGTTGTAGGCCGGGATGCTGCCGGTGCTCTGGCAGGTTGCCGCGCCGACGATGCCGCCCACGCCGCACATGTAACGCAGGTAGTCGGTGGTGTTGGCGTCATACACCAGGCCTGGATCGGTGGCCTTGTTCGGCACCACGTGTCCCGCGCCCTGGGCCCATGGCAGGCGGCCGTTGGCGGCGCCTGGCTGGCCATCGTTGAAGGTGGCGGCGGCAGTAGTCATGAGGGCCGACTTGATGGCCGCTGGCGACCAGGTCGGGTGCAGCTGCTTGAGCAGGGCGGCGAGGCCGGCCACGTGCGGGCTCGACATCGAGGTGCCCTGGATAGACGCCCATGCCGATCCTGGCACCAGGCTGCCGTCGGCGATCGCATCGCGCTCGGCCTGGGTCTGGGCCGGGGTATAGCCGGCCAGGATGTCGACGCCCGGAGCGGTCAGGTCAGGCTTGAGGATGTTATTGTAGCCACGGTTCGGGCCGCGCGACGAGAAGCTGGCCATCACAGGGGCAGGAGCGGCGCCAACCTGTGGCGACCAGGTGCCGATCGAGACGGTCGCGCCTGCGTTGGCCTGGACATAGGTGCGCAGGGCCGTGCCGTCGGCCAGGCTGATGTGCACGGTCGGGATGCTGTGGATTTCCGACACCAGGGAGTTCGCGGTGTCGATCAGGACCATGCCGGCGCCGCCTGCTTCTGCCACTGCGCGGCTCTTGTCGGTGCGGGCGCTGTTGCCGCGCTCGCACAGGACCACTTTGCCATTGACCAGGCTGGCGTCGAGTGCGGCGGCGGGGCTGCCGCCATAGGCAGTGCGGTCGGCTGCCGTATAGCACAGGCGGCGCGCCAGTTGGTCTGCAGGGTTCAGGCTTGCGAACGGAACCAGGCCGGCATCGCGTGCCGAAATTGCCGGTGTCTGCGGCAGTGCGGTCGTGTTCAGCGACGCACCGACATACTTGATGCCGGCGCCGGTGGTGACGGTGGCGCCGTTCAGGCGGTTGTGGGTCGACGCACCGACGGTGGTGATCCATGGGCTCAGGTGGGCCACGGTATTGGCCGGACCGGAGTTGCCGGCCGAGGCGGCGACGAACACGTTGGCGTCGGCCGCGCCGAAGAAGGCCAGTTCGACCGCATCGGCGACGCTGGTCTGCGAGCCGCTGATCGAGAAATTGATGACGTTGACGCCGTCGATCACGGCCTGGTCGATAGCGGCCACGCTGTCCGAGTTGAAGCAGCCATTGCGCGAGCCGCTGCCGTCCGGGTTGGTCGGGTCGACGTAGGTCCAGCAGACCTTGTAGGCGGCAATGCGCGCATGTGGCGCGATGCCGCTGACTTTGCCCATCGACAGGCCGTTCATGGTCGCCGACACGCCGTGATTGCCGCCGGCGGTGCTGGCGGTGTGCGTGCCATGGCCGCCCTTGCCGGTTGCGCCGCCGACCGAGTCGCGCGGCGATGTGAAGTCGGACCAGTGCTGGGCACGGCCGCTCAGCTTGAACGTCTTGTTGAAGTAGCGTGCGCCGATCAGCTTGTTGTTGCAATGCTCGGCGGTAAATCCTTCGCCGGTTTCGCAGGCGCCTTTCCAGCCGGCTGGCACTGCGCCGTATACCTGGGTGCCGCTGACATCGAAGGTCGGTTCGCCGTTGGCGTCGACGCGGTCGGCAAAGGCCTTGTTCTCGGGCCAGAGGCCGCTGTCGACGATGCCGATGACGACGCCGTCGCCGGCTTTTTCCTTGCCGCCCGATTGCTGGTTCCACAGGCCTTCGGTCGGCTTGTCGAGGCCCAGGAAGGCTGGGGTGTAGTTGGTGTCGAGCTGGCGCTCTTCGTCGGCGGTGATGGCGGCGACCGCCGGGTCACCTTTCAGGGCCTTGACTTCGGCGTCGGTCAGCAGGGCTGCGAAGCCGTTGAACACCACCTTGTACTTGTGGGTCAGCTGGGCCGTGCCGACGGTCGACAGGACGTTGTTCTGTTTTTGCTCCAGGTAGCCGATGTAGGCTTGCACGTCGGCTGCCGACACGTCCAGGCGCTGGCCGGCGGCCGGCTTGGTGGCCTGCAGGCCGGCGACGCCGCCGGTGTAGGAAGCGACTGGCTTGTCGGCCAGTTGCACGATGTAGGAGCGGCGCACTTCCTGGGCGGAAGCAGTCAGTGCCAGGCTGGACAGCAGCGTGAGCACGGCAAACGAGACGGGACGCAGGTTCATTTATTCAAATCCTTGTTCTGTATGAGGGAGGCGTCGCGTGATTACTTGCGGCGGCGCGACACGGTGCCCAGGCCGGCCAGGCCGAGCAGCATCAGGGCGATCGAGGTCGGCTCCGGGATCACCGCCAGGTTCAGGTTGTCGATCGCGAACTGGGCCTGGTTCTGGGTGAAGCTGCGCTCGCTCGAGCAGTCGCCGTTGCCATCGAACAGGCAGGCGTTGAGCGACAGGCTGGTCAGCGTGGTGCGGCCGAATGCGCGGTCCACCATGAACTGGTCGAAGGTGAAGCTGCCGGCGGCGTTCTGGCCCGGGAAGGCGCTTGCCAGGCTGATCGTGGCGCCGCTCTGGGTGGTGCCGGTCAGGACCAGCTGGCCATAGCTGAAGTTCGGCAAGCCGGCGGTCGGCGCCAGGAAGGCATAGCTCAGGGCGCTGACGCGGAAGCCCGCGCCGCGGTTGACCGAGACGTTCAGTACGCCGTCGTTCAGGCCGGCGAAATAAGTGCTGCCGTTACCCACCGGACAGGAGGTGATGACACAGGCAAAGGCGTCGCTGGAGTCGACCAGCGCGCCGACCAGGCCGACTTCGCCGGCGTCGGCAGTGGCGCTGTTGGCCACGCGCAGGGTGAAGCCTGCTTCGGTAAAGGCGTCGCCGGTGTTGTAGACGGTATCGCCGCTATTCAATTGCGGGCTGACGATGTTCTGGACAGCGTCAAAGGTCACCACGGCAGCACTGGCCGGGGCGGCAACGGCACCGAGGGCGCCAATCATGGAAACGCACAGCAGTTTTTTCAGGACACCCGTGGCATTGGTGTGCACAGCAGGGTTATTTGAGCGAGTCATCAGTCGGTCTACCTTTATCGTTAAGTTTTATATGGCAATGATTTGGTACTGTGCGCTTACTGCTATTTTTTACCCGCAATGTTTCCACACGGGTTGTCGTCGAATATAGCAAGCGAAATAAGATGCGTGTAAAAAATTGTAACGTGGAAAATACATTTTTTAATGCGGTTTTCCAGAGAAAATTCCGTTCCTCCTAGAAAAACACCATGCTGTCAATGCAATGCAAGTCTGTTTAAAATCGACCACATACTTGCGGTATCTCATTAATTAAAGTGGTGCTTATGCCTAGAGAGCTGGGATAAAGTTTCACGGAGAAATTAATGTTTCCAAAGATAAACAACCCGAGCTGATGCCGCACATTTGCCGTATGCGATTAATAAATTGACTCATCTCTTGTGAACACCGAGAACGGATTTTTATCGAGAAACTGTTGTTTATCTTATGCAACTGAAAGTTCTACAGTGTCTTTTGCTTGGCGCTGCTGAAACAAAGAAAAGTTGTCGTGACAGATAACAGCGTGGTAGCCTTGCACGCCGAATCCGGAACGTGTCTGGCAGCAAGCCGATCACCCCAGGGTCATGGCAAAGGCGGTGCAGTTTTGTTCGTAGAGCAATCGGGGAGTCAGTTGGATGTATGCAATGAAACAAGGTCGGACCCTGCGTCGGCATGACGGCGGCTTCACGCTGCTCGAGTTATTGGTTGTCATCGTCATCATTGGTTTGCTGGCCGCCTACGTCGGCCCGAAATACTTCGGCCAGCTGGGCAAGTCCCAGGTGACCATCGCCAGGGCCCAGATCGAAGCGTTCGAAAAGTCGCTCGACACCTACCGTCTCGACATCGGCCGCTATCCGACCAGCGAGGAGGGCCTCGCCGCCCTGATGAGCGCGCCGCCGGCGGTGGCGCCGAAGTGGAACGGCCCCTACCTGAAAAAAGGCATCCCGCAAGATCCATGGGGCCACCCCTACGTGTACCGTTCGCCGGGCAGCAAGGGTGAATACGAGATCGTCTCGACCGGCCGCGACGGCCAGCCGGGCGGCGCCGGCGAAGACGCCGACGTCAGCTCGCAGTAATAACCGCGCCCCCCGAAAGCGGTTTCCATGCAGTTTGTTGTCCGCACCCTTGCGCCTGACATGTCGATTGCCAGCGAGGTCGTCGATGCGCCCGACGAGGCCGACGCGCGCCGGCAGCTCGAAGCGCGCGGCCTCTATATCAGTGCGGTCGAACCGGTCGCGCGCGGGCTGGGCCGCCGCAAGAGCAGCCGCCACCTGTCGCTGGTGCTGTTCAGCCAGGAGCTGCTGGCGCTGCTGTCGGCGGGCCTCGGCATCGTCGAAGGGCTCGAGGCGCTGCTGGAAAAGGAAACCAATCCCGGTACGCGCGGCGTGCTCGAGCGCCTGCTCGGCGGGCTGCGCGAAGGCAAGCGCTTTTCGAAAGTACTGGCCGAGCAGCCTGATCTGTTCCCGCCCCTGTATGTCGGCATCGTGCGCGCCGCCGAAGGCACCAGCGACCTGCCGCGTTCGCTCTCCCGTTTCATCGACTACCAGCAGCGCATCGACGTGGTACGCGCCAAGCTGGTCAGCGCCGCGATCTATCCCGTGATCCTCCTGATGGTCGGTGGCGGCGTGAGCGCTTTCCTGATTGGCTACGTGGTGCCGCGCTTCGCCGAGGTTTACCAGGGCGCCGGGCGCGACCTGCCATGGATGTCGAAGATGCTGCTCGGCTGGGGCCAGTTCGCCGCAAGCCACGGGACCTTGCTGGCGGGCGCCGCGGCCGCCGTGCTGGCCGCCGCCGTGCTCGGCCTGCGCCACCTGTCCAGGAGCGGCGCCCTGGCGCGCCTGGTGCAGCGCCTGCCGGGCATCGGCGAGCGCGTGCGCATCTACGAACTCTCGCGGCTCTACCTCACCCTCGGCATGCTGAGCGAAGGCGGCATCGTCATCGTGCAGGCCATCGAGACTGTGCAGGGCATGGTCTCGCCGGCGGTGCGCGCGCGCCTGGCGCAGGCGCGCGCCGTGATCGAAGCGGGCCAGCCGCTCTCGACCGCATTCGAGGCCCATGGCCTGACCACCCCGATTTCGCTGCGCATGCTGCGCGTCGGCGAGCGCACCGGCGACATGGGGCCGATGCTGACCCAGTCCGCCGCCTTCTACGACGGCGAGATCAGCCGTTGGATCGACCGTTTCACGCGCACCTTCGAGCCGCTCCTGATGGCCGCGATCGGCCTGATCGTGGGCGCCATCGTGGTGCTGCTCTACATGCCCATTTTTGACCTGGCCGGAGACATGTCCTGAACGCCCCCTTGATTGATGGCCGATTTGATGCGGCATTGCTGATGCGCGCCCGCGCCGCCAGCCGCGCCTCGCAGCGCCCCCTGGTGGCCGAGCTGGAAGCGGCCAGCGGCCTGGATCCGCGCCAGATCGTGCGCGCGCTGGCCGAACCCTTCGGCCTGCCGGTGATGGAAACGGCCGAGATGCTGAGCCAGGCGCCGGCCTTCGAGCTGCTGCCGCTGGCGCAGGCGCTGGCGCGCCACTGCGTGCTGCTGCGCGGCGCCGACGGCGCCCTCACGGGCGTGATCGCCGATCCGTTCGACCTCGACCTGCAGACCTGGCTGTCGACCCAGGCGCGCGCCAGCGCCGCCGCGCCCCTGCACATGCGCCTGGCGCTGCAATCGGATATCCAGGCCTACCTGTCGAAGCAGGAGGAGTCGGCGCGCGCGGTCGACACGTTGGCGCCCGGCGCGAGCGAGGGCCGGCGCGACGGCAAGACCGCCGCCGTGCTGTCCTTCGCCTCGGTCTCGGAAGGGGCCAGTCCCGCCGTCAAGCTGGTCAACTCGACCCTGTACGATGCACTGAAAGCCGGGGCGTCCGACATCCACCTGGAAAGCACCGTCGGCGGCCTGGCGGTGAAATACCGCATCGACGGCGTGCTCGACCATGCGACCTCGGTCGGCGGCATCGAGACGGCCGAACAGATCATCTCGCGCCTGAAGGTGCTCGCCGAACTCGACATCGCCGAGCGCCGCGTACCGCAGGACGGCAGCTTCCGGGTCGAGGCGGGCGGGCGCGAGATCGACCTGCGGGTGTCGATCATGCCGAGCATCCACGGCGAGGACGCGGTGATCCGTATCCTCGACAAGCGCGCCATGATCGAAGCCTATGGCTCCCTCACGCTCGAGGCCCTCGGTTTCGACGCGCCCTCGCTGGTGACCCTGCGCACGCTGGCGCAGGAAGCCTACGGCATGCTGCTGGTGACCGGCCCGACCGGCTCGGGCAAGACCACCACCCTGTATGCGGCGCTGACCGAAATCCACAACGGCCGCGAAAAGATCATCACCATCGAAGACCCGGTCGAATACCAGCTGCCCGGCATCCTGCAAATTCCGGTCAACGAAAAGAAGGGCCTGACCTTTGCCAAGGGGCTCCGTTCCATTTTGCGCCACGACCCCGACAAGATCATGGTCGGCGAGATCCGCGACCGCGAGACCGCCGAGATTGCCGTGCAGTCGGCCCTGACCGGCCACCTGGTCCTGACCACGGTGCACGCGAACAACGTGTTCGATGTTTTCGGGCGCTTCACCCACATGGGGATCGATCCCTACGCGTTCGTGTCGGCCCTGAACGGCATCTGGGCCCAGCGCCTGATCCGCACCAACTGCCCGCACTGCGCGGCGCAGTACGACCCGCTTGACGCGGAACTCGAAGGCGTGCACCTCGAGCGCGAGGAAGTGGGCGAATACGTCTTCATGCGCGGCAAGGGCTGTGGCGACTGCCGCGGCACCGGCTACAAGGGCCGCCGTTCGATCGCCGAAATCCTGACCCTGAACGACGAGATCCGCGAGCTGATCGTCGACAAGCGCCCGATCCGCCAGATCAAGGCGGCCGCCCACGCGAACGGCACCCGCAGCCTGCGCCTGGCCGCGCTTGACCTGGTGCGGCGCGGCGCCACCACCCTCGACGAAATCAAACGGGTGACCCTGCATGCTTGAGCGCTTCCTGAATACGCTGCAAGCCTTACGTATTGGCGTGGCCGGCGACAGCCTGGCGCTGGTCCAGGCCAGCCGCGGCTTCCAGCCAAGGCGCAGCCTGCTGGCCGAAGCCCGGCTCGACCCCGCCGACGGCGCCGCCGCCCTGGGCAACGGCCTGCGTCGTCTGCTGGCCGGGATGCCGGCTGCCGGGCGCCCGGTCGCGGTCGTGCTGGCCGACGAACTGGCGCGCACCTGGCAGGTGACGCCGCCGCAGGGGGCAGGGCGCATGGCCGACCTCGAAGCGGCCGCCGCACTGCGCTTCCAGGCGCTGTTCGGCGCGCCCGCCACCGGCTGGCAGATCAGCGCCGACTGGGATGCGGACCGGCCCTTCCTGGCCGCCGCGCTGCCCGCGCCCCTGCTCGCCACCTTGCGGCAAAGCGCCGCCGAACACCGCTTCCACCTGGTCGAGGTCGTGCCGCAATTCGTGGCATCCCTGAACGGCTGGCGCAAGCTGCGCCGCCCGAACGCCTGGTTCGCGCAGGTGGAGGGCGCGGTCCTGACCCTGGCCGTTTTCGAGCGCGGCGCGCTCGCAGCCGTGCGCACCGCTGTCATACCGCCGGCCGCCGGCCGTGCCTGGCTGGACGCCCACATCGCGCGCGAAGCCTTGCTCACGGGCGCTGCGGCGCCGTCCCTGGTGCAGGTCTGCGGCGCCGGCGGGCATGGACTCGCGCGCGCCTGGGTCGGCGCGCCAGGCGCGGGATTCGACTGCATGCTGCTCGACGGCGAAGCCGATGCGGCAGCCTCGCCGGCATGGCCGGGCGCGGCCCGCCTCGCGGCCACCGGGAGGGGCGCATGAAGCGCGTTCGCATCGATTTTGCCCCGCCGGGACTGCGCCGCACGCTGTTCCATACGCCGCGCCTGGCGTGGTTGATATTGGCGGCGGGCGTGTGCCTGGCCCTGCCGGCCGCGCTGTACGCCAACCATTACCTGACCGAGAAGCACGCCTTCGAGGCGGAACTGGCCGCACGCAACGCGCGCGTGGCCGCCCCCCTTGCGCTGCCGGTCGCGGTGCGCGCGCCGGTTGCCAGCGAAGCGCAGGCAGCAGCCGTGAACGCCGCCATCCTGCAACTGAACCTGCCATGGCGCGACCTGCACGATGCGGTCGCAGCCACGACGCCCGCCGCGGTGGCGCTGCTCGCGCTGGAGCCCGATGCGAAGCGGCGCGTGCTGCGCATTACCGCCGAGGCGCGCAGCAGCGACGACATGCTCGCCTATGTCGAACGCGTGCAGGACCTGGAGTGGTTTGCGAACGTCGCTTTGACCCGCCACGAAATCAACGAGCAGGACCCGAACCGGCCGATCCGCTTCCAGCTCGACGCCCAATGGAGGCCGCAATGAGCCGCGCAGTAAGCCGTAATCTGATGGCGGCCGCCTGGCTGCGCCTGAGGATCGCGCTGTCCACGGCCAACCCGGTCGCGCTCGGCGCCCTGGCGCTGTGCATCGGCGCGGCAGCGGCGCTGGCCTGGCTGGTGCCGGCGCGCGAGCTGCAAGGCGAAGCGCGCCTGCTGGCGCGGCGCGTGGCGGCCTTGCCGGCCGCGCCGGTGGCGCTGGCGCCGCCGGCCACCGACGAACACCACCTGGCGCTGTTCTACGACACCCTGGGCGAGCGCGACCATGCCGCGCAGCAGGTCAGGGCGCTGTTCGCGCTGGCCGCGAAGTCGGGCCTAGTACTGCGCCAGGGCGAGTACAAGGCCGCCTACGAGCGCAACGCGCGCGTGCACACCTACCAAGTGACCTTGCCGGTGAAGGGCAGTTACGGCGCCATCTGGCAGTTCGCGCTCGGCGCGCTGCGGGCGATCCCGTTCGCCTCCCTCGACGAGATCAGCTTCAAGCGCGAGGGAATCGGCGACGCCCAGGTAGAAGCCCGCCTGCGCCTGACCCTGTACCTGGCCGAACGCCCGGGAGGCGCGCCATGAAGACGCGCCACATGATCATGGGCGCCGCCCTGGTGGCTGCGGCCGCACTGGTGGCGTTCGGCGACAACAGTCCCGAGGGCGAGGTGGCCGAGGCTGTGGAGCGCGCCGAACCTTCCGCACCCGCGGCGGCAACCGCCGCCGCACCCGCCGCCGATGCGGGGCTGGCGCAGCGCGCCCAGACCCCGGCGCGCCTGCCGCCGGTGACGCCGGTGCAGGCCCTGCCGGCAGGCGCCGCGCAGCCGCCCGGCGCCAAGACGACACCGCACATCCTGCGCCTGCTGCCGCGCCACGCGCTGGTGCGGGTCGATGGCCTGAAACAGGGGAGCAATGCTTTCGGCACCCGCGACTGGACGCCACCGCCGCCACCACCGCCTGCGCCGGTCGCGCCGCCACCGCCGCCGCCGCCGACCGCACCGCCGCTGCCGTTCACCCTGCTCGGCAAGGCGCTCGAGAACGGCGTCTGGGAAGTCTACCTGGCACGCGCCGGCCAGACCTATATCGTGAAACCGAAGACCGTCATCGACGGCACCTACCGGGTCGACGCCATCGCGCCGCCCATCCTGACCCTTACCTATCTGCCCTTGAACCAGGTTCAGCAGCTTAATATTGGAGCATTCGACTGATGGCTAGTCATCCGAATGGCATGTCCCCGCAGGCGCCGCGCGCGCGCGCCGCGACGCTGCTTGCCTTGTCCTTCTCGCTGTCCCTGGCCGGCTGCGCCGGCCAGTCCGCCTACCGCGAGGGCCAGCAGCTGGTCGCGCAAGACCAGGTCGAGGCAGGCCTGGCCAAGTACCGCGAAGCCGTGGCCGCCGATCCGGGCAACGCCGCCTTCCGTGTCGCCTTGCTGGGCGCGCGCGACCGCGCCGCCACCCGCCTGCTGGAAAACGCGGAGCGCCGCCTGGCCGAGGGGCAGGCGGCGCTCGCGGCCCAGGATTACCAGAGCGTGCTGGCCTTCGACCCCGCCAACGAGCGCGCCCGCGCCGGCCTGCGCCAGGTCGAGGCCGACGCCCGCCACGTCAAGCTGATGAACGCGGCGAACGAGGCCTTCGAGAACAAGGATATCGACACGGCGCGCCAGCATGCGACGGCGGTCCTGACCGAGCGCCCGGAGCACGAACCGGCACGCCGCCTGATGGCGAAGATCAGCGAAGCGCAGGCTGCACGCCCGGCGCAGGGCGGACTGGCCGCCGCCTACCGCACCCAGATCAGCATCGAGTTCCGCGACGTGGCCTTGAAGCAGGCCTTTGAGGTCATCTCCCAGCGTTCCGGCCTGAACTTCGTGTTCGACAAGGACGTCAAGACCGATACCCGCACCTCGATCTTCCTGAAGAACAGCAATGTGGAAGCGGCCATCTATTTCCTGTTGATGAGCAACCAGCTCGAGCAGCAGGTCATGGACGGCAATACGGTGATGATCTATCCGAACACCGCGGCCAAGCTGCGCGAATACCAGGAACAGACGGTCAAGACCTTCTACCTGGCCAACGCCGACGCGAAGAACATCGGCAATACGCTGAAAACCATCGTCAAGTCGCGCGACGTGGTGATCGACGAAAAACTGAACCTGGTGATCGTGCGCGACAGCCCCGAAGCGATCCGGCTGGCGACCAAGCTGGTGGCCTTGCAGGACGTGGCCGAGCCGGAAGTGATGCTCGACGTCGAGATCCTCGAGATCAAGCGCAGCAGCATCACCGAGCTGGGCATCGCCTGGCCCACGACGCTCGGCTTTTCGCCCCTGCAGGCGGCCAGCGGCGCGCCCCTGACGATCGACGCGCTGCGCGCCCTGTCGAGCAGCCGGATCGGCGTGAGCGGAGTATCGGCCAGCCTGAGCGCGAACCGTACCGACGGCGATTCGAATACCCTGGCCAATCCGCGCATCCGCGTGCGCAACAAGGAAAAGGCCAAGGTCGTCATCGGCGACAAGGTGCCGAACATTTCGGCCACCGTGTCGACCGGCGGCGTGGGCAATTTCGCGACCGAGAACGTCACCTATGTCGACGTCGGCCTGACCCTCAACGTCGAGCCGACCATTTACCTGAACAACGAAGTGGCGATCCGCATCTCGCTCGAGGTGAGCAACGTGGTCGATACCCTGCGCACCAATTCGGGCTCGGTGGCCTACCGCATCGGTACCCGCTCGGCCAATACCATGCTGCAGCTGAAGGATGGCGAAAACCAGGTGCTGGCCGGCCTGATCAACAACGAAGACCGCAGCAGCGGCAGCAAGGTGCCGGGCCTGGGTCACCTGCCGATCCTGGGCCGCCTGTTCGGGCGCACCAACGATACGCAAGACAAGACCGAGATCGTGCTGTCGATTACGCCGCACCTGGTGCGCACGGTGCAGCGCCCGCCGGCCAGCGCGTCGGAGTTCGCCGCCGGCACCGAGGCGAATTTCCGCCGCCGTCCTGAAGCGCAGGTCAGTGTGCCGGTACGAATCCCGGGCCTGCCTGTGCCAGGCGTCCCGGCGCTGCAGAATGGGGTGCCAGCGCCGGCGCCGGCGGCCGCGCCCGCAAGCGGGACGGCCCCGGCCCAGGGCCTGCCGTCGTCGACGCTGCCGGCCACGCCGTCGCTGTCCTCGCCTGCGGCTGCCCCGGCCCCGGCGGCCGGCGTGGTCATCACGCCGATCCCGGCACCCCAGGGCACTCCTTCGAACGGGGGCCAGTGATCGTGCGTCGCCCGGGCCGCGGTTTCACGCTGGTCGAATTGCTGGTCACGCTGGCGATCCTGGCGCTGCTCGGCACCCTGGTGCTGCCGGTGGCGCAGGTGACGGCCCAGCGCAAGCAGGAACAGGAGCTGCGCCGTTCGCTGCGGGAAATCCGCCAGGGGATCGACGCCTATAAAAAGGCCTTCGACGAAGGGCGCGTCACGCGCGCGGTCGGCGCCACCGGCTACCCGCCCAGGCTCGAACTCCTGGTCGAGGGCGTACCCGACCTGCGCAGCCCGAAGCGCGCCAAGATCTTTTTCCTGCGGCGCCTGCCGCGCGATCCGTTCAACCCCGATCCGGCGCTGCTCGATGCCGAGACCTGGGGCAAGCGCAGCTACGCCAGCGAAGCGGCCGAGCCGCGCGAAGGCGACGATGTCTACGACGTGTATTCCACGTCCACCCGGCCCGGCCTGAATGGCGTGCCGTACAACCGGTGGTGAGCATGAAATCTTCGATAGCGCGCCTGCGCGGCTTTACCCTGATCGAACTGCTGGTGGTACTCGGCATCATCGCCTTGCTGCTGACGCTGGCGGTGCCGCGCTTTTTCCCGAGCATCGACAAGTCGCGCGAAACGATCCTCGCCGAAAACCTGCGCAATACCCGCGAGATCATCGGCCAGTACTACAGCGATACGGGGCGCTATCCCGAATCGCTCGAAGAACTGGTCGAGAAAAAATACCTGCGCGGCCTGCCGCTCGACCCGATCACCGAAAGCACCAGTACCTGGACCGTGGTGCCGCCGGAGGATGGCGCGCTGGGCGGCGTCTACGACCTGCGCAGCGGCGCGCCCGGCAATGACCGCAGCGGCAAGCCCTACGCCGACTGGTAGGCGTGACTAGACACGTGAATGGAAACCTGAAAGGGCGCGCGCCCCGGGCCGAGGCCGGCTTTACCTACATCGGCCTGATCGTGTTCGTGACCATCATCGGCATGGTCGGCGCGGCCACGCTCAAGGTCGGCGCGCTGCTGCAGCGCGCCGAGGCGGAAAACGAATTGCTGGCCATCGGCGCCGAGTTCAGCGCGGCGCTCGCCAGCTATGCGCAGGCCACGCCGCCGGGCCAGCCGGCGCAGCCGCTGTCGCTCGAGGCCCTGCTGCGCGACCCGCGCTTTCCCAGCCCGCGCCGCCACCTGCGCCGCATTTTCGTCGATCCGATCACCGGCAGCGCCGAGTGGGGGCTGGTGCAGGCAGCGCCAGGCACGCCGATCCTGGGGGTGTACAGCCTGTCGCAGGCAAAGCCGCTGAAGGTTGCCAATTTCGATACGCGCTTCGTCAACTTCGAGCACAAACAGCATTTGTCGGACTGGAAGTTCACGGCCAACGGACAGGGTCCGTCCGCGAATGGCGCGGTGCAGGGGCAGGGCGCCCCGGTGGATGCGACGATGTTCCCGCCGCCGCCGGAACCGGCCGCCCCTGTGGCCGCCCCGGTCGCGGAGCAGGGCGTGCTGCGCGAGCTGGTGCCGCCGCCTCCACCGGAACCGGCCGACCCGCAGGAAGAGGAAGAAAAAGAAGAAGAGGAAGCGCCGCCCGAGACGGCCGAGCCGCCGCCGGCACCAGTCCGGCGCGGCGGTTAAGCCGTTTTTATTTGGCGCGCCGCTTGAAGTCGCGCGGCCGGAAGCCCATCGCCACGAGCATGCCGAAATAGCTGATGCCACTGAGGGTAATGATAGCCAGCAGGGCGCCGCCGCGCATGAACGGCTGGGCGCGCATGGCGATCCAGTCGAACTGGGCCTGGCAGTACCACGCCACCACCCCCATCACCGCCACGGCCACGACGAGCTTGAAGAAGAAGATGCCCCATCCCGGCAGCGGCGCGTAGATGTTGCGCTTGCGTAGGCCGGTGTACAGGAAGGCGGCATTGATGCAGGCGCCGACGCCGATCGACAGTGCCAGGCCGGCGACGCCGAACAGTGGCACGAAGACCAGGTTCATCAGCTGCGTCGCCACCATCACGCCGACCGCGATCCGCACCGGGGTACGCACGTCCTGGCGCGCAAAGAAGGCCGGGGCCAGGGTCTTGACCAGGATAAAGCCGAGCAGGCCGGCGCTGTAGGCCATCAGCGGCATCGACGAGTTGTGCACGTCGGTGCTGTCGAAGGCGCCGTAGTGGAACAGGGTGGCGATCATCGGCTCGGCCAGGGCCGCCATGCCGACCGCCGCGGGAATCGCCAGCAGGAAGGTCAGGCGCAGGCCCCAGTCCAGCAGGGCCGAGTATTCTCGGGTATCGCCTTCGGTATTGGCTTTCGCCAGGCCCGGCAGCAGGATCGTGCCCAGCGCCACGCCGAGCAGGGCGGTCGGCAACTCCATCAGCCGGTCCGCATACTGCAGCGCCGTGACGGCGCCCGCCGCCAGCCCGGCCGCGATGGTGGTATTGATCAGGAGGCTGATCTGGGCCGCACCGACGGCGAACACGGCCGGCCCCATCTTGCCGAGCATGCGGCGCACGCCGGCGTCGCGCAGGCCGACCAGCGGGTTGATCGACAGGCGCGGCAGCATGCCGATCTTCACCAGCGAGGGAATCTGGAGCGCCACCTGCAGCACGCCGCCGATGCACACGCCCACGGCCATCGCGTAGATCGGCTGCTCGAAGTAGTCGGCCAGCACCAGGGCGGCGAAGATGAACGACAGGTTCAGCAGCACCGGGGTGATCGCCGGAATCTTGAACTGGCGCCAGGTGTTGAGCACGCCGCTGGCCAGCGCGACGAAGGCCATGCAGGCAATGTAGGGGAACATCATCCGGGTCATGACGACCGCCGCATCGAAGGCGGCCGGCTCGCGCTGCAGCCCGCCGCCGATCCAGTAGATCAGCACCGGCGCGGCCAGGATGCCGGCGACGCTGGTCAGCACCGTGGCCCAGATCAGCACGGTCGCGACGTGGTCGACCAGGGTCTTGGTGGCGTCCTGGCCGTGTTTCGTCTTGTATTCCGTAATGATGGGCACGAAGGCCTGCGAGAACGCGCCTTCGGCAAACAGGCGCCGCAGCAGGTTCGGCAGGCGAAAGGCAATGTTGAAGGCGTCGGTGAAGTTGGAGGCGCCAAAGGCGGCTGCGAACAGGCTTTCGCGCAGCAGTCCGGTGACGCGGGACACCATGGTCATGCTGGAGATGGCAGCGAGGGTCTTGAGCAGATTCATGGGGCGAGATTATAGCGGTGCAACACCTCGCGCGGAGTTTCTTCCAAGACAAATGTGAAGAATGAATTGCTAGGCAGGGATTCCTTCGCTATAATCGTGGGCTGTACTGAATTCTGTTAGCAGACACTGATGTTTGGCAGGCACTGGAATGGGCCAGTTTGACTCGCTACTGTTTGCAAACGCAACTTGACCCCGATTTAGGAAATTCCATGGCAAATACCGCACAAGCACGCAAGCGCGCTCGTCAAGCAGTTAAGCAAAACGCACACAACAGCGCCCAGCGCTCGACCCTGCGTACCGCAATCAAGGCCGTCCGCAAGGCCATCCAGGCTGGCGACAAAGCTGCCGCAACCAGCATCTTCCAGTCGTCGGTCTCGACCATCGACAGCATCGCTGACAAGAAGATCATCCACAAGAACAAGGCCGCTCGCCACAAGAGCCGCCTGGCTGCTGCCCTGAAAGCCCTGTCGGCTTAATCACCGGTTGGCGCGCGGCGATTCGCCGCGCACAGGAAGTACAGTGGAAGAAACCCGCCCGACTTTGGTCCTGGCGGGTTTTTCTGCTTTTTCGGCGTGTTTTGAATCCGGTTTCCGTCAGCCGCGCGCCGAGGTCCACTTCACGCACCCGACCGCCAGCGCCGAATTGCTGACCAGGAAAGCCCCATGGCGGTAGAGCGCGGCGGTCTTCGACTTGTCGCGCACATCCAGGGCCCAGACGTCGCCCTGTGGCGCCGCCCACAGGATCCGCCCGTCCACGGCATCGATGCCGGCAAACACCTGGGCCGGCGTGGTGCCGGGCTTGAAGAAGACCATGACCGTATCGGCGTCCTGCGGCGGCAGCGCCGCGACCGGGCCGCCAACCAGCACCGCGAGCGCCAGCGTGGCCGTGCTCGCCTTGCCGCCGATCGGGCCGCTGCCGCGCTGCAGCCACCAGGCCAGCGCCACGAAGGCAAGGCCGAACACGACAAACCACAGCAAATCCCAGAACAGTGGGTTGTCGGTGTCGAGCCGGATGCGGTGGAACCGAAGGATCCAGTGGAACACGGCCGCGTCGACGATGTTGAAGACGCCGAAGCCGAGGGCGCTGCTCGCCAGCAGCACACGGTCCCCGGATGCCGCCACCTCGCGCGCCTTCCACAGCTTCCACAGGCCGATGACGGCGATCAGGTACATCAGCATGTGGAACAGGCCATCCGCCAGGATCTGCACCTTGATGTCGCGCCAGGGCTCGCCCGGCACCAGCGAGAGCAGGTGGTGCCATTGCAGCACCTGGTGCAGCAGGATGCCGTCGAAAAAACCTCCCATGGCGACACCGAGCAGGAAGCCGGCCCAGCCGAGGGTGCGCAGGTGGGGAATGACGGAGACATCGGAATGACGAACGGCGTTCATGGTTTCTCCTGTCGGTTGCCGGGCCGGCACGGGCGTACCGCCGTGCTGGAAATGCTAGCGCGTTCCATGCTTTGCGTGCGCCCGCTACGCCCCGCGCCCCGGCGCCGGCCCTAAAGCTATAGCGCACAGTAAAATACTGGTGCATAATGTGAAACGCCCGTCTTATGTCTTATAGAAGACTTCGACGCAGCAGGTCCGCGTCAAGCGAATACGGCCTGCACCATCTGTCCATCGCGCCTGGAAGCGGGGTAGTATGATCGCTGCGGATAGGACGGCAGGACGACAGGCGTCACTTTTAAGTTATCACCATCGCGACCAACACCGCGAGAACCGAGGAAAAAGCGCATGAGCAGTGATCCGACCATCATCTACACCCTGACCGACGAGGCGCCGCTGCTGGCGACCCACGCCTTCCTGCCAGTCGTCAGCACTTTCACCAAACAGGCCGGCATCAAGGTCGAGCAGGCCGACATTTCGGTCGCGGCCCGTATCCTGGCAGCCTTCCCGGAAAACCTGACGCCGGAGCAGCGCGTGCCGGACGTCCTGGCTGAACTGGGCAAGAAGACGCTCCAGCCGGACGCGAACATCATCAAGCTGCCGAACATCAGCGCTTCGGTCGGCCAGCTGGTGACCGCCATCGAGGAACTGCAGGCCAAGGGCTACAACATCCCTGACTACCCGGCCGACCCGAAGACCGAAGAAGAGAAGTCGATCAAGGCACGCTACGGCAAGTGCATCGGCTCCTCGGTCAATCCGGTCCTGCGTGAAGGCAACTCGGACCGCCGCGCGCCGCGCGCCGTGAAAGAGTACGCACGCAAGAACCCGCACTCGATGGCCGAATGGTCGCCCGCTTCGCGCACCCATGTGTCGCACATGACCGGCGGCGACTTCTACCACGGCGAAAAGTCGATGACGCTCGACAGCGCCCGTGAAGTCAAGATGGAGCTGGTCACCAAGGGCGGCCAGACGATCGTGCTGAAACCGAAGGTCGCGCTGCAGGCCGGCGAGATCATCGATTCGATGTTCATGAGCCGCAAGGCCCTGCTGGCCTTCTACGAAAAGCAGATCGAAGACGCAAAAGAGACGGGCGTGCTGTTCTCGCTGCACGTCAAGGCGACGATGATGAAGGTCTCGCACCCGATCGTCTTTGGCCACTGCGTGCGCATGTTCTACAAGGAAGCGTTCGAGAAGCACGCCGAACTGTTCGACAGCCTGGGCATTAACGTCAACAACGGCATGGCCGACCTGTACAACAAGATCGCCACCCTGCCGGCCTCGCAGCGCGAAGAAATCGAGCGCGACCTGCACGCCTGCCAGGAACACCGTCCGGCGCTGGCCATGGTCGACTCGACCAAGGGCATCACCAACTTCCATTCGCCGAACGACGTCATCGTCGACGCGTCGATGCCGGCCATGATCCGCGCCGGCGGCAAGATGTACGACGCCAACGGCAAGCTGAAGGAAGTCAAGGCCGTCATCCCGGAATCGACTTTTGCGCGCATCTACCAGGAGATCATCAACTTCTGCAAATGGCATGGCGCCTTCGACCCGAAAACCATGGGCACGGTCCCGAACGTGGGCCTGATGGCGCAGCAGGCCGAAGAATACGGCTCGCACGACAAGACCTTCGAGATCCCGGAAGCGGGCGTGGCCAACATCACCGACCTGGCAACGGGCGAAGTGCTGCTGAGCCAGAACGTGGAGCAGGGGGACATCTGGCGCATGTGCCAGGTCAAGGACGCGCCGATCCGCGACTGGGTCAAGCTGGCCGTGACGCGTGCGCGCAACTCGGGCATGCCGGCCGTGTTCTGGCTCGATCCGTACCGTCCGCACGAGAATGAACTGATCAAGAAGGTGCGCACCTACCTGAAGGATCACGACACCACCGGCCTGGACATCCAGATCATGTCGCAGGTCCGTGCGATGCGCTACACCCTGGAGCGCGTCAAGCGCGGCCTGGACACCATTTCGGTGACCGGCAACATCCTGCGCGACTACCTGACCGACCTGTTCCCGATCCTGGAACTGGGCACCAGCGCCAAGATGCTGTCGATCGTCCCGCTGATGGCCGGCGGCGGCATGTACGAAACCGGCGCCGGCGGCTCGGCTCCGAAGCACGTGCAGCAGCTGGTGGAAGAGAACCACCTGCGCTGGGATTCGCTGGGCGAATTCCTGGCCCTGGCCGTGTCGCTGGAAGACCTCGGCATCAAGACCGGCAACGCCAAGGCCAAAGTGCTGGCGCAGACGCTCGACGCCGCGACCGGCAAGCTGCTGGACAACCGCAAATCGCCTTCGCCGAAGACTGGCGAGCTCGACAATCGCGGCAGCCAGTTCTACCTGTCGCTGTACTGGGCCCAGGAACTGGCCGCGCAAACGGATGACGCCGAACTGGCCGCCGCCTTTGCACCGCTGGCCAGGACCCTGGCGGAGAACGAGCAGAAGATCATTGCCGAGCTGCTGGAAGTGCAGGGCAAGCCGGTCGATATCGGCGGCTATTACAAGGCCGATGAAGCCAAGGTGAAGGCTGTCATGCGTCCGAGCGCGACCTTCAATGCGGCGCTGGAGACGATCGGCGGCTGAACAAGGCTTGCTGGTAAGTAAATAAGTATTAAAAAACCCGCCCGGCCATTGGCCCGGCGGGTTTTTTTATTTACCGCGCAAATCCGCCACCGGCACCTCCACGAACTCCCCCGGCATCAACGGATGCGTCGCCAGCGAAAACGGCCCGATACTGCTGCGCACCAGGCGCAGGGTCGGCAAGCCGACGGCCGCCGTCATGCGCCGCACCTGCCGGTTCTTGCCTTCCTCCAGCGTGATCGCAATCCAGCTCGTCGGCTTGTCCTGGCGCGCGCGGATCGGCGGATCGCGCGGCCATAGCCAATCGGGCTCGGCGATGCGCACTGCGCGGCACGGTTTGGTGACGAAGTCGCCCAGGTCCAGCGGCGCCTGCAGGCGGAGCAGGGCGCCGGCATCCGCCACGCCATCGACCTGCACCAGGTAAGTCTTCGCTTCCTTGTGGTCCGGATGCGCGATCTTGTGCTGCAGCTTGCCGTCGTCGGTCAGCAGCATCAGGCCCTCGCTGTCGGCGTCGAGCCGGCCGGCAGGGTAGATGCCGGGAATATCAAGGTAGTCGGCGAGCGACGCGCGTCCCGGCTGCGGCGAGAACTGGCACAGCACCTGGAACGGTTTGTTGAAGAGAATGAGGGGCATGAACGGATCTGGATCAAAATGGCGGGGCGCCGGCACCGGGGCAGTCGCCAAGGCGGCAAAAAGCTAAACCGTAGCGTCATAAAACGGTCTGGTGCATAATGCAACACACCACAACACGTGGGTGTCTTATACAAGACCCACAGCCGTAGCCGATATTGTAATGTAGATCGCACACCATGCGACCACTTGGGAGAAGACGATGTACCAGCATATCGAAGTGCCCGCCGAGGGCCAGAAAATCACCGTCGGCGCCGATTTTTCGCTCAACGTTCCCGATACGCCGATCATTCCCTATATCGAAGGCGACGGCACCGGCATCGACATCACCCCGGTGATGATCAAGGTGGTCGACGCGGCCGTGGCGAAAGCCTATGGCGGCCAGCGCAAGATCAGCTGGATGGAAATCTTTGCCGGCGAAAAGTCGACCGGCGTGTACGGCCCCGATGTGTGGCTCCCGGGCGAGACGCTGGAAGTGCTGAAGGACTACGTGGTCTCGATCAAGGGCCCGCTGACGACGCCGGTGGGCGGCGGCATCCGGTCGCTCAACGTCGCGCTGCGCCAGGAACTCGACCTGTATGTCTGCCTGCGCCCGGTGCGCTATTTCAAGGGCGTGCCGTCTCCCCTGAAGCAGCCGGAAAAGACCGACATGGTCATCTTCCGCGAAAACTCGGAAGACATCTATGCCGGCATCGAGTGGGCCGAAGGCTCGGAAGGCGTCAAGAAGGTCATCGAATTCCTCACGAAAGAGATGGGCGTCAAGAAGATCCGCTTCCCGGAAACTTCGGGCCTGGGGATCAAGCCGGTCTCGCGTGAAGGCACCGAGCGCCTGGTGCGCAGGGCGATCCAGTACGCGATCGACAACGACAAGCCTTCGGTGACCATTGTCCACAAGGGCAACATCATGAAGTACACCGAAGGCGGGTTCCGCGACTGGGGCTATGCCCTGGCGCAGCGTGAATTCGGCGCCGAGCTGATCGACGGCGGCCCATGGTGCCGCTTCAAGAATCCGAAGACCGGGCGCGACATCATCATCAAGGATTCGATCGCCGACGCCTTCCTGCAGCAGATCCTGCTGCGCCCGGCCGAATACAGCGTGATCGCCACCCTCAACCTGAACGGCGACTATATTTCGGACGCGCTCGCGGCCCAGGTCGGCGGCATCGGCATCGCGCCGGGTGCGAACATGTCCGATTCGGTCGCCATGTTCGAAGCGACCCACGGCACCGCGCCCAAGTATGCAGGCAAGGACTATGTGAACCCGGGCTCGCTCATCCTGTCGGCCGAAATGATGCTGCGCCACATGGGCTGGGTCGAGGCGGCCGACCTGATCATCGCCTCGATGGAGCGGGCGATTACCTCCAAGCGCGTCACCTACGATTTCGCGCGCCTGATGGAGGGCGCGACCCAGGTGTCGTGCTCGGGCTTCGGCGACGTGATGATTGAACAGATGTAACGCGCAGATGTAAGGTGCAGATGTAAGGAACACACGCATCGGTTGACGCAGTTCATCCGGGAAGCCCCGACCGCGCTAGCGGGACGGGGCTTTTTCTTTGGCTGTGGTACGGTATTCCTGCAGCGGCTGGCGCACGCTGCGGGGCGAAGGGCAGGGTAATGGAACAGGGCCTGGCAGGCCCGGCGGGGCGAAAAAAAACCCCGCGTGTAGCGGGGTTTCTCGCTTCCCAGGGGAGTATTACATGCCCTGGATGTTGGAAGCTTGCTTGCCTTTAGGGCCTTGCGTGACTTCGAATTGGACTTTCTGACCTTCTTTGAGGGTCTTAAAACCGTTCATGTTGATTGCGGAGAAATGCGCGAACAGATCCTCACCGCCGTCATCTGGAGTGATGAAGCCAAAGCCTTTGGAATCATTGAACCACTTAACAGTACCAGTTGCCATAAAAGAACTTTCAAATATAAACAAATCACACGAGCCATAAAAGCAAGAAGCTTCTTGCCCCCTCCTCAGCCTGCTCACTTCTTATCAACAAGTACATAAGTACATGTCAATGTTTCCATTGTTGATGCACTAAAGTTGTAAGTCAAGCCCTTTGATACGTCTGTTGTTAATTTTTTCATACGACATGCATACTGTCTCATACTGCCGTGCCAACCCAGCCCTTGATTTCGGCAATCGGGACGCCATCTGCGCTATCAACGGAAAACAAGTAAGATAAAGGCGAATTGAAGTGAGCTGATTGTAGTGATCTCATCGCATTGATCTGACATTTACGCTTTGCATCATCCTTGAACGCTTTAGAATACGCCCATGGCAACCAAGCACGATACCGAACAGCTGCTGGAGCGGCAAGTAGTTAAACCACCGCCGCTCTATCAGGTGGCATTACTGAATGACGATTACACACCAATGGAGTTTGTAGTGGCCGTCATCCAGGAGTACTTCAACAAGGATCGCGAAACGGCGACGCAGATCATGCTCTCCGTACACCGTCATGGTAAAGGAGTGTGCGGGGTGTTTTCCAAAGATATAGCGTGTACCAAAGTGGAGTTTGTCTTAACGCATGCGCGCAAGGCGGGGCATCCCCTGCAGTGCGTGATGGAGGAAGTATGATTGCGCAGGAACTTGAAGTATCCCTACACATGGCCTTTGTCGAAGCTCGACAGGCACGGCACGAGTTCATTACCGTGGAGCACCTGCTGCTTGCGCTCCTCGACAATCCCTCGGCCGCTGAAGTCCTGCGTGCATGCGCGGTCAATATCGACGACCTGCGCAAGACCCTGACCAATTTCATCGGTGACAACACCCCGACCGTGCCAGGCACGGGCGAGGTCGACACCCAGCCGACGCTCGGATTCCAGCGCGTGATCCAGCGCGCGATCATGCACGTGCAGTCGGCCTCGAACGGCAAGAAGGAAGTGACTGGCGCCAACGTGCTCGTCGCCATCTTCGGCGAGAAGGACTCGCACGCTGTTTACTACCTGCACCAGCAGGGCGTGACCCGCCTCGACGTGGTCAACTTCATTTCGCACGGTGTGCGCAAGGACCAGCAGATCGACAGCCAGAAGGCGTCGGAAGGCGTGGAAGAGGCGCAAGTCGAAGGCGCAACGAAGGAAAGCCCGCTCGACCAGTTCACGCAGAACCTGAACAAGGCTGCTGCCGACGGCAAGATCGATCCGCTGATCGGCCGCGAGGAAGAAGTCGACCGCGTGATCCAGATCCTGTGCCGCCGCCGCAAGAACAACCCGCTGCTGGTCGGCGAAGCCGGTGTCGGCAAGACCGCGATCGCGGAAGGCCTGGCATGGCGCATCGTCCAGGAAGACGTGCCCGAAATCCTGCAGAACGCCGTCGTGTTCTCGCTCGACATGGGTGCGCTGCTGGCCGGCACCAAGTACCGCGGCGACTTCGAGCAGCGCCTTAAGGCCGTGCTCAAGCAGCTGAAGGACACGCCGAACGGCATCCTGTTCATCGACGAGATCCACACGATCATCGGCGCTGGTTCGGCTTCGGGCGGCACGCTCGACGCATCGAACCTGCTGAAACCGGCCCTGGCGAACGGCCAGCTGAAATGCATCGGCGCGACCACGTTCACGGAATTCCGCGGCGTGTTCGAGAAGGACCATGCACTGTCCCGCCGCTTCCAGAAGGTGGATGTGAACGAGCCGTCGGTCGAGCAGACCGTGCAGATCCTGCGTGGCCTGAAGTCGCGCTTCGAAGAGCACCACGGCGTGAAGTACTCGTCGTCGGCACTCTCGACTGCGGCGGAATTGGCGGCGCGCTTCATCAACGACCGTCACCTGCCGGACAAGGCGATCGACGTCATCGACGAAGCGGGCGCGGCGCAACGCATCCTGCCGAAGTCGAAGCAGAAGAAAACCATTGGCAAGACCGAGATCGAGGAAATCATCGCGAAGATCGCGCGGATTCCACCGCAAACGGTCAACCAGGACGACCGCAGCAAGCTGCAGACGATCGACCGCGATTTGCGCAACGTCGTCTTCGGCCAGGACCCGGCCATCGATGCGCTGGCTTCGGCCATCAAGATGGCGCGTGCGGGCCTGGGCAAGCAGGACAAGCCGATCGGCTCCTTCCTGTTCTCCGGTCCGACCGGCGTCGGCAAGACCGAGGTGGCCAAGCAGCTCGCGTTCATCCTCGGTATCGAGCTGATCCGCTTCGACATGTCGGAGTACATGGAGCGCCACGCCGTGTCGCGCCTGATCGGTGCGCCGCCGGGTTATGTCGGTTTCGACCAGGGTGGCTTGCTCACCGAAGCCATCACCAAGAAGCCGCATGCGGTGCTGCTGCTCGACGAGATTGAGAAAGCCCATCCGGACATTTTCAACATCCTGCTGCAGGTGATGGACCATGGCACGCTGACCGACAACAACGGACGCAAGGCCGACTTCCGCAACGTGATCATCATCATGACCACGAACGCGGGCGCGGAAAGCCTGACCAAGCGCTCGGTGGGCTTTGTCGATTCGAAGGCAGCCGGCGACGAGATGGCCGACATCAAGCGCATGTTCACGCCGGAGTTCCGCAACCGCCTGGACGCGATCATCAGCTTCCGTGCGCTGGACGAGGAAATCATCCTGCGCGTCGTCGACAAGTTCCTGATGCAACTGGAAGAGCAGCTGCACGAGAAGAAGGTGGAAGCCATCTTTACTGAGAAGCTGCGCAAGTTCCTCGGTGCAAAGGGTTTCGATCCGCAGATGGGTGCGCGCCCGATGTCGCGCCTGATCCAGGACATGATCAGGAAAGCGCTGGCCGACGAGCTGCTGTTCGGCCGCCTGACCAACGGTGGGCGCATCACGGTGGACATGAACGAGAAGGACGAAGTCACGCTCGAGTTCCCGGAAGGCGACGCACTGCCGCCGCCGGCCCCGGCCGAGACGGTTGAGATCGAGTAAGTCTCGATTGTTCACCAAAAACCGCGCCCCGTGCGCGGTTTTTTTTCGCCGTCCAGCCAACATGCTGCTGCGTCCGTCTTTTTTACGACTATGCCCGCCAACTAGTCGTTCCCCTATGGCAAACTCATGCTCCCTAGCAAACTTTGCCTCTGAACATGAACGTGTCTCGCACCATCCTCGCGCTGCTGTTAGCCCCATCATTGGCGCTCATCGGTACTAGCGCCACCGCCGCCGACCCTTATTTCCGCTTCCCCGCCGTGCGCGGCGACACGATCGTGTTCACCGCCGAGGGCGACCTCTGGCGCACGACGACCGCTGGCGGCAAGGCCACGCGCCTGACCACGCACCCGTCGAGCGAAACCCACGCCGCGATCTCGCATGACGGCAAGTTCGCCGCCTTTGCCGCCTCCTACGAAGGCGCCCAGGAAGCCTATGTGATGCCGCTCGAAGGCGGCCTGCCGCGCCGGATCACCTTCGAAAACGGCGGCGTGACCGTGCTCGGCTGGACGGCGCAGGGCGAGGTGCTGGTCAGTACCGAAAATTCGGTCGGCCCGGCCAAGCACCGCATCGTCGCCGCACTCGACCCGGCCAAACTCACGCGCCGCGTGCTGCCGCTGGCCGATGCCAATGACGCCGTGCTGGACGACGCGGGCCGCACCGTGTATTTCACGCGCATGGGCCTGTCGATGACCAATGACAATGTGAAGGCTTACCGCGGTGGCGCCCATGCCCAGTTGTGGCGGTTCGACTTGACGTCAAAAGGCGAGGCCCGGCCGCTGTTCCAGGGTGAATCCACGCATAACCGCGCCAACAACCGGCGCGCCATGTGGTGGCAGGGCCGCCTGTACTTCATCAGCGATGCGGGCGGCGCCGACAATCTCTGGACGGCGCTCCCGGACGGCAGCGAACGCCGCCAGCTCACCCAGCACAAGCAGTGGGACGTGCGCACCGCCTCCCTCGGCGACGGGCGCATCGCCTACCAGCTGGGGGCCGACCTGCGCGTGTTCGACATTGCCAGCGGCGGCGACACCCGCCTGAGCGCCACCCTGCTGTCGGACTTCGACCAGCAGCGCGTGCGCCGCGTAAAGTCGCCGCTGGATGCCTTGACCGGCATCGAAGTGGCCAACAAGCTCGAGCGCATCGTGCTGACGGCGCGCGGACGCGTGACCATCGCCGGCACCGGCAATTACCGCCGCGTCGAAATCGCGGTGCCGGAAGGCGCCCGTGCCAGGGCCGCCGTGTTCAGCCATGACGACAAGTGGATCTACGCATTCGTCGACACCAGTGGCGAGAACGAGATCTGGCGCTACGCCGCCGACGGTTCCGGCCACGGCGAACGCCTGACCACGGACGGCGCCAGCCACCGCTGGAACCTGTACCCGTCACCGGACGGCAAGTGGCTCGCCCACACCGACAAGAAGGGACGCACCTGGCTCCTCGACCTGGCGGCCCGGACCAATGTCATCATCGATGACGCCGGCCTGATGGGCATCGACCGCTCGGACCAGGTGGTGTGGTCGCCCGACAGCCGCAACCTCGCGTTCGTGCGTGCCGGCAGCCGCGAGCGGCGCGACCAGATCGGCATGTTCAACCTCGCGACCCGCGCCATCAGTTTCGTGACGACCGACCGCTACGAGGCCAGCTCCCCGGTATTCTCGCCGGACGGGAAGTGGTTGTATTTCCTGTCCGCGCGCCACTTCAACGTCGGCAATGTCTCGGTCTGGGGCGACCGCAACATGGGGCCCGTGTTCGACAAGCGCGTCGGCGTCTATGCGCTGGCGCTACAGCAGGGCGAACGCTTCCCCTTCAAGCCCGAGGACGAGCTGACCCGCCCCGAAGAAAAGTCGCCCGAAGCCGCCGCCAGGGCCGCGGTCAAGGCGCCCGGCGCCGACGAGCCGGATGGGGCCAGGAATGCGGCGGTGGCGGCGGCCACCGCGGCTGCCAGCGCGACGGCTGCCAACAAGGCCGGCAGCGACAAGCCGAAGCCGCCGACGCCCCCGATCGCCTACAGCGGCCTGCGCGAACGCCTGTACGAAGTGCCGGTCGCGCCCGGCAATTACCGCGCGCTCGCCGTCGACGACAAGCGCCTCTACCTGCTGGAAGCCGACGATGACGGCGCCAAGGGCACGCTCAAGACCGTGGCGATCTCGAGGAGCAGCCCGCAGCCTGAAACCTTCGCCGCCAACGTGCGCGAATTCGGGCTCTCGTTCGATCGCAAGCACATCTTCTACCGCACCTACGCCAGGGGCGCGCCGGGCGACATGCTTATCGTCGATGCCGGCGCCAAGGCGCCTGCCGACCTGTCGAAGTCGAAGGTCAAGATCGACGACTGGGCGGTGAGCTCGAACCCGCGCATGGAGTGGAAACAGATGTTCAACGATGCCTGGCGCATGCACCGCGATTTCCTGTACGACGCCAACATGCGCGGCATCGACTGGAACGCCGCACGCGCCCGCTATGCGCCGCTGGTCGAGCGCGTGACCGACCGCGCCGAACTGGACGACGTGCTGGGCATGATGGTCGGCGAGGTCGGGGCGCTGCACTCGCAGATCCGTCCGGGCGACGTGCGCCGCGCAGCAAACGAAGGCATTCCCGCCAGCCTGGGGGCCGTGCTGAGCCGCACGGCGGAGGGCTACCGCGTCGACCGCGTTTACCGCAGCGAGCCGGAGCTGCCGTCCGAAGCAGGGCCGCTGGCCGCGCCGGATGTCAACGTCAGGGAGGGCGACATCATCACCGCCGTCAACGGCAAGTCGCTGAAGGAGGCGCGCGATATCGCCGACCTGCTGCTCGATACCGCCGGCAAGCAGGTGCTGCTGCATGTGAAAAGCGTGAACGCCACCCAGCCGCGCGCCGTCATCGTCACCCCGGCCACGATGGCAACCCACGCCAGCCTGCGCTACGCCGACTGGGAGCAGGGCAGGGCCCAGCAAACCGACGCCGCTTCGAAGGGGCGGATCGGCTACCTGCACCTGCGCGCGATGGTGGCGCGCGACATCAATGCGTTCGCGCGCGACTTCTACGCCAACATCAACAAGGAAGGCCTGGTCATCGACGTGCGCCGCAATAACGGCGGCAACATCGACAGCTGGATCATCGAAAAGCTGCTGCGCCGCTCCTGGGCTTTCTGGGCATCGAACGGCCTGCAGCCCTACCCGAACATGCAGAACACCTTCCGCGGCCACCTGGTGGTGCTGATGGACGAGCTGACCTATTCGGATGGCGAGACCTTCGCCGCCGGCGTCAAGGCCCTGAAACTCGGGCCCCTGGTCGGCAAGCGCACGGCCGGCGCCGGCGTATGGCTGAGCGACGGCAACGGGCTGATGGATAACGGCATGGCGCGCGTCGCCGAGAACGGCCAGTTTTCAAGCGATGGCGAGTGGCTGATCGAAGGCGTCGGCGTGACGCCCGATGTCGAGGTCGACAACCTGCCGCACGAGACTTTCAATGGGCGCGACCGCCAGCTCGAAGTGGCGCTCGAGCTGCTGGAGAAGAAACTCAAGGAGCAGCCGGTGAAACAATGGAAACCGGCGGCGATCCCGGCCTTGAAGCGTCAATAACGCGGTGTCCTTGCCGCAGCGTGGGTCCTGGCCCACGCTGCATGCCCGTTGCAAGATTCATCACCCTGTCATATTAAATTTCTAAACTGCAAGTATTGGCCACTCCACTACTTGCAATGTCACTCGCAAAACTCCAGACCGGCACCAAGATCCTTGGCTCATTCGGCATCGTCTCCCTCCTGATCGTCACCTTGTCGGGCGTCGCGCTGTGGCGCATGCAGGCCAACGATGCGCTGACCGCCGACCTCGTCTACGACAAACTCGCCAAGCAGCAGCTCGCCTCCGACATGCTCGGCATGGAGCGCCTGAACGGCTCGCGCACGGTGTCGATCGCGCGCAGCGACAGCCTCGAGCTGGCGGACTATTTCCAGGCGCAGCTCGATGACGGCCGCAAGCGCGCCGCCGGCATCGAAGCGCAACTGGCCAGCCTGCCGCGCTCCGGGCGCGAAGGCGCGCTGATCGACACCGCGGCGCGCCACAAGGCGGCACTGGCGGCGATCCAGGCCGAGCTGTTCAAGGCCAAGGAGCTGGGGCAAACGCAGATGGTCGAAGAGCTCGTAGGCGGCCGCTGGGAGGCCGCCTACGGGGCGCGCATCGCCGCGCTGGAAGCGCTGCTGGCCCACGAGAGCACCGAGGCGCACCGGCTGGCCGACGAATCGCAGGGGGCCTCGCACCTCGGCAAGGCCTTGCTGCTGGGCCTGGGCGCGGGCGCGCTGGCGGTCGGCGCCGCGCTCGCCTGGCTCCTTACCCGGAATATCGTGGGACCGCTGCAGCAGGCGGTCATGCTCGCGGAACAGGTGGCGCATGGCGACCTGCGTCCGGTCATTCGCCACCGCCGATTCGACGAGATCGGCCGCCTGTTCGATGCGCTCAACGGCATGACCGGCGGCGTCTCCGCGACGGTGGCGCAGGTGCTGCAGGGCGCGCGTGCGATCGACGCGGCCTCGGGGGACATCGCCGACGGCAACCACGACCTGTCGCGCCGCACCGAAAGGCAGGCCGGCGCCCTGCAGCAGACCGTGGCCGCGATGACGGAACTGACCGGCGCGATCGCCCGCAACAACGCCAGCACGCAGGAAGCGAACACACTCGCGCAGTCGGCTGCGCAGGCAGCAATCGCCGGCGCCCATGCAGTCGAACAGCTGGTCGCGCGGATGGGGGCGATCAAGGCGTCGGCGGACAGGATTGTCGACATCACCGGCATGATCGACAGCATCGCCTTCCAGACCAATATCCTGGCCCTGAACGCCGCCGTGGAAGCGGCGCGCGCAGGCGTGGAAGGGCGCGGCTTCGCCGTGGTCGCGGCCGAGGTGCGCAACCTGGCGCAGCACTCGGCGAAGGCGGCCAGTGAGATCAAGACACTCATTGGCGAGTCGGCCGGCGAAATCCGGACCGGCACCGGCATCGCCAGCGCGGCGGGCGAGACGATGCGCTCGCTGCTGCGGCATGTGCAGGAAGTCGCCGCCATCCTCGGCGCGATCGACCAGGCCAGCGCCGGGCAGGCCAGTGGCGTTGCGCAGGTGAGCGCGGCCATGGCCGACATGGACCTGTCCACGCGCCAGAATGCGGCCATGGTCGGGCAGGCCGCGGCGGCCGCTGAATCGATGCGCCGGCAGGCTGCCGACCTGTCGGAACTGGTCGGCACGTTCAAGGTGCGCGCAGGAGTGGGTAGAGAAGCGGGCAGCGTCGCGGGCAGCGAAGCACGCGCCCTGCTGGCGGCGGCGCCGGAGCTGGCCGCCGCCTGATCAGACCGCCGCCAGGGCCCGCCGCAAATCCTCGCGCTGGTCCTCCAGGTGCTCGACCCCGACCGACAGACGGATCAGGGTATCGCTGATCCCCAGTTCCGCCCGCTGCGCCGGCGGAATCGTTGCATGCGTCATCAGGGCCGGGTGCTCGATCAGGCTCTCGACCCCACCCAGGCTCTCGGCCAGCGTGAATACCTTGCACGCTTCCAGGAAGCGCCGCGCTCCCGCCAGGTCGGACTCCAGCTCGATCGAGATGATGCCGCCGAACCCGCTCATCTGGCGCCGCGCCAGCGCGTGCTGGGGATGCGATTCCAGCCCCGGATAAAACACCTTGCGGACCTTCGGCTCGTGCTCGAGCCATTCGGCCAGCGCCAGCGCGTTGGCGCTGCTGCGCTCCACGCGCAAGGCCAGCGTCTTGATCCCGCGCAGCACGAGGAAGCTGTCGAACGGTCCCTGGATCGCACCGACCGCGTTCTGGATGAAGCCGAGCTGTTCCGCCAGGGGCGCATGGTGCGCGCCAGTACCGACCAGCGCCACGCCGCCGATCACGTCCGAATGGCCGTTCATGTACTTGGTGGTCGAGTGCACGACGATGTCGATCCCGAGTTCCAGCGGCCGCTGGTTGATCGGGCTGGCGAAGGTGTTGTCGCAGACGGTGATGATGCCGCGCTCGCGGCACAAGTGCGAGATCGCCGCCAGGTCGGCCAGTTTCAGCATCGGGTTGGTCGGCGTCTCGACCCAGACCAGGCGCGTCTCGGGCCGTAATGCCGCGGCCAGCGCCTCCGGGTCCGCCAGGTTCACGTAGGTAAAGTCGTGCCCCGCGCTCTTGCGGCGCACGCGCTCGAACAGGCGGTAGGTGCCGCCATACATGTCGTCGCCGGCGACGATGTGCGAGCCGGCCGGCAGCAGCTCGAGCACCGCCGAGATGGCGGCCAGGCCCGAGGCAAAGGCAAAGGCCGCGCCGCCGCTCTCGATGTCGGCGACGCAGCGCTCCAGCGCCCAGCGCGTCGGGTTGTGCGAACGGCCATAGTCGAGGCCCTTGTGCACGCCCGGGCTCTCCTGTGCAAAAGTCGAGGTGGCAAAGATCGGCGTCATGACGGCGCCGGTGGCCGGCTCGGGCGACTGCCCGCCATGGATCACGCGGGTGGCGATGTGTTGTTTGTTCTCTGGTGAGCTCACGATAGCGTCCTGCGCAGGTGGTTGAGGAGGTCGAAGCGGGTGATCAGGCCGTAGAAACGGCGGCCGTCGAAACGGTCGTCGTCGAGGATCACGGCGGTCAGGCCGCGGTCGAGGATGGCGCGCAGGTCCTGCATGCTGGCCGAGGGCCGCAGGGTTTGCAGCTGCGCCGTCATCGTGTCCGCCACTGGCGAGGCGAAGTGCCGGGCATCGGTCGTGACGTGCAGCAGCAGGTCGGACTCGTCGATGATGCCCACCAGGCGGCCCCTGTCGATCACCGGCATCTGCGCCAGGTCACTGCTGCGCATGCGGTTGAAGGCGGTGAGCAGGGTGTCGGTCGGCGCCACCGTCACCACTTCGCCGGCATCGAAGCGGCGCCCGACCAGGTCGCGCAGGTCGCCCATCTTCGGGCGCTGCAGCAGGCCCTGGTCGACCATCCAGCCGTCGCTGTAGACCTTGGTGAGGTAGCGCGTGCCGGTGTCGCACACAAAGGTGACGACGCGTTTCGGGCTGGTCTGGGCGCGGCAGTACTTCAGTGCGGCGGCGAGCAGGGTGCCGGTCGAGGAGCCGGCCAGGATGCCCTCGTGCTGCAACAGGGCGCGCGCCGTCTGGAAGCTTTCCTCGTCGGTGATGGTGTAGGCGCTGCGCACGCGCGAGAGGTCGGCGATGCCGGGAATGAAGTCTTCGCCGATGCCCTCGACCGCCCACGAACCGGCTTCGCTGGCGAGGTGTCCCGTATTCACGTAATCGGCCAGGATCGAGCCCTTCGGGTCGGCCAGCACGAATTCGAGGTCGGGCTGGACGCGGCCGAAGTAGTTCGACAGGCCGGTGAGGGTGCCGGACGAGCCGACGCCGACCACGATCGCGTCGACCTCGTGGCTGGTCTGCTCCCAGATTTCGGGGCCGGTCGTGGTTTCGTGGGCGCGCGGATTGGCCGGGTTGTTGAACTGGTCGGCGAACCAGGCATTCGGAATCTCGCGGGCCAGGCGCGCGGCATAGTCCTGGTAGTACTCCGGGTGGCCCTTGCCGACGTCGGAGCGGGTGAGGTGGATCTCGGCGCCCAGGGCTTTCAGGTGCAATATTTTTTCCGCCGCCATCTTGTCGGGCACGACCAGCACAACCCGGTAGCCCTTGATGCGCGCCACCAGCGCCAGGCCCAGGCCGGTATTGCCGGCCGTGGCCTCGACCACGACGCCGCCGGGCTGAAGGCTGCCGTCGAGTTCAGCCGCTTCGATCATGGCGCGGCCAATGCGGTCCTTGATCGAGCCGCCGGGATTCTGCGATTCCAGTTTCAAGAATAACTGGCACGGACCGGTGTCCATGCGCGTGACCTGTACCAGCGGGGTGTTGCCGATCAGCGAGAAGATTGCCGCCTGGGATGAGTGCTGCAGAGTGCGTTGCATATTGCCTCCAAAGGGCGCCTGGTGGGCGCCGCGACTGCGGAACGAGGGCGCAGGTGGGCGCCGGGGGCCGTGATCAAAATGGCATGCTACGGCGGATCGGCGACCGAGAGTTTGAACTGGCGCGAACTGTGATCGCCCATTTCCCAACAAACCCGCGACGCTTCCCGCAACCAGCATAGCACCGGGATTATTGTCTTAAAAATAAGAAAATCTTATGGTGATATGCGATTTGTCAGGCGTGCTTCTATGCCGCCCGGTAGAGTTATGCGCGCCGCATCGGCCCGCTGTTGCAGAGCGCTGGCACGTTGGAAATTTGCCAACGGCCTCTGCCATGAGCGTTATACTTGAGCAATTAAATCATTCGACCTGTCCAGACCATGACCACCCCACGCATCCTCTCCCTTGCCGTGACCGGCGCCTTAGTTCTGTTGGCAAGCTGCGGAGGGCACGACGGCGTGGAACTCGGCCCCTTCGCGGCGCTGACCGCCACCGAGGGCGACGCACCCATCACCCTGACGGCGCCGACCTCGAAGAGCCCGGCCCCATTCTTCTACACCAGCAGCGACTCGCGCGTGGCGACGGTCCAGGGCGACAAGCTCATCATCGGCGAAGTCGGCACCAGCACGATCACCGCCCAGCAGGGCCGTGAGGGCAGCTACTACCCGACCTCGACCAGCACCACGCTGACCGTGGCAAAGCGCGTCTGCGAACCGCCGGCCGTACTGGAAAGTGGGGCCTGCGTGACACCGCCGGCGACCGCCTCCTACGTCACCACCGGCGCATTGTCCTGGATGCCGACCTGGTTCACAAGAACGTGGGCGCAGGCCGATGCCTACTGCAAGGGGGAGAAGATCAACGGCTCGAACGGATGGCGGCTGCCGAACCAGTTCGAGCTCACGGCACTGGTTGCGTCCGGCGAACTGGCGGAGAAGAAATGGGTCATGCAGGACACCTGGACGTCCAGCGCCGGCGCCGCCGAGAAGCAGCACGTCGCCGTCAACCTGGCCACGAACGCCACCACGTCGGTTGCCGACGCCAACAAGGCCTTCGTCACCTGCGTGCGTTGATGTTTCCCCGGGCGCTGTCAGGATCCTGACGGGAGAACTGAACAATGCGCCTGTCGCGAGGAATCCGTACCGTTGCCGTGCTCGAGGCGTCAAAAGGAATCGTGGTCTTGTTGACCGGCCTGGGCCTGTTCGCCCTGGTGCACCAGGATGTCCAGCGTTTTGCCGAGAGCCTGGTGAGGCACGCGCATTTGAACCCCGCAGCGCATACGCCCCGCGTCTTCCTCGAGTTTGCAAGCAAACTGGACGATGCTCGGCTGATGCAACTTGCCATGGCCGCCATCGCGTATGCGGCCGTGCGCATGATCGAGGCCTATGGCTTGTGGTATGGCCGCGCCTGGGGCGAGGGCTTTGCCGCTGCAAGCGGCGCCGTCTACGTGCCCTTCGAGCTCCGGGAGCTGTACCACCGTCCCGGCTGGCTCGCGGCCTGCCTGCTGGCGCTCAACCTGGCCATCGTGGCCTTCATGCTCTACAGCCTGCGTCGGCGCAGGTCAGCCCGCTGAGCCGTTGACGGAGGCTCATGCGCCGGCCTTGAGCCTGCGCCACAAGGTCGTGCGGCTGATGCCGAGGTGGCGCGCGGCGGCGTCGCGCTGGCCGCCGAAACGGGCCAACACCTGGGCGACGCTTTCCTCGGGCGCGGCCAGGGCCTGCGCTGCAGGCGCAGATCCGGCTGCGGCCAGCTCGGCATCAACCCGCCCCAGCTCCGGAGCAATCGCCAGTAAAAAGCTGGGCGTGAGCGCCTGCAGCGGTTCGGCCGCGAGGAAGAGGGCGAGGCGTTCCATCAGGTTGCGCAGTTCGCGCACGTTGCCCGGCCAGCGATAGCGTTCGAGCAGCGGTGCACAGGCCGTCACTTCGGCATGCAGGTTCGGATGGGGCCGGGCGCCGAGTGCCGCCAGCGCGCCCTTGAGCGACCATTCCGCCAGCGGCGCGATGTCCGGCACCCGCGCGCGCAGCGGCGGCACGGCAAGGCGCAGCACCGCGAGGCGATAGAACAGGTCGGCGCGGAAGCGCCCTTCGCCCACCCGCGCTTCCAGGTCGCAATGGGTGGCGCTGATCACCCGCACCGCGATCGGCACCGGGCGCGTGCCGCCCACGCGCATCACCTCGCGCTCTTCCAGCACCCGCAGCAGCCGCGTCTGCAAGGCCAGCGGCATTTCGCCGATTTCGTCCAAAAACAGCGTGCCGCCATCGGCCGCCTCGAACAGTCCCGCATGCCCTCCGCGGCGCGCACCCGTGAAGGCGCCTTCCTCGTGCCCGAAGAGTTCGGACTCGAGCAGCGACTCGGCAATCGCGCCGCAGTTCACCGCCACGAAGGGCCGGTTCGCGCCCAGGCTGCGCGGCCCCTCGCGGTGGATCGCCTGGGCGACGAGTTCCTTGCCGCTGCCCGTTTCGCCTTCGATCAGCACGGTCGCAGGCGAACGCGCGTACAGCACGGTCGTCTGGCGCAGGCGCTCCATGGCGCCGGACTCGCCGCGCAGGTCGTTCAGGCCGCGCCGCGCCGGCCGCAGGTCCTCAAGCGGCCGGCGCCGGAGGCGGTTCGCCTCCAGCTGGGTCAGGCGCGCCACTTCCAGCGCATCGTCGAAGGCCTGGCGGATCGAGGCCGCCGAATACAGGAACACGCTGTTGACACCGGCTTCCTCGGCCAGGTCCGTGATCAGGCCGGCGCCGACGATGACTCCGATACCGCCCGCCTGCATTTCCTTGATCGCCGCGCGCGCATCCTCGCGCGTCACATAGCTGCGCTGTGCAATCGTCAGGCCGAAGGTGGCGGCAAAGTCCGCCAGTTCCGGCAGCGGCTGCTGGTAGCTGATCACGCCGACCTGCGTGGAGACCTTGCGCGCCCGGCTCAGGGCCTGCAGCAGGTCGAAGCCGCTGGCCTTGGCGTTGACCACCGGCACCGATACCCGGCCCTTCAGGTAGGCGCCGTTCGAGCCGGCCGCGATGACCACGTCGCAGCGTTCGGTTGCCATGCGTTCGCGGATATGGCGCGCCGCTTCGTCGAAGCCGAGGTTGATCGGCTCGATGGTCGCCAGGTGGTCGTATTCGAGCGTAATGTCGCGGAACAGGTCAGACAGGCGCGAGACCGACACGGTCCAGATGACGGGTTTGTCGGAGTCTTGTGGCAGGGGGGAGGGCGGTCGCATGTTTCAATTTTACCGCAACGCTGTTTCATATGTTTCAACTGAAACGCCAAATGAAACATGGAACAGGTGTACGCACCAGCTCGCTTGACGCTAAGCCCTTGAAGTATCAGGCTTTTCCAGGAAGCGGTCGGTAGCCCGGCGGCTGGCACGCTCCTTGCAGTAATAAACACATTCATTACCGAACCACTCAGGAGACCCCATGATCCAATCGCCAGGCGCGCTGTTCCGTCGCGCAGTCCAGGAAGAATCGCCGCTGCAAGTCGTCGGCGCGATCAACGCCAACCATGCCCTGCTCGCCAAGCGCGCCGGCTTCAAGGCCATCTACCTGTCGGGCGGCGGCGTCGCCGCCGGCTCGCTCGGCCTGCCCGACCTCGGCATCTCCAACCTGGACGACGTGCTGACCGACGTGCGCCGCATCACCGACGTGTGCGACCTGCCGCTGCTGGTCGACGTCGACACCGGGTTCGGCTCCTCGGCCTTCAACGTCGCGCGCACGGTGAAATCGATGATCAAGTTCGGCGCCGCCGCGATCCACATCGAAGACCAGGTTGGCGCCAAGCGCTGCGGCCACCGCCCGGGCAAGGAAATCGTCTCGAAACAGGAAATGGTCGACCGCATCAAGGCCGCCGTCGACGCCCGCACCGACGAGAACTTCGTGATCATGGCGCGCACCGACGCGCTGGCCGTGGAAGGCATCGACGCGGCGATCGAGCGCGCGGTGGCCTGTGTCGAAGCCGGTGCTGACATGGTGTTCCCGGAAGCGATGACGGAACTCGCCATGTATTCGCGCTTCGCGAAAGCCGTGGGCGTGCCGATCCTGGCCAACATCACCGAATTCGGTTCGACCCCGCTGTTCACGGTCGACGAATTGAAAACCGCCGATGTGGGCCTGGTGCTGTATCCGCTGTCGGCCTTCCGCGCCATGAACAAGGCGGCTGAAAACGTCTATACGGCCATCCGCCGCGATGGCAGCCAGCAGGCCGTGGTCGACACCATGCAGACCCGTGCCGAACTCTACGACCGTATCAATTACCACGACTTTGAGCAAAAGCTCGACGCGCTGTTCGCGGCGCAGAAAAAATAATTGAATTAATAAACTGAGACCTGAACTGGAGACCAACATGACCGAACAAGCCCCTGCCTTCAAGCCGAAGAAATCCGTTGCCCTGTCGGGCGTCGCCGCCGGTAACACCGCGCTGTGCTCCGTCGGCAAGACCGGCAACGACCTGCACTACCGCGGCTACGACATCCTGGACGTCGCCAACAGCTGCGAATTCGAGGAAATCGCCTACCTGCTGGTGCACGGCAAGCTGCCAACGTCCGCCGAACTGAAGGGCTACAAGGCCAAGCTGCGCTCGCTGCGCGGCCTGCCGCAGGCGGTCAAGCTGGCGCTGGAAGCTCTCCCGGCCGGCAGCCATCCGATGGACGTGATGCGCACCGGCGTCTCGACGCTGGGCTGCACGCTGCCCGAAAAGGACGACCACAACACCCCCGGCGCGCGCGACATCGCGGACCGCCTGATGGCCTCGTTCGGCTCGATGCTGCTGTACTGGTACCACTACAGCCACAACGGCAAGCGCATCGAAACCGAGACCGACGACGATTCGATCGGCGGCCACTTCCTGCACCTGCTGCACGGCCACGCGCCGCGCGAAGAATGGGTCAAGGCGATGCACACCTCGCTGATCCTCTATGCCGAGCACGAATTCAACGCCTCGACCTTTACCGCGCGCGTGATCGCCGGCACCGGCTCCGACATGCACTCGGCCATCACCGGCGCCATCGGCGCCCTGCGCGGCCCGAAGCACGGCGGCGCCAACGAAGTGGCGCTCGAGATCCAGAAGCGCTACGAAAACGCCGACGAAGCCGAAGCCGACATCCGCAACCGCGTCGCGAACAAGGAAGTCGTGATCGGCTTCGGCCATCCGGTTTATACGATTTCCGACCCGCGCAACGTGGTCATCAAGGAAGTGGCGCGCACGCTGTCGGAGAGCGCCGGCTCGATGAAGATGTTCGACATCGCCGAGCGCCTTGAATCGGTCATGTGGGAAGTCAAGAAGATGTTCCCGAACCTGGACTGGTTCTCGGCCGTGTCGTACCACATGATGGGCGTGCCGACCGCCATGTTCACGCCGCTGTTCGTCATCTCGCGCACCTCGGGCTGGGCCGCGCACGTCATCGAGCAGCGCATCGACAACAAGATCATCCGCCCGAGCGCAAACTATGTCGGTCCCGACGACCTCGCGTTCGTGCCGATCGCCGTTCGTAAGTAAAAGAGCATCATGAACAACGCATACCGCAAACCCCTGCACGGCACCAACCTGCATTACTTCGACACGCGCGAAGCGGTCGACTCGATCGAACCGGGCGCCTACGACAAGCTGCCCTATACCTCGCGCGTGCTGGCGGAAAACCTGGTGCGCCGCTGCGAGCCGATGCAGCTGGTGCCGGCACTGAAGCAATTCATCGAGCGCCGCCGCGACCTCGATTTCCCGTGGTTCCCGGCGCGCGTGGTCTGCCACGACATCCTGGGCCAGACCGCGCTGGTGGACCTGGCCGGCCTGCGCGACGCCATCGCGCAAGAGGGCGGCAATCCGGCACTGGTCAATCCCGTGGTGCCGACCCAGCTCGTGGTCGACCATTCGCTGGCCGTCGAGTGCGGCGGCTTCGACCCGGACGCATTCGAAAAGAACCGGGCGATCGAGGACCGCCGCAACGAAGACCGCTTCCACTTCATCGACTGGACCAAGAAGGCGTTCCAGAACGTCGACGTGATCCCGCCCGGGAACGGCATCCTGCACCAGATCAACCTGGAGCGCATGAGCCCCGTGGTGCAGGTCAAGGATGGCATCGCCTTCCCGGACACGCTGGTCGGCACCGACTCGCATACGCCGATGGTCGATGCGCTGGGCGTGATCGCCATCGGCGTCGGCGGCCTGGAAGCGGAGAGCGTCATGCTGGGCCGCGCATCCTACATGCGCCTGCCGGACATCGTCGGCGTCGAGCTGACCGGCAAACCGCAGCCGGGCATTACCGCGACCGACGTGGTGCTGGCGCTGACCGAGTTCCTGCGCAACGCCAAGGTCGTCTCGACCTGGCTCGAGTTCTACGGCGAAGGCGCGGCCAAGCTGACCCTGGGCGACCGCGCGACGATCTCGAACATGGCGCCGGAATTCGGCGCGACCGCCGCCATGTTCTACATCGACGAGCAGACCATCAAGTACCTGAAACTCACCGGCCGCGAAGATGCGCAGGTGGCACTGGTCGAGAGCTATGCCAAGGAAACCGGCCTGTGGGCCGACTCGCTGGCGAACGCCGAGTACGAGCGCGTCTTGCGCTTCGACCTCTCGAGCGTGGTGCGTAACATCGCCGGTCCGTCGAACCCGCACAAGCGGGTGCCGACCTCGGAACTGGCGGCGCGCGGCATTTCGGGCATCGTCGAGAACGAGCCGGGCAAGATGCCCGACGGCTCCGTCATCATCGCCGCCATCACCAGCTGCACCAACACGAATAATCCGCGCAACATGATCGCCGCCGGCCTGATCGCGCGTAACGCCAACAAGCTCGGCTTGACCCGCAAACCGTGGGTGAAAAGCTCGCTCGCGCCAGGCTCGAAAGCCGTCTCGCTGTATTTGGAAGAAGCGGGCCTGATGCCGGAGCTGGAAAAGCTGGGCTTTGGCGTGGTCGCCTTTGCCTGCACCACCTGCAATGGCATGAGCGGCGCGCTTGACCCGGTCATCCAGCAGGAGATCATCGAGCGCGACCTGTACGCGACCGCCGTCCTGTCGGGCAACCGCAACTTCGACGGCCGCATCCACCCGTATGCGAAGCAGGCCTTCCTGGCCTCGCCGCCGCTGGTGATCGCGTATGCGATTGCCGGCACGATCCGCTTCGATATCGAGAAGGACGTGCTGGGCACCGACGCACAAGGCAATGCGATCCGCCTGGCCGACATCTGGCCGACGGACGAAGAGATCGACGCGGTGTTTGCGCAAAGCGTAAAACCCGAGCAGTTCCGCAAGGTCTACACGCCGATGTTCGCACGCGTCGCCGACGATGGCGAGCAGGTCAGCCCGCTCTACGACTGGCGCGAGATGAGCACCTACATCCGCCGTCCGCCGTACTGGGAAGGCGCGCTGGCAGGCGAGCGTTCGCTCACCGGCATGCGCCCGCTGGCAGTCCTGGGCGACAACATCACCACCGACCACCTGTCCCCATCGAACGCCATCATGATGGATTCCGCCGCCGGGGAATACCTGTTCAAGATGGGCTTGCCGGAAGAGGACTTCAACTCCTACGCCACGCACCGCGGCGACCACCTGACGGCCCAGCGTGCGACGTTTGCGAATCCCACCCTGAAGAACGAAATGGTGCGCAATCCCGACGGCAGCGTGCGCGCAGGTTCGCTGGCGCGCATCGAGCCGGAGGGCCAGGTGACGCGCATGTGGGAAGCGATCGAGACCTACATGGAGCGCAAGCAGCCGCTGATCGTGATCGCCGGTGCCGACTACGGCCAGGGCTCGTCGCGCGACTGGGCGGCCAAGGGCGTGCGCCTGGCGGGCGTGGAAGCAATCGCCGCCGAAGGCTTCGAGCGCATCCACCGCACCAACCTGGTCGGCATGGGCGTGCTGCCGCTGGAGTTCATGCCGGGCGTGAACCGCCTGAGCCTGGGCATCGACGGCACCGAGACCTTCGACGTCATCGGCGAGCGCACCCCGCGCGCGACCTTGACGCTGGTGATCAACCGCCGCGATGGGCAACGTGTCGAGGTGCCGGTAATGTGCAGGCTCGATACCGCGGAAGAAGTGTCGATCTACGAGGCCGGCGGCGTGCTGCAGCGCTTTGCGCAGGACTTCCTGGCGTCGTCGAAGGTCGCGGCTTAATCGGTTGCACACCCGGATCGTATCTGGGAACCCGTAGGGTGGGCGGCTCTGCCGCTCACGCGTTCAACCAGCTTATGATGGGCCAAGGCATATGCCGGAGCCAATCAAACGTCTGTTGAACGCGTGAGCGGGGGACCCGCCCACCCTACGTCCCTCCGGCACACATATCGGAACAAATACAATGCCACACACATCCCAAATCAAAATCCCGGCCACCTACATGCGTGGCGGTACCAGCAAAGGCGTCTTCTTCCGCCTGCAAGATTTGCCGGAAGCCGCCCGCGTCCCCGGCCCGGCGCGCGACAAACTGCTGCTGCGCGTGATCGGCAGCCCCGACCCCTATGGCAAGCAGATCGACGGCATGGGCGGCGCCACCTCGAGCACGAGCAAGACCGTGATCGTCTCGAAAAGCACGCGCGCGGACCACGATGTCGACTACCTGTTCGGCCAGGTCTCGATCGACAAGCCGTTCGTCGACTGGAGCGGCAACTGCGGCAACCTGTCCTCGGCAGTCGGGTCGTTCTCGATCAATGCGGGCCTGCTCGCGCCGGAACGCGTGCCGCACAACGGCATGGCGACGGTGCGCATCTGGCAGGCCAACATCGGCAAGACCATCATCGCCCACGTGCCCGTCACGGACGGTGAAGTGCAGGAAACGGGCGACTTCGAACTCGACGGCGTGACCTTCCCGGCCGCCGAAGTGCAGCTCGAATTCATGGACCCGGCGGCCGACGAGGAGGGCGCGGGCGGCTCGATGTTCCCGACCGGGAACCTGGTCGACGAGCTCGAGGTGCCGGGCCTGGGCAGCATCCGGGCGACGATGATCAATGCCGGCATCCCGACCATTTTCGTGAATGCCGCGGACATCGGTTACACGGGCACCGAACTGCAGGACGCGATCAACGGCGACCCGCGCGCGCTGGCGCTGTTCGAGACGATCCGCGCCCACGGTGCGCTGCGCATGGGCCTCATCGATGACCTGGGCCAGGCCGCGAGCCGCCAGCACACCCCGAAGGTCGCCTTTGTCGCGCCCCCGCTCGACTACACCTCGTCCAGCGGCAAACGCGTCGCGGCCGATGAGATCGACCTGCTGGTGCGCGCGCTCTCGATGGGCAAGCTGCACCACGCGATGATGGGGACGGCGGCAGTGGCGATCGGCACCGCCGCCGCCGTGCCGGGCACGCTGGTCAATCTCGCCGCCGGCGGCGGCCAGCCCGCCGCAGTGCGTTTCGGGCACCCGTCGGGCACCTTGCGCGTGGGCGCCGAGGCGGTCGACATGAACGGCGAATGGAGCGTGACCAAGGCGGTGATGAGCCGCAGCGCCCGCGTGCTGATGGAAGGCTGGGTGCGGGTGCCGGGCGACGGGTTCTGACGTCTTCGCGGGCTTGATCAGTCCGTCTTACCCTGCTTGCATGAAATGGAGGCCCGGCAGCCGCGCAGTGCGCAGCCGCCGGGCTTTTTTGTAATGACGCTGTGGAGATTCCACGCCCATTGGTTTATCATCGGGCAACATTTAGTGGCTTGTATCCAGGCTGCATGCAAGGGGAACCTCAGGGAATGGACAGACTTTCGAGCAAACCGGCTTTCGTGGCTGAAGCGCTGGACCTGATCGCAGGGCCCGCATGCGCCGTCGACGCGACCGGCATCGTGTTTGCCGCGAACAGCGGCATGCGCCTGCTGGCCGGCGCGCCGCTCGCGGGCCGCTCGCTGTTCGACCTGTTCAGCGGGCAAGCGGCCCGCATTGCCCTCGTCGAGCTGCGCCGCGCCATGCGCGCCGAGCGCTGCTGGAATACCCGGCTCGCCATGGACGGCCTCGACATGGTCGTACAGGTACGCTCGAAGCCCCTGCCGCCCGGTGCGGGCGCGCCCGGCGCCACCTTTGTCTTCACCGACGTCAGCGGCTACGAGCGCGGCCAGCAGGCGCTGCGCATCGCCATGGGCGAGCACAAGGCGATTTTCGACAATGCCCCGGTCGGCATCGTGTTCACCAAGCCCGGCCTGCTCAAGGAGTGCAATCCGCGCCTGTCAAGCATGGTCGGCTACAGCGTCGAGGAGCTGGCTGACCGTGATCCCGGTGAGATGTTCGCGTCTCCGTCGGAATACCAGGAGTTCAGGGACGAAGCCCTGGAAGCACTGGCCAAGGGCGGCATCTACGAAAAAGCCGAGTGCCGGTTCGTGCGCCGCGACGGTTCCCTGTTCTGGGCGCGGGTGCGCGCCAGTGCCGTGGTGCCGGGCCAGCGCGAGGCCGGCACGATCTGGATCATCGAGGACGTCAGCGAAACGCGCCACGCGCGGCGCGAACTGCAGGCGCTGATGAACAACGCCTCGCTGGCGATCATGTTTACGCGCAAGCAGCGCGTAAGGCGCTGCAACGCGGCCTTCCTCGACATGTTCGGCTATGCCGACGGGGGCTGGGACGGCCTGATGGTGCAGGCCCTGCACCCCGGCGTCGACGCGTTCAACCGCATTGCCGCCGCCGCCTATCCGCTGTTCGCGCAGGGCCGCACCTACCAGGCCGAGACCGAACTGGTGCGCAAGGACGGCACGCCGATCTGGGCCAAGATCATCGGCTACGCGGTCAATCCCGGCGAGCTGTCGCAAGGCTATGTATGGATCGTCGAGGACCGTACCCGCCAGAAGCGCGATGAACAGGCGCTGCGCGTGGCGCTGCTGGAGAACCAGGCCATCCTCGACACCGCGGTGCTCGGGATTGCGGTGGTCGAGAACGGGCGCACGCTGCATTGCAACCGCAAGATGGAAGAGCTGTTCGGCTACCAGCCGGGCGCCTGCACCGGCACCAGCATACGATCGCTGTATCCGAGCACGCAGGGCTGGCAGGCCGCGCGCCGCGAGACTGCCCGCGATTTTGCCGCCGGGCGCGTCAGCGTGGGCGAGCACCTGCTGGTGCGCCAAAGCGGCGAAACCTTCTGGGGCCGGCTGTCGGGCCGTCCCTTCGACCTGGCCGACCCGAGCGGGCGCAGCCTGTGGCTGGTCGACGACGTGACGGCGCAGCGCGAGGCGGCCGAGGCGGTGCGCCGCGCCCGCGACGAACTCGAGGTGCGCGTGACCGAACGCACGGCCGAACTGGCCGGCGCCAACGCGCTGCTGCAGGACGAGATCCTCGAGCGGCGCCAGGCCGAGGCGCGCGTGCACCACATGGCCTACCACGACAGCCTGACCGGCCTGCCGAACCGCGCGCTGCTGTCCGACCGCCTCGAGCGTTCGATCCTGGCCGCGCAGCGCAGCGGTGGCAAGCTGGCCATCATGTTCCTCGACCTCGACCGCTTCAAGAACATCAACGATTCGCTCGGCCACGCCACCGGCGACCACCTGCTCAAGGAAGTCGCGGGACGCCTGTGCCGCGCGGTGCGCGCCAGCGATACCGTGGCGCGCCTGGGCGGCGACGAATTCGTGGTGCTGGTGCCGGGCGTGCACGCGCTGGAAGAGTGCAGCCACATCGGCGACAAGATCATCGACGCGCTGGCGGCGCCCGTGCCCTTCGAGGGCCACCACCTGCACATCTCGCCCTCGATCGGCATCTGCGTCTATCCGGACGACGGCCTCGATGTCGAAACCCTGATGCGCAATGCCGATGCGGCGATGTACCAGGCCAAGGCGGCGGGGCGCAACAACTACCAGTTCTTCACCCAGCGCATGAACGGCGCGGCGGCGCGCCATTTCGAGCTCGAATCGAACCTGCGCCAGGCGCTTGCGAACGGCGAGTTCGAGCCGTTCTACCAGCCGATCATGGACATCGCCACCGGCCGCGTGCACGCGCTGGAAGTGCTGCTGCGCTGGCGCAAGCCCCTGCTGGTTGGCACGGAGCTGGTCCTGCCCGACGACTTCATCCCGGTACTGGAAGAGAACGGGATGATCGTGCCGGTCGGCGAATGGGTGATCCGGCGCGCCTGCGAGCAGAGCATGGCCTGGCAGCGCGACGGCTTGCCGCAGGTGCCGCTGGCAATCAACCTGTCGGCGCGCCAGTTCATGCACAAGGCGCTGGTGGAATCGATCCGGCGCATCGTCGAGGAAACCGGGATCGACCCGGCGCTGGTGGAGTTCGAGATCACCGAGACCGCGCTGATGCAGCACGGCGAGCAGACGCTCGACATCCTCGGCCAGATCAACCGCATGGGCATGCGCCTGTCGATCGACGACTTCGGCACGGGCTATTCGAGCCTGGCCTACCTGAAGCGCTTCCCGGTCCGCAAGATCAAGATCGACCGCACTTTTGTCCGCGAACTGGTGGCCAGCAGCGAGGACCGCGCAATCGTCGCCGCCGTGATGGCGCTGGCGAACAGCCTGCAGCTGCAGGTCGTGGCCGAAGGCGTGGAGACCGCCGAGCAGCTGGCACTGCTACGGGGCTTCGGCTGCCAGTACGTGCAGGGCTGGTTGTTTGCGCGTGCGCTCGACAGCGGGGCGACTGGGCAGTTGCTGCTCGAAGACGGCCGGCATTCACGCAGCGTTTGAATCCGTAGGGTGGACGGCTCCTCCGTCCACCCTACGGATTAATCAATCGTTGCAATCACCGGCGTGTGATCCGACGGCTGCTCCCACTTCCTCGGCTCGCGATCAATCACGCACCCCGTGCAGCGCTGCGCCAGCTCAGGCGACAGCAGGATGTGGTCGATGCGCAGCCCGCGGTTGCGGCGGAAACCCATCATGCGGTAATCCCACCAGCTGTACTGCTTTTCCGGCTGCTCGAACAGGCGGAACGAATCGACCAGTCCCAGCCCACCCAGCGCAATCATGGCCGCGCGTTCGCGCTCGGAGCAGTGGATCTTGCCTTCCCATTCGACAGGGTCGTGCACGTCGCGGTCTTCCGGTGCGATGTTGTAGTCGCCGAGCAGCGCGAGCCGCGGATGCTGGCGCAGTTCCTCGCCCAGCCACGTGTGCAGGGCGTCTAGCCACGCCATCTTGTAGACATACTTGTCCGAGTCGACTGCCTGGCCGTTCGGGATGTACGCGCAGACGAAACGCACGCCTTCGATGGTGGCGGCGATGATGCGCTGCTGCTCGTCCTCGAAATGGGGATTGTTCTTGACGACATCGACAATCGGGAAGCGCGACAGGATGGCGACGCCGTTATAGGTTTTCTGGCCGCTGAAGGCAACCTGGTAGCCGGCGGCGTTGATGTCGGCGACGGGAAACTTGTCGTCCGTGAGTTTGGTCTCTTGCAGGCAGAGCACGTCGACGGGATTGGTTTCCAGCCAGCGCAGCAGATGCGGGAGGCGGACCTTCAGCGAGTTGACATTCCAGGTTGCTATTTTCATGGTGGCGCATGGTAAGTGAAACGTGCGACGGACCTCCGCCGCAACAGGTGCGCAGTATCGATCCTGGTGACGATTCCTGCAACTTTTCGGGAATGTGCGTGAATCACACACATCGACCATCTGTTTTGCTTCAACTGCAACCGAGATGCTCTATAAACAATTTAGTGGTTTAAAATATATTGCCAAGGTGATTGCAATTTAATGGTAGCGAGAAGTAACACTTACGGTGTAGCATGTCACATTCTGATGTTACTTCCAAGTAATATATAGTTGCTTTCGGTTAACGCACAACAGTGTAGGTCGAGTGCATTTTTCCGCCCATCCCCGCGCACGATTGAGCTTCATCCGTGCAAGGGTTTTAAGCGTCGAATGGTACTATGGTGAAATATTGCTGTTTCGATAGCGAGTATCCGTACCCACATGAAAAGGACAGAGATGCGCAGTGCATTTGAAGCATGGGCCCAGCGCGATGGTCACATCGTTCGCCGCCGCGAGGACAAGCCCGAGGAATACCTGGTCTATGAAACCCAGCGCCGCTGGGTGATCTGGCAGGCAGCCCTGGCGCACGGCGCCAAAACGGCAGCCGACACGCCAGCGAAGTTTGCCCCAGGCGAGGGCGCCCCCAAGGCGGTCCAGCCCGACGAGGCAGCGGTACGCAATCGCGTGCTCAACGAAGTGCTGGACGCGTTCAGCGACCTGGACGAAACCGCCGGCATGGAAGGCGTGTTGAAGGTGATCCAGGGCCTGAAGAAAAAGCAGAAAGCCACGGCCGAGCAGGCCTGAGGAAGTAGCCTTGATACAGTACCGCCATTACAAAGGCGGCCTGTACGAGCTGGTCTGCGAGGCCACGCTCGAGGCCGACCTGACACCGATGATCATCTACCGCGCCGCGGACGGATCGATCTGGGCGCGGCCGAAGACGGTGTTCTTCGAGCCGGTCGAGGTCGACGGCATGCTGGTGCCGCGGTTTGCGCCGGTGTCGTGACGACTCGGTAGCCACATCCTACGGTTCTCCATGCCCCGGCTGCCGGGCTCACGGCGACACCCGAAAAAAACGGGCCTCATCAGAGGCCCGTTGTCATTTCAGCTGCACGCGCATCACACCCTGCATCACACCCTGTTCATCAGGAAGGTCGTCAGCAGCGGCACCGGACGGCCGGTCGCGCCTTTTTGCGCGCCGCTCTTCCAGGCGGTGCCGGCGATGTCCAGGTGCGCCCAGGTGTAGTTGCGGGTGAAGTTCTCGAGGAAGCAGGCCGCCGTGATCGAAGCGCCGCCCGGCGTGCCGATGTTGGCCAGGTCGGCAAAGTTCGACTTCAGCTGCTCGTTGTAGATCTCGCCGATCGGCAGGCGCCAGGCGCCGTCGCCGGCCCGCTTGCCGGCGTCGAGCAGCTCGTCGGCCAGCGCATCGTGCGCGGCGTCGTGGCGGGTGAACAGGCCGCTGTTGTGGTGACCCAGCGAGACGATGCAGGCGCCCGTCAGCGTGGCGATGTCGACCACTGCCGCCGGCTTGAAGCGCTCGGCATAGGTGAGGGCGTCGCACAGGATCAGGCGGCCTTCGGCGTCGGTATTCAGGATCTCGATGGTCAGGCCGTTCATCGCGGTGACGATGTCGCCCGGCTTGGTCGCGCGGCCCGAAGGCATGTTTTCGCAGGTGGCGACGATGCCGATGACGTTGAGCTTCAGGCCCATTTCGCCGATCGCGCGGAAGGTGCCCAGCACCGAGCCGGCGCCGCCCATGTCGTACTTCATTTCGTCCATGCCGGGGCCCGGCTTGATCGAGATGCCGCCGGAGTCGAAGGTAATGCCCTTGCCGACCAGGACGGTCGGAGCGTCCTTCTTGTTGCCGCCCATGTGCTTGAGGACGATGAACTTCGGCGCTTCATCGCTGCCCTTGGCCACCGCCAGGAAGGAACCCATCTTCAGGGCTTCCAGCTGCTTGCGCTCCAGGACTTCGACGTCGAAGCCATGGTCGTCGGCGAGCTTGCGCGCGACGGTGGCGAGATAGGTCGGGGTGCAGATGTTGGGCGACAGGTTGCCCAGTTCCTTGGTCAGGTTCATGCCGTTGGAAATCGCGATCGCCTGCGCCAGCGTGGCCTTGGCTTCGCCGTTGGCCAGCGGCAGGGCCAGCGTGATCTTGCGCACGCCTGCCGGGGCCGGATCCTTCTTGCTCTTTTGCGCGTCGGTGCGGAATTCGCTCTCGGTGGCGGCGATGACGATAGCCTGCAGGGCCCATTCAGGCGTGCGCTCTTTCACTTCGGTCATCGGAAATGCGATAATGGCATCCGCCGCGCCCAGCGACCCGAAGGCTTTCAGCGTCGCGCCGACCGCGGTATTGAAACTTTTCTCGGCCACCGCCTCGTCCGCGCCCATCCCGACCAGCAGCACGCGCGCCGCGGCCACACCGGCCACGCCACGCAGCAGGAGGGTCGAACCGGCCTTGCCGGTGATGTCGCCCGACTTCAGTGCCGCAGTGATTTCACCGGTTTGATCGAGGGCTTTCGCAGCCTGCGACAGTTTTTTGTTCTCGAACACCGCCACTGCCAAACAGCCGGTCTTGGCCGCGGCCAGGGTGTTTTTTGTGTCGAATGCTTTTATGCTAAAGTCCATTTGATTCTCCGTTTCGTTTTGTGCGCGCGTTGTGTACGCATTGTGCCGCGCAGTGTACTTAAGCTGCTCAACCTGCAATTATAACTATCGAATGATCTTCCACCGCGCTTTGCATCGTGAACTGGCCAGCGCAGCCGGGGCAACCTTCACGGTATTGTTCACGGTGTGCGTCACCTGGACCCTGATTGCCATCCTCGGCAGGGCCGCGGGAGGACGCGTCGCATCCGGCGACGTCGTCGCATTGATTGCGTTTCAATCACTGAATTATCTGCCAACTGTCCTGATTCTCACCAGTTTTATTTCTGTCCTGGTGGCCATCACGCGCAGCTATCGCGATTCCGAAATGGTCGTCTGGTTCGCCTCGGGCCAGTCGCTGCTGGCCTGGATCCGCCCGGTGCTCACCTTCGGCCTGCCGCTGGTGCTGCTGGTAGGGGCGGTGTCGCTGGTAGTCGCGCCCTGGGCCAAGATGAAGAGCACGGAATTCATCCAGCGCTTCGAGAAGCGCGAAGACCTCAAACGCGTGGCGCCGGGCCAGTTCCGCGAGTCTTCGTCGGCTGACCGCGTCTTCTTCGTCGAAGGCAGCACCAACGGGTCGACCGTGGTCCAGAACGTGTTCGTCAATACCGATCAGGGCAAGGACGGCAAGTCGATCGTCGTCGCCCGCGAAGGCGTGATCGAGGCGGACGGCAAGGGCGGCCAGTACCTGGTGCTGAAAAACGGCCGGCGCTACGAGGGAGTGCCCGGACAGGCCGATTTCCAGTCGATGGAGTTCGAGCGTTACAGCATGCGCGTGGCGACCACGGTGCCGGTGCTCGGCGCCGACGTGCCGCTCGACGCGCAGTCGACGCCGACCCTGCTGGCGGTAAAGAACCAGTACACGCGCTCGGAACTGCTCTCGCGCATCTCGCAGCCGATCGTCTGCCTGCTGCTGATCCTGCTCGCGATTCCCTTAGGGTTCGTCAATCCGCGCGCCGGCAGTTCGGCCAACCTGATCCTGGCCCTGCTGATCTTCTTTACCTACAATAACCTGGTCAAGATGGTCGAAGCGAGCGTCAAGCGGCAGAAGCTCGATTTCGCCATGGCCTGGTGGCCGCTGCACCTGATCGTCGCCCTGATCATCCTGGCGCTGTTCGCCTGGCGCCTGAACGTGAACCACCACTACCACCCGCTGGTCCTGTTCAATGCCTGGAAGCGCCGCCGCCTGAAGCGCAAGACGCCGCAAGCGGCCATGGTGGAGACCCGATGAAAGTGCAGCGATGAAAGTACTACAACGCTATTTCGCGATCAACATCGCGCAAGCGGTCCTCTTCGTCCTGGTCGCCTTCCTCGGCCTGATCGCCTTCATGGACCTGACGCGCGAGCTGCCGCAGGTCGGCAGGGGCAATTACATGTTCCATCACGCGCTCTTGTACGTGGCGCTGATGCTGCCGGGGCACGTGTATGAAGTCATGCCGGTCGCGGCCCTGATCGGCACCATCTATGCGCTGGCGCAATTCGCGCAGACCTCGGAATTCACGATCATGCGCGCCTCGTCGATGACGACACGCATGGCCGGCTGGATGCTGTTCAAGATCGGCATCGTGTTCGTCGTCATCACCTTCATCTTCGGTGAGCTGATCACACCGCGCACGGCGCCGCTGGCCGAGAAGGTGCGCCTGTCGGCCAAGGGCGCCACGCTCGCCTCCGAATTCCGTTCCGGGATGTGGACCAAGGATAACGTGCATGCCGAAGCGAGCAACGGCGTGCGCGGACCGATCGTCGGCTCGCGCTTCTTCAATGCGCGCACGATCCGCCCGGACGGCTCGCTGGTGGACGTGCGCCTCTACGAATTCGATACCGCGCTGCGCATGCGCGCCCTGATCACGGCGAAAAGCGCCAGCTTCAGCGGCAACGGCACCTGGCGCCTGCTGGACGTCACCGAAACCCTGTTCACCAATAGCCGCGTGCTGCCGGCGCCAGGTACGCCGCTGCCAAAAGGCCAGAGCATCCAGAGCACCTACGGCCAGGAGACCAGCGCGGTCGCCACGCGCCAGGTGGCCAGCATGAACCTGGTCTCCGAGATCACGCCGAAGATCCTGCAGGTGTCGCGCCGCGATCCGGAGCGCATGTCGGCCAATGAACTGGCCGTGTACTCGCGCCACCTGGTCGAAAACCGCCAGGAGAGCGAGCGCTTCAAGATCGCGTTCTGGAAGAAGATCATCGACCCGCTGTCGATTTTCGTGCTGATGGCGCTGGCCCTGCCGTTCGCCTACCTGCACACGCGCAGCGGCGGCGTCAGCCTGAAGATTTTCGTCGGCATCATGATCGGGGTGGGCTTCATCCTGATCAATTCGCTGTTCGCGCACCTGGGGCTGCTGTCGACCTGGCCGGCCTTCTTCACGGCGGTGGCGCCGAGTTTACTGTTCCTGCTGCTCGCCATCCTGGCGCTGCGCTGGGTGGAGCGACACTGATGAAGGGAAATTGATGAAACGTGCACTGGTCCTGTTCGCCCATGGCGCCCGCGCCGCATCCTGGGCGGCGCCCTTCGAGCGCCTGCGCGACCTGACGCATGCGCGCCTGCCGGAGGTGGAAGTGCGCCTGGCCTTCCTCGAACTGATGGAGCCGCGCCTGCCGGAAACGGTGGCGGCGCTGGTGGCGGGCGGCGCCCGTGAGCTCACGATCGTGCCCGTGTTCCTGGGGCAGGGCGGGCACCTGCTGCGCGACTTGCCGCTGCTGGCCGAGGGCTTGCGGGCGGCGCATCCGGGGCTGCAATTGACGGTGGCCGGAGCGGTCGGGGAAGACCCGGGCGTGCTGGCGGCGATGACGGATTACTGCGTGCGCTCGCTCGGGTAGGGTGGGCGCGGGGTGCCCACCCTACGATTAATCCAAATCCACCGCGTTGTGGCGCTCCGCCACCTGTTCTTCCGGATTGCCGCGCACGCGGTTGACCTTGCGCCCGCGGATCACCGCCGGGCGGGCCGCGACCTCATCGGCCCAGCGCCGTACGTGCTTGTACTCGTGCACGGACAGGAATTCCCCCGCCTCGTACAGCTCGCCCAGCACAAGGCCGCCATACCACGGCCAGATCGCCATGTCGGCAATCGTGTACTCGTCTCCCGCCACGAAGCGGTGCTGCGCCAACTGGCGGTCCAGCACGTCGAGCTGGCGCTTCGCTTCCATCGCATAGCGGTTAATCGGGTACTCGAATTTTTCGGGCGCGTAGGCGTAGAAGTGGCCGAAGCCGCCGCCGACAAAAGGCGCCGAGCCCATCTGCCAGAACAGCCAGTTCAGCGTTTCAGTACGCGCTGGCACCGTCGTCGGCAGGAAGGCGCCGAATTTCTCGGCCAGGTAGACGAGGATCGAACCGGACTCGAACACGCGCACCGGCGGCTCGGTGCTGCGGTCCATCAATGCCGGAATTTTTGAATTCGGATTGACCTCCACGAAACCGCTGGAGAACTGCGCGCCTTCGTTGATGCGGATGAGCCAGGCGTCGTATTCCGCGCCGGCATGACCGGCGGCGAGCAGCTCTTCCAGCATGATCGTCACCTTCACGCCGTTCGGCGTGGCCAGCGAATACAGCTGGAGCGGATGCTTGCCCACAGGGAGTTCGGCCTCATGGGTCGGGCCGGCGGCGGGACGGTTGATGCTGGCAAACGTGCCACCGGATTCCTGCGGCACCCAGACCTTGGGCGGCACGTATGGTTGATCGGACATGAAGATCTCCTCGCAGATAAAGTAGTAACTGAGGTGGTAACAGCCGCGTTGCCGCACCAGGATGCAGGCACCTGATGTCAGCATTGCATGTGCCGCGAGCTTACCCGAGTCCTCCTCCTTTTGCTCGGACCACCCCTGTTTTTTCCAGGCGCGGGCCGATAGCGATAACGCCCTGCTAACAAATAGGGCGAACTCGCCACGGATTGTTCCGCATCATGGCCGCAGGCCGGTGCCTCGTTTGACAGCCCCTGCGATGTCGAACACACTGCTCGGGCGATTCCTAACCGACCCCGGCTTTCCCTACTGACAGGTGCATTCATGCTCCGATCCATGCTGAAACTGATTTTTGCCAAGCTACTGCCCGCGCGTGCAGGCGAGACGCCGTTCTGGGACGGGATCCGGCTTCCCGGCGGCCTGTTCGCGCAGACCCGCTGCGCGCGCCGCATCGACGCGACCGCGCGCCGCATCGCCGACATGGGCATGAAAATCGGCACCCTGTCGGGACGCCTGAACGCGGGCAGCATTCCGGGCATGGTCGACGCGGACGGCAGCCTGCGCCGGATGCTGTGCGAACTGAAGGACGACCTGGCCGTCATGCGGCGCGACCTGGCGCTGTGGCGTACCCGGGAATGCCGCGGCCAGGCGGGCCAGCGGCTGGAAGCGGCGATCGCCCACCTGAACCGCATCGCGGCCGATACCCATGCGGCGGCCGACCAGCTGGTCAGGCAAATCGAGGAGTACGACAAGGCCCGGGCGCATTGCGGCTCTTAGCTGCAAGCCCGGACTGGAGGCTCAAGCGCTGTCGAGCAGCGCCTGGGACGGCGCCAGCGCCGGCTGGTGCTCGCGCAGGCGCAGGGCTTCACCAATCATCACCAGGACCGGTCCGTGCGCCGTACCAAGGCCCCTGGCCAGGCCGGCCAGCGTCAGGCGCTCGATGCGTTGGTCAGGGCGGCTGCAGTTCTCCACCACCACCACTGGCGTATCGATGCGGCGCCCCTCGGCCAGCAGGCGCTCGGCGGTGGCGGCGGCCTCGCGCCCGCCCATGTACTGGACCAGGGTGTCGGTATGGGGCAGGGCGGGGTGTTCCGGCTGGTCCGGCCCGGTACTCGAGGTGAAGAAGGCGACGCTGCGGGCGACGCCGCGCTTGGTGAGCGGCTGCTTGGTGGCCGCCGCGGCCGCGACGGCGGTGGTGATGCCGGGGACGATCTCGACCTCGATCCCCTCCGCCTCGAGCGCGCGCAACTCCTCGTCGGCGCGGCCGAACAGCATCGGGTCGCCGCCTTTCAGGCGCACGACGGTGCCATACTGGAAAGCGCATTCGACCAGCTGGCGGTTGATCGATTCCTGGGCCGTGGAACGCTGGCCCGAGCGTTTGCCCACCGAGATCAGCGTCGCCTGCGCGCACAGCGCGAGCATCCCGGGCGTGACCAGCGCGTCGTAGAGCACGACGTCGGCCTGCGCCAGCAGGCGCGCGCCGCGCACGGTGATCAGGTCTTCCGCGCCCGGCCCCGCGCCGACCAGCCAGACCTTGCCGGCACGCTGATTGCCTGTATGCGGCACATCGTCTTCGAGAAGGCCCATGCGCCGCTCCTGTGTGTTATTCGCCCAGGCGAATCATACCCGCCGCGACAGTCTGGTGCGTGACTTCATCGATCAGGATGAAGGCACCGGTGGCGCGGATCTCGGCATAGGCGTCGGCCGCCAGCGGCTGCTGCACCGTGAGGTGGATGCGCGCGATGTCGTTCAGCTTCAGGCCGTCCGCAGGATGACGGACTTGGGTGTTGATGTCGAGCAGGGTGTCGACCTTGGTCACCTTGGCCGCCGTCTGGCGCGTGCCGTGCTTGATCCAGTACTTGCGGCGCACATCCAGCGGCTCGTCCGACATCCAGCACACATCCGCCACCACCTGTTTGAGCAGGGTGGCCGGTGCTTCGGCGCCGGCCAGGGTGTCGCCGCGCGAGATGTCCAGGTATTCGTCGAGCAGCAGCGTGACCGACTGGCCGGCGGCGGCCGTCTCGAGCGAACCGTCGAAGGTGAGGATCTCTTTCACGGTCGCGCTCTGGCCCGAGGGCTGCACCACCAGCTTGTCGCCGACCTTGACGTTGCCCGATTCGATGCGGCCCATGTAGCCGCGGAAGTCGTTCGCCTCGTGGCCGTTGTGGCGGGCCACCAGCTGCACCGGGAAGCGGAAGGGCGCATCGTGCGCTTCGTCGTAGACCGAGAGCGATTCCAGCAGCTCGATCAGGGTTGGGCCGGTGTACCAACCCATCTTGTCGGAGCGGTCGACGACATTGTCGCCAGCGAGGGCCGAGAGCGGGATCGCGGTGACGTCCTTCAGGCCAAGCGACGCGGCAAATTCGGCATAGGCCGCGACGATGCGGTCATAGATGGCCTGGTCGTAGCCGATCAAATCCATCTTGTTGACGGCGACGATCACGTGCTCGATCTGCAGCAGGTGGGCGATCGTCGAGTGGCGCTTGGTTTGAATCAGCAAATCCACGCCACCATCTTCGCGCAGCTTCACTTTCGACACGTCCACCAGGATGATCACGGCGTCGGCGGTCGAGGCGCCGGTGACCATGTTGCGGGTGTACTGCTCGTGGCCCGGGGTGTCGGCGATGATGAACTTGCGTTTCGGCGTGGCGAAGTAGCGGTAGGCGACGTCGATCGTGATGCCCTGTTCGCGCTCGGCTTCCAGGCCGTCGGTCAGCAGCGACAGGTCGATCGTATCGCCCACGGTGCGCTTGTGCTTCGAGCGCGAGACGGCGGCCAGCTGGTCCGCGAAGATGCCCTTGCTGTCGAACAGCAGGCGGCCGATCAGGGTGCTCTTGCCGTCGTCGACGGAACCGGCGGTGATGAAGCGCAGGAGGCTGTGTTGGGTGAGGTTGTGGGTCATGGCTTGGTCCCGGGCGTTCATCAGAAATATCCTTGCTTCTTGCGTTTTTCCATCGAGGCTTCCGAAGTCTGGTCATCCATCCGGGTGGCGCCGCGTTCGGTCACTTGCGTGACGGCGGTTTCCGCGATGATCGCCTCGACGGTCGCGGCATCGGACGACACCGGGCAGGTGCACGAAATGTCGCCGACGGTACGGAAGCGCACGGTCTGCGTTTCCACCGTTTCACCATCGCGTGGCGGCGTGAGCGGCGTCAGCGGCACCAGCAGGCCGTTGCGCGGAATCACCTGGCGCTGGTGCGCAAAGTAAATGGGTGGCAGGGCGAGCTGTTCGCGGGCGATGTACTGCCACACGTCCAGTTCGGTCCAGTTCGAGATCGGGAACACGCGCATGTTTTCGCCCGGGTGGACGCGGGTGTTATACAGGTCCCACAGTTCCGGGCGCTGGGCCTTCGGGTCCCACTGGCCGAATTCGTCGCGGAAGGAGAAGATGCGCTCCTTGGCGCGGGCCTTTTCCTCGTCGCGGCGGGCGCCGCCGATGCAGGCGTCGAAACCGTGTTCGGCGATGGTTTCCAGCAGCGTCACGGCCTGGGCCGCGTTGCGCGAATCCGTTGCCGGGTTACGCAGGCGCACGGTGCCGCGCTTGATCGAATCTTCGACCGAGCCGACGATCAGGCGCTCGCCCAGTTCCGCGACACGGGCGTCGCGGAAGGTGATCACTTCATCGAAATTGTGTCCGGTGTCGATGTGCACCAGCGGGAATGGGAATTTGCCAGGGCGGAAGGCCTTCTCGGCCAGGCGCAGCAGCACCACCGAATCCTTGCCGCCCGAGAACAGCAGGGCAGGGTTGGCGCATTCGGCCGCCACTTCGCGCAGGATGTGGATCGCTTCGGATTCGAGGGCGTCGAGATGGCGCGCGTTGACGGTGGCGAGGATGCTCGTGCTATCGGAGAGGTTCGTCATGGGTTCTGCCTTGTGTTCTTGTGTGGCGCGATTCAAACTGCCACGGATTTGATGCGAATAAGCTTGCCGTCGACCACGTGCAGGCCGCATTCCTTCGACTCGGGGTTTTCCCACCACCAGCGGCCGGCGCGCACGTCTTCGCCCGGCTGGATGGCGCGGGTGCAGGGCTCGCAGCCGATCGAGGGGTAGCCGCGGTCGTGCAGCGCGTTGTACGGCACCTTGTTGGCGCGGATGTATTCCCAGACTTCAGCCTCTGACCAGTCCGCCAGCGGATTGAACTTGTCCATCATGTGGGCCGGATCGTCTTCCTGCACGTCCAGTTTGGCGCGCGTGGCGGACTGGGCACGGCGCTGGCCCGTGATCCAGGCCTTCTTGCCGGCCAGCGCATGGCCGAGCGGCTCGACCTTGCGGATGCGGCAGCACTCGCGGCGCATCTCGACGCTGTCGTAGAAGGCGTTCAGTCCGTTCTGGGTGACGTAACGCTCGACCGCGAGCGGGTCCGGACGGAAGAGGGCGATCTCATAGCCGTAGGTCGCCTTCACCGCATCCAGCACGGCCAGGGTTTCCTTCGGCAGGCGGCCCGTCTCCAGCGAGAAGATATCAATTGGCAGCTTCGCGCGCAGGATCAGGTCGGTCAGCACCATGTCCTCGGCGGCCAGGCTCGAGGCGAACACGGCCGGCGTGAAGTCGGCGGCAATGCGCGCGAGGATGGCTTGCGTGTCGGCGACACGAAGGGCGAGATCGCTCATGGGATTCCCTCAGATACCCGCGCCGGCGTCAACGTGTTCCGGCGGCACATCGCGTTCCTTGCGGCGGAACAGCGGCAGCGGCTGGTCGACCGAGGCCTGGTAGGTTTCGGAGAACACGGTCAGGCCCTTCAGTGCGTCATGGATCGAACGGTCCTGGCGGGTGGCGTAGGCATTGAAGCCGACGCGCGACATCGAGAACAGCTGGTCGCGCAGCACGTCGCCGATCGCGCGCAGCTCGCCGGTATAGCCGAGGCGACGCCGCACGTTGTAGGCGATCGAGTAGCCGCGGCCATCGGAAAATTTCGGGAAGTCGACGGCAATCACGGCAAAGCGGTCGGCGTCGCCCTTGAGGCTTTCGAAGCGCTCGTCGGCGGCGATCCACACGCCCAGTGCCAAGCGTTGCGACAGGGTTTCCTTCTGGGCCAGCCAGACCGTCAACGGCACGATGACCTTGCCCTCAGGGACGGCAACGGTCTCGGCTGCTTCACCCTCGGCCAGGCGCAGGACGCTCCAGTCGTCAGCGACGACTTCACGGCCGCGGATAATTTCTTTATGTGCTTCAAGCATGGTCTTCCCCAACCAGTTCACCTTTTGAGATCGGCGTGGCGTACACGTGTTCCTTGAATGGCGCGATGCCCAGGCGCTGCGCGGTGTCCACGAAGCGCTCGCCTTCGAAACGGCTGCCGACATATACCTGCAGCAGGCGGTCGATCACTTCCGGCATCTGGCCGCCCGAGAACGAAGGGCCGATGATCTTGCCGATGGCCGAGTTGTTGCCCTGCGAACCGCCGATCGATACCTGGTACCATTCGCTGCCGTCCTTGTCGACGCCGAGCACGCCGATGGAACCGACGTGGTGGTGGCCGCAGGCATTGATGCAGCCCGAGATGTTCAGTTCGATGTCGCCGATGTCGTGCTGGAAGTCGAGGTTGTCGAAACGCTCGGCAATGGCAGCCGCGATCGGGATCGACTTCGCATTCGCCAGCGAGCAGAAGTCGCCGCCCGGGCAGGCAATGATGTCGGTCAGGAGGCCAATGTTCGGCGTCGCCAGGCCTTTCGATTTGGCCAGCGTCCACACCTCGAACAGGTCGGACTGCTTCACATCCGCCAGCACCAGGTTCTGCTCGTGCGTTACGCGCAGTTCGCCGAAGCTGTACTTGTCGGCGAGATCGGCCACGAAATCCATCTGCTCGGCGGTAGCGTCGCCCGGCGGCACGCCGGTCTTTTTCAGCGACAGCACGACCGATGCGTAGCCCGGCACCTTGTGCGGCTTGACGTTGCGCTGCAGCCAGTTGGCGAATGGCTTGCTGTCCGCGTGCGCGGCGAGCGGGTCGATGCTTGGGATGGTCGCGTAGGCAGGGGCCTCGAAATAGGCGGCAACGCGGTCGTATTCCTCGCGGGTCAGCGTCTCCGGACCGTCCTTCAGGTCTTGCCACTCTTCCTCGACCAGGCGCGCGAATTCCTCGACGCCTAAAGACTTCAGCAGGATCTTGATGCGTGCCTTGTACTTGTTGTCGCGGCGGCCGTACGAGTTGTACACGCGCATCACGGCTTCGGTATAGGTCAGCAGGTGCTGCCACGGCAGGAAGTCGCGGATCACGCTGCCGAGGATAGGCGTGCGGCCCATGCCGCCGCCGGCCATGAACTTGAAGCCGGCTTCGCCCGCCTCGTTGTGGACCAGGGTCAGGCCGATGTCGTGGATGGCAATCGCGGCGCGGTCTTCCACGGCGCCATTGATCGCCACCTTGAACTTGCGCGGCAGGGCGATGAACTCGGGGTGGAAGGTGCTCCACTGGCGCAGGATTTCGGCGAACGGGCGCGGGTCCATGATCTCGTCCGCGGCAACGCCGGCGAACTCGTCGGTGGTGATGTTGCGGATGCAATTGCCCGAGGTCTGGATCGCGTGCATCTCGACCGATGCCAGGTCGGCCAGGATGTCCGGCGTGTGTTCCAGCTCGATCCAGTTGAACTGGATGTTCTGGCGCGTCGTGAAGTGGCCGTAGCCGCGATCGTACTTGCGCGCAATGTGCGCGAACATGCGCAGCTGCTGGGTCGAGAGCAGGCCATACGGCACGGCGATGCGCAGCATGTAGGCGTGGCGCTGCATGTAGAGGCCGTTTTGCAGGCGCAGCGGCAGGAACTCTTCTTCGGTCAGCTCGTCGTTCAGGCGGCGGGCAACCTGGTCGCGGTACTGCGCAATGCGTTCGCGGACGATGAGATGGTCGTACTGGTCATAACGGTACATATCGGAATCCTGGTTGAGCGGGACCTCGATAAACCTACTGCGCGTCGGATTTTTGGCCTGCGATGCTCGCTGTACTCAAGTACAGCTGCGCTTCTCGGCCAAAACTCCTTCCGCTCGCTACGGTTTCTCGAGGTCCCTTAAACTAGCCTGAATGGTAAGCGCTGCAGGCCTTATTCCAAACGACTGACAATTTATTTGCTTATATACGGTAGGAGCATAAGCAATCGCATAAAATAACGGCTACGCGATTTCACACACACAACAACAGGAATGAACCTTCACCAACTCCGTTTCGTGCGCGAAGCCGTGCGCCAGAACTACAACCTGACCGACGCGGCCAAGGCCCTGTTTACGTCCCAGCCGGGCGTCTCGAAAGCCATCATCGAGCTCGAAGAAGAGCTCGGCGTCGACATCTTCACCCGCCACGGCAAGCGTATCCGTGGGCTGACCGAGCCGGGGCGGCTGGTGCTGGCCTCGGTCGAGCTGATCATGCAGGAAATCGACAGCCTGAAACGTATCGGCAAGGAATACGCGGCCCATGACAGCGGCAGTTTTACGATTGCCACTACGCACACCCAGGCGCGCTACATGTTGCCGAAGGTGGTGCAGGCCTTCATGGTCAAGTTCCCGAAGGTGCGCCTGTCTCTGCTCCAGGGCAATCCGAAGCAGATCGCCGACATGGTGAAAAGCGGCCAGGCCGACCTGGCGATCGCGACCGAAGCAATTGCCGCGATAGACGGCCTCGTCACCCTGCCGTGCTACCAGTGGGAGCATGTGGTGGTGGTGCCGCCGGAACACGAGTTGCTCCGCTCGAAGGCGGTGTCGCTGGAAGAAATTGCCAGCTATCCGCTCATCACCTACGATGCCGCCTTTGCCGGGCGCAGCAAGATCGACCACGCTTTTTCCCTGCGCGAACTGAAACCGGACGTGCTGCTCGAGGCCATCGACGCCGACGTCATCAAGACTTATGTCGAGTTGGGCATGGGTGTGGGCATCATCGCCGGCATGGCCTTCGATGCCGAGCGCGACCGCAACCTGCGCACCATTCCCGTCGGGCACCTGTTCGGCATGAATGTGTCGCGCGTGGCGGTGAAGCAGGGCGCCTACCTGCGCAGCTATATTTATACCTTCATCGAACTGCTGGCGCCGAGCCTGACGCGCAAGATGGTCGAGGCGGCGATGCGCGGCGGCGATAATTACGAACTGTAAAGCGATGAGCTGTAAGAGAAAAAAATGAACAATCAACAAGTTGCGAAATATTACGCCCTGCTGGGCGAAGCGCTCGAGGACAAGTACCTCGAGCCGGACATGGACGAAGACATCGACGACATGAGCATCCACCTCGGCACTCTGCTGTCGGGGCACACGGTGCTGGAACTGGGCTGCGGCACCGGCTTCTGGACCGAAGTGGTGGCGGAGTCGGCTCAATCGGTGGTGGCGGTCGACATCAACGCCTCGCTGGTCGACATCGCGCGCGAGCGTGGCATGCCGGAGGGGAAAGTCACCTTCCGCGTGGCGGACGCGCTGGATTTGCCTGAGGATATCGGCAACGAAGTTGGCAAGATAACCGCGGTGCTGGTCAGCTTCCTGTGGTCGCACCTGAACAAGAAAGAGCAGGAAGGTTTGCTGGCGACGCTCAAGAAGCGCCTGGGCAAGGATGTGCTGCTGGTGCTGCTGGACGATTCGTTCGTGGAAGGCTTCAGCGAAACCATCGCGAAGACGGATGCCGACGGCACGACCTATGAAATCCTGACGCTGCCTTCCGGCGAACGCTTCGAAGTGCCGAAAAGCTACCAGTCCGACAGCGCCCTGCGCAAGCGGCTGGGGAACGTGGCCAAAGATATCAGGATCGAGCGGGTGGAGTTTTTCTGGATTTTGACCTGCAAGTTGAAATAACGCCCGGTCGGGCGTTATTACATCCCTCCGGCAAACGCCGCGTATCCTCACGGCGCCTGCCATCCCCTATCAGAACATGTGACGCACACCTACGGTGAACGCGCTTGGATCCGCGCCCAGCGCGGTCGCCGGCGGCGTCACGTTGGTCGACGACGAGTTCAGCCCGAACACGGCGCGTGCGTTGTTGCGCACGGTGCCGTAGCTCGTGTACAGGTTGGTGCGCTTCGACAGCGAGTGGCTCGCCGCGATCGCCCAGGCATTGCCGCGGGCGCCGCTCTCGATCTCGTTGCGCTGCAGGTTCACGAAGAACTTGTTCGCGCCGATGCCATAGGCTGCGCCCACGTTGGTCTGCTCGAATTTGTTGTTCGAGCCGGCCTGGTCGGCCGACAGGTAGTTCGCCTTGAAGTCGAAATTGCCCAGCTTGTAGCCTGCGCCGAGGACCCGCTCCGAGTCGTGGTGGAAGACGATGCGCTCCAGGCGATGGTAGCCGGCGCCAACGTAGAACGGGCCGTTCACATATTCCAGCGCCACGCCCGTCAGGTCGCCCGACGGTTCGACGGTGCGTTCGCCAGCCGACCAGGCTGCCAGCAGGCTGAAGCCGGCCACTGGGGCGCTCTTGAAGTTGACCGAGTTGGCCAGACGGCGCGTCAGGCGGTTGGTGGTGAACGCGGACAGGTTGCTGCCGTAGAAGCCCTGGCCGAAGACGTCGGTGGCGGCGGCAACCGAGGCGATCGGGCTGTATTCGCGGCCGACGGTCAGCTGGCCGAAGCCGCCTTGCAGGCCGACCACGGCGCGGCGGCCGAACAAGGCGGAGTCGGCGGCGCCGGTGTCGAGCGCGACACCCGCTTCGATGTTGAACATGGCTTTCAAACCATTACCCAGGTCCTCGGTGCCGCGGAAGCCCAGGCGGCTGCTCGACTGGTTGCCCGAATTGACGACGGTACGGCGCTTTTCGCCCGGCGCATCCGTATCCTCGATGGCGACGGCTGCATCCATGGTGCCGTAGATGGTGACGTTGCTCTGCGCGTGCGCGAGCAGCGGCAGGGTCGTGATCAGCGCGGCGGCCAGGGCTTTGTAGTGCATGAAGATCTCCAATAAGTGTGGCGAAAGGTTGAGTTGCCATGTTGGCAAACTCAAGGTCAAGCCATCTTATCGAGAGAATATGTCGTCCTCATGACAACTGGAAACAGCTGCGCGGCAAAGCGGCTAAACGATATGGTCCGCAATGGGCAGCACAATATCGATGCGGGTGCCGGGCGGCTCGTCGGCGCTGACGGAAATCTCGCCCTTCAGGGCCCAGACCCGCTCGCGCATGCCGATCAGGCCGAGCGATTCGGCCTTGTCCATGTCTTCTTCGCGGATGCCGCGGCCGTCGTCGCGGATCGTGATCAGGAGCTGGTGGTCGATGCGGTACAGGTTCATCGTCACGCTCGAGGCTTGCGCATGGCGCGCGACGTTGGTGAGCGCCTCCTGGACGATGCGGAAGATCGCGGTGCTGGCTCCGTCGTCGAGGCGCAGCTCGGCTTCGTCGGCCAGCAAGGTGCAGGCAATGCCATGGCGCTCGATGAAATCGTCGCGCAATCCCTGCAGCGCAAAGTACAGGCCGCCTTCGTCGAGGGCGCGCGGGCGCAGATTGGTCGCGATGCGCCGCAGCGAGGTGATCGCCGTCAGCAGGTTGCCGTCCATCCCCTTGATCAGGTGCAGCGCTTCCGGGGTGCGGCCGCAGGTCTCGTGCAGCAGGGTCAGGTCCATGCGCAGCGAGGCGAGCAGCTGGCCGAGGTCGTCGTGCAGTTCGCGCGAGATGTGGGTGCGTTCTTCTTCGCGGATCGTCTGCAGCGCGCTCGAGAGCTGGCGCAACTGGTCGTGCGAGCGCGCCAGCTTGTGCTGCACGCGCTGGCGCTCGGAAACGTCGCGCAGGATGATCGTGTAGAGCGTGCGCCCGTTCTGCAGCGTGTCGCCGATCGAGCCTTCGAGCGCAAAGCGCTCGCCGCTGGCGCGCAGGCCGGTGCCGGCGTAATCGGTGCCGCGGCGGCCGGCACGGCCGTCGGCGCGGAAGAAGTCGGGCGGTGCGCCATGATGCTCGCTCGGGGCCTCGATGAAACGCTCCAGCGGGCTGCCCTGCATCTGCTGCACGCTCACGCCGAACATGCTGGCCGCCTCCGGATTGGCCAGCACGATGCGGCTGTGGTCGTCGGCCGAGACGATGGCTTCACCGGCGTTGTGGACGATGCGCCGGCTCTGGACCTGGGGAGCATCGAGCACGACGCCACCAAGGACCTGTCTGGTGCGGCCCACCAGGCGCGCGGTCAGGTAGCCAAGCGCGAACATCGCCAGGCCCCGCTTGCTCGGGAGCGCACTGCGCCGTCGTTTCATGTGGATATGCCTGCGGTAACGTCCGCGCACGCGGACCAAACGCTACGATACGGCGCGCGCAGGTTTGTATGGTTGAGCAGGCACAAATGCGGCAAGCGGAGAATGCGAACAGGGAGCAATTACCCCTCCCCACGAAACGAACCTACATTTGTTTGAACAGATGCAGGAAGCTGCGGCTCACTTCGAGTTTCTCCGAACGCCCCTTGACCAGCACCAGGTGGCGGCCGCGGATGTCGCGCGTCACGCCCTCGATCGCGTTGACGTTGACGAGGGTGGCGCGGTGGATCTGCCAGAACAGCGCCGGATCGAGTTCGTCGGCCAGGTCGCGCACGGGCTTCCTGATGAGCGCCTCGAATGTCGCGGTCTGCACGCAGGTGTATTTTTCGTCCGAGCGGAAGAACAGGATGTCCTCGACCGGGATCATGCGCAGGTCCTGGCCGATGCTGGCCTGGATCCATTGCAGGTGCTTCGGCTTGGGCGCGGCGATCTTTTCCGCCAGCTGCGACAGCATCGCGGTGACGCTCTCGTTCACCGCCATGACGGGCGTACCCGGCGCACCCGAGTTCGCCTGGCGCGCGCGCAGCCGTTCCTTCAGGCGCTCGACGGTCACCTTCAGGCGCTCCGGCTCCGAGGGTTTCAGCACGTAATCGACGGCGCCGCGCTCGAAGGCCTCGACCGCATACTGGTCGTAGGCGGTGACGAACACGATCTGGCTGCGCTCGCCGATCTCGCGCGCCGCCTCCATGCCGGTCTTGCCGGGCATGCGGATGTCGAGGAAGGTCAGGTCGGGCTGGTGCTGGCCGACCAGTTCCACGGCTTCCTCGCCGTTCCTGGCTTCGCCCACGATTTCCAGTTCCGGCCACACCTGCTCCAGGCGCATGCGCAGCTGGTCGCGCATCAATCTTTCATCGTCGGCAATTATCGCGGTAGGCATCGTATGATCCGGTAGGAAAAATGAAGTAACAATTATTCAACGAAATCGCGCCGGAGGCAAGGCGGGAAGTGAGCGCCTGCGAACTGACTGCGGCGTGCCGCAGGGCTTACCGCGACTCCGGCCCGCGCGAAACCTGGTAGGGCACCTCGACCATCGCGATCACGCCGGTCGGGCTGTTGGCCGCGATATGCAGTTGGCCGGCGTCGCCGTGCAACAGGCGCAGGCGCTCGCGGATGGTCGGCAGTCCGAGCCCGGTGCCGGTGCTCGGCACCACGCCAAAACCGACGCCATCGTCGGTGACGGTGACGCGCAGCTTGCCGTCGGCGACGTCGGCATGGACCTTCAGGGTGCCGCCCTCGGGTTTGCATTCGAGGCCGTGCTTGATGGCGTTCTCGACCATCGACTGCAGCATCATCGGCGGGAAAGCGGCGCTGCGCAGATTGTCGGGGATGTGCATGTCCACCGTCAGGCGTTCTTCCATGCGCATCTTGAGCAGGTCCAGGTAGGCCGTCACCATGTCCACTTCGCGCCCGAGGTTGGTGACGAGCGTGTTGTCGCGCATCTGCGGCAGCACCGCGCGCAGGTACTGGATCAGGCTGCGCTGCATGGCCGAGGCGCGCGGCGGATTGGTCTCGATCAGGTGCTCGACCGAGGCGAGCGTGTTGAACAGGAAGTGCGGCTCGACCTGGGCCTGCATCATCTGCATCTTCGCTTCCGACAACTGGCGCTGCATCGACTCGCGCTCGGCGGCGGCATTTGCACTGCGGGTTTGTTGTTCCGCGCGTTTCTTGCCGCCCATCAGGGCCTTGATGCCGAACAGGGTCAGCACCAGCAGCAGCACGAAGCTGGTGAACCAGGTCGATGCCTGTTTGTGATAACGCGACACTTTCGCCTCGGCCGCATCGTCGACCGCGCCTTCGATCGCGACCGACAGCTCTTCGGCGATCTGCGGCGGCAATTCGATGTGGACCCCTTGGCCGTTCGCTTGCATGCCTTTCAGCGGCGCGGCGTCCGGTGCTGGCAGCGCGCCATCCGCCCCGGCGGCACCGGGAGCCGGCGGCGCTGGCGGCGCGTCCGGCACGCCCGGCGGCGCCGGCGGCTGCGGCGGCACCTCGGGTCCCGCGACGCGCGGCTTGTTGCGCGGGTTGAAGCGGATGCCGCTGTCGTCGATCACGATACTGGTCTGGTCGCGGCGCGCGGCGCGCTCGGCGGCCGCGCTGTCGACGCTGCTGCTGGAGAACAACATGTCCTCGAGGATGACACCGGCGATCAGCACCAGCGCCGCGAACAGGAAAAACATCCACCACGACAGCTGGGTGACCCAGGTCGCGACCGCGTCGAAGGCGCGGTACAGCGACGACAGGATGCCGGCAAATTGATGGTGGGTGGAGCTACGGGCTTGCATGGTCTGGGTCTGGTCGTCGATTCGTGGGCGGGAGCGAGTGTACCGCGTCCCCGCAAGCTGGTGCCAAAAAGCTACTCTGGCAGTACTTTCCTGCATGGATATCCATCAGGGATAAGTGTTGGAATGTTACAACCTTACCCGGCCGACCCGGACGGGGGATGCGCTTTGCGACAGCCTGCAGGAAGCGGGGCGTGGAATGCACGCCGGAGTGCCGAGGCCGCTTGTCACCTGCCAAAAGGGCAGATAGAACCTGACAATAGGAAACTTTGCACGGTATGATAAAACGACGTTCCAGTGCCCAAACTTCAATGAAAGGGTGTGCCGATGTCTGTCGTTCCGAATCAATTCCGCCTCGTTACCCGCAGCGATTTCGATGGACTGGTGTGTGCCGTCCTGCTCAAGCACCTGGACCTGATCGACGACATCCTGTTCGTCCATCCGAAGGATATGCAGGATGGAAAAATCGCGATCAGCGGGCGCGACATCACCACCAACCTGCCGTACGTGTCCGGCGCCTACCTGGCGTTCGATCACCACCTGTCCGAGACGATCCGCAACACCGGCGCGCGCGCCAACCACGTGATCGACCCGCATGCCCCCTCGGCCGCGCGCGTGGTCTGGGACCATTATGGCGGCGCAGGGGTGTTCCCGGCGGCCTGGGCCGACATGATGGCGGCCGTCGACAAGGCCGACAGCGCGCGCTTTTCGCGTGAGGAAGTGCTGCAGCCGGCCGGCTGGAACCTGCTGAACTTCCTGATGGACGCGCGCACCGGCCTCGGCCGCTTCCACGATTTCCGGATTTCGAATTACCAGCTGATGATGGCGCTGATCGAGGCCTGCCGCCAGCATTCGATCGACGAGATCATGGCCATGCCCGATGTGCAGGAACGCACGACCCTGTATTTCGAGCACGCCAACCTGTGCCAGCAGCAGATCCGCCGCTGCGCGCGCGCGCACCGCAACCTCGTCGTGCTCGACTTGCGCGAGGAGAAGACGATTTTTGCCGGCAACCGCTTCATCATCTACGCCCTGTTCCCGGAGACGAACATCTCGATCCACATGCTGTGGGGCCTGAAAAACCAGAACACGGTGTTCGCGACCGGCAAATCGATTCTGAACCGCACATCGAACACGAACATCGGCACCCTGATGCTCGAATACGGCGGCGGCGGGCATGAAAACGCCGGCACCTGCCAGGTGTCGAACGACATGGCCGAGGATGTGCTGGGGGCGCTGATCCATCGCATCACGAGCGAAGGCTGATGCCGCCTACCTGAGCACATCGGTCCAGATGTGCTGCGCCCACGCATCGGCATCGGCGCCTTCCTGTGCCGATGGTTGCTCCGACAGGAAACCGCTGCCGTCCGCCTGCATGCTCCTTGTTGCCGGATCATAGCGGTAGAGCGTCGATACGTGCATCGCCTGCCTGTCGTCGATAAAGCTGTAGCAGGTATTCGCAAAGGCCGGGGACGGGTCGGGCGCCTGTCCCAGCATCAGGTCGACGATGGCGCGCGCGCAGATCTTTGCCTGCGCATTGGCCATGTGGGCCGATTTCGGCAAGCCGGATTCGATCGCATCGCCAATGACATGAACACGCGGCAAGACCTTCGACGCGTAGCTGAGGAAGTCGACTTCGCACCAGCGCCGCTCGACATTGGCCAGGCCGCAGTCCTGCGTGATCCGGCCCGCCCGCTGCGGCGGGATGATGTTCAGCACATCCGATTTGACCTTGTCGAACGCGGTCCTGACGGTCTTCGTTGCCACCTCGACTCCCTGCAGCTCGCTGCCCGGCACGTAGTCAATCATGCCCGGATACAGGTCACGCCATGCCCGCTCGAACAGGGCGCGTTTCGACGTGATGACGGGATTGGCATCGAGCACCACGATCTTTGACCGGGGTTTCTGCGTTTTCAGGTAAAACGCGACCTGGCAGGCGCGCTCATAGGGCGCAGGCGGGCAGCGATAAGGCTGCGCTGGAACCACGATGGTGAAGACGCCGCCATTGCGCATCGCCTCCAGCTGCCGGTGCAGATTGCGCGTCTGCGGCCCCGCCCGCCACGCATGGGGAATCTGCTGCTGCGCGCCGGCAAGCATCGGAAAGTCATCAAAAATGAAGTCGATGCCGGGGGCGACGATCAGCCGGTCATACGCCAGCTTTTGTCCTGCCATCACGATCTGCGACCGGTCCGCATCGATCGCGGTCACGCGGCCCCGCATGAATTTGACGCCGTGATGCTGGCGCAGCGAATCGTAGCCAAAGGTGAGTTGCTCGAGCGTTTTCTGGCCGCCCAGCACGCGGTTGCTGACCGGGCAGGAAATGAAATCGGCCCTCTGGTCGACCAGGATGACGTCGATGCGCCCGCCGCTGAGCAGCCGCACATACTTGGCCGCCGTTGTGCCGCCGAAGCCGGCGCCGACGACGACGACACGCCCCAGCCGGGAATGGTGTGCCTGGCGGCGTTTGCCGGCTGCCGCAGCCATCGAGACCCAGGCCGGTCCGGCCAGCGCCAACCCGAGAAAATCGCGCCTGCGCATCGCCTCACTCCCATTCCAGGGCGGGGTAGAGCAGGTTCACATTGCGCCGGTTGACGATGTCGAAGAGTTGCCAGCGCGGCCGTTCCGAGGCGGCTGCCGTTGCCATGGTAGCGGTCATGTCGGCGCCTGTGCGGATGCTGGCGCGCACGTCCTGCAGCAGGGTCGCCAAGTAGGCTCGCTGCCTGGCCAGCGCCTGGTCTTTATCGCGGGTAACAGGGCCGTGCCCCGGGATGGTCCTGGCAGCCTTCAGGTTGGTTAATGCATCCATGGCGGAGAGCCAGCCTTCGACATCGCCGTCGAGGGAAGGCGTGCGCTCGATGAAGAGCAAATCGCCCGTCCACAGGGTGCCGGTCGTGGCGTCAAACACGGTCAGGTCATGGTTCGTATGCGCCTTCGGCCAGGCAGTCAGTTCCAGCTTTCGATCGCCGAGATCGAGGGTCAGACGGTGCCGGACCGTTTCACGGGGTGCGATCAGCGTGCTGTTGGCAGCCGCGCTGCCCAGTTGTTGCTTCAGGTTGCGCAGGTAGGTGCTGCTCCGCGAGGCCATCGCCTGGGGCAGCATGGCATGGCCGATCAGACGCGGTTGCGCGCCGGCCCTGGCAGGATCGGCATCGATAAAGGCGGCGTTGCCGAAGACGTGGTCGGGGTGCCCATGCGTATTGATCACATAGCGAATCGGCAGCCGGGTGATCTTGCGCAGCGCTTCTTTCAGGGCCATGCCGACGGCGTACGAGCCGCCCGTATCGATGACCGCGACCGCTTCGCTGCCGACCACAAAGCCGATGTTGGCAATATCGCCGTCGTAACCGTCCTCGAAGTCCTTGTGCTGCCCGATGTGCACATACACGCCCGGCGCGACTTGCTCGACCTTCAGCGGCGGTGGGCTAATTTGCGCGCCAACCTGCGCGCCCGCCTGCGCGGCAGCGGCGGCTGCCAGCAGCCAGGCCAGGCGGAGCAGGCGCATCTAGCCTCCGATGTCGAGCGATTGGCGGAAGGTGGCGCCCTGGTTGTCGCGTATGGCGACTTGCAGGGCGCCGGGCTGGTCGGCGACGAAGCCAAACTGGAGGGAAGGATTTTCGCTGATGCCGATGGACGTGTCCGCCGTCATGACCGGTTTGCCGTTATACGTGACGTCGATCTTGTCGATGAACCAGGCCGGCCGGAAGCCATTCGTGGTCAGGTCGCGCTGCAAACCGGTGTACATCGGATGCTTGATCAACAGCCTGGCCTTGTTGATCTCTCCGCGCTTGAATGGCGCGTCCAGCGCGATCTTCATTTTTCCTGCCGCTGCCGCCGTTTCCGCATTGTCACCGAGTGCCGGGCCGCCGCAACCGCCGGACGCCTTCACGGTCGTGGCATTCACATAGAATCTGCCGTCGTTCGTTTCGGCGACGACGTGCACCGGGGACTCGGATTCAAAACGAATTCGGGTGGAAATTTCCGCCTTGCCGCTCTGCGGGTTGAAGTGAAACACCGCGGTCACGGGCACAGGATTGGTATCGACGAACACGGTGACCGATTTGATGTACTGCTTTGCAGTCATCGGATGCTCGATGCTGAAAGCGAAAGGCACCTGGTCGCCGCTGGCCGCGCGCGCGGGCGCAGTCAGGCGGATGAAAGGCGCCGCTTCCAGTTTCTTGCCGGGGAAGTAGGAGGTTTGCAATGCCGCCCAGGCTGCATCGACCTCCTGGGCGGGCGAGCGCAGCGGACAGGCCAGCAAAGCCAGCGTTGCCAGGCTCAAGAACAAATTCCCATACCGCGCGCCCTGCAGACGATTATTCATCAAATCAACCTTTATCCATGGGTGGATACACGATGTCATTTCCGAAACTGGCGCCCTGTTGCCGTCACCGATACGACGACTATACCCCATGAAATCTGTTGTAGGAATCGTATTTTACGCAGCCACAAAAACTGCCTGAATGGCAAGGAAATCACTGCCAGGCAGCTTGCGGTGCAAAGGTCTGAAACAATACATAAGCGCTTATATAAACGGTGCTAGTATTTGAACATGAAACAAGGACTCGGAACCCAACTGCGCCACCTGATCGACCTGCTCGACGGCGATGTGGCCCAGCAATACAAGGACGCGGGGCTCGCATATCGTCCGCGCTACACGCCCGTCATGCGCGCGCTGCAGGCTCTGGAATCGGCATCCATCGGCGACATCGCGGCGGCCGCCGGCATCACCCAGCCGGCGGCCACGCAGACGGTCAGCCTGATGAAGAAGGAAGGGCTGGTCACGGTCGAAGCGGGCGTGGATGGGCGCCAGCGACTCGTCAGGCTTAGCGCGCAGGGCAAGGACCTGCTGCCGGCGCTGGAGGCCTGCTGGGCAGCGACCAAAGCCGCAGCTGACGAGCTCGATGCCGAGTTGGCCACCCGGCTGGCGACGCCGCTTTCAATCTGCCTCGCCGAGGCGATTTCAGCACTGCAGGCAAAACCCTTCGGTGCGCGTATCCGCGAAGCGCGGGCGCGCCTCGATTCAACTTCCACACAACGACAGGGAAAGAAGAGATGACAACAGTCTCGAGCACTGCGCCAGCGCACCAAGGGTGGGGAAGGCGGCTGCTGCGCTTTTCTTTGATAAAAATTATTCTGGCGGTGGTGCTCGCTGCGGCGTCCGCAGGCGTGACCTTCTCCATTGCGTCGGCGATTGCAGACAAGGATGCGCGCATCATGTGGCCCGAGATCATCAGCGCCATCGGGGTCTTGCTGACGTATGCGTCCTATGTCCGTTATGTCGAAAAGCGACCGGTGGCCGAGCTGTCCCGCGCCGGGGCGATCCCCGAATTTGCCCTTGGGCTCCTGATTGGCGCGGCCATGGTCGCAGTTGAGATCGGCATCCTGTATGCGCTGGGCTTCTACGAACTGAGTGGGACAAATGCCTGGACCATGAAGATCGGCCAGCCGCTGGCTGTCATGCTGTTTGTCGGCGTCCTCGAGGAAGTGATCGGGCGCGGTATCGTTTTCCGGATCACCGAGGAATCCCTCGGCAGCTGGCCTGCGATCCTCATCTCTGCGATGCTGTTCGGGCTGCTCCATCTCCCGAATGAGGGTGCGGGTCTGCTCTCGATCAGCATCACGGTCGTCGCCGGCGCCTTTTTTGCCGCGGCCTACATGCTGACGCGCCGCCTGTGGCTGTGCATCGGCATCCACGCCGCCTGGAACTACACGCTGGGCACGATTTTTTCGATTGCGGTATCTGGAAACGAAAGCAATGGCTTGCTGGTCGGTAAAATGACCGGCCCCGGCTGGATCACCGGCGGCAGTTATGGACTCGAGGCCTCGGTACTGACCTTGCTGGCCCTGGTGCTGGTGGGCGGCTGGTTCCTGCGGCTGGCATGGGCAAAAGGCCACTTCGTCGCGGCGCGGCGACGCCGAGCGCCCCGGTAATCCTCCTTACGCCGGCATCCGGTCGCGCACCATCTCGCGCGCCAGTTCCGGCGCCATCGGTTCGCCGAACAGCATGCCCTGCAGCGCGTCGCAACCGTGGGAGGTGAGGAAGTCCATCTGCGCCCGTGTTTCGACCGCTTCGCCGATGACCGGCATTTTCAGGTTGTGGCCGATATCGATCAGGGTGCGCGCCATGGTGCTGCCTTCGCCGCCGTCGGGATCGTCGGCGATCGCATGGACCGCTTCCTTGGCCAGCTTCAGCTGCCCGACGAACAGTTCGCGCAGGAAGCCGAGGTCGGACATGCCGTGGCCGAATTCGTCGACCGACAGCGTCAGGCCGAGCTGGCGCAGCTGGCCGGCCAGGTCGCGCACCTGGCCGGGGTTGCGGATCAGGGTTTCTTCGCGCAGCTCGATCTGCAGGCTGTCCGGCGCCAGGCCGTATTGCACCAGGCGCGAAGCAAGTCCGGAGACGAAGTCCTGCTGGCCGTACTCGCGCGCCGAGACGTTCACCGTGACCGGCACGTCGACCACGCCGAAGGTCTTCAGGTCGGCGAGAAAAAGGCAGGCCTGGTCGAGCACCCAGCTGCCGAACTGGACGATGCGCCCGTTTTCCTCGGCTTCCTGGAGGAAGGAGGAGGGCAGCAGCACGCCGTGCACGGGATGGCGCCAGCGCAGCAGGGCTTCGAAGCATTTCACGCGCCCGCTGCGCGCGTCGATCGAGGGCTGGTACAGGACGAACAGTTCGTTGCGCTCGATCGCGTGCGACATGCCCGAGTCGAGCTCCTGGCGCGCTTCGGTGGTCGACTTCATGTCGGTCGAGAAGAAGTGGACCTCGTCGCGCCCGGTCGCCTTGGCGTGGTACATCGCGACGTCGGCCGCGCGGATCAGGTCGGCCGCCGTCACGCCGTCGTGCGGGTACACGGAAACGCCCAGGCTGGCGCCGACGGCAATTTCCTTGTGCATGAACGAGACCGGCTGGTTCAGGCCCTGGCGCAGGCGCTCGATCATGCGCAGCGTGAAGCGCAGCGAGGGCTGGTTGACCAGCACCAGCACGAATTCGTCGCCGGACAGGCGCGCCACCGTGTCGCTGTCGCGCACCGAGGCCTGGAGGCGCCGCGCCACCACCTTCAGCACGACGTCGCCCGCTTCGTGGCCGAAGCTGTCGTTGATGGCCTTGAAATTGTTCAGGTCGATCAGCACGACGGCGACCAGTGACTTCTGGCGCTGCGACAGGTGCAACGCCTGCTCGAGCCGGTCCCACAGCAGGTTGCGGTTGGCCAGGCCCGTCAGGGCGTCGTGGTTGACCTCGTGCTCGAGGTGGGCCGTGCGCTGCTTGGTCGCGGTCACGTCCATGATGATGCCGATGAAATGGGTGGCATCGCCATGCTCGTCGAGCACCGGCGTGATGCTCAGGTCGTTCCAGAACAGCTCGCCGTTCTTGCGCAGGTTGCGGAACACGACGTTGATCGCCTGGCGCGCCGCGATCGCATCGTGCACACGAGCGCGTTCGTTCGTATCCATGCCGGGCGCGGCCATGAAGCGCGAGTCGCGCCCGATGACTTCGAAGGCGGCGTAGCCGCTGATGCGCTCGAAGGCGGGGTTGACGTATTCGATCGGGCAGTCCGTCCCCTCGATGCGGGTGATGACGATGCCGTTGTTGGCGGCGTGCAGGGCGCGCTCGCGCAGGCGCAGGGCACTTTGCTGGCGGCGCAGTTCGGAGATGTCGAGCCCCATGCCGAACAGGTACTGCCCGCCATTGCAGTCGATGCGCGAGCCGCACAGCAGCATTGGCGTTTCATGGCCGCTGCGCGCGATGACATCGGCTTCGAGCAGGACTTCCTCGTTGTTCTCGAACACGCGGCGGATGTGCTCGGCAATCATCGGGCGGGTTTGCAGGTCGAACAGTTCGAGGGCATTGGTGGCGCCCGTTTCCTCGGGCGTGAGCCCCGTGATGCGCTCGTGGTTGCGGTTCCACAGCACGAAGCGGCCGTCGCGGTTGAGCGCATAGAAGGTGCCGGGCAGGACGTCCACGACCCGGGCAAGCGGGGTGCGCCCGACCAGTACCGACTCGGGCGTGGCGTCGTCGTGGACGTTGTTGATGGCGGCGACCCAGGTGCGGGTGGTCCCATCCAGCCCGGTCTGGGGCTGGAGCGTGAGCTCGGCATTGACGGTGCCGCCGTCCGCATGGCGCAGTACGACCCGGCTGGTGTGGCCGTCGTTTTCCGCCAGGCCCTGCCAGCGTTCGCGGCTGTCCTGTGGATCGGTACCGATGAGCAAGGCGCCGAGCGGCTCGCCGATGACGGCACTTGCGGTGAATCCAAGCAGGTGCTCGCAGGCACTGTTCCAGGCCGCGATGTTACCAGTGCCGTCGAGCAGGAACGCGGCATTGACAGTCGGTACGGCGGTGGTCATGCTGGGCGCCTTTCGCGAAATGGGCAACCTCAGTTGGACTCGCTAAGCTTACGCGCGTTCCCGCCAGTCGTGTCGCGACTGTGTAAAAACAAAAGACAAGGGGCCGCAGCTCCCGCCACGGCCCCCTGGGCTCGTCATTCCGGACCGGTGCGGCTTACGCCACTGCGCTTTCCGCAAGTGGCGGCAGGGCGATCTCGTTGCCCACGCTGAACTGATAGTCCTTGAACACGTGCTCGGCGCTCAGGATCTGGTAGTTGCCGTCGTCCAGCTTGTGGGTCGTGTCCTTCAGGCGGTAGGTGTAGTGGCCGCAGGTCCAGCAATTGAAATTGCGCATGTGCGTGCACAGGCAGGTCTTGTCCAGCACCGGCGGGTTCTTGACCTCGGGATTGGCCAGCACCTCGCGGTTGTACGAGTTGATATAGGCGCAGTTGCCGGTGGCGTCGAGCAGGTAGCCGTAGGACTCGCAGCCCGGACGGATACCCGAGCCGATGGCAGGCGTGCTTTTCAGCATGCGCATCGGGTAGCCGGTCGGCGAAATGCCGTTGACGATGATGTCTTCTTCGCTGGCGCGGAAATACTCCTGCTTGACATTGTCGGGCAGACCGCATTCGTGGGTCACGGTGAAGCGCGTCGCCACCTGCACGCCGCCGACGCCTTTTTCGAGGAAGCTCACGGCGTCCGAGCCGGTGAACACGCCGCCGGCCGCGATCAGCGGGATATCGATATTTTCCTCGCGCATGTAGGCCAGGATTTCGTCGATGATCGTGTGCAGGTCGTATTTGCTCCAGTCCGAGCCGAAGCCCAGGTGGCCGCCGGCCAGCGGGCCCTCGACGATGATGAAGTCGGGCAGGCGGTTCAGCCGCGAGATTTTGCGCAGGAACAGTTGCAGCGCGCGCACCGACGACACGATGATGCCCAGCTTGGCTTCGCGGAAGCGCGGATGGTCCTTGATCAGCTCGAACGAACCGAGGTGCAGGCCGGCCGACATGGTGATGCCGTCGATGCCGGCGTCCAGCGCCGACGACAGGCGCACGCGCAGCGTTTCCTTCGGCGCGTTCATGGTCAGCTTTTCCATGCAGTTCACGAAAATCAGGCCATCGCCCTTTTTCGCCGCCATCGTCGCGCCCACGTGCAGGCGGGTCGCCTCGGCCAGGCGCTCGAGGTCGAACTGCACCACCGCCTTGTCCATGTTGTTGATGTTGAACTTGTAGAGCTTGGTCTTGTCCTTGACGAAGGTCGTATCGAACTTGCGGTCCGACACGTCCTGCACCATCGCATCCGAGATATGGCCAATGCCGCCCAGGCGCGCCGCTTCCAGCGCGAGCTCCGAGGTCGAAATGTCCACGCCCATTCCGCCGATCATGATGGGCACATATTCCTTGTTGCCCAGACGCAGGCGGAAATCATCAACACGTTTCATTGCTATCCTTAGACTACCAAAGTTGCCTTCGCCCGAAGCCGCGCTATTGCAGAAGAGCGAGTTTTTGCAGCCCTCATTCTACCCCAAGGGCATGGGGCCGGAACGGGGCGTGCGTCGACGGGAGGGACGTGGCCGGGCGGCGCACGGGCGCCGCTCCAGTTTATTATTAAACCTGATTAATTGACTGCCTGATTAATCACGGAAATTATTGAATGCCAGGGGCAAGTCCTGGATGTCCTTTTTCAGCAGGGCCATCGCGGCCTGCAGGTCGTCGCGCTTGGCGCCGGTGACACGCACGGTTTCGCCCTGGATGCTGGCTTGCACCTTCATCTTGCTTTCCTTGATCGCCTTGGTGATCTTCTTGGCGTCCTCGGTCTCGATGCCGTTGCGCACCTTGATGAGCTGCTTGACCTTGTCGCCGCCGATCTTCTCGATCTTTTCTTCGTCGAGGAAGCGCACGTCGACCTTGCGCTTCGTCATTTTGTTGACGAGCACGTCGCGTACCTGGCTCAGCTGGAAGTCGGAATCGGCGAACAGGGTCAGTTCGCGCTCTTTCTGCTCGACCTTGGCCGAGCTCCCCTTGAAGTCGAAGCGGGTGGTGATTTCCTTGTTCGATTGCTCGACGGCGTTCTTCACTTCGACCATGTCTGCTTCGCAGACCACGTCAAACGATGGCATGGCGGTTTCCTTTATCTGTCTGTTACTGCTGAATTTGGGATTGGCGGTATTTTAACGGACAAGGCTGGCGACGACGATGGTTTTTGCCGTCGCAGCCGGGCTTGCCACCCTGGTTGGCACTATAATCGGACGGTTTTCCGCTCTTCTCCGGCACCCATGCACCCGATTCTCCCCATCGAACACGACTTCCCGCTGCAACGCTTCAATACCTTCGGCCTGGCGGCGCGTGCCCGGCGCTACCTGCGCGTGCTTGACGCCGGCCAGCTGGAGCGTTTGCACGCCGACGCGGCGCTGGCGGCGCTGCCGCGCTTCGTCCTCGGCGGCGGCAGCAACGTCCTGCTCACGCGCGACGTCGACGCGCTGGTGCTGCACATGGCGATCGCGGGCCGCGCGGTCGTGGGCGAGGAGCATGGCGCTGTGCTGGTGCGCGCCGGCGCCGGCGAAAGCTGGCATGGCTTCGTCGGCTATACGCTCGACCAGGGACTGGGCGGGCTGGAAAACCTGTCGCTTATCCCCGGCACCGTGGGCGCCGCCCCGATCCAGAATATCGGCGCCTATGGCCTCGAGATCAAGGATGTCTTCCATTCGCTGACGGTGTTCGACCCGGCAAGCGGTTCGCGCCGCACCATGCGCGGCGAAGACTGCCGTTTCGGCTACCGCGACAGCATCTTCAAGCACCCCGAAGGCGCCGGCCTGATCGTGCTCGACGTGACCTTCGCCCTGCCGCGCGCCTGGCAGCCGAACCTGCGTTACGCCGAACTGGCAAGGGAGCTGGACGCGGCGGGCGTCCTTCAGCCGACCCCGCGCCAGGTGAGCGACACGGTCGTCGCCATCCGCCGCCGCAAGCTGCCCGACCCGCTCGAGATCGGCAACGCCGGCAGCTTCTTCAAGAACCCGGTCGTGACGCAGGCCCAGTGCGAGGCCTTGCTCGCGCGTCACCCGCAACTGGTGCACCACAGCCAGCCGGACGGCAGCGAAAAGCTGGCCGCCGGCTGGCTCATCGACCAGTGCGGCTGGAAAGGGAAGGGGATCGGCGCCGCCGGGGTCTATCCGAAGCAGGCGCTGGTGCTGGTGAATAATGGCGGGGCGACGGGCGCCGAGGTAATGGCGCTGGCGCGCGCGATCCAGGACGATGTGCTGCAACGCTTTGGCGTGCAACTCGAGCCGGAGCCGGTGTTCGTCTGAAGGCTCACTCCAGCGAGATGCCAAGGCTGTCGATGCTTCCCTTCGGGCCCAGCAGCAGCGACACGATCATCGTCTCGTCCCTGAAACTGAAGCGATAGCGAAAACGCTGCTTGCCATCCTCGCTGGCGCGCGCCAGCAGGTCGACGCTGGCAAGCGGGCCGGCGCCGGTGAGCTCATCGGCGACGATCTTGATCCACTGTGGCGTGAAGCGCTTGCGCTCCGATTCGGACAAGCCTTCCGGCATCTGGTTGGCGGCGAGCTGGCCGATCGCTGCGCGTGCCCGCGCGGTGACGCCTGGTTCGGTGTCGCTGATGGGCTTGGACCGGACAATGGCCAGGGCCGGCACATAATGCGCTGCGATCATGTCGGCGATCCTGCCCTGCCTGGCGTTTTTCGAGTTTGCCAGGACAATGACCGTCAATTTGTCGTCGACATAACGCTGGATGATGGTTTTAAAGCCCTGCCAAGCGCCACCGTGCAGGATGGTCCGCCGGCCGTTCTGGCTGCCGATATACCAGCCGAAACCATAAGGGCCGGTCCTCCCGTCGGCCAGGCGGGGTGGGGTGAAGCTCGCATCGCGCAAGCGCGCGTCGAGGATCTTGTCGCCATCGAGTGCCTGGGCCCATAAGGCCAGGTCGTGCGCGGTCAGGTGAATCGTGCCGTCCGCGGTCCGGTTCAGGCTCGGCGACACCCAGTCCTGGTTTTTCAGCTTGCCATCGGCCCATTCGTATCCCGCCGCCCGATGCGGGACGATGTCCGCTTCGCTGATCACGCGCGCGCCCATCCCGAGCGGCGCGAAGATGCGTTCGCGGACCTGGTCGCCCCAGAATTTGCCGCCGGCTTTGTTGGCGATGAAGCCGAGCAGGTGATAGCCGGCATTGCTGTAGTTGAAGCGCTCGCCCGGAGCGAAGAGCAGGAGGAGCGTCGCTTCCAGCGCGATCAGCTCTTCGTCCGTGTAATCCTTGCGAAGGTCGATTTTCTGGTAGGGGTCGCCGAGGCCGGAGGTATGGGTGAGAAGATGGCGGATCGTGATCCCGTCCCAGGCCCTGGGCGTCTTGTCGAGATAGCGGGACACCGGGTCATCGAGTTTCAGCTTGCCGTCTTGCGCGAGCAGCAGCACCAGGGCTGCGGTGAATGTCTTGCCCGTCGATCCGGACTGGAAAACGGTGCGGGGTGTCACGGGAACGCCGTGCTCGACGTTGGCCAGGCCATATCCTTGTTCACGGACGATCCGGCCATCCTTGATGACGACCACCGCCACACCGGGAACGTGGCGCCGCGCCATCTCGCGCACGATCGCATCGTCAAGTTGATCGGCCCACAGCGGTTTGGCCAGCAGGCCCGTTATCAATACAAGGAAAAAACGAAAGCGCATGTCCCATCCATTCAAAGTGAAGTCATATTCCGGAAACTGCGGGCATTGTAGCGAGGCCAGCGTTGACAAAAATGACAGCGATGGATGAATATCTGCCAATGCCACGTTTCCCTCTGCCACCTGTTCAAACCGGCACGCCAGAAAGCGGAACCCTGCGTTTCCCGATCGACGTCTGGATTGTTGTGTTCCCCAATTTCCTGCTGCTGGACGCCACCGGGCCGATCCAGGTCTTTTCAACTGCAAATGACGAAGCGACCGATGCCGGGTTGACGGCGCCCTATCGCATCCGCCTGGCCGCGCCTGGCGGCGGTTCGGTCACCTCATCGGCTGGCGTCAGCGTCCTGACGCAGGCCTTGCCGCAGCGTGAGCTCTGCGGTGCAACGATGATCGTGGCCGGTGGGCGCGTCAAAGACCTGCCTTCGCGCGATACTGCCGCCGGCCGGCTAAGCCTGCAGTGGGTCGAGCGCGCCAGCGGCACGGTGGCGCGTTGTTGCGGCGTCTGTACCGGCGCTTTCGTCCTTGCGCGCGCTGGCCTGCTCGAGGGGCGCCGCGCCGTCACGCATTGGCAGGACCTTGCGGAACTTCGATCCCGGCATCCGTCGCTCATGGTGGTGGATGACGCCATCCATGTGAAAGACGACAAGTTCTATACATCCGCCGGCATCAGTGCCGGCATGGATCTGGCCTTGAGCCTGGTCGAGGAGGATCTGGGGCGCCAGGCCGCGCTTGCCGTGGCAAAACGGCTCGTGCTGTTCCTGAAGCGGCCGGGAGGACAGCGGCAATTCAGCTCCGAGCTGCCATCGCCATCGCACGAGGGGGGCGTGTATGCCCGGTTGACGGCCTGGCTGCGGCCGCGTCTCAAGCGGCAAGTGCGTATCGAAGACATGGCGGCAGCATGTGCGCTGTCCGTGCGCACCCTGCACCGCAAATTACGGCTTGAAGCCGACATCACGCCGGCCCAGCTCCTGGCGCGATTACGAATGGAAAACGCGTGTTTGATGCTCGAACGGCCAGGCATGACCGTCAAGCAGGCAGCGCGCGAATGTGGATACACCACCGAATACAATCTGCGCCGCGCCTTTACCACCCAGCTTGGTGTACTGCCGAGCGAGTATCAGTCCCGATTTGCCTGAATGCGGCATGTGCTGCCATCCTGTGCCGGCGGCAGGCCGCGCGGCATTGTCGGGCGCGTCTAAGCGCGGAAGGCCATCACGCGGTTGCGGCCGCGCGCTTTTGCCGCGCTCGCCGCTTCATGCGCACGGACGACGACGGCCTCGAACTGGCTATCCTCGGACGGCACCGTGGTGGCCACGCCGACCGACATCGTGACGATGCGGCGCTCCGGCAGCGGGTGCGACAGGGCCAGGCGTTCGAGCGCACCACGGCAAGCCTCGGCCACCTGCACCGCGCCATCGAGCTTGGTGTCCGGCAGCAGGATCGCGAAACGTTTGCCCTCGAAGCGCGCCGCCAGGTCCGACGGGCGCTTGAGCTGGCCGGTCAGCACGCCGGCCAGTTTGCGCAGGCACAGGTCGCCAGCCTCGCGCCCGAGGCGCTCGTTGAAATGACCGAAATTGTCGACGTCGCACACCAGCAGCGAGAGCGGCTGGCCGTTGCGGCGCGCACGCGCCCATTCGGCCTGTGCCGACTCGTCGAAGCGCGTACGGCTCGGAATGCCGGTGAGCGGATCGACGCCGGCGTGGCGGTCGAGTTGCGACTGGATGCGGGCCAGGGTGCCCTGGCTGTCGCGCAAGCGGCGCAGCGTGTCCTGATGCTCCTCCACGGCGCGGCCGACGGCCGCGTGGTAGCGCAGGCGCGCCAGCATTTCGGCACTGCCCGGCAGCGCGGACAGGTAATCGGTGGCGCCGGCGGCAAAGGCGGCGTCGCGATGGCTGCCATCACAGCCGGGGGCCAGCACCAGCAGCGGCAGCTCGCGCAGCGCCGCGTCCTGGCGGCAGGCGCGCAGGAATTCGCTGCAATCCTCGGCGCCCGCGAGGGCGCGGATGATGACAGACGGACGCGTGGCGGCCGCCTGGCGGGCGGCGCCGGCGGCGTCCGTCAGCAATAGTTCGATATCGTCGGCGCCATGCAGCATTTCGCGCAGGGCGGCGGCGAAAGGCGGCGCACCCACCAGCAGCACGCGGCATGGGAGGTGGGGCGGCTGGAATGCAAGGGCAGGTGACATCGAATCGGATGAAGTGGTCTGGGCGGGCCATTCTACCCCGAGGCAATGACAAATTGTTGCATTTAGCCCATCTCGCGTGCCTGCTTACAACGGTCTGCGGCGTGCAAGGCAGATCGGCTATCCTCGCGTCATTACTCAAGAGGAGAACCCCAATGAAAGCCATCGTGACCGGCCACAGCAAGGGCCTGGGCGCCGCCATCGCCGCCGAACTGCTCGGGCGCGGTATTCCGGTGCTGGGCCTGGCCCGTGGCCACGCACCCGGCCTGACCGCGCGCTTCCCCGGCCTGCTGACCGAGCTCCAGGTTGATCTGTCCGACAGCGCCGCCTTGACGGGCTGGCTGGCCGGCGCCGCGCTCGCCGATTATCTAAAAGGCGAGGGCGCCGTGCTGCTGGTGAACAACGCCGGGGTGGTCTGGCCCGTCGGCCCGCTGGCCGCGCAGGACCCGGGGGGCGCCGTCCGGGCGGTGACGCTGAACGTGGCCGCGCCGCTGGCGCTGGCCGCCGCCACCGTGCGCGCGAATCCTGACGCGCACCGGCGCATCCTGCACGTGTCGAGCGGAGCGGGGCGGGGCGCCTATCCCGGCTGGAGCGTCTACTGCGCCACCAAGGCCGCGCTCGACCGCCATGCCGAAGCGGTGGCGCTCGACGGCGACCCGGCGGTGCGCGCCTGCAGCCTGGCGCCCGGCGTGATCGACACCGGCATGCAGGCCGAAATCCGCGCCACGCCCGAAGAACGCTTCCCGCTGAAGGAGCGCTTCGTGCAGCTGAAGCAGGAAGGCGCCTTGAGTTCGCCCGAGGCCTGCGCGGCGAAGCTGGTCGACTACCTGCTGGCGCCGGGCTTCGGCGACCGCCCGGTCGACGACCTGCGCAATGCCTGAGCTGCCTGGCTAAAATGGCTCGGGTACCCCGCGCGGCCGCCGCCGCGGCACCAGCGTGCGCTGGCGGGCAGAACGATCGAGCACGCGTTGCGCAACGGCCTCCGGCACGCCGGTTTCGCGCAGGAAGGCTTCTGCCACCCGGGAGCCGAGGTTGTCGCGATAGGCGATGGCCACGTCGATCAGGGCGCCGAGCACCGGGTCGGCGCGCCGGTCCCCCTGGCGCTCCCTGAAAGCGAAGGCGTTCTCCATCCCCGGCCCATCAAGGCGTGCGGCCGCATTGCCGTCCATCGGCATGGTCAGGCTGGTCATGCGGCGACCCTTATTGCACGTCGATGAGTTCGACCTCGAACACCAGGGCCGCGTCGGGCGGGATGCCGTTGCCGCTGCCCGCGCGGCCATAGGCCATCGAGGCGGGAATGATGAGGGTGCGCTTGCCGCCGATGCGCATGCCCGGCAGACCCTGTTCCCAGCCCTGGATCACCTGCCCGGCGCCGAGCCGGAACGTGAACGGCGTCTTGCCGATGGAGGTGTCGAACTGCGCACCCTTGAAGTCGGCCTTGCCGGCATCGTACAGCCAGCCGGTGTAATGCACCGTCAGGCTGCGCCCTGAGCTTGCCAGCGTGCCGGTGCCCGCCACGGTGTCGATGCGTTGGAAGGCTGGACCCTGGCCCTGCGGTGTGCTCGCCCGGTCTTTCGTATAGCGGCTGTCGGCCAGGTAGCCCCCTCCCGCCGGCGAAAGCAGGACCAGCTCGCCCTGGTCGAGGGTGAGGGCGCTCGGCGCGCTCGCCGCCGGCTGCTGCCCGGCATCAAGACTGCAGACCGGTCCATCGGAATACGCGATGCACCAGTTGCGCACGCCGTTGTCCACTGTCGTGGTCACGGCCGGGCCGCTGCGAGTGCGCGTGTAGGCCGGTATCGCGATCGTCACCAGGTCGAGCGTTGCCTGTACCGGGGCGGCAGTGGGCGCCAGGACTGCCGTGGCAAGCGCCGTGCTGGTGAACGTGAGCGAGAAGTCGGCGCTCAGCGTCTCGGAGGCGAGCGCCGTGCCGCTGCAGCCGCTCGCGTCATGAAAATTGCGCACCAGCTTCAGCTGCAGGGCATTCGCCCCGCCAGCGTCCATGGCCAGCGTGGCCGTGTCCTGAACCCGGCCCTGGCAGGGTCCGTACCAGGTCCCGGCATATTTCGCCAGCGCCGACGTGGTGACGGGCGGCACTGCCGGCGGCGTCACTGGCGGTGTCGTGGGGGGCGCGGCGGCGGCCGGTGGCGGCACAGCGGCGCTTGCCTCTGTAGTGGTGCCTCCACCGCCTCCGCCGCCGCATGCGCCCAATCCCGCGCAGGCAGCCAATACGAGAACTTTCCGCATCAACGCAATCCGTAACAAGGCTATCCCGTGCTGCGTGTGTAAATTGCAGTCGGGCAGCATAAACTTATGAAAAGCAACAACGGACGACGTATCCATCAGCGGTGCGTGCATATTCTCCTCCCCAGTTCATCACGGATTTCTTCTTACCAATAACAAAAGAACCATCCGATTAGTTGTAATAGACGGTTATTGAATCCAAGAAACATTCTTTGTGCGGTTCTTTTGGAAACTGACGGAATCGCGGATGGAAAAATATTGTGCGCCTTAATCAGGTCGATGCACAATGCATGAAATATAACCGGCAAGTCAATAAGCGCGCCGGTCGGGCCTGGGCTGCGCCTACAAAGTTGCTCCACGTATTTCTTCGAACTGCGGGGCGTAGACTGCCTCCTATGACGCTGCGGGAATTTCGTGCTCTGACAGCGCTGTAGGTTCTGTCTTACTTACTATGCATAAAATAACGGCAATAGAAATATTTAATGGAACCGCGAGCGGACCGATGTGTTGTTTTTGTGACGCTATAAAATTTATGCAAATTGCGTAAATTTTTTATGCTAGCTTAGTAAATACACCTGCTGCGACTAATGGTTACTCTGCCTGTCCGGGCATATATGCAACGGATAGCCGGACGTGACGGGCATTCCCTTGCCTGTTCACTTCTGAGTGCAGTCGGATGCATAAATACGAACGTCCAAATTACCTGGGGAATGGTCATGAGTGAGAACGCGCAATACAATTTCAACGTGAATCTGGATGACCTGACGTTCATCCTGAAGCAGATCAAGATTGCGGAAGGGAGCACCAATCCCGTCACCGGCGCCGTCAACGGCCAAGTACTGCGCGACCTGGTGGGAAGCCCCTTGCTGCCCTGGGGCCTGCGCACCGTCGACGGCACATGGAACAGCCTGTTGCCGGGCATGGAAAAGATGGGAGCGGCGGACAACGTCATGCCGCGCCTGATTGCCGGCGTCTGGCACGACGCCGAGGGCGTCGCGGCCGGCGTCCTCGGCGGCAACCCGGCAGTCGCCGGCTCGAGCTATGCGCAGACGAGTCCCGGGAACATGGTGTTCGACTCGCAGCCGCGCATCATTTCGAACCTGATCGTCGACCAGACCAAAAGCAATCCCGCCGCCATCGTTGCCGCCGACGACCGTGCCGACATCGCGACCTACCCCGGCATGGGCACCGTCCACGAATCCCCCGACGGCACGCTCCTGATCCCGAACCAGTCGCCCGACATCGGCCTGTCGCCACCTTTCAACGGCATGATGGCGCTGTTCGGCCAGTTCTTCGACCATGGCCTGGACCTGATCAGCAAGGGCGGCGGCACGGTGTTCGTGCCCCTGCAGCCGGACGACCCGCTCTACGTCGAAGGCAGCCCGACCAATTTCATGGTGCTCACCCGCGCCACGAATACCCGTGCGCCCGGCCCCGACGGCAAGATGAACACCGCCGACGACGACCTGCGCGGCCACGTCAATACCACGACCCCGTTCATCGACCAGAACCAGACCTATACCTCGCACCCCTCGCACCAGGTGTTCCTGCGCGACTACGCGATGGTCGACGGCAGGCCGCTGGCTACCGGCCGCCTGCTCGACGGCGCCCACGGCACCGGCAACTGGGCCGAGGTGAAGGAACAGGCCGCCAAACTGCTGGGCATCCAGCTGACCGATACCGACGTCCTCAACGTGCCGCTGCTGGCGACCGACCGCTACGGCGAATTCATCCGCGGACCGAACGGCTTCGTGCAGATCGTCACCGCGACCGGCCTGGTCGAAGGCAACCCGGCCGCCAACGGCGGTTTGGGCGTGGCGCTGCCGGCCGATACCCAGCGTACCGGCCACGCCTTCCTCGACGATATCGCCCATAGCGCCGCGCCCGGCACCTACGACGACGACCACAACCCGCGCACGCCCCGCGTGCAGCTGCTGGCCGACGACGACAGCGTCGCCGGCGGAGCCGTGCCCGTGGGCCGCTATGACGACGAGCTGCTCGACCGCCATTTCATCACCGGCGACGGCCGTGGCAACGAAAACATCGGCCTGACCGCGATCCACGCGATCTTCCACAGCGAGCACAACCGCCTGGTCGAGCAGTACAAGGACACCATCCTCGCCAGCGGCGACCTGGCCTTCATCAACGAATGGCTGGCGACCGACATCACGGCGCTGCCGGCCGACCCGTCCACCCTCCAGTGGGACGGCGAACGCCTATTCCAGGCCGGGCGTTTCGTCAACGAGATGCAGTACCAGCACATGGTGTTCGAAGAGTTCGCGCGCGCCGTGCAGCCGAGCATCGATCCCTTCGTGTTCTCGAATTCGGCCGACATCGACCCGGCCATCATGGAGGAGTTCGCCAACGTCGTGTACCGCTTCGGCCACTCGATGCTCAACGAAACCGTGGCCCGCATCGACGGCGACATGCAGTCGAGCGACATCGGCCTGATCGAGGCCTTCCTCAACCCGATCGCCTTCGACAAGGACGGCACGCTCGACCCGCACCTGGCGGTCGGCGAGATCGTGCGCGGCATGTCGCGCCAGGTCGGCAACGAGATCGACGAATTCGTCACCGACGCGCTGCGCAACAACCTGGTCGGCCTGCCGCTCGACCTGGCGACCCTGAACATCGCGCGCGCCCGGGATACCGGTTCGCCCAGCTTCAACGAAGCGCGCGCGGCGTTCTACAAGATGACCGGCGACAGCCAGCTCAAGCCCTACACGAGCTGGGCCGATTTCGCGCCGCACATGAAGAACCCGGCCTCGATCATCAACTTCATCGCCGCTTATGGCCTGCACCCGAGCATCAAGGATGAAACCACGCTCGAAGGCAAGCGTGCCGCCGCCACCCTGCTCGTGATGGGCGACCTGGACCTGAACAACAACGGCAGGATCGACTTCCCCAGCGGAATCGACGACGACGGCGACGGCATCGACGACGGCGCCGGCGACGGCCCGCTCGAGGTCGCGCCGGCCGACCGCCTCGCTTTCCTCAACAGTACGGCAAACAGCGGCTGGACCGCCGCCACGAGCGGCCTGAACAAGGTCGACTTCTGGATCGGCGGCCTGGCCGAAGCGAAGCTCGAGTTCGGCGGCATGCTGGCGCCGACCTTCAACTTCGTGTTCGAGTCGCAGATGGAAATGCTGCAGAACGGCGACCGCTTTTACTACCTGAGCCGCACCCAGGGCCTGAACCTGCTCAACGAGCTGGAAGGGAACCTGTTCTCGGCCATGGCGATGCGCAACACCGACCTTGGCGACGCCATGAACACCAGCCACCTGCCGGGCCTGATGTTCACCACGCCAAGCTATATCCTGGAAATGAACAGGGCCGACCAGCGCACCGGCATCGCCGGCAGCGGCGGGGTGCTGAACGGCGACCCTGGCCGGCACAATCCGGTGCTCAACGCCTTTACCTCACTCGTCACGCGCAAGGCGCCGGGCGCGGACGTGGATGGCGACAACCAGGCGGACGGCGGCCAGCTGATCTACGCCTATGACGGTCCCGACCACGTGGTGCTGGGCGGCACGCCCGGCAACGACACCCTGAAGGGCGGGCGCGGCATGGACACGCTGTGGGGCGACGGCGGCAACGACATCCTCGACGGCGGCGACGAGGCCGACCAGGTGCATGGCGGCGACGGCGACGACATCATCACCGACCACGGCACCCCGGCCGGCGCCGCCGACTTCCTGCGCGGCGACAACGGCAACGACGTCATCAGCAATGGCGCCGGCAACGACATCGTGTTCGGCGGCGCCGGCCAGGACTTCTTCATCGTCGGCCCCGACTTTACCGAGATCTTTGCCGGCGAAGGCAACGACTTCGCCATTGGCGGCAATGGCCCGGACCTGTTGATGGGCAACGAAGGCGACGACTGGCTCGAGGGCGGCGAAGGTTTCGATTCGCTCGCCGGCGAAAACTCGCAGCTGTTCTTCAACAGCACCATCATCGGCCACGACGTGCTCAACGGGCAGGGCAACGACACCGACTACGACGGCGAATCGGGCGACGACATCATGGTGCAGGGCGCCGGCATCCAGCGCAGCAACGGCATGTTCGGCTTCGACTGGGGCATCCACAAGGGTGACCCGAACGCCGCCAACTCTGACCTCGGCATCCCGCTGTTCGGCCAGCAGGACCAGTTCATCCTGCGCGACCGCTTCGATTCGGTCGAGGCGCTGTCGGGCTGGAAATTCGACGACGTCCTGATTGGCACCGTGCGCCCGACCGGTGTCACCGGCGACGATTCCGGCGTCCTGCTACCGACGGACCAGAGCGGCCTGCTGCAAAAGAACGTCGCGCTGATCAACGGCTTCCAGGAATTGCTGGGCAAACCCGCCGTTGCCAACCCCAACGCCATCGTGTTCGACCCGCGGACGGGCGCCGACATCCTGATCGGCGGCGCCGGCAGCGACCGCATCACCGGCAAGGCCGGCAACGACCTGATCGACGGCGACGCCTGGCTCAACGTGCGCGTGGCCGTGATGTCGAAGACGAATCCGAACCTGGAAATCCGCTCGGTCGACAGCATCGCGGCGCTGAGGGAAGACATGCTGTCTGGCGCCATCAACCCGGGCCAGCTACGCATCGTGCGCGAAATCCTGCAGTCCACGACCAAGACCACGGAAACCGACAGGGCCGTCTATTCGGACCTGCGCGCCAACTATGACATCTCGCGCAACATCGACAATACCTGGACGGTGGCCCACGCGCGGGGCACCGCGGCCGACGGCGTCGACACCATCCGCAACATCGAGGAACTGGTATTCCTGAACGACGTGATCAACCTCACGGGCGAACCGAGCATCGACGACATGTCGCCGACCGAGCGCCACCTGCTGACCGCGAATCCGGGTTCGGTGGCCGCGTTCAGCAACGTGCAGGAGTCGGCCATCAGCTACCAGTGGCAGGCCTTCATCGGCGGCGCCTTCGTGAACATCGCCGGCGCCACCGGTATCACCTTCCTGCCGCAGCAGGCCCAGGTCGAGCAGCAGTTGCGCGTGGTGGCCAGCTTCGTCGACGCCACCGGCGTCAACCGTGCCATCCCGTCGGCGGCCACCAAGGGCGTGGGCGACCAGGTGATCGGCGGCACGCTCGCCGATACCCTGGGCGGCACCATCTTCGACGACGAGCTGATCGGGCTGGGCGGCGATGACGTGCTCAACGGCGGCCTCGGCGCCGACGTGCTCACCGGCGGCACCGGCAACGATACCTACATGGTCGACGACCTCGGCGACGTCATCACCGAGGCGGCCGGCGCCGGAACCGACACCGTCCAGACCACGCTGGCCTCGCGCACCCTGGCCGACAACCTCGAACGGCTCACCTTCGCCGGCACCGGCGACTTTACCGGCACCGGCAACGCGCTGGCCAATACCATCACCGGCGGCAACGGCAACGACACCCTCGACGGCGGGCTGGGGTCCGATACCCTGGTCGGCGGCCTGGGCAACGATACCTATATCGTCGGCGAGAGCGGCGACCGCGTCACGGAACTGGCGACACAGGGGCAGGACACGGTGCGCACCGGCCTTGGTTCGCATGCGCTGGCGCTCAATGTCGAGGACCTGGTGTACACCGGCACCACTAACTTCATCGGTACCGGCAACGCCGTCAGCAACACCATCACGGGCGGCATCGGCAACGACGTGCTCGACGGCGGCAGCGGCGGCAACGACCGCCTGTTTGGCGGCGAAGGCAACGACACGCTGCGCGGCCAGGCCGGCGACGACCTGCTCGAGGGCGGGCTGGGTGACGACACACTCGACGGCGGCAGCGGCATCGACACCATGCGCGGCGGCAGCGGCGACGATACCTATGTCGTTGGCAGCAGCGGCGACGTCGTCACCGAACTGGGCAACGAGGGCCTCGACACCGTGCGCACCTCGCTTACCGCCTATGTGCTGGGCGACGAGCTCGAAAACCTGACCTATACCGGGACATCGGGCTTCGCCGGTACCGGCAATGCCCTCGCCAACCGGATCCAGGGCGGCAGCGGCTCCGACACCATCAACGGCGGCGCGGGCCTGGACCTGATGATTGGCGGGCGCGGCAACGACACCTACGTGGTCGACGAGGCGCTCGACTCCGTGGTCGAGGTGGCGGGGGAGGGTACCGACACCATCCGCACCACGCTCGCGAGCTTCGAGCTGGGAGCAACCCTCGAGAACCTGACCTTCATCGGCACCGGACCCTTTGTCGGCACCGGCAACGCCGCCGTGAATGCGATCGTCGGCGGTGCCGGCGCCGACACGCTCGACGGCGGGCTGGGCGCCGACCGGATGACGGGCGGTGCGGGGAACGACGTCTACCTGGTCGACAACACCCTCGACGTCATCGTGGAAAATACCGGTACCACCGCCGGCTTCGACCAGGCGCGCGTGTCGGCCAACAGCTATACGCTGGGGAGCAATGTGGAGGAACTCGTGTTCGTCGGCACGGGCAACTTCACCGGCGTCGGCAACACGTCGAACAATACGATGACGGGCGGCGACGGCAACGATAGCCTCAACGGCGGATCCGGCACCGACCGCATGACCGGCGGCCTGGGCGACGATACCTATTTCGTCGGCTCGTCCACCGACATCGTCGTCGAAGCCGATGGCGAAGGCTTCGACACCATCATGTCCACCGCCACCAGTGTCACGCTTGGCACCGGCGTCGAAGACGTGATCCACACCGGCGGAACCACCATCCTGACGGGCAATGTGCTGGACAACTACCTGCGCGGCGGCGCCAGCGGCGACACGCTGCGCGGCGGCGCTGGCAACGACCGGCTCGAGGGCGGCGCCGGCAACGACCGGCTCGAAGGCGGAACCGGCAACGACGTCTTCGTGTTCGCGGCAACGGGCTTTGGCGCCGACACGGTCGCCGGCGAGGTCGACTTCAACGCCTTGGGCGGCCAGGACCTGCTCGACATCTCGGGCCTGGGCATCACTGCCGACACCTTCGCCACCAGCGTCAGCTTCACCGACCTTGGCGCCGACCTGCGCGTGACGATCGGCACCATGGGCTCGTTCCTGCTGCAGGGCGTGGGGAATCTGGACGACCTCACGATCGAGGACTTCATCCTGCAGGGGCAGGCGCCGGTGGCAGCACCGGCCGCCGTCGCCGCGCCGGGGGAGCTGCTGACCGTCTGAACGTCCCCGCGGGGGAGACAGTGTAGTGCGTGGACCGGCGGCCGCGCCGCCGGGCGGCTCCGGTCCACGCAACAACATGAATACGAGTACAAGAAACAAGCTTGGGAGAAAGCATCATGCAATGTAAGAAGCGCTTCACCGATGCGCAGCGGCTGCACGCTGCGCTTGCCGAAACCGATCCAGGCAGCATCGACCTGATCCTCGTTCGCCCGGCAGGCTACCTGCCCGCATTCCGGGTCCTCGTGCGGCTGCACGCGTCCCGTCCCCTTGCCTGCGCCGCAGCCCGTCCTGCCGCGAACCGCGGCCCCCATCAGCAGGATGGTGCGCCGGCCTGGCGGCGATGCGTTCCCGCCCCGAAAAAATCCACCGTGCCGCCGGTGTAATCCACGCGCTCCCGGAGACCACCATGAAAACGATCTGGCGAGAGCTGCGGCCCCTGCTCGGGTATATGGGCCTTTTTTCCTTTTGCGTCAACCTGCTGTACCTGGTGCCGGCATTGTTCATGCTGCAGGTATTCGACCGGGTCCTGACGACCAACAGCCACGAAACCCTGATCGTGCTGCTGGTGGGCACCGGGGTGGCGCTGCTGATCATGCTGCTGCTCGATTACGTGCGCCAGAGCCTGCAGGGCGTGCTGGCGGCGATGGTCGACGAGCGCCTCGCGCGCCCGGTGGTCGAGACGCTGGTCGAGCGCGCCGCCCGCATGCCGAACGCCGGCGTGGGCGAAGGCATGCGCGACCTGGCCACCCTGAAGAACGTGCTGTCCTCGAATGCGCTGGCGGCGCTGTTCGACGCGCCCTGGGCGCCGCTGTTCCTGGCGCTGATCTGGGGCTTCCATCCGGCGCTCGGCATGGGCGCGGTCGCCTCCGTGCTGCTGATGCTGGCCGTGGCGTGGCTGAACCACCGCATCAGCCAGGGCGCGATCGAGGGCCTGCAGCAGGACGGCAGGCGCGCCTCGAAATACGTCGAGAGCTCGCTGCGCAACGCCGAAATCCTGCAGGCACTTGGCATGACCGGCAAGCTGCTGGGCCGCTGGCGCGCGCTGCAAAGCGAGGTCGCCGGCCTCCAGGCCAGCGCCGGCCGCAGCAGCGTCGTGTTCACGGCACTCACGCGCTGCCTGCGCCAGGCGATCCAGATCCTGCTGCTGGCGCTGGGTGCCTGGCTGGTGATCAGCCAGGAAGCCTCGGCCGGCATCATGATCGCCACCACCGTGCTGCTCGGGCGTGCCCTGCAGCCGGTCGAGCAGCTGGTCGGCAGCTGGCGCGCGCTGTCCGACGGCCGCGCCGCCTACCGCCGCCTCGAGGTGATGTCGCATGACTTCCCGGACTCGAGCAAACAGGTCGAGCTGCCTTGCCCGGTCGGGCGGCTGCAGGTGGAGGGCCTGTCGTTTCGCGCGCACGGGTCCGGCAAGCCGGTGCTCTACAACCTGGCCCTGAGCCTGGACGCGGGCGAGTCGCTCGCCATCATCGGCGCCAGCGCGGCCGGCAAGTCGACCCTGGCGCGCCTCCTGATCGGGGTGTGGGCGCCGAGCACGGGAACGGTGCGGCTCGACGGCGTCGACGTCGCCTACTGGAACCGCGCGCAGCTCGGCCAGTGGATCGGCTACGTGCCGCAGGACGTCGAACTGTTCGACGGCACCGTGGCCGACAACATCGCGCGCCTGGATGCGGTCGATTCCGAGCGCGTGATCCGGGCGGCGCAGCGCGCCAACGCCCACGACATGATCAACGAGTTCCCGCAAGGGTACGACACGCCGGTGGGCGAGGGCGGCCTGCGCCTGTCGCCGGGCCAGCGCCAGCGCATTGCGCTGGCGCGTGCGCTGTACGGCAACCCGCGCCTGGTGGTGCTGGACGAGCCGAACTCGAACCTCGACGGCGCCGGCGAGATCGCGCTGGCGCAGGCGGTCAGCGGCCTGCGCGCCGAGGGCGTGACGACGATCATCATCACCCACCGGCCGTCGCTGATCGCGCACGTGACGAAAATCCTCGTGCTGGAAGCGGGCCGCGTGAAGCGCTACGGCGCCGCCGGCGAAGTGATGAAGGAAATGCAGCGCCAGGCGCAGGCCGTGGTCGATACCGCGGGCACCGCGGTCGCACGATAAGGAGGGACGGACATGAGCAACGCAATGACTGTGAACGAACTGGTGGATGGCGGTGGCATGGCGACGGCGCGCGAACAGGGACGCTCCCTGAGCCGCCTCGGGATGCGGGTGTTTTACGGGGCGCTGGTACCGCTGGCGGTGTGGACCTGCGTGGCGCCGCTGTCGATGGCGGTGGTGGCGCCGGCCTATGTGAAGGTCGACCTGAACCGGCGCCCGATCCAGCACCTCGAGGGCGGCATCGTGCGCGAGGTGCTGGTGCGCGACGGCCAGCGCGTGCGCGCCGGCGACCCGGTCCTGAAGCTGGGCGATGTCGGCGTCGATGCCGACCGCAACCGGCTGGCCTACCGCGCCGTCGTCGAACGCGCCACCCTGGCGCGCCTCGAGAGCGAGCAGCTGCGCACCAGCAGCCTGCGCCTGCCCGGCGACCTGCTGGCGGCGGCGCGCGAAGACGAACGCGTGCGCCAGGCAGTGGATAAGGAAATGAGCCTCTTCTCGAGCCGCCGTACCTCGCTCGAGAGCGAAGTGGCGCTGATGCGCGCCCAGCGCGCGCAGGTGGTCAACGAGGGCGACTCGCTGCGCGCCCAGATCGGCAACATCGAACGCTCGCTGGCCCTGCAGCGCCAGGACCTGGAACAGAACCGCGGCCTGCACAAGGACAAGTTCATTTCCAGCGCCAAGCTGGCGCAGCTGGAAGCGACAGTGGCCGACTACGCCGCCAAGGTCGACGAGCGGCGCTCGGAACTGGCGCGCGCCGGCCAGCGCATCGCCGACATCGAGCTGCGCATCCGCTCGCTGCAAAACGCCTACATGCAAAGCGCCAGCGACGAGGTCAAGGCGAGCGTGGCGCGCCTGACCGACATCGACCAGGAAATGCGCAAGACCGACGACGCGGCCAGCCGCCAGGTGGTGGTCGCCCCGGCCAGCGGGGAAATCATCGACCTCAAGTTTACCTCCCCGGGCGCGGTCGTGCGCCCGGGCGACTCGATCGCCGAGATCGTACCGTCGGACGCGCGCCTGATGCTGGAAGCGCATATTCGTCCCGAAGAAATCAACCACGTCCACCTGCGCCAGAAGGCGCGCATCAAGTTCACGGCCCTGAAATACCGCAGCGCCCCGATGGTGGAGGGAGAGGTGACCTACATCTCGGCCGACCGGCTGATCGACAAGGCCACGGGCCAGGCGTATTTCAGCGTGCTGGTGGCGGCCAACGAACAGGCCCTCGTTGCCGCGCGCGACATCAAGCTGCAGGCCGGCATGTCGGCCGAGGTGTATATCGACGGCGCCACCCAGACGCCGCTGCAATACCTGGTAGAGCCGGTCATGTCCACGATCCGCAAGGCGGGGCGTCAAATGTAGGCGGGAGCCGAGAAAAGATGGGGGCAAGCATGGATGAGCAGGAAGAGTGGGCGGAGCTGCGGCGGTGCGGCATCGTCACGATCGTCATGATCGCCGCCGGGCTGGCCGTGCTGGCCGTGCAGGGCGAAGCGCCGGCCGCGGGCGCGCTGGCGAATACGGGCGGCGCGCCCAGAGCGGCGGGGAGCAACGCTTCCGCCCGCATCGCCGTAGGGGAGCGGGCCCGGCATCCCGCCCGGCCCCTTGCCGCCAGGAGCGGGGCGCTGGCCGTCCCAAGCCTGTCGGCGGGCGCCGCCATACCGGGCAAATGAACGAGGGGAAGTCATGATATTGCACAGAACTTACCTGGCGGCCCATGCCGCCGCACCACCGCAGTACCGGGCCGGCAAGGAGGCGCATGCGCGCACGCCGACCCGCTGCAGGAAGACCGCAGCGAGCGTTTTTCGAACAAGTCCTGGAGAGTGCGATGAAATTGACCCACGATCATAACGACGAATCCGAAGCACCCAGCCAGCCGAAACGGCGGCTGCTGGGCGCTTCGGTGGCGGCCGCCGGCGTCGCCGCGCTGGCGGCGCAGGCGAACCTGGAACTGAACGCGCCGGCGCCGGCGCCGGCGCCGGGCGGCACTGCGCCGCCGGCACCGGGCACGACGACGAAAGCAAAGGCAGGCACGGCGGGCAGCACGGCGGCGGCGGGCAAGGCGGCCCTGCCGACAAACGATGTGCGCCTCGATTTCATGACGAGCACGGTCGTCCGCGGCCCCGCCACGCCGCCCTTCATGGTGCCGCTGCCGATTCCGGAAGTGAAACAGCCGCAAAGCGGCCTGAGCCCCGAGCCGACGCGCGAAGCCGGCAACGACGAAGCCGGGCGGCTGCCGCACCAGGCCTGGGACCGTTACCCGCCACGCAAGTTCTACGAACTGCGGGTCCGGGAAGAAGACCATTCCTTCCACCCCAACCTGCCCAGGCAAAAGATCTGGGGCTATGACGGCGTGACGCCGGGGCCGACCTTTGTCGTCAAGTACGGCGAGCCGATCCTGGTGCGCATCGAAAACGACCTGCCGGACGATCACCGGGGCTTCGGCTCGCCCGAAATTTCGACCCACCTGCACAATGGCCATACGCCATCGGAAAGCGACGGCTTCCCGGGCGACTATTACAGCCGCGACAAATACGGGCCGACGCTCACCCGTGCCGGCCGCTACAAGGACCATCACTATCCGAACAAGCTGTCCAACACGGCCGACTTTCCGGCCACCGACGGCGATCCGGCTGCCGCGCTCGGCACGCTGTGGTACCACGACCACCGCATGGAGTTCACCTCGCCGAACGTCTACCGCGGTCTGGCGGGCTTCTACCTGATCTTCGATGGCGTCGATACCGGCAACGAGCACGACACGACGCCCGGCGCGCTGCGCCTGCCGAGCGGCGTTGGCAAGTACGACATCCCGCTCGCGTTCCAGGACCGCTCCTTCGATTCAGGCGGCTACCTGTATTTCAACCAGTTCGACCCGGAAGGCGTCGTCGGCGAGAAGTTTCTCGTCAACGGCAAGATCCAGCCTTACTTTTCCGTGGCGCGCCGCAAGTACCGCTTTCGCTGCCTGAACGGTTCCGCGGTGCGCTTCTACCAGTTCTACCTGGTGCACGATGGCAAGGACCAGCAGTTCCTGCACATCGCCAACGACGGCAACCTGCTGCCGGCGCCGCTGACCGTCGACAAGCTGCGCCTGGCGAACGCGGAACGCGGCGATATCGTCATCGACTTTTCGAAATTCCCGCTCGGCAGCAAGGTCTATTTCGTCAACCGCCTCGAACACCTCGATGGCCGCGGCCCGACCGGGCTCCTGCTCACGCCGGGCACCCAAATCCTGCGCTTCGACGTCGACCGCGAGCCGGACGAGCCTGACGTGAGCCAGGTGCCTGCCGTGCTGCGCCCTCTGGCCCCGGCCAAGGCACCGGCGAACGTACGGGTCCGGCGCTGGGAGTTCGACCGCGAGAACGACCAGTGGACCGTCAACAGCCGCCTGTTCGACATCAACCGGCCGGCCACGGTCATCAAGCGCGGCGTGGACGAGATCTGGGAACTGAAGGGCAAGGGCAGCTGGCACCACCCGGTGCATGTCCACTTCGAGGAGGCGCGCATCCTGACCCGCAACGGCTTGCCGCCGCCGCCGCACGAGCGCGGGCGCAAGGACGTTTTCGAACTGAAACCGGGCGAGACCGTGCGCATCCTGATCTGCTTCGATGACTTCGTCGGCAAATACATCATGCACTGCCATAACACCGTGCACGAAGACCATCACATGATGGTGCGCTTCGACGTCGTGGCCTGAGAGCCATCTAACGCTACAGGGGTGAGGAGATAACCATGCATACACGCAGATCTTTTCTGGCGATGGCGGCGGTATCGCCGCTGCTCAGTCCAATGGCCCGCGCGGCCCAGCGCCGTGCGGGGCCACGCAGGCCGGCGGCCGGCCATTTTCCGAATGTGCTGCTGCAAACCCATGAAGGGCGCGACGTTCATTTCTATACCGACCTGGTGAAGGACCGGCTCGTCGTGCTCAACATGATGTATGCGAACTGCGCCAACATCTGCCCGCCGAATACCGCCAACCTGCTGCGCGTCCAGGAAGCGCTCGGCAGCCGGGTCGGGCGCGACGTCTTCATGTACTCGCTGACCCTGCAGCCCGCAATCGACAAACCAATCGACCTGCGCCGCTACATGGACAAGTACGGCATCAGCGGCGGCTGGACTTTCCTGACTGGCGAGCCGCGCGACGTGGAGCTGTTGCGCTTCAAGCTCGGTTTCTACAACGCCAACCCGGTGACCGATGCCGACCTGAAGCAGCACACCGGGATGGTGCGCATCGGCCACGACGGGCTCGACCGCTGGTCGATGATCCCGGCGCAGGCGACAGCGCAGCAGATCGTCAGTTCGATCTCGGGGTATTTGTAGGTGGAGCGCCGCTCATGAAAAAAGCCGCCCGAGGGCGGCTTTCGTCTAACCGAAGCGCAGCTTACTGCCCGCGCTTGGCCCGTGCCTTGGCCGCAATGCGCATGCGCAGCGCGTTGAGCTTGATGAAGCCGCCGGCATCGGCCTGGTTGTAGGCGCCGCCGTCTTCGTCGAAGGTGGCGATGTTCATGTCGAACAACGAATCCGTCTTCGAGTCGCGCGACACCACGATCACGTTGCCCTTGTAGAGCTTCACGCGCACCCAGCCGTTGACGGTGGCCTGGGTGTGGTCGATCAGCGTTTGCAGCGCGACGCGTTCCGGCGCCCACCAGTAGCCGTTATAGATCAGGCTGGCGTAGCGCGGCATCAGGTCGTCCTTCAGGTGCGCCACTTCGCGATCCAGCGTGATCGATTCGATCGCGCGGTGCGCGCGCAGCATGATGGTGCCGCCCGGGGTTTCATAGCAGCCGCGCGACTTCATGCCGACATAGCGGTTTTCCACCAGGTCGAGGCGGCCGATGCCGTGCTTGCCGCCCACGCGGTTCAGTTCGGTCAGCACTTCGGCCGGCGACATGCGCTTGCCGTTCAGGGCGACGATGTCGCCGCGCTCGTATTCGATGTCGAGGTACTCGGCTTCGTCCGGCGCAGCCTCTGGCGAGACGGTCCAGCGCCACATCGATTCCTCGGCTTCGGCACTCGGGTTCTCCAGGTGGCGGCCCTCAAAAGAGATGTGCAGCAGGTTGGCGTCCATCGAGTAGGGCGCGCCGCCGTTCTTGTGCTTCATGTCGACCGCGATGCCGGCGTCTTCCGCGTACTTCAGCAGTTTTTCGCGCGACAGCAGGTCCCATTCGCGCCATGGGGCGATGATTTTCACGTCGGGCTTGAGGGCATAGGCGCCCAGCTCGAAGCGCACCTGGTCGTTGCCCTTGCCGGTGGCGCCGTGCGAGACGGCGTCGGCGCCGGTTTCATTGGCGATCTCGATCAGGCGCTTGGCGATCAGCGGACGCGCGATCGAGGTGCCGAGCAGGTATTCGCCTTCGTAGACGGTGTTGGCGCGGAACATCGGGAACACGAAGTCGCGGGTGAATTCCTCGCGCACGTCGTCGATGTAGATGTTTTCCGGCTTGATGCCGAACTTGATGGCTTTGGCGCGGGCCGGTTCGAGTTCTTCGCCCTGGCCGAGGTCGGCCGTGAAGGTGACGATCTCGCAGCCGTAATTATCCTGCAGCCATTTCAGGATGACCGAGGTGTCGAGGCCGCCGGAGTAGGCGAGAACTACTTTTTTGATGTCGCTCATGGAAATTCCAGTGTGGAGGGGAGTGAGATGGTCAGCCGGCCCCGGAGGGCCGACGATCAAACAAGGGTGCTGCAAAAATCGGGTTAGCCTTCGCTCAGTTATCGATCCTGCCGAGCAGCAGGTATTCGATCAGGGCCTTCTGCACGTGCAGGCGGTTTTCCGCTTCGTCCCAGACGACCGACTGCGGGCCGTCGATGACCTCGGCCGCGACTTCCTCGCCGCGGTGCGCCGGCAGGCAGTGCATGAAGAGCGCATCCGGCGTGGCGCGCGCCATTTTGGCGGCGTCGACGATAAAGCCGTCAAACGCTTTGAGCCTTTCTGCGTTTTCCTTTTCGAAGCCCATGCTGGTCCACACGTCGGTGTTGATCAGGTGCGCGCCTTCGCAGGCGTCCGACGGGTTCTCGAAGTGGGTATAGCGGGTGGTCGTGACCAGGCCCGGGTCGAGGTCGTAGCCCTTCGGCGTCGAGATGTTCAGGTGGAAGCCGAATACTTCGGCCGCCTGCAGCCACGAGTACAGCATGTTGTTGGCGTCGCCGATCCACGCGACCGTCTTGCCGGCGATCGGGCCGCGGTGCTCGTAGAAGGTGAAGATGTCGGCCAGTACCTGGCAGGGGTGGTGTTCGTTGGTCAGCCCGTTGATCACCGGCACGCGCGAGTTCGCCGCGAAACGCTCGATGATGTCCTGGCCGAAGGTGCGCACCATGATGATGTCGCACATGCGGCTCATCACCTGGCCGGCGTCTTCGACCGGCTCGCCGCGCCCCAGCTGGCTGTCGCGCGTGTTCAGGTAGATCGCGGCGCCCCCGAGCTGGTGCATGCCCGCTTCGAACGACAGGCGCGTGCGCGTCGAGCTCTTCTCGAACACCATCACCAGCGTGCGGTCGACCAGCGGGTGATAGACCTCGTAGGCCTTGAACTTGCGCTTGATGACCTTCGCGCGTTCGATGACGTATTCGAATTCGTCCGCCGAGAAATCGGAGAACTGCAGGAAGTGCTTGATCGCTTTGGTGCCTGGCATGTGGTTTTCGGGATCCATGATATCCCTCCGATTATAAGGGGTTTTGCTTGACGCTAGGGAAAGCGGCCATTTGCGGCCCGGTCCACCTGTTAATACAGCGTCTGCGCCGACTCGTGCAGCAACTGGCCGTACAGCTCGTGCCGGTGGCGCGCGATCTTGCCGCTAGCGACAGCATCGAGCACCGCGCACTGCGGCTCGGCCAGGTGGCGGCAGTTGTAGTACTTGCAGCCGCCCAGGTAGGGCTTGAACTCGACAAACGCGCGCTCGAGCATGCCTTCGCTCAGGTGGTACAGGCCGAACTCCTGGAATCCCGGCGAATCGATGATGGCCGCGCCGTCGGGCAGCCAGTACAGGCGGGTAAAGGTCGTGGTGTGCTTGCCGGTGTCGAGTGCGGCGGAGATTTCGCGCACGGCGATGTCGGCATCCGGCACCAAGAGGTTGATCAGCGAGGACTTGCCCATGCCCGACTGGCCGATGAAGATCGACGACTGGCCGGCCAGCAGCGGCTGCAGCACTTCAAGCGCGTGTTCCGGATTGGCGCGTGCCGAGACTTCATGCACCGGGTAACCGAGCCTGCCATAGACGGCGGCCCGTTCGCGCGCGCGCGGCAGCAGCTCTTCGACGTCGGTTTTATTCAGGATCAGGTGCGCCTCGATGCCGGCCGCCTCGGCAGCCACCAGCGAGCGCGAGACCAGGTCGTCCGCAAAACCCGGTTCGGTGGCAATGACGATGAACAGGCGCGAGATGTTCGCCGCCAGCAGTTTCGACTTGTACTGGTCTGAGCGGTACAAGAGGGTGGTGCGCTCGGCGATCTTTTCGATCACGGCCTGGTTTTCCGAAGTTTTCACCAGGTGCACCACGTCGCCGACGGCGACATTCGTTTTTTTTCCGCGCGTAACGCACTGGAGTTTTTCGCCGTTCGCATCGGCCAGGTAATGGCGCCCGTGCGCCGCGATGATGGTGCCTCGCAGTTCGTTTGCGCCTGATTCGTTTGTTTTCAGCTTGCTGCTCATGCCTGCGTCCGTTCTTCGTAGATTGCGTCGGCTTTCGCAGCGCAGACAACATCGTTCAGCGAGACCGCATGGCCCGCCGAATGGGTGGTATAGGAGACGATGCAGTGGCGATAGCGCACTGTCAGGTCGGGGTGGTGGTCCTGAGCGTGGATCATCCAGGCCAGCGCGTTCACGAAGGCGATCGTCTCATGATAGTCGCGAAACGCGTAGGAGCGCTCGATGCGGTTGCCAATGCGTTGCCATGCCGGCACCTGCGCCAGCAGCGGCGCGAGTTCGGCTTCGCTCAGGGCCGGGGCGCCATGGCTGCAACGTTGCTCAACTAAGCTCGGCAGCTTCATGCCGCCGCCGCGCCAAGGCGGGAGCCAAGGCGAGAATTCAAGTGGGCGATGCGCACCGAAGCCGGCGGATGCGAATCGTAGAAGGCCGAGTGCACGGGGTCCGGCGTCAGGGTCGAGGCATTGTCTTCGTACATCTTCACCAGCGCCGACACCAGGTAGCTGGCGTCGCTGTGCTTCGCCGCAAAGGCGTCCGCCTCGAATTCGTGCTTGCGCGAGGTGATCGAGTTCAGGGGGCCGAGCACGAAGGTGAAGATCGGCAGCACCAGCATGAACAGCAGCAGCGCCATGGCGTCGTTGGGGGCGGCCAGCATCGGGGTGACGCCCAGGCCCGTGTAGAACCAGCTCTGCTCCTTCAGGTAGCCGAGCAGGGCGAGGAAGGCCAGCGACAGGGCGAACATGACGACGATGCGCTTGACGATGTGGCGCAGCTTGAAGTGGCCCAGTTCGTGCGCCAGCACTGCCTCGATCTCTTGCGGCGACAGGCGCTCGATGAGGGTATCGAAAAAGACGATGCGCTTGGCAGCCCCGAAGCCGGAAAAATAGGCGTTGCCGTGCGCGCTGCGGCGGCTGCCGTCCATCACGAACAGCCCCTTTGAAGCAAAACCCACGCGCGACATCAGGCCCTCGATGCGCGACTTGAGGCTGTCGTCGGCGAGCGGCGTGAACTTGTTGAACAGGGGCGCGATCACGGTCGGGTAGAGCACCATCATCAGCAGCTGGAAGCCGCTCCAGACGCACCACACCCAGAACCACCACAGCGAGCCGGTTTTCTCCATCAGCGTGAGCACCACCCACAGCAGGGGCAAGCCGATGGCCGCGCCCACCAGCACGCCCTTGACCATGTCCATGATCCACAGGCCGCGCGTCATCTTGTTGAAGCCGAAGCGTTCTTCCAGCACGAACTGGCGGTAGTAGTCGAAGGGCAGGTCGATCACACCGGAGACGAGGGCGAATGCGGCCACCAGCAGGATCTGATGTAGCATTCCCGGGCCGGCCACCTGCAATAGTGCGGAGGACAAGGCCTGCAGCCCACCCAGCAGCGTGAAGCCGATCAGCGTCAGGCCGCCCCACAGCAGGCCGACGATGCCGAAACGGGTCTTGGCGACCGTGTAGTCGGCCGCTTTCTGGTGGGTAGCAAGCGACACCTTGTGCGCGAATTCCGCCGGCACGCTCGCGCGGTGGCGCAGCACGTGGCGGATCTGGCGATTGGCCAGCCAGAAGCGCAGCCCGAGCGTGAGCATGAAGAAAACGACGAACAAAACCGAAAACGCGAATGAAGACATTCCGTGCCTGTGAGAAAATGCAGGATTGATTAGGCAAAGAGAGAATTATGTCACAAGCCACAGATAACGCAGCACAGGCAGCAGCACCAGCGGCAGCGCACCGTCCAAACGAGATGAACCTGGTCTGGGTCGACATGGAAATGACCGGGCTCGACCCGGACAGCGACCGCATCATCGAGGTGGCCGTCGTCGTCACCGACATGCACCTGAACGTGCTGGCCGAAGGTCCCGTGTTCGCCATCCACCAGTCCGACGCCACCCTGGACAAGATGGACAACTGGAACAAGGGCACCCACGGCCGCTCGGGCCTGATCGACCGCGTGAAAGCCTCGACCGTCACCGAAGCGGACGCCGAAACCGCGCTGATCGCCTTCCTGAAGAATTTCGTCCCTGCGGGTAAATCGCCGATGTGCGGCAACACGATTTGCCAGGACCGCCGCTTCATGGCGCGCGGCATGCCGAAGCTGGAAGCCTTCTTCCATTACCGCAACCTCGACGTGTCGACGCTGAAGGAACTGTGCCGCCGCTGGAAGCCCGAACTGGCTTCGGGCTTCAAGAAGCACCAGAAGCACACGGCGCTGGCCGACATCATCGAGTCGGTCGAAGAGCTGAAGTATTACCGTGAGCATTTCATTAAGTTGTGATGCGTAAATTGTAATGCGCAAGTTGTAAAAAGGCGAAACGGCCGTGGTGCGCGCCGCGGCCGGCGCTGTGTGTACGTCGGTAATGCATTCCTGTGCGAAAATCGCGGGATGCCCGGAATCCTTCACAGCAGTTCTCCTATGCCCCCCGCCGGCGTGCGCGCGCTGCTGGCCCGCCACGACTGGCAGGGCAACCCCCTCGGGCACCCCGACTGCTGGCCGCCCGAGCTGGCGACCGCCGTCAAGATGTCCCTGAATTCGTCGTTCCCGATGTTCGTTGCCTGGGGGGCGGACCTGCGCTTCCTGTACAACGACGCCTACTCCCGCCTCATGGGCGCCAAGCACCCGGGCGCGCTCGGCCAGCCGTTCCAGCAGGTGTGGGGCGAGATCTGGGCCGACCTCGTGCCGATCATTGACCGTGCCCTGTCGGACAAGTCCGCTTTCCACGAAGACTTGCCGCTGACCGTCCTGCGTCAGGGCTACCCCGAGCAGGGCTATTTCACGTTCTCGTACTCGCCGCTGCACGACGGCAAGGGCCGCGTCGCCGGCCTGTATTGCACCGCCATCGAAACGACCGACCGGGTGCAGTCCGAGCGCCGCGCCGCGCTCGAACTGAAGCTTTCCGACGCCCTGCATCCGCTCGGCACGCCCGACGAAGTGCTGGCCACGGCGAGCGCCCTGCTGGGCGAAGAACTGGGCCTCTCCCGTGCCACGTATGCCGAGGTGGACGACGCCGGCCTTTCATTTACCGTGCGCCACCAGTGGAACGCCGACGGCGCCCACGAGTTGTCGCGCCCCGCGTATCCCCTCGATGGATTCGGACCGAGGATTGCCGCGCTTACTCGCGCGGGGGAAACCTTCGTCGTCGACGATGTCGAAACCGATCCACGCTGCATCGAGTCGCGGATGATCTTCCGCGCGGAAGCCGCCGCCGCCGTGCTGACCGTGCCGCTGATGCGCGGCGGCCACCTGGTCGGCTTCCTCAGCCTGAACCGCGCCGAGCCCTGCCACTGGAGCGATGCCGACGTGCGCTTCACGCGCGAGACCGCCGAGCGCACCTGGGCGGCGCTGGAGACGGCCCGCGCCCAGGCCGAGCTGCGCGCCGAACGCGACCGCAGCCGCTACATCTTCGATACCATGGTCGAGGGCTTTTCGCTGATGGCCCCGGACTGGACCATCGTCGAGATGAATGCCGAGGGCCTGCGCATCTGCCACAAGACGGCGGACCAAGTCGTGGGGCGCAACCACTTCGACCTGTTCCCGGAAGTACTGGGAACCGAAGCCGGCAACATGCTGTACCGGGCCATGGAAGCCCACCAGCCGGGCGCTGTCGAATACCGGGTGCCGCAGATCGATGGGCGCGGCGGCTGGAACGAGATCCGCGCCTTCCCGACCCAGGACGGCGGCATCGCCGTGTTCTTCCGCGAGATCACCGACCGCAAGCTGGCCGAAGCAAAGCTGAAGGAGGCCGACCAGCGCAAGGACGAATTCCTCGCCATGCTGGCCCACGAGCTGCGCAACCCGCTCGCGCCGATCAGTGCGGCGGCGCAGTTGCTCGACATCGGCTCACTCAACGAAACGCGGGTGCGCCAGAGCAGCGCCATCATCGGGCGCCAGGTGCGCCACATGACGCGCCTGGTGGATGATTTGCTCGACGTGTCGCGCGTCACGCGCGGCCTGATCGAGCTCGACAAGACGACGCTCGAGGTGCGCGCCATCGTCGACGAAGCGGCCGAGCAGGTGCGGCCGCAGTTGATGGGGCGCAGGCAGCGCCTGATGCTGCACCTGCCGGCCGCCCCGCTGCTGCTCGAGGGCGACCGCGCGCGCCTGGTCCAGGTGCTGTCGAACCTCCTCGGCAACGCCGTCAAGTACTCGCCCGAAGACAGGGCGATCGATGTGCACGCGGCAGCCGAGGACGGCATGCTCGTCCTTTCCGTGAGCGACGAGGGCATCGGCATGGAGCGCGAGCTGACCGAGCGCGCCTTCGACCTGTTCACCCAGGCCAAACGCTCGTCGGACCGTTCGCAGGGCGGGCTCGGCCTGGGCCTGGCACTGGTGCGCAACTTGGTCGAACTGCACGGCGGCACGGTGACCTGCACCAGTCCGGGCCCGGGGCAGGGCAGCACCTTCACCGTGCGCCTGCCCCTGGCCGTGCCCGTGGCGAGCCCGCAGCCGGCGCCGCCCGCCGAGCGCCGCGCGCCATCCGGCCTGAACATCATGGTGGTCGACGATAACGTGGACGCGGCCGGCATGCTCGCCATGCTGCTGGAAGTGTCGGGTCACAGGGTGATGGTCGAGCACGAACCGCTGCGCGCGCTGGCCCAGGCGCGCTCGGCGCAGCCGGACGTGTTCCTGCTCGACATCGGCTTGCCCGACATCGACGGCATCGAGCTGGCACGGCGCCTGCGCGCGCAGCCGGAAACGGCGCACAGTGTGCTGATCGCCGTCTCCGGCTATGGACAGGAACAGGACCGGCGCCAGGCCCTGGAAGCCGGGTTCAGCGACCACCTGGTGAAACCGGTCGATTTCGAGCGCCTGGCCGCGCTGCTGGCGGCCGTGCGCGGCACCTGCGCGGCGCGGGGCGGCGCCGACGCCGCCCGCCTGCGCTCTTAACGCATCTGCGTGTAATTGACCGGAATGAAGCGGTAGCCCTTGCCTTCGCTGCGCAGGTGGCCCAGGCCTGGGAACTGCAGGTGCGCGCCGCCAATCAGGGCGCCGTCTTTCGCTGCGGCGTCGAACAGCTTCTTGCGCGCGGCTGCCGCCGCTTTCTGGTCGCCGTCGAAGCCGATCGTCACCGCCGGGTTTTCGAACTGCACCGCCGCCACGTGGATCAGGTCGCCGATGACGACCATTTTCTGGCCGCGGCTTTCCACGACAAAGGTGGTGTGGCCCGGCGTGTGGCCGTGCCCGCCCTGGGCGCGGATGCCGGGAGATACCTCGACGTCGCCCTCGAAGGTCTTGAACTTGCCGGCTTTCACGTACGGGTCGAGCGCGGCCATCGCGTTCTTGAAGGTGTCTTTCCCTTCGGCCGGGGCCTTGTCCATGTTCGCCTGGCTCAGCCACTGGTCGGCCTCACGCTTCGCGGCGCGCACGAGGGCGTTCGGGAAGGCCATTTTCGACTGCACCACGAGGCCGCCCAGGTGGTCGCTGTGCATATGCGTCAGGTAGACCTCGTCGACCTGTTCCGGCGTGTAGCCGGCCGCCTTCATGTTCGCCAGCAGCTTGCCGAGGGTCGGCCCGAACAGCACGCCGGCGCCGGTATCGATCAGGACCAGCTTGCTCCCGGTGTTGACCAGGAAAGCGTTGTCCGAGGTTTCCAGCGGCGTCTTCAGGTGGGCTTTCGCCAGCGCGGCCGTGGTTTTGTCGGCCTTTTGCGTCAGCAGCTTGTCGACCGGCAGGTCGACGGTGCCGTCCGAGAGCGGGGTGATCTCGAAATCGCCGAGCATCATGCGGAAGTAGCCGGGGGCAGGGGTCTTCGCCATGGGGGCGGCGGCAAACGAGGGGGCGGCGATGCAGGCGGCGGCGCAGGCGGCGGCCAAGGTGGTGGCAACCGAGCGCAGGGTGGTAGCAGTAAGGCGGGCAGTCATGGAGTCTCCAGGCGTTGTTGATGTTGATGTGTACAAGAGAACGTTGCGTATCGTACATCAACAGGCTTGATCCGCGTCACGCAAGCGCCGTGTCGAATGTACAAAGAACGCTTGCGCGGCTGCTGAACCGTTATATATACTTCGTATACGTTTCGTATATAGGGGGTAGCATGGGTATTGTGAATATCGACGATGAGTTGCACGATCAGCTGCGCAAGGCCAGCGTCGTCTCGTGCCGGTCGATCAACGCGCAGGCGGCGTTCTGGGTCAAGATCGGCATGTTGTGCGAAATGAATCCGACCGTGAGTTTCAATGAGATCGTCGCCCGCGAATTGCGCGCGGCGGGGGTGGTGCCGCAAGCCATCAAGGCGGCCTAGGGATGACCAAGCGTCCTGAAGAAATTGCATTGCTCGCCGAGGCGGGCAAGCTGCTGGCGGAAGTGTTCGGCCACCTGGACCGGCTGAATCTGATCGGCATGTCCACCATGGCGGTGAACAACCTGGTTGACCGCCTGATCGTCGATACGCTGGAGGCACGCCCGGCCAGCAAAGGGCAGTACGGCTATGCCTATGCACTGAACTCCTCCCGCAACAACGTGGTCTGCCACGGTGTGCCCTCGGACTCCGAGCTGCTGCAGGACGGGGATATCGTGAATTTCGATATCACCCTGGAGAAGAACGGCTATATCGCTGATTCCAGCAAAACCTATCTGGTTGGCCAGGTCTCGCCATTGGCCAAGCGCCTGGTGCAAGTGACCTATGAGGCGATGTGGAAAGGCATCAAGGCCGTGCGTCCCGGCGCCCGGCTCGGCGACGTGGGTCATGCCATCGAGCGCCACGCGCGCAGGAATGGCTATTCGGTGGTGCGTGAATACTGCGGTCATGGCATCGGGCGCGAAATGCACGAACCTCCCCAAGTGCTGCACTGGGGGAAGCCGCAAACCGGCCTGGTACTGCGCGAAGGCATGGTGTTTACCATCGAACCGATGCTCAACCAGGGGCGCAATGCCGTCCGCACCGAAGACGACGGCTGGACTGTCGTTACCAACGACGGCCAACTGTCCGCCCAGTTCGAGCACACCGTCGCGGTCACCCGCCACGGCGTGCGTGTCCTGACGCTGCGCCCCGAGGAAAAGGCCTTGCGGGCGTGATCCGCAGGGTGGACGGCTCCGCCGTTCACGCGTTCCGCTATTTCGCCGCAAACGCCTTCTTCAGCGCCTCCGCCGCGAACTGCTCGGCCTCCTTCGCTTTCGGCACCACGGCGCCCATGCCGAAGAATTCGTGCGTCACGCCGCTGTACTCCTTGTAACTGACCGGCACGCCGTCCTGCTGCAGGCGCTCCGCATACGCTTTCCCTTCGGAGAGCAGCGGATCGATTTCGGCCGTGACGACGGTCGCCGGGGGCAGGCCCTTGAGCGAGGCGGCTTTCATCGGCAGCGCGTAGGGATTGGCCGGGTCGCCGCCATAGTGCTTGAAGAACCAGGCCATCATGGCCTTGTTCAAGGGCTTGGCGTTGGCGTTGCGCTTGTACGAGGGGCGGTTCATGTCGTTGTCCACGACCGGGTAGACCAGCAACTGGTGCACCGGCAGCGCGACCTTCCGGTCGCGCGCCATCATCGAGACAACGGTGGCCAGGTTGCCGCCGGCGCTTTCGCCACCCACGGCGACGCGGGTCGGGTCGCCATTGAATTCACGCGCATGGTCGATCGTCCACTGGTAGGCCGTGAACGCGTCGTTCGGGGCGGCAGGGAAGGGATGCTCGGGCGCCTGGCGGTAGTCGACCGCGACCATGATGGCATTGGCCATCTTCGCCAGCGCGCGCGGAGTCGCGTCATAGACTTTGGTGTCGGCGATCACGAAGCCGCCGCCGTGGTAATACACCATCACCGGGAACGGACCCTTGCCCTCGGGTGTGTAGATGTGCACCGGGAAGCTGGCGGCGCCGCTGCCGATGGTCATCGTCTTGACGGTTACACCCGCTTCCGGCGCGGTCGACTTGCCCATCTCGCCCATCACCTTCTTCACCGCGTCGGCCGGCGTCGGCTGCTTGCGCGCTTCTGCCGGCGTCAGTTTCTCGATCGGTTTCGGTTTCAGGGACGCCATCGCGTCGAGCACCTTTTGCATGTCTGGTTCGGCTTTGGGCGGCTTGGCGGACTGGGCCCAGGCCCCGGTCGCCAGCAGCACCCCGGCTGCCAGCAGTGTCAGTGGAAGCGCTTTTTTCATCTTTTTCACCTCTTTTTCGTCAAATCGGCAGCATGCAGCGCGGTGCGCTGCTCCTGGTTGCCGAGCACGGAGAGTGGACGGCAAGGGCGCCCCCGTCGGTGCGCGAACGCGCACTGACGAATTTGACGAAGTTTGTGAGGTGGCCCCGCAATTGTTTGGGACGTTCAGTCAAGTAACGTAGGGCTACGCTTTGTGGTGTAATTGAACTCTTTGCCTGAAGTATCCCCATGCGAGGAATATTCATCGGTTGGCTGCACGGTTGGCTGCACGGTTTCCTGCCGCAGCCACTTGCCACTGGCCGCTTCGACGTCGTCCGCTCGGCGCTCGGCGCCTGCCTTGGCCTGTTCGCCACCGCGCTCTTCACCCACCTGCTGGCGCCTGGCCAGGCAGCCTGGCTGATCGCGCCGATCGGCGCATCGAGCGTGCTGCTGTTCTGCGTGCCGGCCAGCCCGCTGGCCCAGCCCTGGTCTGTGGTGGGAGGCAATACCCTGTCGGCGCTGGTCGGCGTCGCCTGCGCCCAGCTGGTCCCGGATTTCCTGCTGGCCGCGGCGCTCGCCGGCTGCCTGGCGATCGCAGCGATGTTCGCGCTGCGCTGCCTGCATCCGCCGGGCGGCGCCGTGGCCCTCACCGCCGTGCTGGGCGGGCAGGCGGTACACGAGAGCGGCTTCCTGTTTGCCTTGACGCCGGTCGCCCTGAATTCCGCCCTGGTCGTGGCGACGGCGTTGCTCTACAACAACCTGACCGGGCGCCGTTATCCGCATGCGCAGCACGCCGCCGACAAGAACCTGCACGCGACCGGCGACCCGGCCCCGGAGGCACGCCTCGGCATCACCGAGGACGACCTGGAAGCGGCCCTCGAGCGCTATGGCGAGGTGCTCGACGTCAGCCGCGACGACCTGCTGGCCATCGTCGAGGACGCTCGCCAGCTGGCGCTGGCGCGCCATTTCCGCGAACGCACCTGTGCCGAACTGATGTCCACCCACATCATCGCCTTGCACCCGCGCGACACGGTCGACCATGCTCGGACCCTGCTGCTGCGCCACCGCCTGCAGTCGCTGCCGGTGCTCGACGGCGAGCGCCATATCCTTGGCGTGCTGGCGCAGGAAGACCTGCTGCGCCAGGCCGGCTGGGGCGCGCGCCTGCGCGCGCTGGTGCCGGGCGCCGGCCAGCGGGTCGCTGCCGTGATGCAGCAGCGGGTGGCGGCCCTGGGGGCCGACGCGCCGCTCGCCGAGCTGGTGCCGCTGCTGCGCGACGGGCGCTACCACCAGGTCGTCATCACGGGGGCCGATGGGGCGGTGGTGGGGATTGTCAGCCGCTCGGACCTGCTGGCCGCGCTGGTGGAGCAGAAACTGGAGGCGGCGTGAGCGGTTACCTCAGGCGGCGCTCGGCGATCCGGGTGAGCAGGCTATTGAGGGCCGCAAGATCGACCGGTTTCGCAAACAAATCATTGAAACCGGCCGCCAGCGCCTGCTGCCGGTCCTGTTCCTGCGCGTAGCCGGTGACGGCGATCAGGACCGCGCTGGCCGTGGCCGGCAGCGCGCGCAGGGCGCGGGCCAGGTCGAAGCCGTTCATGCCCGGTAAGCCGATGTCGAGCAGGCACACGTCCGGCGCGAATGCCGGCAGCGCCTCTAGCGCGGCGCGCGCCGCGTGCGCGACCGACACCTGGTGCCCGAAGGCCTCGAGGAACATCGCCAGCGTCGCCGCGGCATCCTCGTTGTCGTCGACGATGGCGATGCGCAGCAGTGGCGGCGCCTTCGTTCCCTGATGGGCGGCATCCAGGCCCGGCAGGGCCCCGATGCCGCTGGACCTGGGCAGGCGGACCTGGAAGGTGCTGCCCGCATCCAGCCCGTCGCTATGGACGCTGATCGTGCCGCCGTGCAGCAGCAGCAGGCTTTTCACGAGGGCGAGGCCGATGCCCAGGCCCCCCTGGCTGCGGTCCAGGCTGCGCTTGCCTTGCGAGAACAGGTCGAACGCATCGGCGATGAGCTCGGGCGTCATGCCGATGCCGTCGTCGCGCACCGTGATCACCAGGTGGCTGTCTTCAGTCTCCAACAGCACGCCGATGTTGCCGCCGTTCGGCGTGTATTTCGCGGCATTCGAGAGCAGGTTGGTCATCACCTGCACCAGGCGTTTGCGGTCCCCCAGCACGATCGACGGCGCCGGCGACAGGCCGACCGTCAGCCGGTGACCGTGCTTCTCGACCAGCGGGCGCACTTGCTCGATAGCGTCGGCGATCACGTCCTTCGCGTCGAGGTCGACGGTATCGAGGTCGACCCGGCCCCGTGTCACGCGCGACACGTCGAGCAGGTCGTCGATCAGGCCGGTCATGTGCCTGGCCTGGCGCGCGATGATGGCGCTGGTGCGCTGCACGGTGGCCTGGTCGACGTTCCGGCTGGACAGGATCGCGGCGGCCGAGGTGATCGGCGCCAGCGGGTTGCGCAGTTCGTGCGCCAGCATGGCGAGGAATTCGTCTTTCTTCTGGTCGGCATCGCGCAGGGCTTCCTCGGCGCGGATGCGGTCGGTGACGTCCATCTGCCCGACCACGGCGCCGATGATGGTTCCCGCCGCGTCGCGGATCGGCGCGCCCTGGTTCAGGACAATGCGCCGCCGTGGCGGCTCGTCGAACGACTCGACCTCGATGACCTGGCGCGGCGCCGCTTCGCCGGCCAGGGCCCGCGCCATCGCCCATTCGTCCTCGCGCAGGCGCTGGCCGTGCTTGCTCGAGCCGTCGGCCCACCAGCCCTTCCATTCCACGTATTCGTGGATGTCGGCCGACATCGGGTGGCCGCCCCAGATCTTGCGGTTCTCCGCATTCACGCGGACCAATGCGCCGCCGGCGTCGGCGACGATGATCCCGACCGGCACGGCCTCCAACAGGGCGTCGAGCCGGCGCCGCTCGCCCTCGGCCTGGCGCGCCACCGCCAGCGCCTGGGCCTGGCTGTCCTGCAGGGCCTGCTCGGCGTTCTTGCGTTCGGTGATGTCGCGGTAAAACACGGCCAGGCCGCCATTGGCCGGATACGCGCGAATGTCCATCCAGTAGCCGCGGCCGTCTGGAAACACATATTCCTGCTCAAAATTGACGGCCACGCGCTGCGTCATCGCGCGCCGGTAATGATCGGCGACGGCCAGCGATTCCGAGCCGGGCCAGACGTCCCAGTGGCTGCGGCCCAGCATGTCCCGTGCCTCGCGGTGTTCGAAGCGCATGGCGCCGGCGTTGATCTGGCGCAGGCGAAATTCCGTATCGAGGAAAATGAAACCTTCGTCCATGCCCTCCAGCAGGCGCCGGCTCTGGTCGCGCTCGACCCGCAGTTCTTCCTCGACCGATTTTTGTTGCAGCAGAAGCTGTTCCTGGTCCTTGAAGGATTTCCGCAGTTCGATCAGGCTCATCACCTGGCGCGCCAGCGTTTCGAGGACGAAGCGCTGCTGGGCAGACAGGCCCTGGGGCCGCGGTTTGAGGTCGAGCACGCACAGGGTGCCGAGCGGAATCCCGTCGGCGGTCATGAGCAGTTCGCCGGCGTAGAAGCGCAGCCCGGGCGCGCCGGTCACCAGTGGATTGCCGGCGAAACGCGGGTCGAGCAGGGTGTCGGGAACGACCATCTGCCCTTGCTGCAACAGGGCGAACTTGCAGATCGAGTCGTCCAGCGGCATGTCGCGCACCCCCAGCCCGATCTCCGACTTGAACCACTGGCGGTCATCGGCCAGCAGGTTGACGGCGGCGATCGGCGCGTCCAGCAACTGGCTGGCCAGGCGGGTCAGGTCGTCAAACGCGCGTTCGGGCGGCGTGTCGAGGATGCCGTAGGAGTCGAGCACCGCAAGGCGCGCCTGTTCGGTCGAAGGGGAGGGCGGTGCGGTCGGCAAGGTGGCTGCTCGGTCTTACGCCACGTCAGCGCCGCAGCACTTCTTGAACTTCTTGCCGCTGCCGCAAGGACAGTCGTCGTTGCGGCCCGGTTTCGGGGTGTCGTGGCGAACGGTTTCTACCGCAGCCTTGCGCAGCGGCAGCCAGTAGCGGTAGATCGCGGGCAGGTTCGCTTCGACCTCGAGCGCCAGGTGGTGGGCCTTGGACGGGTCTTCGACCAGCGGCAGTTCGGCTTCCTCGATCTCGTCGGCGCCGAGCAGGTAGAGCGGACGCATCAGCTCGGCCACCTCGGACTCCCAGATCGGCTCCCAGGAACCCGGGCGCAGCTCCATGCCTTCCCAGAAGCCCCAGCACCAGGCTTCGCCGTCGATCAGGGTCTGGCCATTGTGCTCGTGCTCGCAGTACAGCGGCTCGAACTCTTTCGGCGCGACTTCGAAGGTGATCAGCACTTCGTTCATGAAGCGCATGATCAGGTTGAGGATGCGTTCCTCTTCCTTTGCGTTCTTCCATTTTGGCGCGGCGCCGTCTTCCTCGCCCCAGACGCGCGGCAGCCACTCGGCCGGCATGATGGTCTCCGGGCCGATGGCAATGGCCGTCAGGTAGCCGTGCAGGGTATCCATCGTCATCGCGTCGTCCGGGCTGCGCTCGGAGAGGAGGAACTGGTCGAGTTCGTCGAATTCTTTTTCGGTGAGGGGCTGTTCGAGTTGCATGTGGGCTCTTCTTTCAATGAAGGTCGCAGTTTAACGCCAGCGACCGGCGCGCGCACCAAATAAAACGCGCCGAGAGCGCGTCGCCGTACAATGGCGTTTATGCATACCGAGTCTACTTCTTCCGCCAATGCGGCGTCGCATCCCTTTTCCAGCCTCGAGCCGAGCCGGGTGCTTGACGCCGTCGAGAGCGTCGGCCTGCGCGGCGACGGGCGCCTGCTTGCGCTCAACAGCTACGAAAACCGGGTCTACCAGGTCGGCCGTGAGGAGGGTGATCCGGTGGTGGTCAAGTTCTACCGGCCGGCGCGCTGGAGCGACGAAGCCATCCTCGAGGAGCACGCGTTCGTCGCCGAGCTGGCCGAGCGCGAAGTGCCGGTGGTGCCGGCCGAGGTGATCGATGGCCGCACGCTGCACGAATTCGAAGGTTTCCGCTTTTCCGTCTTCCCGCGCCGCGGCGGACGGGCACCGGAACTGGACGACCCGAAAGTGCTGGAGTGGACCGGCCGCTTCATCGGCCGCATCCACGCGGTCGGCGGCCTTGCAAGCTACCAGCTGCGCCCGGCGCTCAATGCCCAGACCTTCGGGCGCGAGCCCTTCGAATTCGTCTGCCGGAACAACTTCATCCCGGTCGAACTGCGCGCCACCTATACCAGCGTGGTCGAGCAGGCCCTGCTTGGGGTGGCGCGCTGCTACGAGCGCGCGGGCGAGGTGCCGCTGCTGCGCCTGCACGGCGACTGCCATGGCGGCAACGTGCTGTGGACCGGGGACGGCCCCCATTTCGTCGACTTCGACGACAGCCGCATGGGCCCGGCCGTGCAGGACCTGTGGATGCTGCTCTCGGGCGAGCGCCAGGACATGGTGCGCCAGATGGCCGACGTGCTGGCCGGCTACGAGGATTTCTGCGATTTCGACCCGCGCCAGCTGTACCTGGTCGAAGCCCTGCGCACCCTGCGCCTGATCCATTATGCGGGCTGGCTGGCGATGCGCTGGGACGACCCGGCCTTTCCCGCCGCCTTCCCGTGGTTTAACACCCAGCGTTACTGGCAGGACCGTATCCTGGAACTGCGCGAGCAGGTGGCTCTCATGGATGAGCCGCCACTGTGGCCGGTCTGAGCGTCTCAAAAAGCCCACATGGGGCGTTGCACCGTCTCGCCGTACTAGCGTACTGTCTTCGACGGTGCGCCTTGCCCTGTGGGCTTTGTGAGACGCTCTAATAATTGAATCACGGAATTGCGCGCCTTTTACCGCGCAGCTTCGCGTGACGGGATTGCTGGGTTTGGTCGATAATGGATTGCGCGCGATCTCCCCGACTGCGCCAGCCTGAACGAGAAACGCCATGGAAAACCTGCCAGCCCAAGACGACGATACCGACATTACGATCGACCTGCCATCGGCCCCCGGCCGCGCGCTGCCTGGCGCGCCTGCGGCCAGTCACGGCCCGGTAGAGAAGGTCGCGATCAAGGAAGCGATCGCGCGCGTCGAAGCGGAAGCCAGGGCGAACGTCGCAGCCGAAAGCCGGGCCCACGCCGAAGCGCGCGCCCGCTCGCTGGCCGAGGAACGCGTGGCGATGGATGCCGCCGCCGCCGCGGCCGCGCTGGCCAACGCCCAGGCATCGGAAGAAGCCATCGAAGCCAACCGCGACCGCCTGGAGACGCTGCGCGCCGCGGCCCAGGCAGCGGGCGAGCGGCTGGAAGCGATGCGCCAGGAAACGGCCGAGCTGCGTGCCCGGGTACAGGCCGATACCGAAAGCCGCCTGGCGACCGAAGCGCGTTCGCGCGCCGCCGAGGATGCGCGCCGGCGCGCCACCGAACAGATCGAAGCGGAAGCGGCGATGGCGATCGAGGCCGCGCGCGCCGCCGAGGAATTGCTGGTCCAGGCCGAAGACGCGCGCCGCCAGGCCGCCGAACGCGTCGCGGCCGTGCAGGCCGCGCGCGACGCCGTGCTGCACAGCGCCGCCGCCGATGCGCGCGTCTCGGTGCTGGCGCGCGAGCGCGAGCGCGCCGAAAAGGCCGCCGCCGAAACGGCGGAAAAGCTGGCCGAAACCGAGTCCGAAGCACTCGAGTTGGCGCTGGCCCGCGAACGCGCCGACCAGGTCGCGCTGACCTCGGCCTTTGCCCGCGCCGGCGCCGAAGCGCGCGCCCTGGAAGAAGCACGGGCGCTGGCCCACGTCGAGCATGAGCGCGCGTCGATCGCCCAGGCCCAGGCCGACTCGCAGCGGGTCGCGGCCGATACCCTGCGCGCACGCCTGCAACTGGAAAAACAATTGCGCGACGCCGCCGTGCATCGCGAGCGGGTCGAAGCGATGGCCGCCGCCAGTGCCGAAGCACGGGTGCAAGCCGAGGCGCGCATCGTCGCCGCCACCGAAGCCCGCATCGAAGCGGACCGCAAGCTGCGCGATGCGGCCGACGCGCGCGCCGAGGCCGAGCACGAAGCGGGTCTGCAAGTCGAAGCACGCCTGCAGGCGGAAACCGTCGCGGCGGCGCACGCGCAGCAGCGCGCCGAAGCCGACCGCGCCGCAGCCCAAGCCGCGGCCTTCGAGGCGCAGGAGCAGGAACGCGAACGGCAACTGGCCGAGCAGCGCGCCGTCCAGGCCCAGGCCGCGGCCGAAGCGCGCGCTGCCGCCAACGCGGCGCAAGCGGCCGCGATCGAACTCGAGGCCCAGGAGGCCGCGCTGGCCGTGGATGCGGCAGCGCTGGCCCAGCGCCGGCAGGGCCAGGCCGAGCAACTGGCAAACGCCGAGCGCGAGCGCCTCGCGATCGAGGAAGCGGCACTGGCCCGGCTGGAAGAAAAGCTGGCCGCCGAACGCGCGCTGGCCGCCGCCGCCGAGGACCGTGCCCGGGCCGAGCTGCATGCGGCATCGCTGCTGCGCGAGCAGGCCGAGGCCGAGCGCCGCATCGCCGACGCGCGCCAGGCCACGCTCGACGCGCAGCGCGAGGAAGCCGCCAGGGTGTTCCAGCAGGCAGCCAGCGAGGAAGCTGCCGCAAGCGCAGCCGGGGCGCGCGCTCAGGCCGCAGCCGGGCTGGCGCAGCTGCAGGCCGAGCGCGCCGCGGGCGAGGAAGCAGCCTTGCGCGCCACCGCCACCCTCGCCGAAACCGAACAGCAGGCAGTGCTGGCCGCGCGCGATGCGCTGGCGCTGGCCGAAAGCGAACTGGCGGCCCAGCGCGAGCGGCTGGAAGCGGAAACGCGGGCCGCGACAGCGGCGGCGGCGCGCCTGGCATCCGAACAGGAAACGCTGCTCGCCGCCCGGGTGCGCGCCGAAGCCGAGGAAGAAGCCGCGCGCCTGGCGTGCGAGCGCGAACTGGCCGAGGCGGCCGCTGCCAGCTCGGCCCTGGAAAAGCGCGACGCCCAGCGCGCGCTGCTCGAGCACGCCCAGGCGCACGCGGAGATGCAGCGCAAGACGGCCGCCACCACCTTGCAGATGGCCGACGCCCGGCGCGAGTTGCTGGCGCTGGAAACGAAGCGGCTGGAAGAGCAGGCCGCCGAGCTGTCGGCAACGGAGGACGCGATCAACGACCGCAAGGCCGAAGAGCGCCAGCGCGCCGCGTCGGAAAACATCACCCGCGAAGTCCTGGGCCGCCTGAAGCAGCTGCCCTCAGCCCAGCAGGCCGCCGCCCGCCTGGCTGAAGTCATCCTGCACCAGCGCCGCTCCGGGAACGATTAAGGGCGCCCGGCAAGACCTGCCACTTGCTCCTGGAGCGGTCGTTCCCAGGACGACATCGGCTGAACCTGCAGTCCATCGAAAATCCTCCCGCCATCCCGCCGGGGGATTTTTTTTGCCCGCATGAAGTCTCTCCGTTATGCAGCAACCGCAGTCGCCGTTGCCTTTCGTCCGGCGGCTATTGCCTGGAGCGAACATGATGGAAAAGCAGACCAAATTCAATCTCTGGTACATGGCCTTTGCGCTGCTCGGCGTCTTGCTGCTGCGCGATGCATGGGTACTCGTGCGCGAGGTCGAGCCCCTGCCGTACAGCCAGTTCATGGCAGAACTGAAAGAGGGCAATGTGGAGGAAATTGCCGTTGACCCGAATTACATCCGGGGCAAGCTGCGCAAACCGCTGCAGGACGGCAGCACGCGCTTCGTCACCACCCGCGTCGAGACCGACCTGGCGCGCGATCTCGCCCCGTACAATGTGCGCTTTACCGGCGTCGTGCAGAACACCTTCTTCCGGACGCTGCTCGGCTGGATTCTCCCCGCGGTCATTTTCTTCGGCATCTGGATGTTCCTGATGCGCCGCCTCGCCGACCAGGGCGGCCTCGGCGGCAGCTTCATGTCGATCGGCAAGAGCAAGGCCAGGATCTATGTCGAAACCGACGTCAAGGTCAGCTTCGACGACGTGGCCGGTGTCGATGAATCGAAGGAGGAACTGAAGGAAATCGTCAACTTCCTCAAGGAGCCGAAGGTGTATGGCCGCCTCGGCGCGCGCACGCCCAAGGGCGTCCTGCTGGTGGGGCCGCCCGGCACCGGCAAGACCCTGCTGGCACGCGCGGTAGCCGGCGAGGCGGGCGTGCCCTTTTTCTCGATCAGCGGCTCGGAATTCGTCGAAATGTTCGTCGGCGTCGGCGCCGCCCGCGTGCGCGACCTGTTCGAACAGGCGCGGCAGAAGGCGCCTGCGATCATCTTCATCGACGAGCTCGATGCGCTCGGCCGCGCGCGCGGCGCCTACGTCGGCGGGCATGACGAGAAGGAACAGACGCTCAATCAATTGCTGGTGGAGATGGACGGCTTCGACCCGACATCGGGCCTGGTGCTGCTGGCGGCGACCAACCGTCCGGAAATCCTCGACCCGGCTTTGCTGCGCGCCGGCCGCTTCGACCGCCAGGTCCTGGTCGACCGGCCGGACAAGGCGGGGCGGCTGCAGATCCTGAATGTGCACATACGCAAGATCAGGACCGCGCCCGACGTAGACCGCGAGAAGATCGCGGCGCTCACGCCCGGCTTCTCCGGCGCCGACATCGCCAACCTCGTCAATGAGGCGGCGCTGCTGGCGACGCGCAGGAAGCAGGAAGCCGTCAGCATGGATGACTTCACCGGCGCCATCGAACGCATTGTCGCCGGCCTCGAGAAGAAGAACCGCCTGCTCAACCCGCAGGAGCGCAAGATCGTCGCCTACCATGAGATGGGCCATGCGCTGGTCGCCATGTCCTTGCCTGGCAGCGATCCGGTGCACAAGGTGTCGATCATTCCGCGCGGCGTCGGCGCACTCGGCTACACCCTGCAGCGGCCGCTCGAGGACCGGTTCCTCATGACGCGCGAGGAACTGGAGAACAAGATGGCGGTGCTGCTCGGCGGACGCGCCGCCGAGCATGTCGTGTTCGGCCACCTGTCCACCGGCGCGGCGGACGACCTGGCGAAGGTGACCGACATCGCGCGCAGCATGGTCACCCGCTATGGCATGGACAAGAAGCTGGGCCATCTTGCCTACGAGGAGGAGCGCCAGTCGTCCCTCGGCATGCCCCTGGCCGAACGCCGGGGGCGCGACTACTCGGAAATGACGGCGCGCGAGATCGACTGCGCGGTGCGCGAGATCGTCGAGCAGGCGTTTGCGCGCGCGGTGGAATTGCTCAGCGCGCGGCGCCAGCTGCTGGAAACGGCCGCCAGGCGGCTGATGGACAAGGAAACGCTGGGCGAGGAAGAACTGGCTAGCCTGCGGGAAGCCATGCCGGTGGCTGCCTGAGCTGCAATGACTGTGCGGCCGTAGCGCGTGGGCGGAGGGCCGCCCGCGCTACATAAACTGACTTACTGCACCGCCGCCGGCGCATCGCTCGGCGCCACCGGATTCTTCGGCCCCGTATTCACGGCGGTGACGAAATACTCGGTTTCGCCAAAGCAGCTGGTCGGCACGCCGCGGTGCTGTTCATAGCTGATCTCGACGCGCTGCCCCATGGTCGACTCGAGCTTGCGTACCAGGCTGTCGTCGCGCACGGTAAAGGCGAAGCGCTCGGGGATCGCACCTGGCATGCTCGAGAGCAGGATCTCGCCTTCCCAGGTCTTGCACAGCCAGCCCTTCTTCGAGAATTTCTGCAAATAGCCGGCCCGCGTGCCTTCGGAATACGACCAGGTCAGCGTGAACCAGGTGTACAGGGCGAACACGACGACGAGGGCGACGAGCACGGAGAGCAGGATGGCGATGGAGCGTTGCGGCAGGGCTTTCGGCATGGTTGTTCTGGTTCGGTAAGGTAGAGGAAGTGGCGCCATTCTGCCACGGTCGCTCCGATTGTCAAAATGGCAGCGCGTGTCCGCACACAATTACACCACTTCGGCCTTGTCGCGCGCTTCTTCGAGCTCTGTGCGCTTGCGGTGGCGGATCGACGACCACAGCGACACGACGATGAAGGCCAGGCCGGACAGGCCCGTGAACCATTCGGGAATGTGGTAATGGACATTCGCGAACATGATCAGCGCCAGGATGCCGATCGCATAGTGCGCGCCGTGTTCGAGGTAGATAAATTCCTGCAGCGTGCCCTTGTAGACCAGGAACACCGTCATCGAGCGCACGAACATCGCGCCGATCGCCAGGCCCAGCATGATGATGACGACGTCGTTGGTGATGGCAAAGGCGCCGATCACGCCGTCGAAGCTGAACGAGGCGTCCAGCACTTCGAGATACAGGAAGCCGCCGATGCTGCCCTGGGAAATCATCTTGCCGATGGTCGGGTCTTCTTCCTCTTCCTCCAGCAGGCTGCTGATCCACTTGACGCCGATATAGATCAGCACGCCGACGACGCCCGCCGTCAGCACGGCCAGCTTGCGTTCCTCGGGCATCAGGCTCATGGCGAAGAACACGGCCAGTAGGGTGAGCAGGGTGGCCAGTCCTTCGGACCCGTACTTGCCGAGCTTTTCCTCGATCCAGCCGAGCCAGTGCAGCTCTTTCTGGTTGTCGAACAGGAAATTCAGGAAAACCAGCATCAGGAAGGCGCCGCCGAAGGCCGACACCTCGGCGTGGTGCTCGGTCAGGTGGCGTGAGTATTCGTCCGGGGTCTCGATCGCCATGTTCCAGACGTCGACCATGCCGAGGCCGGTGGCGACCGAGACGATCACGAGCGGGAACAGCAGGCGCATGCCGAACACCGCGACCAGGATGCCGACGGTCAGGAAGAGCTTGCGCCAGAATTCATTCCAGTGCTTCAGCACCGAGGCGTTGACGACGGCATTGTCGAAGGACAGCGAGACTTCGAGCACGCCGAGCACCGCAGTGATCCACAGCGCGCTGGCAAGGCCGGCCACGCCGCCGCGCTCGTACCCCCACCAGCCGGCCAGGATCATCAGCACGACAGTCACTGCAATGGATATCCTGAAGTGCCGCATGCTGCCTCCTTTCCTATTGGTTGAAATGCCACAGTTTTGGAGCATCTTACGCGCGGGCCGGGGAGGGCGGCGCAGCGCAGGTCGCCGCCGCGCATTGCTTCTGCGATAATTCCGCGCGGCCCTCATCACGAGTAAACCTGCACGCAACATCCGCATGCAACCCGCATGGCAAACACACTAGGAACAGAATGGACTTCGCTTACCTCGTTACACCGGTGCTGACCTGGATGGTCGTCGGCCCGATCAAATTCCTGATCAACAGTGCGCGCCAGCGCCGCTGGGCGTTCAACCTCGTCGGCAACGGCGGCTTTCCGAGCAACCATAGTTCAGTGGTGACCGCGATGGCGACGCTGATCGCGCTGCGCGAGGGGATCGATCACCCGGCCTTTGGTGTGGCCGTCACGCTGGCCTTCATCGTGATGATCGACGCGAACAGCCTGCGCCAGCACGTGGGACGCCAGGCCGCTGCCATCAACCGCCTGGCCGTTGACGTGACCGGCCACATCATCCTGCGCGAGCGCATGGGGCATACCCTGGTCGAGATCTGCGGCGGCATCGCCACCGGCATTGGCATGGGCTTCCTGATCCACGCCGTTTTCAGCGCATAAACCGGCAGAAGCGCAGTATAGGCGCCGGCATCGGCGCGTATGCATTTCATCGTGCGCGCTTGCAGTCCATCGCGCCAGAATGCAGTTCATCCATACAAAACCACAGTGGGCGGGATCGTCAATTGACGGGTGGGGTCGCCTCCCGGATACTGCGCGCTGAAGATATCCATTCCAATTTTATAAAAACATTCAGCGTCCAATCGGGAGATCCAACTCATGCTGCGCAACACTCTACTTGTCCTTGCCATTGCGTCCGCCCTGGCCGCCTGCGGCAAGGAGGCGAAAGACCCCAAGGCTGCGGCCAAGGACAACAAACCGAACCAGCTGCTGGTCGCACCCCAGGATTTGCTGACGGTGCAAAGCGATGCGCTCGCCTCCGGCCCGGTGATCACCGGCTCGATCCAGCCTGAGCGGCGCGCCGACCTGCGCGCCGAGGTCTCGTCTGTCGTGTTGCAGGTACTGAAGGAAAACGGCGAAGTCGTCAAGCGTGGCGACCTGCTGGTGAAACTCGACGAGACGGCGATCCGCGACAGCCTGTTGTCGGCCGACGCCGGCGTGCGCGCGGCAAGCCAGGCACTCGAGCAGGCGAACCGCCAGCTCGAGCGCCTCAAAACCCTGCGCGCCTCGGGCATGACCTCGGCTGCGGCCCAGGACGAAGCCGAAGTGCGCCGCAACACTGCCCAGAGCGAACTGTCGGCAGCCCGCAGCCGCGCAGCGGCCGCGCGCCAGCAGATCTCGCGCACCCAGGTGCGCGCGCCCTTCGACGGCATCGTCAGCGACCGCAAGGTCTCGGCCGGCGACACCGCCACCCCGGGCAAGGAACTGGTCAAGGTGATTGACCCGACCAGCATGCGCTTCGAGGGCCGCGTCTCGACCGACAAGATCGCCACCGTGAAAGTCGGCCAGCCGGTCAAGTTCCACATCAACGGCTATGGCAACCAGCAGTTCACGGGCGTCGTCAAGCGCATCGACCCGTCGGCCAACGCCATCACCCGCCAGGTCGAGGTGCTGGTGGGCCTGACCGGCGAGCAGCCGAAAGTGGCCGGCCTGTATGCCGAAGGACGGATCGATGCCGCCACCTCGAATGCGCTGATGCTGCCGGAAAGCGCGATCGTGAAAGCGGGTGACAAGAACTACACCTGGCGCGTGAAAGGTGCACAGCTGTCCAAAGTCGACCTGCAGGTCGGCATGCGCGACCAGCGCACCGGCAACATCGAGATCAAGTCGGGCCTCGCCGCCGGCGACACCGTGCTGCGCAACCCGAGCTCGAACCTGAAGGATGGCCAAAAGGTGGAGCTGACGGGCCCGCGCGTGGCCAGCGCTGCTACTGCGGCTACCGCGCCGGCCAAAGGGAACTAAGCCATGTTCCTGTCCAATTTTTCTGTCAAGAAGCCGATCGCGACGATCGTGCTGATCCTGGGCATGATGTGCATGGGCCTGCTGGCCCTGTCGAAGCTGCGCGTCAACCAGGAACCCGACGTCGACATCCCGGTGATCGTGGTGAACATCCCGTATCCGGGCGCCTCGCCCGAGACCAGCGAGCGCGAGATCATCGACCGCCTGGAAAAGCAGATGCAAAGCGTGCAGGGCGTGACCGAGGTCACGGCCTATGCGAACGAAGGCAGCGCCACCCTGGTGATGGAGTTCGACTTCGACCGCAACCTGATCGAAGCCTCCGACGACGTGCGCAACGCCATCTCGGCGGTGCGCTACAAGCTGCCGATCGAGATGCGCGAGCCTATCCTGCGCCGCGTCGACCCGGCCGCGCGCCCGATCATGGGCCTGGCGCTGTCCTCGAAAGGGCAGACCCATGCCGAACTGTCCCGCCTGGCCGAAGACGAGCTGGCGGACCGCTTCCGCGGCATCGACGGCGTCGCCACGGTGAGCGTGAATGGCGCCCTGCGGCGCGAACTGTCGGTGCTGCTGCGCGCTGAAAAGCTGCGTGAATACAATGTTTCGGTTAACGAAGTGGCGGCAGCGCTGCGCAACCAGAACACCAATGCGCCGGTGGGCAAGGTGCGCGGTGAGATGGACGAGAAGGGCATCCGCCTGATCGGCCGCATCGAGCGTCCGGAAGACTTTTCGCAGATCGTCGTCAAGCGTAGCGGCGATACCATCGTGCGCCTGAACCAGGTGGCCGAGATCCAGGACGGCTTCGCCGACATCGACAGCGCCTCGATCCACAGCGGCAACCCGAACGTCGGCATCCAGGTCGTCCGCTCGCGCGAGGCGTCGACCGTGTCGATCGCCAAGCGGGTGCGCGAAGAAGTGGCCGCGATCAACAAGGAACTGCCGAAGGGTACCGAACTGACGATCACCCGGGATGGCGGCGAGGAAGCCCAAAGCAGCCTGAACAACGTGATCGAGTCGCTCGTCTTCGGCGCCGTGCTGACCGTGTTCGTCGTCTACGCCTTCCTGAACTCGTGGCGCTCGACCCTGATCACCGCGCTGTCGTTGCCGACATCGGTGCTGGCCGCCTTCATCGCGGTCTGGCTGTGCGGCTTCACCCTGAACTTCATGACCCTGCTCGGGCTTTCGCTGGCGATCGGCGTGCTGATCGACGACGCCATCGTGGTGCGGGAAAACATCGTGCGCCACATGGAGATGGGCGCCGACCGCCGCACCGCCGCGCTGGTCGGCACCTCGGAAATCGGCATGGCCGTTGCTGCGACCACGTTCTCGATCATGGCCGTGTTCATTCCGGTTGCCTTCATGCCGGGCATCTCGGGCGAATGGTTCGGTCCGTTCGCGCTGACCGTGACCTGCTCGGTGCTGGTGTCGCTGTTCATTTCGTTCACGCTCGACCCGATGCTGTCGGCCTATTGGGGCGACCCTCCAGGTCACCACCATGCGCCGAAGAAGGGCATCTCGAAGGTGCTGGCCCGCTTCAACGACTGGTTTGACCGCCAGGCGGCCCGTTACGGCAACGTGATCGCCTGGGCGCTGCACCACCGCCGCTGGATGGGCGCAATTGCCGTGGCCAGCTTCGCCGGCGCGATCGCCTTGCAGCACTTCTTCGGCGGTACCAGCTTCCTGCCCAAGGGCGACGGCAACAAGATCATGATCGAAGTGCGCACCCCGGCTTCGTCGAGCCTGCAATACGCCAAGCTGAAGATGCAGCAGGCGGAGTCGCTCGCGCTGTCCATGAAGGAGGTGCGTGCCACCGACGTCGTGGCGCGCCCGAACGGCGGCCAGATCTATGTCGAGATCGGCAAGCGTAACACCCGCCAACGCAGCGCCGCCGATATCGCGGCCGAGCTGCGTACCAAGGTCGCCGGCCTGGTCGGTGCCGAGTACACCGTTCAGGACGACCTGAACGGCAACGGCAAGCCGGTGCAGATCGAATTCACGGGCGCCGATTCGAGGAAGCTCATGGAGCTGACTTCGGCCTACATGGAGAAACTGCGCCAGGTGCCGGGTGCGGTCGACGTCACGCTGTCGCAGCAGGACCCGAAGAACGAGCTGCAGATCGAGCTCGACCGTGGCCTGGCAAACTCGATGGGCGTGTCGGTCAGCGACGCCGCCACCGCCTTGCGCGTGGCCTTCGCGGGCATCGAAGTGGGCGACTGGGTCGACCCGACCGGCGAAACGCGCGACGTCGCGGTGCGCCTGCATCCGGAAGACCGCGTCAACATCGAGAACATCGAACGCCTGCCGATCCTGATCGCCGGCACCAACACCATGGTGCCGCTCGAGCAGATCGCCCGCATCAGCATGGGCAAGGGTCCGTCGGAAATCGTGCACAAGGACGGCAAGCGCGTGATCACCGTGTCGGCGAATGCCCAAGGCCGTTCCAACGGCGAAGTGACGCAGGACGCAATGGCCCTGGCCAAGACCTTCGACTTCCCGCCAGGCTATGGCCTGGCCCTCGGTGGCGCCGGCAAGGACCAGGCTGACCTGTTCGGCGCGATGATCACTGCATTGCTGAGCGGTATTGGCCTGATGTACCTGATCCTGGTGATGCAGTTCGGCTCGTTCACCGCGCCGTTGGGCGTGATGATGTCGCTGCCGCTGTCGCTGATCGGCGTGGTGCTGGCGCTGCTGCTGACCGGCGGCACGCTCAACCTGATGAGCATGATCGGCATCATCATGCTGATGGGCCTGGTAGCGAAGAACGCGATCCTGCTGCTCGACGCGGCGCGTGCCCTGGAGGCGGAAGGCTATGACCGCGAGGAAGCGCTGATGAAGGCGGGGCGCATGCGCCTGCGCCCGATCCTGATGACGACCTTCGCGCTGATCGCCGGCATGTTGCCGGTCGCCCTGGCGTTGGGCCCGGACGGCAAGTTCTACCAGCCGCTGGCCGTGGCCATCATCGGCGGCACTATCACCTCCACCTTCCTGACCCTGCTGGTGGTGCCGACCTTCTACGACAGCATCGAGATCGCACGCGACCGCATGGCGGCCAAGTTCCACCGCCGCGCCGAGCGCTATCACGGCATGCCGGCCTTCCTGATGACGTTTGTGGAAGCGATCCTGACGCTGACCTTCGTGCGCCTGCTGTATCGCCTGGTCATGCGTGGCGTCGGTTACGCCACCGGCCGTCCTCCGGCGAAACCGGTGCCGCTGGTGAAAGCGCCGCTGCCGAAGGTGACCGAAGGCGTCTGAACCGAGCCTTGGTAGTTGTCTCGTCCTAAGATAGGTTGACAGGGTTACGGCCTTTTTCGTTACCCTTTGGATGTTG